>NZ_VSMC01000009.1 GCF_008728965.1 Heminiphilus faecis | reverse complement strand
ATTCTGAAACACGGAAGAAAGGCAAAGTCGTTTGTCAAGTATGGTCTGGAAGAGATTTTTACCATACTTATGCGTTCGACTTATACCCCAAAATTTGATGTTTTCAAATTTTTGTCATCTACTTAAACTTTATAGAATTACCATCGTTGTATTATCTCGCTTTCGCGGAAACGCCAGTAGGAAAGTGCATAGTTGATAATGCATCCAAATATGACAAGACACCATAACAGGCCCATGGATGGTTCGCCCGAAATCATACCGGAATACCAGTAGCCGGAGTCGAAAATCCTATATGTCCCGTAACCGATGAAATAGTAGACGGTCGCTATGAGCATGACTGCGATAAATGTCTTTGCAACCGGATGTTTCTGGAAGAATATACTGCCAAGTGCAAAAAGCGACTGTGAAAACAATACTGCCATCCAGAATACATTTACCTCTGACCACATTTCGTATTGTTCAATATAATCAGTTAACTCTGATGGAGTTATCAGTTTTAATGCTACTGCGGAGCCGGGAATGACGCTACGGCATATTATATAACGCAACAGGTCGGAAAGAAAACATGCCGCCAATGCCGCTAAAAGAAATAGCGGAATGTATATAATCCATCGTGCGAGGTACTTTTCCAACTGTGAGGCCGGATACATGATGGTTGAAAGACGGCTTTGCCGATCGCTCATATCTTTCATCAGATTGGAAGCGCTTATAGCTCCGAATATGATTATCGACCATACAAACAGCCCAAGCATGCTGACCCATAAAGGGTCTGCGGCTCTGTCAGGGTCTGTGCCGTACTTTTCATATTGCTGAAATACTATAAACAGAGTAAACAGACACATGATACCGGTCATAACTAATACTCTCATCAATAAGGTGCGCTTGTTTTCGCGCAGTTCTTTGGCAAATGTATCGGCGAAACGTGTGATTGAAAACATACTGATCAGTTGTCTAATAAGTTCGTGAATTGTCTATTAAGAAGCCCGGGCGATTCAAGCGCGAAATTAAACAGCGCTTCAAGATCAAGTTGTGAGTCTTCGTCATCATTGTTCGGCAGCACTACTGTGACTCCCGATGGATTATTCTGTGTATAAAGGGCGCGTTGAATGATGTCGCGGTCCTGTGTCGATGCGAACTTCAATGCACGGGTTATGTCAAACGCAGAATGATTGAACAGTACGTTATGATTGTCCATTATTATCACATGGTCAAGAACCGAGTCTATGTCTCTTACCTGATGTGTGGAGATGATGATGGTCTGGTCTTCACGCATTGACGAGACTATAAAACGGCGGAATGCGCTTTTGCCCGGTATGTCAAGACCGTTGGTGGGCTCGTCCATGAGTAGCAGCGATGTGTTGCATGCAAGAGCAAAACTCATGTAAACTTTCTTTTTCTGCCCCATAGACAGTGCTCCGAGGTTTATATCGGGAGCTATGTCGAATGTGGAAAGGTGGCGATGCATGTCATCCACCGAAAACTTCGGATAGAAAGGCCCGTTTATTTTTATATACTGATTAAGCGACACAGCCGGTAGGGTAAACTCTTCAGGCACTATGAATATGTCAGACAGCGTGTCGGGAAGTCTCCGACGTGTGTCGGCTCCTTTGTAAAGTACACGTCCTTTCTGTGGGAAGAGCAATCCGCATATAAGATATAACAATGTGGATTTCCCGGCTCCGTTTCGCCCCAAAAGTCCATATATGCCTCCGGGAGCAAGCTGAAGCGAAAAGTCATTGAGTACATTTTCGCGCCGCTTCGGATAATTAAACGTGAGGTTGTCAATTTCGAGCATAATGAGTGTATTAGTTTATTAGTACACCGCGAAGTAGTGCCAATTTATTTATTATCCAAATTTCTTTTAAACTTTTTTGAAAATAATGAATTTGCGTATTGTAAAACAAAGGCGCATTTCATATATTTGTGATATTAATATAAAGAATAGCAGATTATGAATATATATAATGCCGAAGTCGAAGGGCTGTGCAGGTTTCTTGATGACAGTGTATGCAACTTTTATGCCGTAGATACTCTAAAAAAAATGCTTGACACAGCCGGTTTCAAGGCACTTGAACAAGGCGATGCTTGGCGTCTGCATAGGGGCGGAAAGTATTATGTCACTAAAAACGGATCCGCGATATTCGCATTCATTGTCGGCGACGGGTCGGCGAATGACGGTTTTAAAATAATTTCGGCTCATAGTGACTCTCCGTGTTTCAGAATCAAGCCGAAGCCTGAGATGCTTACTGACGGTAATATAATAAAACTGAATACGGAAGTTTATGGAGGCCCCATATTATATACTTGGTTTGACCGACCGTTGTCGATTGCCGGACGAGTGCTTCTGAAAGGGACCGATGCTTTGCATCCTGTCACCCGGCTTGTCAGATTTGACAGACCGTTACTTACTATACCGCATCTGGCAATTCACTTCAACAGAGCTGTGAACGAGGGCAATCCTCTGTCAAGGCAAAAAGATATGCTGCCGGTTATCGGTGCAGTCAGGAATGCAGTGGAGAAAGACGGACTTGTCATGCGCACGGTCGCAGAGCGCCTTGGTATTGAGGTGGCAGACATACTTGACATGGACCTGTCGCTGTATGATACGACTAAAGCCTGCAGGGTAGGGCTGAATGATGAATTTATATCTTCAGGACGTCTCGATGACCTGTCTATGGTACATGCCGCAGTGTCGGCACTGCTCAATGTAGCGGGAGGACAGCCTATGACGCGTGTGATGGCCATATTTGACAATGAGGAGACCGGCTCCGGTACAAAACAAGGAGCTGCATCGCCGGTACTGATGAATATAATGAGACGCATAACAGACAGCCTCGGCGGTAATGAAGAGGACTATCTGAGGGCTGTTGCAAACTCATTTATGATTTCGGCCGATAACGCCCATGGCGTGCATCCAAATTATGTAGAGAAACAGGATCCTACCAATCATCCTGTACTTGGTGGCGGACCCGTGATAAAAATAAATGCCAATTGCAAGTATATGACCGACGCCGATTCCGCCGCGGTGTTTAAATCGATATGTGCCGAAGCAGGAGTGCCGTGTCAGTATTTTGTCAACCACTCCGATGTGGCGGGAGGGTCAACGCTCGGCAATATACTTACTTCGCAGATTGACTTGCGTGGCGTAGACATGGGTGCGGCTTTGTGGGCCATGCATTCGGTTCGCGAGACCGCTTCATGTGCCGATCATATATACACTATAAAGGCTTTTACCCGCTTTTATGAGCTATAGCTCTGAAACGTCAGCCGCTATCGCCCTCCATAGGTTGTCATCGGGCAACGGTGCTGTTATGTCTATCGGTTTTCCGATTACGGGATGGATGAACTCTATACGGTGTGACAGCAGTGATATGCTTCCGTCAGGATTACTGCGTTTGTCACCATATTTCAGATCGCCTTTAATCGGGCATCCGATTGCGGAAAGCTGCACTCTTATCTGATGCTTGCGTCCTGTGAGCAAATTTATTTCAAGAAGGTGATAACGGTCTGACGATGCTATGTACCGATACATAAGCACGGCACGTTGTGAGCCTTTTTTCTCCGTATCAGATGCATATGACTTATTGTTGCGCTCGGTCGAAGTTATGTAGTGAGTGAGTGTGTCGGCCTGTTTCGGAGGACAGTTGCGTGTTATGGCCCAATATGTCTTCTTTACCTCTCCGTTTCTAAACATCTCGTTCATCCTTGACAACGCTTTTGACGTTTTGGCAAAGACTACAAGTCCGCCTACAGGACGGTCAAGGCGATGGACTACCCCGCAGAATACATTGCCGGGCTTGGCATATTTTTCTTTAAGCCACTGTTTTAGTTCATCGACAAGAGGCCGGTCACCGGTTTTATCGCCTTGTACTATCTCGCCGGGAGCTTTGTTCACTATAATAAGGTGGTTGTCTTCGTAGACTACTTCCATGTCGTTAATGTATATAGTTGCGGGCGACTTTTAACGAGCCGCCCGCAATATTTTATACTATTATTATCAGTCGATGCCGAGGTCTTTCTTGATAGCTTCGATTTTAGCGTTGGCTTCGTTGTTGGCTTTCGCATAATCGGCATTGGTCTTCATCTCACCCTTGACTTCGACATAGAACTTGATCTTGGGTTCGGTTCCAGAAGGACGTATCGATACTTTTGTGCCGTCGGCCGTAAAGAACTGCAACACGTTGCTGGTCGTGGGCATGTCCATCTTGGTGATTTCGCCAGTCTTAAGATTTTTCATATTAAGGTCGGCATAATCTTTGACAGTCACCACATCGCTTCCTGCAAGTTGTTTAGGCGGGTTCTCGCGGAACGATTTCATTATGGCTACAATCTCTTCAGCACCGGTCTTGCCTTTGCGCACGAGCGATATGCCGGCTTCATGTGAGTATCCGTATTTAATGTATATATCCTGAAGCATCTGCAGGAAGTTCATATTCTTGGTCTTGGCCCAAGCAAGCGCTTCGGCCATAAGCGATATAGCCGATACCGCATCCTTGTCACGGCAGAAGTCTTCAGCCAAGAAGCCGTAGCTCTCTTCGCCGCCTCCAAGATAACGGCCCACACCCTCATTATCGCGTATTACGGCTGCAATCCATTTAAAGCCTGTGTAGCAGTCGTACATATTGAACCCGTTTTGTTCGGCGATAGACTTGATGGTCTCGGTTGTCACGATAGTCTTTACGATATATTCTTTACCTGTAATGCGGCCGAGCTCCTTGTTGCGGGTCATGATGTAGTTCAGAAGAATCATGACAATCTGGTTGCCGTTGATGAGCACGTACTCTCCGTTGTCATCGCGAAGCACGCAACCTATGCGGTCGGCATCGGGGTCCGATGCAAGGATAAGGTCTGCGTCGACTTGCTTGGCTTTTTCGATAGCCATGGCCATTGCGGACGGCACCTCGGGATTGGGCGACTCGACAGTGGGGAAATCACCGCTGGGTATATCCTGCTCGGGCACATTGATGATATTTGTGAAGCCGTAATTCTTCAGTGAAGCGGGTATCAGTTCCACTCCCGTACCATGTATAGGCGTATATATGATCTTCAGGTCATGATATTGCTTCACAGCCTCCGGACTGAGTTGCAGACCCTTGATGGCGGCAAGAAACTTATTGTCGATTTCTTCACCGATAATCTGAATTTTGGATTTATCACCGTCAAACTTGATTTCACCGACTCCGTTTATGCGGTTTACATAGTCGATGATATTCACATCATGGGGTGCGATAATCTGTGCACCGTCAGACCAGTAAGCTTTGTATCCGTTGTATTCTTTCGGATTGTGCGATGCCGTGATGTTGACTCCGCTCTGACAGCCGAGTTCGCGTATCGCGTAGGAAAGCTCCGGAGTGGGGCGGAAACTGTCGAAAAGATATACCTTTATACCGTTGGCCGAGAATATGTCAGCGACTATTTCGGCAAATAAACGGCTGTTATTGCGTACGTCGTGACCGACTACGACTGAAATTTCGGGCAGATCCTTGAAAGCGACCTTAAGATAGTTGGCAAGCCCTTGTGTGGCGGCTCCTACGGTATATTTGTTCATGCGGTTGCTGCCGGCACCCATGATGCCGCGAAGACCGCCGGTCCCGAATTCAAGGTCACGGTAAAATGAGTCGATCAACTCGGTTTTATCATCCGCCTCAAGCATACGTTTTACTTCAGCTTTCGTAGCGTCATCGTAACCTTCGCCCAACCACATGTTGGCTTTTTCGGTCACTACTTTCATCAAATCTTCATTTTCCATGTATGACAGTTGTTTTTAGGTGTTATATTATATAGGCAAAGATAGCATATTGAAGTTATAAAACCAAGCCGGTTGTTAATATATTTGGCCGGCTTAGTGAATTTTTTCAAGTCGTTAACTGAATGCGGAGCCTTTTACCATGTGAATTTGCTTTCATGCCGTGCCGTATTGCCGCATGCGTCGGTGACAGAGATGACAAGGTCGTGTTTTGTTCCCCGTGTCCAGCGTGAGGCATCCATCCTGAAGTTGAGTCGTCCTGTCTTTCCGTCAAGTTCAAACAGTGCGAATTTTCCGTCTATCTCTCCGCGATAATTATCTATACCGCTTAGATTGTCGCTGATTTTCACTTTAATAACACCGGTTTTACCCCAACGGGCCGGAACTTCGGGCCGTATCCGGGGTGCTTTGGTATCGGTAGTGACAGCAAAATTTCCGAGAGCGCTCGGTGTGCCTGTGACACGTCCGTCCTCATATCGGCTGTCAACGCGACTTACCCGCTTGCCGTTGATACGCACCATCAGGTATTTCGACTTGTCGGCTATCGTATCGTCAGGGAGGTCAATTGTCAGTTTATAGCTGCCGGAGACCGGTATGGCTCGGTCGCCTACGTGATATACAGGTGTAATATATTCTGCGGATGGACTTTTGCTTACCGAGAAGTCTATGTCGGAATAAAATGTTCCTGCAGGAAAATCCACTTTAATACCGTCGATGGAGTAGGTATTGTGTCCTTTGTAGTCTAACCTGTCGCCCTTAGGACTGACTTCGGCAATATCACTAACGTGTCCTTGTATGGTAAAGGGCACACGACGGGTGTTGCCGTACTCGTCGGCAAGTATCCATTCGCATTTATACTCGCGTTCTTCATTTATGTTTATTACTCCGCCGTCACATGAAGTGATCATATGGTCCAATGGTGCCGACTGGGGAATGAGTGTCCACATCATCCAAGAGCCGTGGTTGACTACAGCGTCGTTATCGACAAGAGTATGTATGGCTCGTGTGTTGTCAAAATCGAAACGTTCTATTGTACGATTATACACCTCTTTACCGTCGACTTTCAGTGTCATGTACTTAATCCCGTATATATTATGTGTGCCCGACATGCGGTCATAGGCTTTTATGGCAGGGATTACCTCTCCCCACGCAGAATATGGCTTGTTTAGCTCCGCAGGTGTATGTACCGACGGCTTATCGATGCTCTCTACCGCCCCTGAACCTTTCACGGGATAAAGAGCCACGGCCCTTACTTCAGGAGCTACATTGTCGGTTATATGACGCCGGAAGTAGGGTAGCGGATCAATCGCTTCACCTGTAGAGGTGTCGCGCACATCAAGATGCAGATGCGGACCGCCCGATGAACCGGCATTGCCGCTTTTGCCGATTGTTTCGCCTCGCTTGACAGGCAACTCGTCAGGCTTAAATTCACAGTCTATACTGAACTGCTCACGTTCATACTGCATTCTGCGTATAGTCTTGTCAATCTTAGGAGAGAAAGAATCGAGATGCCCGTATACGGTGGTGAGACCCGATGCCGGATGAGTCACGTAAACGGCACGTCCGAAGCCCCACGGTGATACCACTATGCGTGACACGTAACCGTCATCCACACTGAATACCGGCAATCCTATACGCCCTTGGGTCTTTAAGTCTATGCCGGAATGGAAATGATTGTTACGTAATTCGCCGAAGTTTCCACTCAAAAACAACGGTATATTAAGCGGCTTTGACAGCTCCGGCAGTTTCTCATTGCAAAAAGCTGATGATGCTGTTAATACAGCCGCAGTTAAGATGTATCTGTAATGTTTCATTTGTTTTCATTTATTTTGAGTATTCAAAGTTACGGCTTTCGTCTAAATAAAAATAGCCTCTGACGCCATAAAAATGCTGTCAGAGGCATAAGACCGGTTATAAAATGTTATATCCGCTTTAACGGGCGGCGTAGTATTTGTCGGCAGCCATTTGCTGGTAAGCATATACTCCGGCTTGTGACAGTTCTACTATCTGCATGCCGCCGTCGGGAGCTATCATTTTTACATGTGTGTCGTCAACAAATGTCATGAGTTTGTAGCTTTCGCCTTCGTTGACCGAAACGCTCCAAGAATTGTCGGATTTATCAAAGTCAAGACGCACTACGCTTTGGTCGTTTTCGCTGGTTATTGTATATCCTGTTTTGTCGCATTCTACAAGATAGCGTCCGTCCTGACCGTCAATCACCTTTGTGCCTTGAGCCACGGGATTGTTACCGCTCCAGAACTCAATGCTGTTGCAGACAAGTACGTCGGCCAATGCCGATATTTCATAGACTGGTATTACCCAGAAAGCGAAAAATACGAGTTCGTTTACAAACTTGTTGCCGACTGTCTGGTTCCATGCGAGCAGTTTGTTGGTAAGAGCAAAGCTGCCTATGCATGATGTTGAGAGCATCGAGGCGCACAACGCCAGAACTACAGCCACACTAAGATACTTTTTCTTCATAATCGTAATATATTTATGTTAATTAAGGAATTGATGTCAACGGGGTATTTGTCTGCGGCAACGTTCATAGAAATCCATTACTTTTGTCACATAGGCGGTTGTCTGTTTGCCGCGGAAATATCCGTATTTACATACCGGGTCATTATAGTATTCGGGATTGGCTTTCATAAGTATGGCATCGGCCACGTTGCCGTTCCATATCCGTGCATCTTTGCCGTATTTCCCGGCAAGCGCTATAGCGTCATATACATGGGCTATGCCTGAGTTATATGCTGCTATTACAAACTTGCGGCGCTCGACTGAATCGGGCACATGCTTTTTCAGTGATTTGTCAAGATCTCCGATTATATCTACGGCTGCCTTTATGTTGGCTTCAGGATTGGTTATGCGGTCGGCCGACAAGCCGTAGGCCCTTGCCGTACGCGGCATGATCTGCATAAGTCCGCGTGCACCGGCCCATGATACGACAGTCGTGTCGAAGTGGCTTTCAGCATAACCTTGCGATGCTATGAGACGCCAGTCCCATCCGATTTTTTTTGCATATTTTTTAAATAGTTCGTCATAGGGCGATATGCGTCCTTTTGACAAATCTATGTTGAACTGCGGACTCTCCTTGCTTAGCTCAAAATAGCGCTTGAGCAATCGTGCCTGTATTTGTGCGGGTTCACTTTTTATAAACCACTCGTTTATCGTATCGGCCAGCCAAGGCATGTCTGGGCGTACACCCCATGACGATCGTTGCTCGAAACTTATCTCAAGCCCGACGTCAAGGGAGTTGTAGTAAGTACGGTTGAGCCGTGCCACATCGCTGTCAACTATTGTAAGCGGTATTTTACCCGTCGATACCATCTCGATAAGGTCTTCGGTAATAAGAGTATCTTGATCTACCGTATGTATTATGATACCTCCACCTATCTCATCGTTAAGATTGTTCAGCCTGTGCTGATACTTTGAACCTTCTTCGACATAAATCTCTTTGCCGATAAGTTGGGTCACATCGGTGATGCGGTCTTTACCTTTCGGCTGTACGAGTACCTGATGGGTTATGTTTTCAAGGCCGCACGGCATGATATGCTTGCGAAATTCGGCTGTGACCGGTATTTCATAAGCGGCCAAGTCTATTTCTCCGGAGTCGAGCATCTCTATCAGTGCCGGAAGGCTTGGCGCCACATGCAGGTCTATGACAATACCTTTGTCGGCGCCGAAAGACATCATCAGATCATAATCGTAGCCCATTTTCTCCTCTCTATATATAAAATAGGAGGTAGGACTGTAAAGAGTACCTACACGCAATGTGTCGGGAAGCTCGCCGGGCGAATGGTCTTCCTGCGAATTTCCTTTTCTACCGTTGCATGCTACGGCCAATGTCGTGAGGATTGCGACAGCTGCGATTGCAAAAAGACCTCTCATATACCTGCACGGCGGAATCAATATTCAAATGTGCCTTTTTCCGAGATAATTGTGAGCCGGTTGCTGTCGCTGTCTTCAACACGGCCTACTATGCGCGCGGGAATACCCATGGATTCTGACAGAGCTATTACTTCGGAAGCATGTTCCGGAGACAGATATATCTCCATTCTATGACCCATGTTAAACACTTTATACATCTCTTTCCAGTCGGTGCCTGACTCACGCTGTATCATGTCAAACAGCGGCGGTACTGGAAACAGATTGTCCTTTACGACATGCTTGCGGTCTACAAAGTGCATGACTTTTGTCTGTGCGCCTCCGGAGCAATGTACCATACCGTGTATGTCGCTACGCATGGTGTCAAGAAGTTTCTTGATGACAGGAGCATAAGTACGGGTAGGGGAAAGCACCAGTTTGCCGGCATCCAGAGGTGTGCCTTCTACTTTGTCGAGCAGATTCATCGTGCCGGAATAAACAAGCTCTGACGGGACTGCGGCATCGAAACTCTCAGGATATTTTTCGGCGAGTATCTTGCAGAATACGTCATGACGGGCCGACGTAAGACCATTGGACCCCATGCCTCCGTTATATTCTTTTTCATATGCAGACTGTCCGTAGCTTGCAAGCCCCACAATGACATCGCCGCCTTTTATGTTGGCGTTGTCAATGACATCTGCTCGTTTCATGCGGCATGTTACAGTACTGTCGACAATTATGGTGCGTACGAGGTCTCCGACATCGGCGGTTTCACCTCCGGTACTGTAGATTGACACTCCCATATCACGGAGTTCGGAGAGCAGCTCTTCCGTGCCGTTTATTATGGCCGCTATCACTTCGCCCGGTATAAGCATCTTATTGCGACCTATCGTAGAACTTACGAGTATATTGTCGGTCGCTCCCACACATAACAGGTCGTCTATATTCATTATAAGCGCATCCTGAGCTATGCCTTTCCAGATACTGAGGTCGCCCGTCTCGCGCCAATAAATGTAGGCCAATGATGATTTTGTGCCCGCTCCGTCGGCGTGCATTATGTTGCACCATTCGGCATCACCGCCAAGATAATCGGGTATTATCTTGCAAAATGCTTTGGGAAACAAACCTTTATCAACGTTCTTTATGGCGTTGTGTACATCTTCTTTCGATGCCGACACTCCGCGCAGGTCATATCTTTGATCGCTCATAGTGATGAATATTTATATCATTACAAATTCTATATAAATAATAAGTAACAAGCCACTGCAGGTACCACACACAGCAATGAATCTATACGGTCGAGGATTCCTCCGTGTCCCGGTATTATTTTACCGGAATCTTTTACGTTAAGCGAACGCTTGAACATAGACTCCACAAGATCGCCCCATGTGGCAAATACCGAT
Source organism: Heminiphilus faecis (assembly GCF_008728965.1). Classification (GTDB taxonomy): domain Bacteria; phylum Bacteroidota; class Bacteroidia; order Bacteroidales; family Muribaculaceae; genus Muribaculum; species Muribaculum faecis. Next base: position 102,951 of record NZ_VSMC01000009.1, on the reverse strand, counting down.
ACCACTATTGAAAACCCGGCCATCTGACAGGTAGTAAGTGTATAGGTATCCGGCCAAAATGACTTAATAACAAAAGCCGCGGCTATACAAAAAACAAGACCGCCCCAAAAACCTTCCCACGACTTCTTTGGCGACAGACGTGGAAAGAGTCTGTGACGTCCTATAGAACATCCAACAATGAATGCGCCCGTATCGTTCAGCCATATGAAAATAAACATAGCCATTACCAGATAAGGTGAACTGGCATATATAAACATAATCGTGGATAGCGGCAAGGCTATATACAGTTGCCCCAAGAACGATTTTGACAACGAAGCTACAGGGTCGACGTCTTTTATGTATAATTGCGTGATAAGTCTTGCAAGCAAATATATCAGGTACGCGGCAATACCGTATATGCACCAACCGGTAACCAACAGCCATGTGCCGCTCACCATAGCCACACCGCCGGCCACATCAAGAATACATGTCAAATATTTGTGCCGCGATGCAGTCGTATGCAATTCAAGCGAAAAATACTCAATAAGTGACAATATAGTAAACAACACACATAAAGCGAGAAAAGTCCAATTGTTTATAAGGACTCCCGCCAATATAAGAGCAACATAGATTGCGCCGGAAATACTGCGCAACAATATATTTTTCATTTGTACGAATGCATATTAATTCGGGGTTCAAAAGTACACAAAAAAAGTGACACATGGAAATTTCGGCTGATCAACTTTCATAAACAGCTGATAAATATCGTACATAAAATTATATTGATAATATGTCCCATATTTTTTTGGATTTTCCGCGAATTATGTTAATTTTGCATTTAAATGTTAAAACGCCCCGGTCTATTTCGATTCTGCGAGAAAACATTTAACGCTATTATTTGTTAACGTTATATAATATAAAAGAAGTTTCACGCAAGTGTTACATCATTGATAAGATGAAAAAAGCGACTATTTGGTTCCTCACAATAATAATGGCTCTGACTTTCTGCGGATTGTTATACATTCAGATCATGTATATGAATAACATGGTCAAGATGCGCGACGACCAGTTTGCCGAAGGTGTGCGTAGGAGTCTGTACGGGGTCACCACGACACTTGAACAGGACGAGACTCGGCATTTTCTTGAAGAAGATGTCGATGTTATAGAACAATCGATATACTCCCAATTTGACAGCAAGAGGGGTAACAACCGCTTTAATCTGTCATATACTACTCCCGACGGTATCGAACTTACTATACAAGGCGATCCAAAATCATTGCCCAAAATCGACTCTTCGACAGCCGACAAGTACCGTGACATACAGGAGTCAATCAAGGGGCAGTATCTATATCAGCGCGGACTCCTCAATGAAGTCATACTCAATATACTCAGCCAGTCGAGCAACCGTCCTATACAGGAGCGTGCCGACTCTGCGGCGGTTGACGGCTATCTGCGTTCCGAATTTGAGAACAACGGTCTTAACCTGCCTTTTGAGTATGCCGTCGTGAATCGCGGCGGTCGTGTGGCATATCAGTCAAGCGGGTATGATCCCGCTCAGGCCGGGCGCAACAATATGTTTATCCAGACTCTTTTCCCAAATGACCCCGCCAGCCGCATCAATTATCTAAAAGTATATTTTCCGACTAAAAAGGATTATATAATGTCGTCGGTCAAGTTTATGATACCGTCGTTTATATTCACCTTTATTCTGTTGATAGTATTCTTATATACTATCATTATCGCATTTAAACAGAAGCGTCTTACAGAGATGAAAAACGATTTTATCAACAACATGACCCATGAGTTCAAGACTCCGATATCGTCAATCTCGCTTGCGGCACAGATGCTCAATGATGATTCGGTAAGAAAGTCGTCAACGATGATGCAGCATATAGCCACCGTGATAAATGATGAGACAAAGCGCTTGCGTTTTCAAGTAGAGAAGGTGCTGCAGATGTCTATGTTTGACCGCCAGAAAGCCACTTTGCGTCTGCAGGAGATAGATGCAAACAAGGCCATATCCAACATAGTGTCTACATTCAAACTGAAAGTGGAGAGCTATGGGGGCAAAATTGTAAGTGAACTAAATGCCACCGACGCTATTGTCGAAGTGGATGAGATGCATTTTACCAATGTCATCTTCAATCTGCTTGATAATGCAGTGAAATATCGCCGTGACGACGAACCGTTAATGCTTAAAGTCACGACAGCCGACATCTCGGGGACGCGCCTTGAGATTCGTATTTCAGACAATGGCATAGGCATCAAGCGCGATGACTTAAAAAAGATATTTGAGAAATTTTATCGTGTCTCCACCGGCAATCGCCATGACGTGAAAGGCTTCGGCCTCGGGTTGGCTTATGTGCATAAAATGGTGCATGAGCTTAAAGGCGACATACGCGTGGAAAGCGAATTAGGGATAGGAACAACATTTATAATTATATTACCACTTACTTAAACTTAAACGATTATGGAAGAACGTTTGCGTATATTACTATGCGAAGATGACGAAAATCTTGGCATGTTGCTGCGAGAATATCTTCAGGCAAAGGGCTTCAACGCCGACCTGTTTCCTGACGGAGAGGCCGGTTACAAAGCGTTCCTCAAGGGGAAATACGACCTCTGCGTGCTTGATGTCATGATGCCGAAAAAAGACGGTTTCGCTTTGGCTCAGGAAATCCGCACCGTAAACTCTGAAGTACCCATCATTTTCCTTACGGCAAAGTCGCTCAAAGAAGATATACTTGAAGGATTCAAGATAGGAGCTGACGACTATATCACCAAGCCTTTCTCGATGGAAGAGCTGGTATTTCGTATAGAGGCAATACTGCGCCGTGTAAAGGGCAAGAAAGGTAAGGAGATTACTATGTATCAGATCGGCCGGTTTACCTTTGACACACAGAAACAGGTGCTTATGATTGATGACAAAGTCACCAAGCTCACAACAAAGGAGTCGGAACTGCTTAGCCTTTTATGTGCTCACGTCAATGAGATACTTGAACGCAATTTCGCACTAAAGACCATATGGATTGACGACAACTACTTCAACGCCCGTTCAATGGACGTGTATATCACCAAGCTGCGCAAGCATCTTAAAGATGATCCCTCGATTGAGATCATAAACATACACGGCAAAGGCTACAAGCTCATCGCTCCGGAGGTTGAAGGTAAAAACTGATACTTGCCTGACATATAATAAAGGCGCTTTGACATTGTTGTCAGGGCGCCTTTTGTATGTTGCGCCATTGTGCAAACCTTCGACGCCGTTTAAGATAACCGGGGTCGTCCTGATATCGATAGGCTTCGCGCTCCATCGACAGCGCCCGGTAGCTCCCGAAAAGATTGCCGCCCGACAAAACGACTCTTACAAGCCACTCCGCCACATATATTATATAGAACGGTATGATAAACAGTTCGGTCATCTGCCGCGTATGTATGCGCTCGTGAGTCAGCAGTTCGGGGGTAAGTTCGGCACTCTGTTTTACAAAAAGCAGTCCGCATATGTTTATTGCGCTGAAGCGCCGGCCTATAGGAAGCACTCTGTTGCGTATTATCATCATATGACTGCGGATATTTACCAATAAGAATCAATCTGTTGTATGCGGAGTACTTTCCCGTTCTGAAAGGTCACATAACGATTATTGGGATAATACCAGTAATTAAATGTTTTGCCTTTCACCTCCGCTTGTTCAACTCGGTAAGGACGCCCCCATGCTGTAGCTACCATCTCTTCCGTCATAGCTATGTCTATGTCGCCTCTTGCTATCTGTGGCCCGAATTTGTCTCCGAAACTTTTAGACATCTCTTTAATAATATCTTTGCTGACGAAGCCGGTGACAGTGCGTCCGAACGGTATTGATTTTACCTTATCGCCCGATGAGTTTTCAAGTATAATAAAAGCACCGTCGTTTTTATTCATTTCCAAGCCAATGTCGATACATCGGTACTCTTCGCCTTTTTCAGTGCGTATGATACCGCCTTCCAGTCTCTTTACGTTAGTCCCGAGCGCTTCGAACGTACTTCCTACATGCATCGTTTTCATTTTGTCGTAAAAGCCTACACATGTAAAAGCCCGTGTAGCCGTCCCCGGCTTGAAATAAATGTCTTCGCCTGTCTTGTTGTCACGTAACAGCAGGCAGTAATTAAAATATTTTCCCGCCGGTTGGGTCCATACTTTTATCACGTCATAATACTTGCCGGTTACAGCCTCCGGATCGGTATAACCGGTGCGCCCCTCCATTTGTCTGTATACTTCGTGCTTTCCTTTTAAAATATTTCCGGTAAAGAAAGCATCATAATATCCGATCTTGTGTTCGTCAGATCCGTGCATGAATAGAGTCTGTCCCAGAAATTTTGTAAAATGCGGGTCGTAAAACGGTATAAGGCTGTCGTAAGGCTCGGAATTAGCTACGGTATATTCTTTCACTCCGTCCTCCGGAGCAATAATATTGAGTTGGGCGTTTAAAGTGCATGGCATTAATACCATAATGGCATATGACATGTTTTTTATATGGGTGAATTTCATATAATTGATATTTTGTGCAAAAATAATGTTATCCTTTAATAATCGCACATGTTTTTTATTAGTATTTTTCATAAATAGCCAATATTGGTCTGATTAACCAAATTTAACTAATGGGGGGGGGTAAAAAGCACATATTGTGTAATTTTGCGAAATTATTTTTTGTCAAAACTTAATAATTATTTAACAATGAAAAAACTCAATTATTTAATCGCAGTGCTTGTGATGGCGATCTTGCTGCCGTCGTGTAATCAGATTTCCAAATTGGCCGAATCGGCTTCAGGCGGTTTGTCTATGGACAGCGAAGGTGCAGCCGCTGATATCGTGGAGTGTCTCGGAAAAATCGATCAGAATCAATGGCGTGTTTTGTCTTTGACTATTAGGGCTGATGGCAGTCAGGATGAATGTTCCAATACGTTGGGAAATATATATGCATATATGATAAACTCTGATGATCAGATTGTGTTTCAGAATTTGTGGCCAAACGTTACCGCTCCTGAACCTAAAGGCGGCAACTTTTATAAAAATAAAAAATTTGCCGGCATACCGGAACTTAAACTAACGGTTGACGATCTTAAGAAAAACATTGAGGCATGCAAAGCCATGTTGCCGGAAGAATACAAATTCTTAAGTCTGTTTAGATATGAAATAGAGTTGGAGAAAAACAGTGATGTATACACTACCGGTATCGTAATGAATGTGCAGGAAAAGGGTAAAGAGACTATCTCGGCCAACGGAGTGGAGTCGGCGGTGTACTACGAAGTTAAATTCGAAATATCGCCTGACGGTAAAGTTACAATCAAGGATTAAAAAATAGAATAAATACGATTGTCTTGTTCGGTTTTCACGGACTTTTTCGGCAAAAGGGGATTTAAGAATGGAAATATTATGATATTTCATAAAAAATCATTACCTTTGCCCCGCTTTTTAGCATCCCCGTGTGATGGGAAATTAAGGAGCATTATTGAATCACTTAATTTTGAGTAACACAATTAATTATTTCAACAAAATGAAAACTTATCAATTGACAGCCGAACCTCGTACCGATCTCGGCAAGAAAGCAGCCAAGGCTCTTCGTGAGGAAAACAAAATCCCCGTAGTACTTAACGGTGGCGAAATCGTGGAACTCCCGTATACCGGCACTCTCAAAGCAGGAGAGAAACTCGTTGAAATCGACGCAAAGCGCGGTATCATAACTACCGATTTGATGGTATCGAACGAGGATGTGCGCAAACTTATATACACTCCCGACATTTTTGCTATCGAGCTTGACCTCAATGGCGAAAAGAGAAACGCAGTGCTTCGTGAAGTTCAGTTCCATCCGGTAAAAGACACCATCCTTCACATAGATCTTCTTGAAGTGAACGAGAACAAGCCCGTGGTAGTTGAAGTACCTGTTAAGCTTGAAGGCCACGCCGAAGGTGTGAAAGCCGGTGGTAAGCTCACACTCTCAATGAAGAAAATCAAGGTTAAGGCTCCCTATACCGCTATACCCGAACGTGTTGTGATCAATATCGACCACCTCGGCCTCGGCAAGACTCTTCAGATCGGTGACCTGCACTTCGAGGGTCTTGAATTGATGAACGCCAAGAATGCTGTCGTATGTGCCGTTCAGCTCACTCGTGCTGCCCGCGGTGCCGCAGCTAAGGCATAAAATCGATTTACTTCAGATGAAATACTTGATTGTAGGTCTGGGTAATATCGGTGATGAATACCGTGGGACCCGCCACAATATAGGTTTTAGAATATTGGATGCCTTAGCCGAGGCATCCAATATTGCTTTTAAGACTGAACGATACGGCGATGTGGCACGTATGAGACTTAAAAACAAGCAGCTTATACTGCTTAAGCCGTCGACATACATGAACCTGAGCGGAAATGCCGTAAGATACTGGAAGGAAAAAGAGAACATAGACCTCGGCCACATACTCGTGGTTGTAGATGATATAGCACTGCCGTTCGGGGCTATAAGAATAAAGCCATCAGGGAGCGACGCCGGTCACAATGGACTTAAAAACATTGCCGCCATGCTTAACACTCAGGCTTATGCGCGTCTGCGCTTCGGGGTGGGCAACGATTTTCCGAAAGGTTGTCAAATCGATTATGTACTCGGGCACTTCTCTCTTGAGCAGCGACAGCAGATGCCGGTCCGCGTCGATATTGCATGCGATGCTATAAAAGCATTCTGCCTGTCAGGTATTGATTTCGCCATGTGTAATTTCAATAACAAATAGTGTTATGGCAAAAAGCGAAGAACGTATAGACAAATGGCTGTGGGCAATGCGTATTTTCAAGACCCGCACAATATCAACAGAGGCATGTAAAAAAGGTCGCGTCATGATAGACGGCGTGGCAGCGAAGCCTTCGCGCATGATAAAACCCGGTGACACGATCAATGTAAGAAAGCCACCTGTCATGTACTCGTTTTTGGTAAAAGCTCTTACGGAGAACCGGCTCGGAGCGAAACTTGTGCCTGAATACATGGACAACATAACGCCACAGTCTGAACTTGACTTGCTTGAAGTAGTGAAAATCAGCGGATTTGTGGATCGTCGAAAAGGGCTTGGGCGTCCAACCAAGAGGGAAGGGCGAGAGCTGTCGCGCTTTAAGGAGGACACATGTGATGATGGCTGGGACTTCGATTTTGATCTTGACGACGAAGATGATGAAGAATAAATAGTCTATTTTTGCTGTAGATACAAAATAAATGACTATCTTTGCAGCGCAAAGAGCTATGGAGTGGTGCTCGAGTGGCTGAAGAGGCACGCCTGGAAAGCGTGTATACCCCAAAAGGGTATCCCGAGTTCGAATCTCGGTCACTCCGCTTGGTAAGTCTTTAATTATTAGCTTTTATATTAACGGGCTAACAATTAAAGACTTTTCTTATTATTATAACCGTAAATTCAGCTTATGAATACCTATTTTATCATTGAAAAGGGGCACGGTTTGAGTAAAATATGTAACTTTGCGATAATATGAATAAAACCGTTGTTATCGTAGGCTTGACGGCAATGATGGCATTGTCGGGACAAGCACAGAACAGAAAGGAAGATGAGCCCCAACAAAAAGGGCCTGATATACAGCAGGTGGCTTCGGCATGGAAGATAATACCGCCACTCGGATTGCGTGAGCCTGCTCCTGTCGATACGCTACTGCTCAATTATGGACAGAGATCGGTGCCTTCGGCGCAAAGTATAGCTTATGCTACTACCGGAAATCCGGGCGGAGCAGGGGAAACGTTGCTGTTTTTTGACAGGGAACCGTACAGCCCGTTTTTTTTCAATGATGCGCTGTATAACCGGTTACCGTCACTTAGTACACAGCGGTTCTATAACACCAGAATACCGATGACATTGTTGTCATACAACACCGGTGGTGATAGAGAGACTACGCAGGATCGTCTGAATGCCGTTTTTTCCGGCAATATTAATCAGCGGGCCCAAGTAGGGGCGTTGTGTGATTATATATATTCTAAAGGAAGTTACGATTATCAGGCTGTAAAAGGACTTACTTGGGGCTTGTCGGGATCATACATCGGAGAACGGTATGAGATGCAGGCATTCTATAACCATTGGAACACCCTCGGCATGGAGAACGGCGGTATCACCGATGACCTCTATATTACCGACCCGGCGGAATTGCAGGGTGGCCAGAATGAAATAGAACCTAAAGCCATTCCGACCCGGCTCACGGGAGCGTTTAACCGCATAAAGGGTGGCGAGCTCTACGTTAATAATATATATAAGGTGGGCTTCTGGCGAGAGGAAGAGATTGATGACACTACCACGGTAGAAAAGTATGTGCCGGTAACAAGTTTCTCATGGACCTTGAATTACAAAAACGGAAGTCATAAATTCTTGGATAACGCAGAGAAGGACCGCGAGTTCTGGAAGAATACCTACTTCGACTTGAACGGAAGCAATGATTTGACCACATATTGGTCCTTGTCCAATACATTGGGGGTATCGCTGCTTGAGGGCTTCAACAAGATAGCTCGTTTCGGCTTGTCAGCCTTTGCCACTTATGAGATAAGGAAATACACACAGACTGCCGACACTCTTGATATGATGCCGGAAAAACCTGAGGGGCTTACTCCATATCCGTTTGAAAACAAAGTGCCGGCCAAAGGTACCGAAAATCTTATGTGGATAGGAGGACAACTAACCAAACAGCACGGCTCGATACTCACGTACGGGGCTACGGCGCGTTTTGGAATTGCCGGTTCTGTTGCCGCTGACATGCATATTGACGGGCATGTATCGACCCGTTTCAGATTGTTTGGCGACACGGTCACAATAACCGGTTACGGAAAGTTCCGTAACGAGGCTGTGCCTTATCTGTTGCAGCATTATGTGTCCAATCACTTCATTTGGGAGAATAACTTTGGCAAGACCCGCAGTCTGCGTCTCGGAGGTATGCTTGTCATACCTCATACCCGTACCCGGCTCAATATCGGTGTAGAAAACATACAAAACCAAATTTATTTCAATTCTGATTGTTTGCCGGTCCAGCACGGTGGAAGCGTTCAGGTACTGAGTGCGTCACTCGACCAGAACTTTAAGTTCGGACCTGTACACTTGGACAATCGTATCGTATATCAAACAACATCACAGGCTTCGGTAATACCGTTGCCTAAATTATCGGTATACAGCAATCTCTATTTCGGCTTTAAAGTAGCAAAAGTGCTTGATGTCCAGCTTGGAGTAGACTGTGACTATTATACAAAATATAAGGCGGTGGATTATCAGCCGGCTACAATGGCATTCTATAACCAGAATGAAATCGAATGTGGCAACTATCCGTTTATGAATGCCTATGTAAACATGAAGTTAGGCAAAACCCGATTTTATATAATGATGTCGCATGTCAACCAAGGGCTGAACGGCACAAATTACTTCTCGATGCCTCACTATCCTCTCAACCCGCGCCGTTTCCAACTGGGACTTTCGATTGACTTCGCTAATTAATGGATATGGCTCTGAACAAGCTTCAACATAAAGGACATGCATGGATTATGCTCATAGGGCTGTTGCTTGTGATGGCTCTTATGTACTCGCTGAGACGGTGCCGGTATGCGGGAGAGTCCGAGAGGCTGCATCCCTCGGGTGGCGACACTATCGATGTGGCGATAGAGTATTCGCCGATGTCTTTGTACCGTTATGACGACACTTTAGGCGGTTTTAATTACGATATGATAAGACTGCTGGCGGAGAAACATGGTTTTACAGTGAAGTTTCACCCGGTGGTAAAGCTTGCCAAGTCGCTCGAACATATAGAAGACAAGACGTATGACATACTTGTCGCCGATATACCGCTGACGGCAGAGTTTAAAGACCGTTATGATTTTCTTGAACCCGTATTGCTTGACCGGCAGGTACTCGTACAGATGAAAGACTCTACCGGGCAACCGCAAATAAAAAACCGGCTCGACTTGGCCGGCGATACGGTGTGGGTGGTTGACGGTTCTTCTATAGTGGGCCGTATCAATAATCTTGCACATGAGATAGGCGATACGATCTACATAAATTATGAGCCTGAATATGGCGCAGAACAACTGTTCATAATGACAGCGACCGGCGAAATAAAACAAGCGGTGATTAACGAGCGGATAGCTAAATCGCTTTCTGCTGATTATCCTGACGCCGATATATCGACCAATATATCATTTACTCAGTTCCAATCATGGATTGCCGGCAAGAAGCGCCCTGAATTTACCGATAGTCTTAATAGATGGATTATCGAGTTCAAGGGCACTCCCGAATACCGCAATCTCGAAAAACGCTATTTGCGCTAAATAAGCCCTACAATATCGTTTATGTCGCTTATGCCGTGACGTGAACAATAATCGTTCATGTAATCGATGATTTTCATGGTTACCGCAGGGTCAATGAAGTTTGCGGTGCCGACTTCAACTGCCCGTGCTCCGGCGAGTATGAACTCTATGGCATCGCGGCCGTCCATAATGCCGCCAAGTCCGATTACGGGTATATTGACTGCATGGGCCACCTGCCATACCATACGCACCGCTACAGGGCGTACGGCAGGTCCTGATAGTCCGCCTGTGATTGTCGACAGACACGGGCGTTGGCGTTCGACATCGATGGCCATACCCAGCAGAGTGTTAATCAAAGATACGGCATCGGCCCCTTCTGCCTCTACTGCTTTCGCTATGTCGGCGATGCTTGTGACATTGGGCGACAGTTTCACAATAACGGTTTTCGGATATGCATTCCGCACCGCTTTGGTAACTTCGGCCGCACCGCTGCATGTCGTTCCGAATGCCATTCCGCCTTGTTTTACATTCGGGCACGATATATTTACTTCAATCGCGTTTATGCGGTCAAGCGGAGCGAGCTTCTCACATACCGCTACGTAATCGTCAATCGTAGCTCCCGATACATTCACGATAAGCTGCGAGTCTACGTCTTTTATGCGTGGATATATATTTTGGATGAAGTAGTCCACTCCTTTGTTCTGAAGGCCTACGGCATTAAGCATACCTGAGGGCGTTTCAGCCATGCGGGGATAGGGGTTGCCTTCACGATGATTCAGCGTTGTGCCCTTTATGATGAATCCTCCAAGCCGGTTAAGGTCTATGAAATCGGAGAACTCCTCACCGTAGCCGAATGTGCCGGAAGCGGTGAGAACCGGGTTCTTTAACTCTAACGCACCTATTTTTACTTCTAATCGAGCCATGTCAGTTCTTTTATATTAAATACGGGACCTTCGGTACATACACATACATTACCGCGTACGGTCTTTTCCACACAACACAGACAAGCGCCGAGTCCGCATGCCATCATGTTTTCCAATGACACTTCACAATCAGTGCCCATCTCTGATGCTTTTCGGGCTACGGCTTTCATCATCGGAGCCGGGCCGCAGCAATATATTTTATCCCATTTTTGGTTCAAGATGCTATGAGCGGTTACAAGCCCTTTTTCGCCATATGAACCGTCCTCGGTAGAAACATGGACCTGACCTATATTGTTGAATTCATCCAGTTCAAGCACGTCTTTATAAGATCTGGCTCCTATAAGGAAATGGGGGACATATCCGTCTTTTTTCAGAACCTCGCCCAAATACAGCAACGGAGCTACGCCTACGCCACCACCGATAAGCAACACTTGTGTGGCCTCCTCGGGAGCGTTAAAGCTATTTCCTAACGGTAATACCATGTTTATCGTATCACCGGCTTTTTTCTCCGTTATGGCTTTTGTGCCGTCACCGGCTTTTCTTATAAGCAGCCACAGCGTACCGTTTTTCCGGTCTATATAATTTATGGATATCGGACGGCGAAGAAATGTGGTCTTGGAATTATCAACGGCAATCTGTACAAATTGCCCGGGCAGTACTTCAGGCAACATGCCGTCGATCGGTGATAATATAAGCAAAGAGTACAACTCATGCAGATGTCGGTTCTCAACAACCTTGAAATTGAGGATATATTTTTTCATATATAAAATATGGTATATTGTAAACGCAAAGTTAGTTAATTTAGGTCTTCGGGACAAATGTTTCAAAACTGCTGTCGCTATAGAACACCATTATGTTTACTACCTTTCTTGTGTTATCTACTCCGAGCGACATTGCCGATGCGTGATTAGGAGCTATTTTTTGTGTCGGTATCTCTTCTACAGCCCTGTTTATAGTATTGACGGTTGTTTTTTCTTCCGCCGATTTTTTTTGAGTAAATTCCGATGACTCGGAAAACAAGTTATCCTCAAATGTAAATTCCTCTGTATCAATATTATCTGTGTCAGAATCTTGACTGTCGGAGGCTTTTTGAAGCTCTGAGAATTGAATATTTCCATCTATCCACATATCTCCCTCGCCAAACATAAGCCATAAGATGGATAAACTTGGATATGCCTCATGAATTTTATCTATTACTTCATTACTTACTTTTTTATTGCGACCATTCAATAATTGTGATAGTGACGGACGGGGTATGCCGCATGTGTCGGCAAACTGTGAATTTTGAATTCCGGTTGCATCCATGAATTTTTTTATGCGCGAAGCGATATCCATAGTGAGTTTTGTTTTGCAATTTACAATGTGCAAATGTAATTAATTAATTTGTAAATTCAAAATTTATTAACGCAAATATAGTGATTGCAGATGTAAATACCTATGACTACAAAACCCGAAATACATTCGATTTGCAAAAGCAATACTTAGACTCATACTTTAAGTTGACCATGTTATCATATTGGTATAGTGCAAGATAGATAAGTATATATATTGTAGAAATAGGGAGATGAGAGGTGTATTGGCAAATATTTAATCAACCGCTTTAATCTTTAGCCATAATTAATATGTATATCAGTAAGTTAGGCTAAGTGTAATTAATTGTGAATGCATCAAATGTACTAATGTAAATGCGATAAATTTGTTAATTTGAGAAATTGAGCGATGTGCAAAGCTAAATTAATGCGATTTTAGAGCTATCGGATATTTGGTTTTAATCTATTATTCTCTATGCAAATTGGAATTTGCAAATACTAATACTGACTGCGAAATTCAAAATTTGCAATTTGATATTTATGTTTCTCTAAACAATTGCAAATTATAGCGTCGTTTATAATAGAACAGCCCCTAAGTAAATAAGGATTAGGATGTTAGCTCTATTTAACGCTTTAATGTCCTCAAAATCCGATAATTAACTTTTGTTTAGCTTATCTCGACATATGATTGAATTTTGCAAATAATTCCACATGTTTTACAGCAGATTTTCTTTGTGATATTTTAGTGTCTAAATAAAAAAGCCCGGAACTTAATAATTCCGGGCCCTTGAGATCAAAAAAACTTTTATAAGCCTAATTCCTCCCTTATATAACGGCTTGTCGGAGATGCGCATGATGCTATGTCATGCGGTGTACCTTCTGCTATTATTTGCCCTCCGTTCTTTCCTCCTTCAGGTCCCATGTCAATAATATAATCGGCACATTTAAGTATATCGAGATTATGTTCAATAACAAGCACGGTATTGCCCTTATCCACAAGTCGGTTCAGAACTCCAAGGAGCACGTTTATATCCTCGAAATGCAGTCCGGTAGTAGGTTCGTCAAGAATAAATAGAGTCTTTCCAGTATCGCGTTTGGCAAGCTCCGTCGCCAGTTTCACCCGTTGGTTTTCACCTCCCGACAGAGTACTTGACGGCTGACCGAGTTTTATATACCCGAGTCCAATATCCTGTAGTACCTGTATTTTTTTTAGGATATTGGGTATTCCGGCGAAGAATTCCACAGCCTGATTTATTGTCATATCGAGTACATCGGCTATTGATTTTCCTTTGTATCTAACCTCCAGAGTCTCTCTGTTGTATCGTTTGCCGCCGCATACTTCACACGGTACAAGTACATCCGGCAGAAAATTCATTTCTATGACTTTATATCCGTTGCCGTTACAGGCCTCGCATCTTCCTCCTGATACATTGAAGGAGAAACGTCCAGGCTTATAACCCCTTATTTTTGCTTCGGGAAGATTCACAAACAGGTTGCGTATATCGGAGAATACACCTGTGTATGTTGCCGGATTGGAGCGCGGCGATTTACCTAATGGCGATTGGTCCACAGTCACTATTTTGTCTATATTGTCGATGCCGCTTATCGATTTATAAGGTAGAGGCTCCTGTAATGACCGATAAAAATGCTTGCTGAGAATCGGCTGTAAGGTACCGTTTACAAGGCTTGATTTGCCACTTCCCGACACTCCGGCTATACATACAAATTTTCCTAAAGGCAATCTTAATGTTACATCACGCAGGTTGTGGCCTGTGCAACCCTCCAGAACAAGGTATTTGCCATTGCCTTCCCTGTATTTCAGTGGGGCTGCAATAGTTCTGTCTCCGTTAAGATAATCGGCCGTGAGGGTATGTGTACGCAGCATCTCCTCGGGAGTTCCTGCAAATACCACATTGCCGCCTTTTCTGCCGGCTTTTGGACCTATATCTACGATATAATCGGCTTCAAGCATTATCTCTTTGTCATGTTCGACCACGATTATTGAATTGTAGGCGTCGCGTAAGCGTTTCAGCGAATCGATAAGCCGTTTGTTATCGCGCTGATGAAGACCTATGCTCGGCTCGTCGAGTATATACATGACATTGACCAGTTCGGAGCCGAGCTGTGTGGCAAGCCTTATACGCTGGCTTTCTCCTCCGGAAAGAGTTGCTGAATTACGGTTTAATGAAAGGTACTCCAGCCCGACGTCGACAAGGAAGCGCAGACGTGTGCGTATCTCTTTCAGAATCTCGGTACCGATATAGAGTTGTTTTGAGGTAAGACGCGGTTCTACATTGCATACCCATTCATATAGTGAAGATATATCCATCTCCGCCAGTTGTGCTATGTTTTTCCCATCGATAAAAAAGTGCAGAGCCTCTTTGTTAAGACGCTGCCCGTTGCATTCCGGACAAGTGACTCGTGAATAGAACTGTCCGCTCCATTTCTGCGCTTTGGCCGATGCATCCTCGTTTTGCTGTAGTTCAAGATACTTTACAAGGCCTTCATATGCCTGAAAGTAAGAAAACGTGTTTTGTGACTCCGTTTTAAGCTGCAGACGTTCATTGGTGCCGTTAAGGATGTCGTTTACAGCCTCTTCGCTCAGCTCTTTCAGAGGTGTTTTGATTGTATATCCGTACTTCTCGCAAATAGCCGATATCTGCCAGAAAATCATCGTGTTTTTGTACGATCCGAGCGCAATTATGCCTCCGTCATATATTGATTTGCTGTCATCGGGAATAAGTTTGGACCGGTCCACTATATTTATATAGCCGAGTCCCTTACATGCCGTACAAGCACCTTGCGGGGAGTTGAATGAAAAGTCGTGGGGGGCGGGATCACGATAGGATATGCCGCTTTCAGGATCCATTAGCAACTGGCTGTAGTGTCCTATTGAATCAGAGTCAAGGTCGTAGATCATAATCTGTTTTCCACCATGTTGCAATGATTTGTTGACAGAGTCATGAAGGCGCTGCATGTCTTTTGACGACACCTTCAGTTTGTCTATGACGAGTTCAACCGAGTGATTTTTATATCGGTCAAGTTTCATGCCATAAGTTATTTCGCGCATTTCGCCATCGACTCTTACTGTAAGGAAGCCTTTTTTTCGCAGTTGTTCAAACAACTCTTTGTAGTGTCCCTTACGGTTTTTCACCAAAGGAGCAAGCAAATAAATCTTATGCCCGTCATATTTATTGAGAATAAGACTGACTATTTTTTCGGAAGTATATTTCTCCATAGGAAGCCCCGATATATAACTGTATGCTTCACCTATGCGTGCATAAAGAAGACGCAGGTAGTCATACACCTCGGTTGTTGTGCCTATGGTGCTTCGCGGGTTACGGTTGACGGTTTTTTGCTCAATTGCTATTACCGGACTTAATCCGGATATATTGTCTACGTCAGGGCGTTCGAGTGTGCCTAGCATATTGCGAGCATAAGCTGAAAACGTCTCGACATAGCGGCGTTGTCCTTCGGCAAATATCGTATCAAATGCCAATGAAGATTTACCACTGCCGCTAAGTCCTGTTATGACAGTCAGTTTGTTGTGCGGAATTGTCACATCTATGTTCTTAAGATTGTGTACCCGAGCCCCGAGTACCGACAACATGTCTTTGTAATCTTCCATTCGATATTGTTGTTTAATCGGTCACCCAAGCCTTGTTATATATTGTCTTTTGTTGAGTGGACCGGTTTAAATCCTGTTTCAAAGGTATTTTCACCTGATATGTCTTTCCGGTTTTGTTTGGAAGTGACTTGGCCCTTATCCATGGATTATACTCTCTTAACTGCATGTAGCTTATGCCGTTCTTCTTGGCCCATGCCGTCCAGTCTTCAACCGGTCCGTTGACATCTACAGTTTTGGTGCGTACCGGCTGATATAATTGTCCCGCTTTGAGCTTGTAGCCGTAAGCCCTCGGGTTCTCCATTATCAGTTTCATTGCTATGAGCCTGTATATGTAACGTGCTGTTTCATCAACAAGATATAAGTCATAGGCCGATTTCTCGCCCTGCGCGTTAAGTTCTTTGGTTATGCGCCCCATGCCGCCGTTATATGATGCGGCAGCCGATTCCCAGTTACCGTATTTGTTATAAGCTGATTTAAGATAACGGCATGCCGCTTCTGTTGATTTGACAGGATCATAGCGCTCATCGACATACTCATTGATTTCGAGGCCGTATTGTTTTCCGGCCGAAGGAATAAACTGCCATATACCGGCGGCTTTAGCCCCTGAGTATGCTCTTGGATTTAGCGTGCTTTCTATACATGCGAGATATATGAGATCTTCGGGCAGTCCGTTTTTCTTCAATATAGGTATCAACTCGGGAAAATATCTGTTGGCTCGTTTTATGACAAGCAGAGTATTGCCGTGGGTGTAGGCCATGGAGGTAAGTTCCCGGTCAAACCGTTCATACATATCGGTACGGTCAAGATTAACCTGTTGACCCGCAAAAGTCACGGTAGATGGAATTATTGGATTTTCAACTGAAGAAAATATCGGTGAAGACTGACTGTAAAGTGACGGAGTCACTGTCAGAGCCATAGTTGCGATTGCTATTTTAGTAATATGTTTCATAAGTTCATGTTATTAATATATGCTTTTGCTTTTTATTATGTTTATGTCACCTTTGAGATGATATACCTTTCCGTCGGCACCTTCGGCATCTATTATGTAATAGTATACACCTGAGGGCACGTTTTTTCCTTTATATCGACCGTCCCATCCGTCAGCCGGATTCTTCAGGCGTGCTATTTCGATACCCCAGCGGTTGAATATGCGGCAATCGAAGTTAAGAATTGACCGGTAACTGACCTTCCATTCATCATTCACTCCGTCATTGTTGCCGGGAGAAAAAGCATTAGGACATTTTATATCAGATGCTCCGATGCTGATTTCATACACCGGGCTGAAATAATCGCATGTACCGTCAGAATTTCCTGCTACAAATCTGGCATATGTAAACCCTTCGTCATTAAACGTGTGGATAAAAGATCTGTCATTATGGCGAATGTCTATTGACTCAAATTCAGGGTCAGACGAAATTTGCCATTCCGTAAAAATGACAGCATCGCTTACTGTAGCTTCGAATTCAATTTCAACCGGCGCCGAACCACCTAAAACCGTATCATCCACTTTCTGTTCATTGGAGTTGTATCGCGACAATTGTTCGGCATAGGTGTGGGCTTCCACCGCCGATGCGGTATAGCGGGGCGACACAATGCTTTCTGTCATGTTCCATGCTTCAAGAAAACGGTCGCCTGACAATCTGAATTCAGTATCGCATAACGGGGCTTTGACTTTTATTGAAGACTCTATCGACGCATACCTGTGTTCGATATGTTTTACCGAATATGTGTCTGACAACTCATCGTATTGGAGTGTATCAAACTTCAAGATGAAATCTCGGTCAATATTATAGCTTCGACCCGTAATGCCGTGGTAAGTCATTGCAGACGCGTTTCCGGCAAAGTCAAGATTAACCGAATTGCAATCGTTGTCCGCCATAATGTCGATACTTGTGAATCGTGGTATGTATTTCCTATAATCCACCACCCAGATATATTCGCGTATATTTCCGTCTTCTACTATATAACCGCAATCGCCTTCAGTTATGGTCAATTCCGATACGTCGTCAACTATGGTTGCATCTCTGGTCAACTCTTCGGTATAGGCCGCGCCGTCAGCACTGAATCTGTACCATCTTATGTTTTGAGTATTTATTGGGCGATATGTCATTTTGGCATTTAAAGGGTCCCAAAGTATACATACTTGTGATATACCCGATGACTTGTCGGCATCCAAAATCACGACACTTTTTGAAGTGTCGGTAAATATGACTTTGCCCGAGGCCGAAGTACATATTAATAATAACGTCGATATGAATGCCGTTCGTTTCATCTTTGCGCCGGTAGGACCTACAAAGGTACTAAAAAAACGCGTAAGGACCTATCATTTCGCTACCGGAGCGGCTTCGGCAGCCGACTTTGAACTTTTTTTAACGTCATTTCGGGCAAGTTCAGATTGTTGCGTGGTCTTGCGTGTAAGAGCATTTGTGATATAAACGGTAAATACCGGAAACAAGATAAGTCCTTCGGCCGATAAAATTACCGACAGTACCTTCCCGGTTGCGGTTATGGCATTTATATTGCATCCTACAGTAGTTATGTTCATGAATGACCACCACAATGCCGACCAATATGTAGGCACTCCTGTATTTATATAATGCTCTTCTATAAAAAACATCATGCTGGCAAAGTACACCGTAGCTATCAGCAGACCGATATAGGCCGAGAAAAGACTCGAAACCCTGTCGGTTGACAAGGCACTCAATACAAGAGTAAACACATATGCCGCGCGTATCATCGGTATGAATCGTATAAGATACTGCATCTCGGGCGACAGGCTTATGCCGAAATAATGTATGATATTCAGATACGGAATGCACACAAACAGTGCAAACAGGTGTGTATAGAAGTATCTCCATCTATCAGATGCCAAGAAAAACTCAACAATTACATCTAATATGAATAACACACATATCCAAAACTGAATAGTCATATAGTTCTCGTTTGCGAGAAAGGATATATTTCGGAAGCAATCATAAGATATAAGAACAATAAGCCCGACAGCACCCAGCAGAACGAGGATGTGAAGCACTCTCAGTACATCGTTCTTTATATGATCTTTTGTCGCAATGCCCATAAACAGTTGAATTTATATATAAAAACACCCTGTAAGTGCTTATTGTTGGTGACAACACTATAAAAGAGCGAGGCTCTCACGAGTCCCGCTCCCTTCATTCATCACATTATGCTTAAAAGTGCTATAGTCTGAGAATAATGCGCTGATGCGCATTATGGAAAAGTACAATTATAATTTTTTTGTATAGCGGCTTCCGACCACGTTCCAGTCGACAATGTCCCACAATTTATGAAGGGCTTCGGCTCTACGGTTCTGATAGTCCAGATAGTAGGCATGCTCCCATACATCAAATGTCAGTATAGGGGTGAGCCCTTGTGTGAGAGGATTGGCCGCATTGGGACCTTGGGTAATAAACAACTTTCCGTCTTTGTCCTGCGACAACCATACCCATCCTGAACCGAACAGACCTACACCGGCTTCTTCAAACAAGCGTTTAAATTCCTCAAATGTGCCGAAATCACGTTTGATAGCTTCGGCAAGGTCGCCGGTGGGTTCTCCACCTCCGTCAGGATTAAACGAAAAGAAGTAGAAAATATGATTCCATGCCTGCGAAGCGTTGTTAAACAACGGTCCGTCGGCTGTACGTATAATATCTTCAAGTGCGGTATCTTCCCACTCGGTGTCACGGATAAGTTTATTCAGATTGTCTATATACGTCTTTTCATGCTTTCCCCAATGATAACTTATTGTCTCGGCGCTTATGATAGGTGCGAGAGCATCAGGAGCATAAGGTAGTTTAGGCTGTGTATAAACATTTGTTTCCATACATATAGAGTTTTAGTTGATATATACTAAAAACGCTCCAAGCAATGAATTGTTTGAAGCGTTTTTGTCTTTAATCAATTATAACATTTACTCGTCAAGCAACATATATTTATTTAATACAGCCGCTTCAAGATGATAATTGTATTGAGCATCGAGCAGGTCTTGCCATGCATCAAGGAAGTAGGACATTTCATTAAGATATTCCTGTGCAGTTATAATGCCATTGTCAAGTGATTTCTTAAGAAGAGCCTGATTGTTGCCGTTTTTAAGTATTGCGTCCAATGCCTTATATTCTTTGTATAAAGCAAGCGCCTTGTCACGTGAAGCCATCATGGAAGTACGTTGGCTGATTGCCTGTGTAGCTTCATCGTATTTTAGCGAACGTTGTAATGCCTCGGCCGCTTTTATCTTGTGGCGCGTTGAAAATACCGGCAGACTTATACCGGCCGATATGCCGTTGAATATCTCTCCGTCTTCACGGGCATGGACATAACCTAATGAAATACCGGGGAAACGTTTAAGCTTTTCGGCCTTGACATTCTGCAACTGTGACTGTACCATCAATGCAGAATAACGTTTCATCGGGTCCTTTTCAAGAATCTGATTTTCATACTCGTCTACTGATAATATCATCTCATCAGGATATTCATCCAAATGCGCCAGAATCTCTTCACAATCAAGACCTCCATTCATCTGTATAAGAGACGTTTTAAGAGCCGTATATTGATTTTCAAGATTCACCAACGAGTTTTTGAATCTGATTTTGGTTATTTCCAATTTGTTAAGCGTGAGTATGCTTTGCTCTCCGTTTTCTACACCCGTACGACATATAGCGATAAGGCTATCGGTCTGTTTGTCCCGTTCATGGAGTAACGCTAACTTTTTGCGAGTGTTGATAATATCGATGAACAATAGTTTTATCTCTAACTTTTTATCAAGATAATTGCTACGGTTAAGACTTTCAATAGCCTGCGACCCAAAGTTTATGGCTTTGCTGCGTGCGGCGTATGTTCCGGGCCAGTCAAAACTTTGTGATACGCTTATATTGAATTTGTTCTTGGCATCGTGTCTGCCCCATAAATGCTCGACTTCCACTTCGGGATCGGCAAGATTGTTTTCGCTCTTAAGCTGAAGCAATTCATTTTCATTGGAAGCCTGCGACGAGGATAGGGCCATGTTATTGCCCAACACAGTGTCAAGCAGTCCGTTAAAGTCCCGTGCTTCAGCATTCCACGCAGCTATAAGCGTCAATATGAAGAATATGCTTATTGATTTATACATATTATAATGGTTCAATTAGTTATCATTTCTTAGGACTTGTCATATAGTAAATGACCGGTATTACAAATATATTCAAGACGGTTGATGTAAGCAATCCTCCAAGAATTACGATAGCCATGGGTGACTGGATTTCATTGCCGGGCTCACTTCCGCGCAGGGCAAGAGGTATCAGCGCCAACGCTGATGTCAGTGCAGTCATGACAATAGGAAGCAGTCGGTCGGTAGAGCCTTTTATAATACGTTCCATTACGTCGTAATGCTCCGCCTCAAGATTATTGTATCTTGACATAAGCAACATACCGTTGCGGGTAGTTATACCCATAAGAGATATAAAACCTATTATAGCAGGTATATTAAGTTCGCCTGACGTGCATCTTAATATAAGTATACCGCCGATCATAGCCAAAGGCATGTTTATAAGTATTATCAATGACTGCTTGAAGTTCTTGAACTCTGAATAAAGCAGCATAAGTATTATGACAAGCGCTCCCAATGAAGTCAAAGCCAGAGTGCGTGACGCTTCAGCCTCGCTTTCAAACTGCCCTGAATAAGCCACATAATAGCCTTCCGGAAGTTTCACATCTTCATCAACCATGGCTTTTATGTCATTAACCGCACTGCGCAGGTCACGTCCGTCGACATTGGCTGAAATGACTATTCGCCGGCTGACATTCTCGCGGTTGATGGTATTAGGACCTGTAACCGACAAAATATCGGCCACGCTGCTTAACGGCACCTTGCCCTTATTTGTGTCAATCATCAATTGCGATATGTCGGATATCGAATTGCTGCGTTCGTTATCAATGCGTAATGTCACGTCATACGGTTGACCGTGTTCATAGACCTGTGAAACCACCTGACCACTCAACGCGACATTTATGAACTCCACGAATTTGTTCACAGGTATGCCATAGAGAGCCAGCATCTCGCGTCGAGGACGTATATCTATCTGCGGGCGGCCCACCTGCTGCTCTATATTCACATCTACGATACCCGGTACTTCAGAGGCAGCATTTTTAATCTGCGATCCTAAAGTATAGAGATTTTCAAGATCATCGCCAAACAATTTTATGGCAATCTGCGCCTCAGTTCCAGAAAGCATGGCGTCGATACGATGTGATATAGGCTGACCTATTTCAATATTGACTCCGGGAATTTCAGATAATTTATGGCGTAATTCCTGAACCATCTCATTGCGTGAACGTCCATCAAGAACATATGGTGCTTCTATTTCCGAAACATTGGCTCCGAGTGAATGCTCATCAAGCTCGGCACGACCGGTCTTGCGTGCTACAGTCGTGACCTCAGGCACACTAAGAATAATTTCTTCAGCTATGCGTCCTATATGGTCGCTCTCTTCAAGAGATATACCGGGCAATGCGCTGATATTGATTGTCAGCGAACCTTCATTGAAAGAGGGTAGGAAACTACGGCCTAATGTAAACAACACGCCTAAAGAAATCAGGAATAACGCTCCCACGCTTATAATAAGACCTTTTTTGAAAGAAAATGCTTTGTCAAGAGCTTTGGCATAAACTGATTTCAGTTTTCTCGAGGCCCATGACTCTGTGGTAAGATGCTTATCATCGCCTTTAAGCAGATAGCTGCATAGTACGGGTGTCAGTGTAAGAGCTACGATAGTTGATGCAATAAGCGCAACAATGAACGATATGCCGAGCGGCACGAGCATACGTCCTTCAATACCGTGAAGGAAAAACAACGGCAGGAAACTTGCTATAATGATGAGCGATGAATTGAATATAGGCATTCTTACCTCTTTGGAGGCTTCGTAGACGAGTTTGACCGTATTCATACGTTTTTCGGAAGGCAGCCGATGATTTTCACGAATGCGTTTGTATACGTTTTCTACGTCCACGATAGCATCATCTACCAACGAACCGATGGCGATAGCTATACCTCCAAGACTCATTGTGTTTATATTCAAGCCCAAGAAATGCATGACCAGTATCGTGATGATGATCGACATAGGCAACGCCACCAGTGAAATGAGAGTGGTGCGTATATTCATCAGAAAGAAAAACAGAATGATGATGACAAAAAGAGCTCCTTCAAATAACGATTGCTGAAGATTGCTTATCGAATTATCAATAAAATCGCTCTGTTTGAATATGTCGGTCGACATCTTTATGTCACCCGGAAGGGACTTGGACAATTTAGCCAGTTCGGTCTCGATATTCTCTGTCAATTCGATAGTGCCGGTTGACGGTTGCTTTGTCACTGTCATCAAAACTGCGGGCTTAGCTTCAACGGAGGCAAGTCCAAGCCGGGGCTGTTTGCCGGCTACTTCTATGTCAGCTATGTCAGCTACCGTGACTACACCTCGTTCATCACTGCGCACCACGCTCATGCCTATATCTTCGGGAGAAGAGGTGTTTACATCGCCTTTGATAAGGTACTCGTTGCCGTAGTCATATATTATACCTCCGGCCGCATTTGTATTGATGCCTTCGGTTGCGGCAATGACTTCGTCAAGTGACACGTCAAGATATTTCATACGCTCCGGATCGAGCTTTATTTGATATTCTTTGATGTCGCCTCCTATTACAGTCACCTGTGAAACACCTCCAGTGGCAAGAAGTCGCGGTCTTATAGTGCGGTCGGCAATAGTACGTAGCTCGGCAAGAGATGTAGAGTCGGCTGTTAGACCTATTATAAATATTTCACCGAGTATTGATGACTGCGGTCCAAGTACGGGCGAGCTTATGCCTGCCGGCAGAGCATCAGATATTTCCGTAAGTTTTTCAGAAACGATCTGTCGTGCCTTATAAATATCGGTGCCCCAGTCAAATTCGACCCAGACCACGGAGAAGCCGGTAGCTGATGATGAACGTACGCGCCTTACGTCGGTAGCTCCATTCAACGACGTCTCAATAGGGAAGCTGACAAGTTTCTCTACCTCTTCAGGAGCGAGTCCCGGAGCTTCAGTCATGACAACTACCGTAGGTGCGTTCAGGTCAGGAAAAATATCCACATCCATGCGTAGCAGCACGGCAGTCCCTGTCAACAGCAATAGACCGGCCAATATAAGCACGACAATGCGGTTGGACAAAGAAAATTTAATGATTCTGTTCAGCATGGCACATCAATGATTATGTGAATGACCTTCAGGTACGACGTTACTTGTCTCGGCGAGTTTCACAAATATACTCCCTTTAACCACGACGCAGTCTCCCGAGTGTAAACCTGACAATATCTCTACATCCGTGCCGTTATCACGGCCCAAAACCACCGGACGCTTTTCATAGCCGTGATCGTCTATTTTTACATAGACAAAATGGCGTCCTTGTTGTTCGACGACAGAAGCTACCGGCACAACAAGTACATTTTCTTTACGAGCTCCAATAAGATATACCTCCGCATAGCTTCCGGGCAGAACTGTGCCATTATTGTCAAATGAAAAATAAACAGGTATATATCCGGGATTTACGGCTACCGAAGCTGATGAAATACGTTTTCCGTTAAGATCGGCAAGTGACATAACAGAATCAGAGTAGCTTATACGGAAGTTGGCGGTCGATATATCGGCAAGTTGACGGGCATATTTTTGTGGCAGGTCGGCCCTGAGCGTAAGGCGCATATCATGTGACACAGTAGCTATTATGTCGCCGGTGTTGACAAAAGCTCCCTGACCCGCATTAATCGCGGTAATGACTCCGGATATAGGGGAGGACGCCACGCTTCCCGATGCGCTGCCTGAGTACATAGCCCGCGCCTTATCATATGCAGCTACAGCTGCGTTATACTCTTTTTGTGTTATAATACGCTCCTCATAAAGCGGGCGAAGACGGTCGACCTCTTTTTTTGCAGCAGCCACATCAGCAGCGGCAGCGGCGTTGACATCACCTCCGGCTATACCTTTGGATGATATCGACGCTATACGTGTGCCCGCCGATACTTGTTTGCCTACCACCATGCCGGGGGCCAGATTCACTATGCCTGCCGATTTGGCAGCTATATATGCCATGTCTTCGGGTGCAGAAGCGATTTCACCCGATACGGTGATGACTTCATTAAAAGGGGAGGGTGTTATAACTTCGGAAAGTACACCAAAATGCTCAGCCGCTTCGGGTGCCAATATGATTTCATCAGCACCATGTGCATGGGTTTCGGTCTCTTTTACTTCTGCATCCTCATGTCCGTGACCGTCACCTTCTTTGTGGCCACAAGAAAATAGGGTAGAGAGCAACGTTGCTCCTACAATGTAAATATACGATATTCGCATGTCTTGTTAAAATTTAATATGGTACAAAGTTAATATCCTAAGTTTGCAAGTAGATTGCAAACATCATATCAGTACCATAATGGAGGCGCGCGAAATATCGAAGAACTGTAAATAATATTTTTTAGTGCATATTTAAATATATCAGGATAATTACGGTCAGTATCAGGAGATGTGTATGTTTTAAATATAAAAGTCTGGCAAAACGACTCGTATAGCCCTCCGATTGTTGACAGTGGAGTCTTGGGTATATTTACAGCTTTGCGTATCTCCTGAAAACTGATATGCATTGAACAACGCGTGCCGCCATTGCATTTGTGGGGCCGGTTATGATTATGATTGCATTCATGAATGGCGTCATCATAGTCGCCCAATGCTATTTCAGTTGCTGTAGATAAACTTAAATATATATGCCCGTCACAGTCATGATGATGGAATTGCATGACCGAAGCCAGCAATGTAAACATCATTACCGTAACTGTAAATATATATTTAAACGGTTTTAGCATAATCTACGAAAGCATTCACCGATATATTTATCTGCGGCGTTTTTTGGATCCGGATCCGGTAATGTTTTTCACCATTTCACGGCCTAATGTACGCCCGATAGTTGTGAGCACAGGTACAGCAATTTTTACTACCGCACCCCAAAATCCGCCTCCGTTCTTTTTGTGCTCCGGCGCAGACTTTGTTTTGGCGGTTTTGACATCGGCAGTTTGTTGCCCTTTTTCAGCAGTTTCAGCACGCTGCTTTTCCGCAAGTATCTTTTCAAAAGCGCTTTCCCGATCTATAGACTTCTCGTATCGTCCGTACAATTTTGATTTTTTGATAATCGATGTGCGCTCATCATCTGTTATGGCTCCTATTTGGCTAAGAGGAAAAAGTATTTTAGCTCTGTTTACAATAGCCGGAGCTCCGTTTTCGTCTAGAAATGACACGAGAGCTTCACCTGTACCGAGCTCCTGTATAGCAGTCTGGGTATCAAAATCAGTATTGGCACGGAAAGTTTCTGCTGCCGCTTTAACCGCTTTTTGGTCACGCGGAGTAAACGCACGTAAGGCGTGTTGCACACGATTGCCGAGTTGTCCAAGAATAGTATCAGGGACATCAATCGGATTTTGAGTTATAAAATATATGCCTACACCTTTACTTCTGATAAGCCTTACTACACGCTCTATATTGTCAAGCAATGCCTTGGGCGCATCATCGAAAAGCAAATGGGCTTCGTCAAAGAAAAACACGAATTTAGGAAACTCCATGTCGCCAATTTCCGGAAGCTGTGTGTATATTTCGTTAAGAAGCCACATAAGAAAAGTGGAGTATAGCTTAGGATTAAGCATCAACTTATCGGCGGCCAATACGTTTAAAACACCGTGGCCGTTTTCCGTCTGCATAAGGTCGTATATGTCAAACGCAGGCTCTCCAAAGAATGATGTACCACCTTGATTTTCAAGAGATAATAGCGCACGTTGGATGGCTCCTACGCTTTGGGTAGTTATATTTCCGTAAACCGATACATAATTACGGGCATTTTTCGAAACATAGTCCAACATGGATCTAAGGTCTTTAAGGTCTATTAGTTCCATGTTTTCATCGGATGCAATCTTAAAGACTATATTTAGAACCCCGGTCTGGGTCGGATTCAACTCTAGCAACCGAGCCATCAGATCCGCACCCATGCTTGCCACCGTAGCTCTCATCGGATGACCTTGCTGACCGAATACATCAAAGAACCTTACCGGTGATGCCTCAAACGACGGATTGCTTATACCAAACTCCGCACATCTTTTGTCAATGAATTTGGTCAGTCTGCCGGCTTGACTCACGCCGGAAAGATCACCTTTAATATCGGCCAAGAAACAGGGAACACCCGCCTGAGAAAACGTTTCAGCCATAACTTGTAATGTAACCGTTTTTCCTGTACCTGTAGCACCAGCTATCAGTCCGTGACGATTGGCCATGTTTCCAATTATGCTTAAAGGACCGTCAGAACAATGAGCTATATACAGACCGTTTTTCTTATCGTACATTTGATTTAGTATTATGTTCGGTATAATAACAAAGTTAAGTAGAAAAAATGAAATATAGAAATACATAAGCAGATTATATATTAAATATGTCATGATAAAAGTATCTTTATGTGGCGCCCATAATCGACATTATGTTAAATAGCATATATGGGAAATATCGCCCCTATTCGACATTCATTATTATTTAAGAGGTTTATGGTTTATTAATCAGGTCTTGAATAACTAACTGCTATAAGAGATTGTTTCAATTAAACATATCTAATTTAAAGAATTATGGAACCGATTGTAAACAGTAAAATTATTGAATTTAAATTGCCCGCATATAAAGACGGCGAATTTATAGATGTCAGCAACAAGGATATTGAAGGTAAATGGTCAGTGTTTTTCTTCTATCCGGCCGATTTTACATTTGTATGTCCTACCGAGCTGGTAGATATGGCTGAGAATTATGACAAATTCAAAGAACTTGGAGTTGAAATTTATTCAGTCAGTACCGACACGCAATTTACTCATAAGGCATGGGCCGATGCATCAGATAGTATAAGGAAAATCAAGTTTCCGATGATTGCCGACAAGACCGGCATGTTGAGTGAATCTTTAGGTGTGCTTAATCGAGAGGATTTTCTCGCATATCGAGGTACTTTTGTGATTGACCCGCAAGGACTTATCAAAATTGTTGAAATTCATGACAATGGCATTGGTCGCGATGCAGCAGAATTGCTCCGTAAGGTAGAGGCGGCCCAGTTTGTTGCAAACAATCCCGGTCAGGTATGCCCGGCAAAATGGAAGAAAGGCGAACCTACCCTATCTCCCAGCATTGAACTTGTTGGAAAAATCTAATAACTCACGGAAAAAGGGTGGCCATTATTTTGAAAGGCCACCCTTTTAATTATTTATATTTGAATTTTATACAATAAGATAAGGAAGCATACTATTGCTACATACAAAACTGCAAATATAATCATACTTATTTTCAGGCATCTGATTGCCCTATTCCACGAATCGTAAAAATCGTTATCATTAGTAGAAAACTTATTTCTTGCTTTATTAACGAAATACAACGGAAATAATCCAATAATCGGACATAATATTAAAAAGAGGATTGATACTAAATGGATTGTATCAATATTTTGCTGTTCTATTCTTTTTTTAGTCATAATAAAATAAATTAGTGATTGGTACTATTTTTGTTAGCTAACGATATGCCAAAATTAATGTTTTGGTCGCAATTATCACTAATTCATTTGTTCTTCATTTATCTCGTAATATGTTGTTTATTAGCAAATTAGTCAATGAAGAATTCTGGAAATTTCTTCATTGACTGATCTGCTGATAACTTTGTTAGAATCAAGCAATTAATACCTATGGTATCAATAAATTGGAGTCACTTATTTTCGATTGCGTTAAGAAATAGCATTTTGTCGGGAGCATCAGAATTTTCAATACGATGTTTGAGGCGGCTCCTGCGAGTATAGAATGTTTTCAATTTAGTATCTGTAAGTATGCAAATGGCTCTGGGTTGTAACCCGGAATAGATTAATGCTAAGAGCATATAATCATTATCAGTCGTCAGTGGAAATTGTTGTTTATATTTGACTAAAATATTGTCTCTACATTTATTTACAATATCTTCCAGTTTTATAAAATCATGCTTTTCACATATTCGTTTTATTTCTCTTTCGGCTTGATAATACAGCTGGATTTTATGTTTGTCAGAATTTCCGATATCGAAATATTGATTACACAACGAATTAAAAATTTTAAATTTTTCATTAAACAAGTCATTCACCAACAGCCTCAATTCGATGTTAATCTCTTGTTCATTTTTTAAATCAGATGATATAATGGAATTATTAGATTGGCTAATATTGTATTTTTCAGCCATTATCTTTAATTCGCTCATACGTTTTTCAATCTCCCAATCTTTTAGCCCCATACCTATTTTATGGATTATAACAGATATTAATGAGATGGCAATAAAAGATATCATAAGCGCGTATGCTAAGAAAAAAATTGAGGCATAGGGCTTCATTGCATTTTATTAATTAAATTTGTTCAAGAAAAAATGATATAATGAAATCTCAAAAACGTCGTGTTCATCGCCTATTGGCTTGGTCTATTCTTTTAACGATATTTTGTGCTATTTTTGGTATTATCCCATTAGTATATGGCATTAAAGCATTATCACGTTATAATCATTCCGATCCTATATATGTGAATTACATGATTAAAGGATATATTTGGCTCAGGAATTGTAGTGTGGCTTTTATATGCATTTATTCAGTAGGATTGATATTCCTTGCCGGATTGTACTATTTTCAAAAATAATAACAACCGGCTTGATATATTATTACAGCCGGTTGTTAAATAGTGTCTTAGTTAAAAACAGATCCGGGCAGAGCGCGGCAATTATATTGCGAAGCCATGATTTCACCATATGCACCTGCCGAACGAATAGCGAGTAGATCGCCACGCTGCGTAATGGGAAGAGTTTCGTCGGTGCCGAAGCAGTCGGAGGACTCACATATGGGCCCTACTACATCATAAACTCCGTTCTCGGTGTATTTACTCGTTAAGTTCTGTATCTTGTGATGAGCCTGATAAAGTGCCGGTCGTATAAGATCGGTCATGCCTGCATCCACGATAACAAACTTTTTCTTTAAGCCCTCTTTCACATATAATACTTTTGTAATAAGGGAGCCGCACTGAGCCACAATAGAGCGACCAAGTTCGAAGTGCAGCTGCATCCCCTGCTCCAACTTCAGATTGGTCCGGAATATGTCGAAATAGGACTTGAAGTCTGGTATCGGATTAGCATCAGGATTATCGTAATCCACGCCAAGTCCGCCACCGACATTAATGCTTTCAAAATGTATGCCTTGATCTTTATACTTGTCAACCAGCTGATTGATGCGGTCGCACAACACCTTGAACGGTTCGAGAGTAAGTATCTGAGAACCGATGTGAAAATGAAGTCCGATAAGACGTAGACTCGGCTGCTTTGCGCAGTATGCTATGGCTTCGTCAAGCATCTTCAGGTCTATGCCGAATTTATTTTCTTCCAGTCCTGTGGTTATGTAATGGTGGGTATGTGCATCAATATCGGGATTGACACGCAACGCGACATTTGCAATCTTGCTTTTGTCGGCCGCCATCTCTTCGATAAGTTGAAGCTCCGGCAGTGACTCAACATTAAAGCATGCAATATCGTTGTCAAGCGCAAAGTCAATCTCGCTGTCACTCTTACCCACTCCGGCAAATACTATGCCTGATGCGGGAAATCCGGCATTAAGTGCGGCGCGTATCTCGCCTTCACTTACACAATCGACACCAAATCCAGCCTCACAGATATACTTCAATATCTCCGGATTGGCATTGGCCTTGATAGCGTAATGGACATGATACTCCGCCTCCGGGGAGGCTTTTTTTATAGCATCAAGTGTGGCGACAAGCAATTTCTTGTCATAGTAATAAAAAGGAGTTTTAATAGAAGCAAACTCCTTTAACGGGAATTCAGTCATAAACAGATCGTTATTGTTTATTTTTAAACAAACGGTCGCTTAGAAGGTTTAAAGCCTTTATCTTGTCATCCTTTTTGACAAGGAATGAAATATTATAGTTGCTTCCACCGTACGAGATCATTCTTACGGGTATCTCTTTCAATGCATCAAGGGCTTCAGCCTCGAAGCCGCGGTTCTGCCATTCGAGATCACCTACCACACATATTATGACCATGTCCTTATCAATGGTCACAGTGCCGAATTTACGCAGGTCGTCAAGTATTGCGCTAAGATTACGTTCATTATCGATGGTAAGCGAAACGCCGACTTCTGAAGTCGCAATCATGTCGATAGGAGTCTGATGAGTCTCGAACACCTCGAATACTTTCCTTAGGAAACCGTAAGCAAGAAGCATGCGGCCAGACTTGATCTTTATAGCAGTGATGTTGTCTTTAGCCGCAACAGCTTTGATAGTACGTGCCGTCTGCACATTGTGGATGAGAGTTCCGGGAGCGTCGGGCT
Source organism: Heminiphilus faecis (assembly GCF_008728965.1). GTDB lineage: Bacteria > Bacteroidota > Bacteroidia > Bacteroidales > Muribaculaceae > Muribaculum > Muribaculum faecis. The sequence continues at coordinate 71,402 of NZ_VSMC01000009.1, read as the reverse complement.
GCATGGTATTAAGCAGTCTGACCGGTATGTTGTTTAATTTTGCCGGCAGAATACATGTTGGATGCAGTATTTTTGCTCCGAAGTAAGCGAGTTCGGCAGCTTCTTCGAAATGGAGTTCCTGTACGGGATCAGTATTGTCGACATAGCGGGGATCGTTGTTGTGCATGCCGTCGATGTCTGTCCAAATCTCAATCTCTTCGGCATTTATAGCCGCACCGATCAATGAAGCGGTATAGTCGCTGCCGCCACGCTGCAGATTGTCAATCTCGCCGTATGCATTGCGGCATATATAGCCTTGTGTTATATATATATCGGCATCTTTGTGCTTCTCGAGCTGTGCCGAAAGTTTCTGTTTGATATATTGAGTATCAGGCTCAGCGTTCTTGTCGGTACGCATAAAGTCAAGCGCAGGCAGAAGTACGCTGTTCAATCCTTTTTCACGCAGATAGATATTCATCATAGCTGTAGACATGAGTTCGCCCTGAGCCAGAATCTCTTTCTCTTCAAACAATGTGAAAATATCTTTTGTAAACGAACGGATGTAGTTAAAACAGCCTTTTACTTCACGAGCCGCTTCGTCTTTTGATGCGGGTGTGTCGTAAAGTTCGTCGATGGTACGCATGTACTTCGCTTCAAGTTGATTGACAGTCTCTTTAGCTCCGTCAACATTTTTCTTGTACAGGTAATCGGATATTTCAACAAGCGTGTTTGTGGTACCCGACATTGCCGAAAGGACAATAATGTTACGTCCGCGTTCGGTAACGAGTTTCGCAACTTCTTTAAATCTTTGGGCCGATCCCACGGAGGTACCTCCAAATTTCAGAACTTTCATTATACGTTATTTATCAATAATGTTAGTAAAATTTCACAAAAGTACAAAAAACGCGTCAATTAATCTAATTGAGGCGCAATTAAATGCTTGTCGTCGCAACGCAATACACGTCCGGGGAACTGTTCTACAAAACTTAAATTATGTGTTGCCATTATAACGGCCGTCCCCTCCTGCGCTATGTCATGAAGATAACGCACAATCTGCTCTCCTGTAGCAGGATCAAGATTGCCGGTAGGCTCGTCGGCAAGAATAAGCTTCGGTTTGTTAAGCAGCGCGCGTGCAATTACGATACGCTGCTGTTCGCCGCCCGACAATTCATGAGGCATTTTATACGACTTCGTAAGCATGCCAACTTCTTTGAGGACTTCTTCAATGCGGTCGTCCATATCGGTTTTGTTTTTCCAACCTGTAGCCTTTAGCACAAACAGCAGATTATCGTAGACACTGCGGTCAGTAAGCAACTGGAAATCTTGAAACACTATGCCGATTTCTCTACGCAACATAGGTATCATTTTGCGTTTTATGTTCATCAGATCATAATCCAACACATGCGCTTCACCCATTTCAATAGGTATCTCGGCATACATTGACTTAAGAAGGCTGCTTTTGCCGCTACCGACACGACCTATGATATAGGTGAATTCTCCGCTCTCAATCTCAAGATTCACATCCTTCAGTACGACATGTTCCTTACGGAGAATCTCCACTTTTTTATAGTCAACAATCTTCATCGAAATTATTCTTTATGACGTTTGGCAAGCTCTTCAGCCAATTCTTCAATGCGGTGACCTTTGGACGTCAGCAATACGATAAGATGATATATGAGGTCGGATGCTTCATATATGAGTCGGTCGTCGGTGCCGTTGGTTGCTTCTATCACGGTTTCGACGGCTTCCTCTCCAACCTTCTGTGCCATACGATTCACACCTTTCTTGAATAGAGATGTCGTATAAGATCCTTCCGGCATCTCGTCATGGCGTTTTATTATAAATTCCTGAAGATAATGCAGAAATTCAACACCAGCATCGTTGGAAGTTCCGAAACATGTATCAGTGCCCTTATGACATGTAGGACCAACGGGATTTACCAAAACCAACAACGTATCGCGGTCGCAGTCAACCTGCATTGATACAACGTTCAGAAAGTGTCCGCTTTCCTCCCCTTTAGTCCATAGCCGATTTTTAGTGCGGCTGAAAAAAGTCACTTTTCCCGTCTTTACGGTCTTGTCATATGCTTCTTCATTCATAAAACCGAGCATAAGTACGTTTTTAGTCCTTGCGTCCTGAATAATCGCAGGGACAAGACCGTTTAACTTATTGAAATCCAAGTCTGCCATATTTGTGCTTTTATTATAATCTTACTGTAATATTTCGTTCGTTCAAATATCTTTTCAGTCTTTCGACTGAAATCTCGTTAAAATGGAATATGCTTGCCGCCAAGGCCGCATCAGCCTTCCCTATTGTGAATACATCGTAAAAATCCTTGTAGCTACCCGCTCCGCCTGAAGCTATGACCGGAATCGACAATATGTCATTCAGTGCCGCCAATGCGTTATTGGCAAAACCGGATTTTACTCCGTCGTGATCCATACTTGTAAAAAGTATTTCGCCGGCTCCCCTTTCCTGTGCTTCTTTAGCCCATTCAAACAAGGTTTTGCCGGTAGGTATGCGGCCACCGTTAAGATAACATATCCATTCATTTTCGGCTGTTGTCTTGGCATCAATCGCGACAACACAGACCTGTGACCCGAATCGTGACGCTATTCCGTCAATCAATTCCGGGTTGCGTATCGCAGCAGAGTTGATTGAGATTTTATCGGCACCTGCATCAAGCAGTTTTTCAACATCATCGATGTCCGAAATGCCACCTCCGACTGTAAACGGTATGTTTATGGCAGAAGCCACACGTTTTACGAGTTCAACAAATGTGCGCCGGCCTTCATGAGAAGCTGTTATGTCAAGATATACCAACTCGTCGGCACCTGCGTCACTGTATCGCTTCCCCAGTTCGACAGGATCACCAGCTTCGCGGAAATTGACGAAGTTAACACCTTTTACCGTAGTGCCGTCCTTTACATCAAGACATGGTATAATGCGCTTGGCGAGCATGATAATTTAATAATTATAGTGTTCAATATCCTTTAATGTTATACGCCCTTCATAAAATGCTTTTCCGACTATTACCGCCGGAACAGAAGCAGCATGCAGAGCGTCAATGTCGGCGATTGAACCGACTCCGCCGCTTGCTATAACGTATACGGACGGTAGCTCGTTCAGAAGCTTCGTATACATGCCGATCGAAGGTCCGGAAAGAGTGCCGTCAACGTTTATATCGGTGGAGATTACTTGAGTTATACCTTTTTTGCAATAAAAACGGACAAACGGTATTAGTTCCATTTCAGAATCGTGCAACCATCCAGATGTACTGATCCTGCCGTCACGAGCATCGGCTCCAAGTATGATTTTATCGGGTCCGTATACAGTCAGCCAGTATTCAAACGTATCGGGCTGATTGACGGCCACGCTTCCTCCGGTTATCATCGAAGCACCACTGTCAAACGCGATTCTTATGTCTTCATCGCTTTTTATGCCGCCACCGAAATCAACGACAAGTCCGGTATGGGATGCAATTCTTTCCAATACGGCATGATTAACAACATGCTTCGATTTAGCACCGTCAAGATCGACGAGATGCAACCGACGACAACCAGCATCCTCAAAACGTCGAGCCACATTAAGCGGGTTGTCGCTATAAATCCGAGCCTGCCCATAGTCACCTTTTGTAAGCCGCACGCATTTACCTCCTATTATGTCAATTGCAGGTATTATGTCAATCATAGCTCCAGAAAGTTTTTTAGGATGAGTTCTCCTATTCCACCGCTCTTTTCAGGGTGAAACTGTGTAGTATAAAAGTTGTCTTTGTGCATAGATGCGCTGAATGGCAATATGTATTCTGTAACGGAATCCGTATACGGTCCTACAGGCACATAATAGCTATGTACATAATAGACATACTGACCGTCGAGCTGTTTGCTGACAATGCCGTTTCGCAAATGATGAACCGTATTCCAGCCCATATGCGGTATCTTGTCTAATCGTGACTGTGCTTCAAAACGCCGCACATCAGTATCGAATATGCCAAGGCATTCGACATCATTCTCTTCAGAATGGCGACATAAAAGCTGCTGTCCGATACATATACCAAGAACCGGCTGGCGCAAATCGCGAATCACACGATCAAGACCGTGAGCTTTTAGATAAGACATAGCTGATGCCGCTTCACCCACTCCCGGAAAAATAACTTTAGGCGCGTTTGTAATGACATCCTTGTCGTCAGTAAGCACCGCATCGACACCAAGACGCCTTAATGCGCACATAACAGAAAAGTTATTGCCGGCGTTATATTTAATTATCGCGACGTCCATCTTAACTGAAAACGATGGTTTTATTATTATAAGTCAGGATCTTACGTTGTATATGTTTTTCGACGGCTCTTGAAAGCACAATCTTTTCAAGGTCACGTCCTTTTTTTACAAGATCGTCAACCGTATCCTTATGGGTGACACGGGTTATGTCCTGTTCGATTATAGGACCGGCATCAAGATCGGGCGTCACATAATGGCTTGTGGCTCCTATCAGTTTTACTCCACGGTCGTAGGCTGCATGATATGGTTTTGCCCCGACAAACGCAGGTAGAAATGAGTGATGAATGTTTATTATATGGTGGGGATAACGCCGAATGAAGTCTTCTGAAAGAACTTGCATATAACGTGCAAGGACTATGAAATCAATGTTATATGACTCGAGTATTTCAAACTCCCGAGCCTCCATTTCAGCCTTGGTTTCTTTTGTTATGGGTATGACTTCAAACGGTATGTCAAACTGCTTGGCAACAACTGCGAGGTCAGGATGATTGCTAATTATAACAGGAATCTCAACGTCCCATTCTCCTGATATGTAGCGGGCAAGAATATCATAAAGACAATGCGACATCTTGCTGACGAAAATAGCCATACGCTGACGCTTTTCTGAAAATTTCAGAGTATAATTCAAGTTATACCGCTTTGCATAGAGTGTATCAAAATACTCGCCTATTTTATCTTTGGGTATTATGAAGTTGTCTAATTCCCACTCCACACGCATATAAAATATGCCGTTTATTCTGTCAACATACTGGTCGAGATATACTATATTACCACCATTGACATCAATAAATTCGGTTATGACGGCTATAATGCCCGGCTGGTCGGGGCAATGCATCAGTAAAATGGCCGTATTCTTGTCTTTTTTCTCCATTAGTCAATTTAATTGCATGCAAATATAGTGAATACTCCCCTTTTTGACAATAAATTGACAGATAAACAGCAATAAAACATGCACTTTTGTTTAAAATATAGATTATTTCAAACAAAAGTGCATGCAATACGGCTTATATTTGAGCAAATTGCATCAATTGCCCATTTCCGAAAGGAACTTTATGCGGATAAGTCTTATCTCTTCCTCTGAATATTCGTTGCCGAGCTCATCTATGGCTTCGTTTATGTCGTCGCTTTCACTCTCTTTGAAGTAATCGAATATATCCTCCTGCCGGTCATCATCCATCACTTCATTTATGTAATAATCAATACTTATTTTGGTGCCAGAATATACAATGGCTTCAATCTCATCAAGAAGTTCGCCAAATTCAAGTCCTTTGCTTTCGGCAAGTGCGTCCAACGGTATTTTGCGGTCAATACCCTGTATTATGTAAATCTTCAGCTTGCTCTTGTTTGCGACACTACGGACTCTAAGATCCTCGGGACGTTCGATTTCGTTTTCTTCGACATGAGCTTTTATGACATTAACGAAGTCTTCGCCATATCTTTTTGCCTTGCCGACTCCTACTCCGGGGATGTTTTGCAGTTCTTCCACTGTAATAGGATAGGTAGTGGCCATCGCTTCAAGCGAAGGGTCTTGAAATATGACATATGCCGGCAAGCCAAGTTTCTTGGCCATTTTCTTGCGCAAATCCTTAAGAATGTTGTACAGTTCTGGATCCACGGCACAGGCCGCACCACCTTTTACTATAATCTCCTCTTCGTCTTCATTGAAGTCGTTATCTTCCACTATTTTAAAGGATGTAGGCTTTTTGTAGAAATCCTTTCCTTTTTTTGTGACTTTCAACAATCCGAAGTTCTCGATATCCTTATCAAGATATCCTGCAATAATAGCTTGACGGATAATCGTATTGGCTGTTTTGGCATCAGTACCCTGAAGACATCCGAATACTTCAAGTTCAGATTGATTATATGATTTTACTGTAGCTGTATTTTTGCCAAGCATCACATCAATTACTTGGTCTGCTTTGAATTTTTCCTTAAGGGCTGTAACCGTTTCGATTACGGCGCACAATTCATCTTTTGCTTCCACTTGTTTTTTGGGATTTAAACAATTGTCACAGTTCCCGCAGTTATCTTCATTATACTCTTCTCCGAAGTAATGCAACAACGACTTTCTTCGGCATATCGACGACTCGGCATAAGAAGCAGTCTCAAGAAGCAGCTGTTTGCCTATTTCCTGTTCGGCAAGTGGCTTCCCCTGCATAAACTTCTCCATTTTTACAAGGTCCTTGTTGATGTAGAAGGCTATACAGCGGCCTTCACCGCCGTCGCGTCCGGCACGTCCTGTCTCCTGATAGTAACCTTCAAGAGATTTAGGTATATCATAGTGTATCACAAATCTGACGTCAGGCTTATCTATGCCCATGCCAAACGCTATCGTAGCCACTATCACATCAACTTTTTCCAACAGAAAAGCATCTTGGTTGGCTGAACGTGTAGCCACATCCATGCCGGCATGATAAGGCAATGCTCTTATGTCATTGACGCGAAGTATCTCGGCCAATTCTTCCACTTTTTTACGGCTCAGACAGTATATTATACCGCTTTTTCCCTCTTGACTTTTGATATACTTTATTATATCGCGGTCTATATTGGGCGTTTTGGGCCGCACTTCATAAAACAGGTTACGACGGTTGAATGACGACTTGAATACGGTAGCGTTCTGCATACCGAGATTCTTTTGTATATCGTGCTGTACTTTAGGAGTTGCCGTAGCCGTGAGCGCGATAACCGGTCGGCGACATATCTCGTTTATAATAGGACGAATACGTCGGTACTCCGGTCGAAAGTCATGCCCCCACTCCGATATGCAGTGTGCTTCGTCGACAGCATAAAAAGAGATGGGAACTGTTTTCAGAAACTCAATATTCTCTTCTTTTGTAAGCGACTCGGGCGCCACGTACAACAACTTGGTCTTACGGGCGATGATGTCGCTTTTTACTTGATCTATAGCTGTTTTATTCAAGGACGAGTTAAGGAAGTGGGCCACATTGTCATCTTCACTGAAGCTGCGCATGGCATCAACCTGATTTTTCATCAGAGCGATCAACGGTGAAATGACTATGGCGGTTCCTTCCATTATGAGCGCAGGCAATTGATAACATAACGATTTGCCTCCTCCGGTAGGCATGAGCACAAAGGTGTCGTTTCCATCCAGAAGGTTGGAAATGATGGCTTCCTGATTGCCCTTAAAGGTGTCAAATCCAAAATGCCGTTTTAATTCTTCGGCAAGTGAAGTATTTTTTGCCATGGTCATAAGGTTGCGTCCTGTTATATATCAGTCTGTTATTCTGTTCAATTCAAAATTGGCCTTACGCAGTTTTTCCAACGCATATTCATCAGTCACCGTAAAAGCATCGGTATCGGATGACGGTACGTCAAACATAGAGTCAATCATTATCGTCTCTACGATCGAGCGCAATCCACGTGCTCCAAGTTTATACTCAAGGGCTTTGTCCACAATAAGGTCAAGCGCACTATCGGTAAACTCAAGTTTCACTCCGTCCATCTCAAAAAGCTTCTTGTATTGACGTACGATGGCATTTTTCGGTTCTGTAAGGACCCGACGCAAAGCATCACGGTCAAGAGGTTCAAGATTGGTAAGAATCGGGAGGCGGCCTATTATCTCCGGTATAAGCCCGTAGGATTTCAAGTCTTGGGGAGCGACAAATTTAAGATAGTTGTCGCGTTGCACGCGCTGACGGGCCGGATCGGTAGAATATCCTACGACATGAGTGTTCATACGGTGAGCTATCTTCTGCTCTATGCCGTCGAACGCACCACCGCATATAAAAAGGATATTTTTTGTATCGACAGGTATCATGCGCTGTTCGGGGTGTTTTCTGCCACCTTGGGGCGGCACATTCACCACCGATCCCTCAAGCAACTTCAGCAAGCCCTGTTGAACACCCTCGCCACTTACATCGCGTGTTATCGAAGGATTGTCGCCCTTGCGCGCTATCTTGTCTATTTCATCAATAAACACTATGCCTTTTTCCGCTTTTGCCACATCATAATCGGCTACCTGAAGCAGTCGAGTGAGCAGGCTCTCGATATCCTCACCTACGTATCCCGCCTGTGTAAGCACTGTCGCGTCAACTATAGTAAACGGCACATCAAGCATCTTTGCTATAGTTTTGGCAAGCAGAGTCTTGCCCGTTCCTGTCGGCCCGACAAGTATGATGTTGCTCTTTTCTATGTCTACATCGTCATCTGACGATTGAGCAAGACGCTTGTAGTGGTTGTATACCGCCACAGACAGATATTTTTTAGCATCATCCTGCCCGATGACATATTTATTAAGGAATTCATATATCTCCTTGGGTTTGGGCACACTGCTCATTTCGGTGAGAGTAGAGTCGCCAGAAGCTTTAGACTCCTGACGATATTCTTTCAGCAGGTCGTCTATGGCCTCTACGCAATCGGAACAGATATAAGTGTTGGGCGAACTCGCCGACGGTACCATCACTTCAGCCATGTCGGCCGGTCGTCCGCAGAACGAACATTTGGTCGTGTCAGTCTTTTTTGCCATATCCGCCTCTTAACGGTTTGCTTTAACAAGTACGTTGTCAATCATGCCATATTCCTTGGCCTCTTCCGCAGTCATCCAATAATCGCGATCGGAGTCTTTCTCTACCTTATCATATGACATGCCGGAATGGTCGGCTATGATCGAATACAATTCTTTTTTCAACTTTTGGATTTCGCGTGCGGTAATTTCAATATCTGAAGCCTGCCCCTGCGCGCCTCCCATCGGCTGATGTATCATGACGCGCGAGTGTTTTAGAGCAAAGCGTTTGCCTTTTTCTCCCGACACGAGAAGTACGGCAGCCATAGATGCGGCCATACCGGTACATATCGTGGCCACATCGCTGGCCACATACTGCATTGTATCATATATGCCGAGGCCGGCATATACGGATCCGCCGGGCGAGTTGATGTATATGGATATGTCTTTTCCGGGATCTGAGGTGTCAAGATACAGCAATTGTGCCTGTATGACATTGGCGGTATAATCGTTTACGTCGGTCCCGAGAAATATGATGCGGTCCATCATCAGACGTGAGAATACGTCCATCTGGGCCACGTTAAGCTGACGTTCTTCAATAATCGTGGGTGATATATAGCTGGATGTTATGTTGGCGCCACCGGTTGCTGCAATGTATTGGTCAAGGGCAAGCCCGTTCATACCTAAATGCTTTACAGCATAATTTCTAAAGTCGTTGTTCATATATTTTGTAAGATATTTAGTATTGGCTACTCAAAGATACAATAAAAAATCAGAAATATGCAAATTTTGCAAGAATTATTGTATGTATTGATGTGTCGATACATACACGGAGCGACACCATGGCGCCGCTCCGTGATTTAATTTAAGACAAGACCAGATTATTGTTTTGTCGCTATTTCTTTAAATTTGTCAAGTGTCACGTTTTCAGCGTTAATCGTCACGGCTTCTTTTACTGCCGCAAACAATTTTATGTCGCCGACCTCTTCAACTATTCTGGGACGATAGTTCTTGTCAGCGAGAATGCGCTTGGCATAGTCGGTCAGTGTGTCATCGTCCATATTAGTCATGCCGTATTGAGCAAACTGCATGGAGGCAATCATTTTGGCGTGTCCGATGAGATCCTGCTCTTCAATCTTTATCTGGCATATCTCACCGATACGCTCTTTTATGAGCTGCCATTTCAAGCCCTGCTCCATTTTTGCATATTCCTCGTCGATGTTAGCGTCGTTGAGTTCGTCGTTACGACGTATGAGCCATTTTTTGAGAATTTCTACAGGCAGTTCCATGTCACCGTACTTTTCCATCATAGCTTTTTCAGTGTCAACTCGGAAAAGCATTTCGCTGTTGCGTGAAAGTTCACGGGCAATCATGTCTTTCAGTGCATTGCGGTACTCTTCTTCGGTAGTGGCTTTGTCTTTGCCTAAAACATTGTCGTATAGCTCCTGACCGAGTTCAGCAGGACGCAAAACGATAATCTCCGAAATCGATAATTCGAAATCACCTTTTATATCGGCAGCCTTGCTCTTGTCGACACCAAGCATCGAAGAAAGCTCTGCGGCATTACCTTCACACGTTTTCCACGGATTGAAAACTACCTTGTCATTGACCTTTTTACCGATAAACTTGTCGGCTTCCGCTTTATCCTTGAAATACATGGGAGCTACGATGCCGTTTATCATCTGTATGGCGTCGTCGGAAGTCTTTACGTTTCCGGCTTCGTCAAGTTCCATTATCGAGCCTTTAACAAGAGAGTTGGCTTCAACTTCTTCGCCGGGCACCTGTGCGCCGAAGCGTTCACGGAAGTTCTTGTCCTGCTCGTTGATCATATCCTCGCTTACCTCTATGTTATAGTAAGGAAGGTGAACGTCTTTGTCAAGTGTGACATTGATTTCAGGAACAAGAGCGAGTTCATAGCTGAACGAAAAGTCTTTCTCGTTCTTAAGGTCAAGTTCCTTTACCTCCACGGGTATAGGCTCGCCGAGTACGGCAAGTTTATTGTCACGGATGTATCCTATCACGGCGTCATACACTTCGTTGTTTATGACATCGCTGGTCACCTGCTTTCCAAAGCGACGGTTGAGCTCGCCAAAAGGAACATGTCCCTGACGAAATCCGGGAATGGCATGTTTCTTTCCTATCTCTTTAAGTTCCTTTACAACTTTGTCCTTGTAGTCGTTCTCTTCAATAGACACGTTGAGTTTTGCACTCACTTCGCTGGTCTTTTCTAATGTTACGTTCATAAAATTATATTTGTTTCTACCTTGTCTGGTTTAATTTCGGCACAAAATTAACTCGAATATCTTCATAAAACAATTTAAGAGAGCTATTTTTATCCCGATGTTGTTTAATTACAGCAAATGTCATGCCAAAATTTATTAAAAACGCATCTCGACACACAATTCTGTTGTGCAAAATTAAAGAATCGAAGAGAATTTTACAAATCGGGAAGAATAACTAATAATTTCGTTAGAAACGCTTGCGCAACTAAAATATTCGTTTTATATTTGCCGTAATTAAAAACAGCAGCAATGACACGACAGAAAAAGAAAGACAGCCTGACTGACAAAGAAGAGCAATTGATGCATCTCTTCTGGGCGCATGGCCCCCTATTTGTAAAGCAGCTCGTTGAGTTGCTCCCCGACCCTAAGCCACATTTCAACACCGTATCGACTTTCGTAAGGATACTGGAGAAAAAAGGCTTCGTGTCGCACAATGAACTCGGCGGCTCATATCAGTATTACGCAGTGGCTCGCATGGAAGACTTCCGCCGTAAAAGATTCGGTAATCTCATAAAGAGTTATTTTGGCAACAGCTACTTCGGAGCTGTATCTACTCTGGTCGAAGAAGAAAAGATAACGGCCGACGAACTTCGCGAACTCATCGAACTTATCGAGAAGAAAAATTCCAAATAACAGACTACGCACCGCATGGGTACACTATTCACATACTCTCTGTCATCAGGCATTATATTAATGGCTCTGTATGTCATATACAAATGGCTGCTTGCAGGAGAAAATCAGCATGCCTACAACCGCACTATAATATTATGTATATATGTAGTAGCCTTTCTATATGTTCCGATAGCCGGTGTATACGGCCGGCTGTTTTCTCCCGAAGAACCGGCATCTGTTATTGATACCGATCTGACAGTATTATTACAGACCATCGCGTCAGTTGACGAAGGCAATGCATATGTAGCCCCCGTTTATCCGCTTGTCATAATAGCGTTATATATTGCCGGAGTCGTAGTGATGACCACGAGCACGCTTATTGTGTGGATGCGTATAATGAAGCTGATAGCCCGTGGTGAAAAACGGCAGAAAGGCCGTTATACGCTGGTGTTGATTGATGATCATAATGTAGCCCCGTTCAGTTGGATGCGATATATAGTGATGAGCCGCGACGATTATTTATCGGCCGGAGAAACGATAACGCTTCACGAGACAAAACACCTTCAGTGCATGCACTGGATAGACATGCTCGCAGCTCAGGCGGTGCTGGTTATAAACTGGTTTAATCCGGCGGCATGGCTTATGCGCGAAGAGCTGAAAGCCATTCATGAATATCAGGCCGACATGTCGGTGCTTGAAAGCGGCGTAAATGCACGCCAATATCAACTGTTGTTAATAAAAAAGGCTGTCGGCGCGAGATTCCCGTCACTTGCCAACAGCCTGAATCATAGTAAACTTAAAAAACGTATCACCATGATGTTATCATCAAAATCAAGCAAGTGCCGTCGGTGGCGAGCCCTTGCTCTGGTACCGGCTTGCGCAGCCGCACTCGCAGTAGTCAATCTTCCGGCAATCGCATCGGTTATTTACGATGTGGAATCAGCCGATTTCGGTTCGGCTCTTGCCTACGATGACAAAGTTAACGATTTTCCTGAAGAAAGTCAAATTCTAACTATTTCCGACGTACCGAAGGAGTTTGCTTCCGATGAAGTCGGAGAAACGGCGTCGGAACGGTCTTCGGATCAGGCCAAAGCTACCAAACCGAAGTCGGTAAATAACGAACCTTATCCTTATTATGTGACTGGACAGGTCGTTGATGAAACCGGTAAACCTATAATAGGCGCCATTGTGAAGTCAGATGATGGAAAGCGGGGAACTGCGACCGATACCGAAGGTAAGTTCAAATTAGAGTCGGCAGACAAGAATGTGAAATTCAAAGTCATGTATATCGGCTATAACACACTTGACATATCATGCAATAACGGGGCTTCCGTTAAATTGACACTTGAACCAGATAAGGAACGTGAAACCCCGTCGGGCAGCTCTAAATCGAGCAACATCAGCGTTGTAGGCTACGGCGATATGAAAAAATCCGATATGACGATGAGTATATCGGTTGACCGAGAAATTACACCTGAAATACTTGACAAAAGCGAGATATTATATGCCGGTAAACGAATATCAAGAGAAAAATATGCCGCATTGTCTCCCGAGATAAAAAAGACAGCATTTGTCATAACTGAAACTGACAATGATAACTCCACTACAACAAGAGTGATTATCCCGAATAGTGACAATGATAAAAGCACTGTTTACATGATCGACGGCAAAATCATCAATGAGGAAGATTTAAAGAATTTATCTCCTGACAATATAAAGAGCATAACCGTAAATAAGAAAAACAATGTTGTCGTCATCGAAACGATCGATAAAAAATCGGATGGTTCGTCAACCACCACTACGGTTACCACTACCACTGCTACATTTGACGACTGACAAAATATACATCTTTTTCATACTACAAAGCGCATCCTCCGATTGTGAAACCGGGGGATGTTTCTTTTTATGTAATTTATTAGTGTTTTTCCGACGTTTTTTAGTATTTTTGCAAGCCTAAAACCAATCAAATAATAACTTCAAAACAGGCATATATGGTTGTTTTCTTTAAAAAAGGTGCGAATCACATCATTGCGGTAGAAACTACACAGCGTTTTGATGACGAGCAGCGTCAGAAGTTGTCATGGCTTTTTGATGGCGCCACTCCCCTGTCAGCCACTTCGTTAAAAGGACGGTTTGTAGGTCCGCGTCGCGAAATGATTACCCCTTGGAGTACAAATGCCGTAGAGATAACCCAGAACATGGGTCTCGAAGGCATAACGCGTATTGAGGAATTTTATCGTACGACGGCAGAGCATCCCGAGTTTGACAAAATGCTCCAGCGCGTTTATGACGGCCTTAACAGCAAGATTTTCACTGTGGCCAAGACTCCTGATAAAATTGTGTACATCGACGACATATCGGAGTACAACAAGGCCGAGGGTCTCGCATTGAGCCCCGACGAAGAACAATACCTGCGCGACCTTGGCAAGAAGCTCGGACGTAAACTGACCGATAGTGAAGTATTCGGTTTTTCACAGGTAAATTCGGAGCATTGCCGCCACAAGATATTCAACGGTACATTCATCATAGACGGAGAGGAAAAACCGTCGTCGCTTTTCAAACTTATAAAGAAAACATCACAGGTCAACCCCAATAAGCTCGTCTCGGCCTACAAAGACAATGTAGCGTTTATCGACGGCCCGAAGGTTGACCAATTTTATCCTGTAAATCCTGATAAGCCTGACTATTTTGAGGTAAAAGACCTTGACACTGTCATATCGCTCAAAGCCGAGACCCACAACTTTCCTACGACGGTAGAGCCGTTCAACGGCGCTGCCACAGGTACCGGCGGCGAAATCCGTGACCGCCTCGGCGGAGGCAAGGCCAGTCTGCCCATTGCAGGAACAGCCGTATATATGACATCCTATCCTCGTATGTCGCCCGAGCATCGCTGGGAACTTATGATGGACCCGCGCGCATGGCTGTATCAGACTCCCTGCGATATCCTTATCAAAGCTTCAAACGGAGCTTCTGATTTCGGCAACAAATTCGGCCAGCCGCTCATATGCGGTTCGCTGCTTACATTCGAGCACGATGAAAACGGTAAGAAGTATGCTTACGACAAGGTTATAATGCTTGCCGGTGGTGTAGGATTCGCCGCAAAGAAAGATGCCATCAAGGGCATACCCGAAGCCGGAGAGAAAGTTGTTGTCATGGGTGGTGATAATTACAGAATCGGCATGGGCGGAGGTGCAGTATCTTCTGTTGAGACCGGACAGTACGCCAATGCTATCGAACTGAATGCCGTACAGCGTGCCAACCCTGAAATGCAGAAGCGTGTAAGCAATGTAATACGGGCTCTTGCCGAAAGCGATGACAATCCCATCGTATCGATACATGACCACGGTGCCGGCGGACATCTTAACGCGCTTTCGGAACTCGTGGAGACTACAGGCGGAAAGATTGAGATAGGCTCGCTACCTGTAGGCGACAAGACTCTCTCGGCCAAGGAAATTGTAGGAAACGAGAGTCAGGAGCGTATGGGTCTTGTAATGAAAGAAGATGATATAGAATACGTAAAACGCATCGCCGACCGTGAGCGCGCTCCATTCTATGTGGTTGGAGAGACAACCGGCGATGACCGCTTTGTATTTGAACAACCCGACGGCATCAAGCCCATAGACTTGGCAATGGCTGATATGTTTGGCAATTCACCCAAGACAATAATGACAGACAGCACCGTCATCGACACATACAAAGATATTGAGCCCGATACTACAAAAATAGAGGAATATCTGCGCGACGTATTGAGTCTTGAAGGTGTTGCCTGCAAGGACTGGCTCACCAATAAGGTTGACCGATCGGTGACAGGTAAAATAGCTCGTCAGCAATGTCAAGGTGAAATACAGCTCCCATTAAGTGATTGCGGCGTCGTATCGCTTGACTACACAGGTAAAGCCGGTATTGCCACATCTATAGGCCATGCTCCTCAAGTGGCTCTTGTTGACCCGGCAAAAGGTTCTGTAATGGCTGTGGCCGAAGCATTGACCAACATCGTTGCCGCACCGTTGGCCGACGGACTAAAGAGTGTATCGCTTAGTGCCAACTGGATGTGGCCTTGCAAAAATCCCGGCGAAGACGCGGCTCTTTACAGAGCGGTTGAAGCATGTAGCGACTTTGCATGTGCACTCGGTATAAACATACCGACAGGCAAGGACAGTCTGTCAATGACGCAGAAATACGGTGATGATAAGGTTTATGCTCCCGGTACGGTAATAATTTCGGCTGCCGGAGAGACAGGCAATGTCAGAAAGACCGTATCGCCGGTACTTCAGCAGAAAAAATCCACATTATATTATATAGACTTCTCCGGCGACACGCTTAAACTCGGAGGATCGGCCCTCGCACAGACTCTTAACCGTCTTGGAAAAGAAGTGCCTTCAGTTACCGATGCCGAAAAATTCAAAGCGACATTCAATGCAGTCCAGAAATTGGTTAAGGACAACGCTCTTATCGCAGCTCACGACGTATCGGCCGGAGGTCTTGTCACCGCTTTGCTTGAGATGACGTTTGCCAATGTCAACGGAGGTATTGATTTCGATGCGGATGCATTTGAAAAATTCGGAGAAACCGATCTCGTGAAGATTTTGTTTGCCGAAAATCCGGCACTTGTAATACAGGTTGCTGACGCTAAATGTGAGAAAGTCGAAAGCCTTCTTGATAAAGCCGGCGTGCGTTATTGTGCCATAGGTGCTCCTTCGAAAGAGCGCACTCTCGTTGTAAACCACGACGGCGCGCGTCATATGTTCTTTATCGACTATATGCGCGATGTATGGTTCAGGTCTTCGTACCTTATGGACGCCGTACAGAGCGGAGAGAAATGCGCCGCCATGCGTTTCGACAATTATAAGAAACAACCTATACGTTTCCGTTTCCCGAAAGATTTTGACGGAAAACTCGCTTCCCGCGGTCTGAAACTGCGCCGCGACGGTAAAACCGGCATCCGTGCGGCTATAATCAGGGAAAAGGGCGTCAATGGCGACCGAGAGATGGCTTATTCGCTTTATCTCGCTGGATTCGATGTGAAAGATGTCCATATGACCGACCTTATGTCAGGACGAGAGACCCTCGATGACGTGAACATGATTGTATTCTGCGGCGGCTTTTCCAATTCCGACGTGCTCGGATCGGCAAAAGGCTGGGCTGGAGGTTTCCTTTGGAACGAAAAGGCCAAAGCTGCTCTCGAGCGTTTCTATAAACGTAACGATACGCTGAGCCTCGGCATATGCAACGGCTGTCAGCTCATGATCGAATTGAACCTGATAGCTCCCGAACATTCGCGCAAAGCCCGCATGGAGCACAATATATCACATAAATTTGAATCGCAGTTCCTAGGATTGTCCATACCCGAAAACAATTCGGTCATGCTCGGCTCCTTGTCAGGCTCCAAGCTCGGTATCTGGGTAGCTCACGGTGAAGGCAAGTTCAATCTGCCCGAACCGCTTGAAAAATATAATATCGTGGCCAAGTACAATTATGCCGCCTATCCGGGAAATCCCAACGGTTCACGTGCATCGGTAGCAGGTATAGCATCAGCTGACGGACGTCATCTTGCCATGATGCCCCATCTCGAACGCGCTATCTTCCCGTGGCAGTGCGGATACTATCCGGAGACTCGCCGTAAGGATGACATAACTCCGTGGATAGATGCGTTTGTAAATGCCCGCAAATGGATTGAAAAAGTAACCAAATAAGATTAAGTACACTTACCTATGGGTGGTTTTTTTGGTGTTGCAAAACACGACGAGTGCATCAACGAACTTTTTTATGGCGTTGATTACAACTCTCATATGGGGACAAAACGGGCCGGAATAGCTACTTGCAGCGACGGCGTGTTTACACGCTCCATACATAATATTGAAAATGCTTATTTCAGGTCCAAATTTGAAGGTGACTTGAAAGACTTCAGCGGTTTGGTCGGCATCGGTGTCATAAGTGACACCGATGCTCAACCGATTATCGTCAACTGTCATCTCGGCAAGTTTGCCATAGTGACCGTAGGCCGCATCAACAATATAGTGCAGCTTGAAAAGGAGTTGCTTGCGAAAGGACATCACTTTTGCGAACACAGCTACGACATTATCAATCCTACGGAAATGATAGCTGCGCTCATAAGCGAGGGCACTGATTACGTATCGGGCATAGAGAATGTGTATAGACGCGTAAAAGGCTCATGCTCGATGTTGTTGCTCACTGAGGACAGCATTATAGCCGCTCGTGACCGATATGGCCGTACTCCCGTTATAATAGGTGAAAAAGACGGTGCGCATGCGGTTACAAGCGAGACATGTGCCTTCCCCAATTTGGGCTATAATGTATGTTACAATCTCGGTCCGGCGGAAATAGTCGAAATTAAAGCCGACTCGTTCACGCAGTTGAAAAAACCGGAGGAGCCGATGCAGATATGTGCGTTTTTGTGGACCTACTACGGATATCCCGTATGTGAATATGAAGGCAAGAATGTCGATCAGATGCGTTATGACTCCGGACTCGCCATGGGCCATAAGGATGACACTGAGGTCGACTTTGTAAGTGCGGTTCCTGACTCGGGTATAGGTATGGCCTTAGGCTATTCGCAAGGTAAGGGAGTGCCTTATCAGCGAGGTATCGTGAAGTATACTCCGACATGGCCCCGCAGTTTTACTCCGAGCACTCAGGAGCGACGTGAGCTTGTTGCCAAAATGAAGCTTATTGCCAATAAAGCGTTGTTGAAAGACAAAAGAGTCATATTTTGTGACGATTCAATCGTGCGCGGTACTCAGTTGCGCGACAACGTCAAGGATCTTTTTGACTGCGGAGCAAAAGAAGTACACATACGCATAAGCTGTCCGCCGCTTATATATCCGTGTAAATATCTTAATTTCACGGCATCAAAAAGTGACATGGAGCTTATAACACGTCGGGTTATAAAAGATCTTGAAGGCGATCCTGACAAAGATCTTGACCAATACGCCACTACCGACTCGCCGAAATACAATGCAATGGTCGAAGCCATAAGAAAGCAATTGGGCCTCACTTCGTTAAAATTCAATTCAATCGAAACGATAATAAAAGCCATCGGATTACCGAAATGCAAAGTATGTACCCATTGTTTTGACGGGTCAAGTTTTGATTAGGTATGCGAAATTTGGCGAAAATCGACGAAAACGTTATCTTTGTGATAATTTAATAGAGTATAGTAATTTAATTATCTAATATCTTTAATCATGAGTTTAAACATCATTGTGCTTGCAAAACAGGTGCCCGACACCCGTAATGTAGGCAAGGATGCGATGAAGGAAGACGGCACCATCAACCGTGCGGCGCTTCCCGCGATCTTCAACCCTGAGGACCTTAACGCCCTCGAACAAGCTCTTCGCTTAAAGGACGCCAATCCCGGCTCGACTATAACTTTGCTGACAATGGGATTGCCGCGTGCATCCGAAATAATACGCGAGGCCATCTATCGCGGTGCCGATACCGGTATCGTGCTTACCGACCGTACACTTGGTGGAGCCGACACATTGGCTACGTCCTATTCGCTCGCTCAGGCAGTGAAAAAATTTGGCAACTATGACATCATCCTTGGCGGTCGTCAGGCTATTGACGGTGACACTGCTCAGGTTGGCCCGCAGATTGCCGAAAAACTCGGACTGCCGCAGGTGACTTATGCTGAAGAAATACTTGACTTGAAAGACGGCAAGGTTACTGTTAAGCGTCGTCTCGAATCAGGAGTCGAAACTGTTGTGGCTCCCCTGCCCTGTGTCGTTACCGTAAACGGATCTGCCGCCGAATGCCGGCCGCGCAATGCCCGCCGTATACAGAAGTACAAATACGCGGTGTCGCCCAGTGAAAAAGAGAAATTGAGCGACGATCTGAAAGCAGTTGTTGAAAAACGTCCCTACCTGAACCTGCAGGAATGGAGTGCCGCTTATGTAGATGCTGATCCGCAGCAGATCGGTCTTGCCGGATCTCCGACCAAGGTTAAAGCTATCGAAAATGTCGTGTTTACCGCCAAAGAGAGCCGCACCATTGAAAACAATGACACAGAACTCGAAGATCTCGTAAAAGAGTTAATAGCAAACCATACAATCGGCTAACCGTCTAAATATTTTGACAATTATGACTGATAACAATAATTTAATCGTATATTGCGAGTACGAAGACGGCAAAGTTGCCGATGTAAGCCTTGAACTTCTCACAAAAGGCCGTGTACTTGCCGACCGTCTCGGCGTAAAACTCGAAGCGGTAGTAATAGGCGACAAACTTGACAACATAGAGGAGCAGATTTTCCCCTATGGTACGGATGTAGTATATAAGGTTGAAGACAAACGTCTTTATCCCTATACTTCCAATCCTCATGCTGCAGTGCTTATCAATCTGTTCAAGGAGATAAAACCGCAGATATGCCTCATGGGTGCTACATGCATAGGCCGTGACCTCGGTCCGCGTGTGTCTTCATGTCTGCATAGCGGTCTGACAGCCGACTGTACCGCATTGGAGATAGGCGACCATAAAGACCCCAAGACCGGCAAGGAATACACCGATCTGCTGTATCAGATACGTCCTGCATTTGGCGGTAACATCGTTGCTACCATCGTGAATCCCGACTGTCGTCCGCAGATGGCTACAGTACGAGAAGGCGTTATGAAGAAAGAGATCAAAGACCCCGCATACAAAGGTGAGGTTGTGGCTCTGGATGCCGGCAAATATGTAAAACCGGAGGATTTTGTCGTTGAGATTATAGACCGTCATATCGAAAAATCCAAAGTAAATATCAAGAACTCTCCTATTATCGTTGCCGGCGGTTATGGTATGGGCAGCAAGGAGGGTTTCGATTTGCTCTTTGACCTTGCCAATACTTTGGGCGGTGAAGTCGGAGCATCCCGTGCGGCGGTTGATGCCGGTTTTGTCGAGCACGACCGTCAGATTGGTCAGACAGGTGTGACAGTACGTCCTAAACTTTATATAGCATGCGGTATTTCCGGTCAGATCCAGCACATAGCCGGTATGCAGGAAAGCTCGATCATAATTTCAATTAATAATGATCCTAACGCGCCTATAAATACAATTGCCGATTATGTAATCACAGGTAATGTCGAGGACGTTGTACCTAAACTAATCAAGTATTACAAGAAAAATTCCAAGTAAGCCATGGCTAATTTTTATAACGATAATCCAAGTCTTAAGCATCATCTGACTCACCCTTTGATGCGTAAGATCATTGAACTGAAAGAGCGTAACTATACCGATGCAGAGAAGTATGACTATGCTCCGTTCAACTATGATGATGCGATGGACTCATACGAAAAGGTCCTTGAAATCGCAGGCGAAATCAGTGGCGACATCGTAGCGCCCAATGCCGAAAGTGTAGACCATGAAGGTCCACACGTTGTAGATGGCCGTGTGATATATGCCGAAGGAACCCAAAAAAACCTTGACGCTCTTGTAAAGGCAGGACTTATGGGTATATCTCTCCCCCGTCGTTACAACGGTCTTAACTTCTCACTTGTTCCTTACATAATGGCAGCCGATATGGTAAGCCGCGCCGACGCGGGCTTTGTTAACATATGGGGCCTTCAGGACTGTGCAGAGACTATATATGAGTTTGCCGACGAAGATCAGCGTCAGCGCTATCTTCCCCGTGTTTGTGCCGGTGAGACTATGGCTATGGATCTAACCGAGCCCGATGCCGGAAGCGACCTTCAGGCTGTAATGCTCAAGGCTACTCCCGACGAAGAAAACGGCTGCTGGCGTCTTAATGGCGTAAAACGTTTTATCACCAACGGTGACGGAAACATTGCACTTGTTCTTGCCCGCAGTGAGGATGGCACAAAAGACGGCCGCGGCTTGTCAATGTTTATTTATGACAAGAACGACGGAGGTGTAACTGTACGCCGTATCGAGAATAAAATGGGTATCAAGGGTTCTCCCACCTGCGAACTCGTATTCAAGAATGCAAAGGCCGAATTGTGCGGTTCACGCAAACTTGGACTTATAAAGTATGTCATGGCGCTTATGAACGGCGCCCGTCTCGGTATCGCTGCGCAGTCGGTAGGTGTTTCTGAAGCTGCCTATCGCGAGGCTCTTGACTATGCACGCGATCGTCGTCAGTTCGGTAAAGCCATCATTGAATTCCCGGCTGTATATGAGATGCTGTCGGTAATGAAAGCAAAGCTTGATGCTTCACGCTCATTGCTTTATGAGACCACACGCTTCGTTGACATGTACAAGACATACGAAGATATAGCACGTGAACGCTCGTTGACACCTGACGAACGCGCCGAAATGAAGAAGTATTCACGTCTTGCCGACGCTTTCACTCCGCTTGTCAAGGGCTTGGGTAGCGAATATTGTAATCAGAACGCATACGACAGCGTACAGATACACGGTGGTTCCGGCTTCATGAAGGATTATGCTTGTGAACGTATATATCGCGATGCACGCATCACTTCCATCTACGAGGGCACAACCCAGCTTCAAGTCGTTGCAGCCATCCGCCATGTCACTACAGGCACTTATCTTAACCAGATAAAAGCTTATGAGCAAGAGGCTATTGCCGACGAGTATGCACCTGTACGCGAACAGCTTGTGGCACTTACAGAGAAGTATGCCGCCGCAGTAGAGAAGGTAACATCAACCAAAGACTCCGAATATCTTGACTTTATGGCTCGCCGCCTTGTCGAAATGGCCGGAAATATAATAATGAGTTACTTGCTTCTGCTTGACGCTACGCGCAACAACGAGTTTGACGCATCGGCTCGAGTATATTTCAATATGGCTAAGGCAGAAGTTGCCAAACATGCTGAATTCATCGATAGCTTTGATCCGTCAACCATTTACCTTTACAGAAAGGCATAAAAGCAACTGACCTTACAAAAGTGAAGAGCCCGGAAAGTTATTGTTAACATCCGGGCTCTTATGATTCATGAAATATATGTTACGGCTGGCTGTACGAAGATATATCTTCTATACTCACAAGTTTGCTTACTATAGCATATATTGTAAGGCCTGCTGTAGAATGTATCTGTAGTTTTGAAGCTATGTTCCTACGGTGGGTCATGACAGTGTTGACCGACACATTCATGTTTGCGGCAATCTCTTTGTTTGACAAGCCTTTTACAATACACTTGACCACCTCTTTCTCTCGTTTGCTTATGGCTTTTGTTTCATCGTCCACCCTTTCTGACTGCAAAAGTTGCATTACCGTGTTTCTTATCGTGTCGATACTGTCATAGATAGATACGGAAGCATCATACATCTCCGTTATGCATCCCGGAATTGCCGAATAACAAATAGCGACCAAACGACATCGTCCGTCTGTCAGGTCTTTTATTTCCGATATATATTCATGCGACATAAGCATAGGTTCTACAATAAGAACCGACGGTTTTATATCACACTTTTTCTGAAATTCACAATATGAATCAAAATCGGTTACGGTAACTGAAAATTCTTTTATATTGCTAAACAAACTGCTTATCCCCGATATAAGCAATTGCGATTGCGTTATCACGCCTATATTTACATGTTTCATCGTACCGATCTATTGATGGTCATTTTTCATTTCAATCATCGTTACAAGAGGTATCAGTATCTGATTCTCTATGTCATTATGACAATCAAGATCCTCTTCGGCATTGTATAGATCCACCAATACGTCATACATACGATTGGGCTTTGACGTTGTATAAAAACGGAGTATTATGTTTTTAAGTTCGGTCAGTTTCTCCCCTATTTCATCATGATTGCGTTTAAACTCTGCTATGCTATAATCACATGATTTCTCTGACATGAGAGTGCGTATATAAGGAAATACGGTTTTCTCTTCGTAACTGAAGTGTTTTTTTACCTCTTCAATATAGCTGTCAAAAAATGATATTATAGCAGGATTTATGTCATTATGGCAGTCATCGAGTGCTGCAAGAAGATTACGCCGTATATGGGGAAATTTATATCTCAGAAAATAATCGTGACTATTATGTAGAAAGTCCACAATAGCAAGCGGAGATACAGAAGCCAACTTATCAGCATCAAGTTTGCCGCTAAGAATGAAGTTTACTATAAAAAGAAATACATCGGCATCAATATTGTTTTCACGACACACTTCATCGATGCGCTTGTTTTGGAAGCCTAAAGGCACATTAAAGCGACTCAACACCGGCAGCAGATTATAATTTTCCTCTATGAGGTCGACTAAATTGTCTTTACCCGAAAAAGCTCGAACATGTTTCATAATAGCACGAAGTTAATGAATTGTGTAAAAAAAGCCAAAAACTATCTTCAATTTTAGTTTAGGACATATTTACGCAGGCTATCAATTATTGGACCAAACTTATTTCAATAATCCTATTGATGTGTACCGCTATTTTTTGTAATTTTGCGTCGTAAAATAGAGCCGAAGAGTTGGCTCATTACATCTGAAAAGGTGTTATTTGAATTATCTTCTTTTAGTAAATTCTCGCAAAATTCGCTAATAGACAGTAAGATAAGCACAGATAATGCCTGCATCGGTAGCATATACCTACCCTCTTTAGTGGGGTATATATAGCTTCTCGGTGTGGGTTTGCTGTCTATCCACTGTCTAAGGCAATGCGAGAAGCCTACTAAAAGGGATATGCAGAGTACAATCCCACACCTTTTCTATATCTATTCGTAACCGCTTTATAGGGATTGTGAAGCACCTAAACATTGTTTTACAATGAAACACAAACTTAAACATCTACAGTCGCTGGTTGCTGTAGCTCTATGTGTCATTATGGCAATGGCTTTCACTAGCTGTAGCGATGATGACGATGAACCCTCGTCTGACAATTTGGCTGGTTCAAAATGGGAAGTCATTTCTGCTACCGATGAAGATGTCAAGGCAGGCTTGACAATTGAGTTCAAAAATGACGGCAATTGTGTACTCACTCCTAGAGATTGGTCTTACTCCAAGTGGTCTGTCTCCAACGGCAAACTGAAAATTGTATTAGGTGAGGGCGAGCCTGATGACTACATGGAAGGTCAGTTCTCCATCTCTGACAAAACTGCGACGTATACCTATTCTTGGTATGACTGTGGCGGCAAATGGGGTGGCGAAAAAACCTATTCCATGACCCTTAGAAAGAAATGAACAAGTTGTCTCCTATAAGTAATACAACGCCACTACATAGCAGACATCACAGTCACAAACCTTAAGCGACGTTCTATTTTCTTATTACGGTATCGGATTCCAAGGGTTGATCTTTGGCTCATTCGGGATATTTTCAGCGTATCGGAACAATATGCGGCTCGGAAAATTCCCTAATGAGCTAAGGAATTTCCGGATGGCGTATAAGGATTACATGTAATACATCGTTAAAAAGACGGGGAACGGTATGTAAAACCGTTCCCCGTTCATTAGATGCTAAATTATGTTCATTCGTTGGCTTTCATTTGTGGAGTTACCGTTACTATCTCTGGAGTATCGGGCTCATCAGGATTGTCAGGAGTTTCTTCTGGCTCTACAATACTTACTTTATAAGCGATATAAGCCGTTGCGGGGCTATATCCTACAGCAAGTACAGGTATCTCTATCTGAAGCAGATGATTCCCTATTGGAGCACTTGAAGTATCGAGCTCAATGCCGAATGGCTGAACAATATTGGTGCCGAGAAGCGCATAATCCCAAAAGTATGTGGCACCTCCGAGAGCTACGTCCTTCTTAACAACAGATGACTCGGCTATCGATATACCTTCGATGATAAACTTAGTGCCTTGCGGTACTACGACTACTCCATCCTCGGTGATTTCGGTCTGTCCGCTCATCTTTACGTCAAGCGACAC
This sequence comes from Heminiphilus faecis, assembly GCF_008728965.1. GTDB lineage: Bacteria > Bacteroidota > Bacteroidia > Bacteroidales > Muribaculaceae > Muribaculum > Muribaculum faecis. The sequence goes on along the minus strand of NZ_VSMC01000009.1, from coordinate 46,005 downwards.
ATCGGGCAACTTGTTGTCGTCATGACATGAAGCCAGAAACAACGGTAAAGCAAACAACAAATAAATGATTTTTTTCATAATTACAGGTTTTGAAATATCTATTATATAAACAATGTTAAGGGCAATTAGTTGTGTTAGTTGCTAAATATCAGTTCTTCGCCCTCTACATCTATTATTATCGGACGTTCACGATCTACCTTCTGTGCGAGAATGTCTTTTGACAACCTGTTAAGTACCATTCTTTGGAGTACACGTTTCACCGGTCGCGCACCGAATTCAGGATTGTATCCTTCTTTGGCGAGATACTTAAGAGCTTTAGGTGTCACTTCAAGTTCAACCCCGTTTTTGGCAAGCATACGCTTGATGGCGTTTACCTGTATACCGACTATATCCTCGATTTCATTTTCGTTAAGCGGAGTAAACATTATAATCTCGTCAATACGGTTGAGAAACTCCGGACGTATTGTCTGCTTAAGCATATCAAGAACCTGCACTTTTGTCTTTTCTACAACTTCAGCATGATTATCTTCATTTATTTCGGCAAAATTCTCACGTATAACCTGCGACCCCATATTGGATGTCATTATAATTATCGTATTCTTGAAATTCACAAGACGACCTTTATTATCAGTAAGTCGTCCGTCATCAAGTACTTGCAGCAATATATTAAATACATCCGGATGAGCTTTCTCTATTTCATCGAAGAGCACTACTGAATATGGCTTGCGGCGCACTGCTTCTGTAAGCTGACCGCCTTCGTCGTAACCTACATATCCCGGAGGCGCACCTACAAGACGGCTTACGGTGTGCTTCTCCTGATACTCGCTCATATCTATACGAGTCATCATATTCTCATCATCAAAAAGGTATTCAGCCAATGCCTTTGCAAGTTCCGTCTTGCCGACACCGGTAGTACCAAGAAATATAAATGAACCTATAGGACGACGAGGGTCATTAAGTCCTGCACGGCTGCGACGTACGGCATCGGCTATAGCTGCGATAGCCTCCTCCTGACCGACTACACGTTTATGCAGTTCCGCCTCAAGATGAAGAAGTTTATCCTTTTCGCTCTGAACCATCTTGCTTACAGGTATTCCGGTCCATCTCGATACAACGTCGGCTATGTCATCGGCATCCACTTCCTCCTTGATCAGCGACTTGTCACCCTGCATCGACTTAAGTTGCTCCTGAATAGTCGTATTTTCTTTCTCTTTCTGCTGGATTCGAGAATAACGTATTTCGGCCACTTTTGCATAATCGCCTTCCCGTTCAGCTTTGTCTGCCTCAAATTTAAGTTGCTCTATATCAATTTTATTCTGCTGAATACGGTTAATCAGTTCTTTTTGCGATTCCCACTTGGCCTTGAAGTCTTTTTCTGTATCACGCAGATCGGCGAGTTCGCGTTCCAGATCTTTGATCTTTTCTTTGTCACCCTCACGTTTTATAGCTTCGCGTTCTATCTCAAGCTGTGCTATTTTTCGTGTTATCTCGTCAAGAGCCTGCGGCACACTGTCGCGTTCAAGTCTTAGCTTGGAAGCGGCTTCGTCAATAAGGTCAATAGCCTTGTCGGGAAGAAAACGGTCCGTTATATAACGTTCTGACAACTGGACTGCTGCAATGATGGCTTCGTCACGTATGCGCACCTGATGGTGGTTCTCATAACGTTCTTTAAGGCCTCTAAGTATGGATATGGCACTCATCTCATCCGGTTCGTTGACCATAACCTTCTGGAAACGACGTTCGAGAGCTTTATCTTTTTCAAAATACTTCTGATACTCGTCAAGAGTAGTGGCACCGATACTACGTAACTCACCTCGGGCAAGAGCCGGTTTTAGTATATTGGCGGCATCCATGGCTCCTTCGCCTTTTCCTGCACCTACAAGCGTGTGTATCTCGTCAATAAACAATATTATGTCACCGTCGGCTTGAGTGACTTCGTTGACTATCGCTTTGAGGCGCTCCTCAAACTCGCCTTTATATTTTGCTCCGGCAACCAGCGCCCCCATGTCAAGCGAATATATCTGTTTGTTTTTAAGGTTCTCAGGCACATCGCCGCGTACAATACGGTGTGCGAGCCCCTCAGCGATAGCTGTCTTTCCCGTACCCGGCTCTCCGATGAGCATGGGATTGTTCTTAGTACGGCGGCTAAGTATCTGTAACACTCGGCGTATCTCGTCGTCACGACCGATTACAGGATCTAATTTTCCCGAGCGCGCACGTTCATTAAGGTTTATAGCATATTTGCTCAAAGCGTTGTATGTGTCTTCGGCGCTTTGGTCGGTAGCTTTCTTGCCTTTACGCAATTCCTCGATGGCTGCGCTAAGTTCATGTTCGGTAAGACCGGCATCTTTCAGAATTTGCGATGCCGGACTTTTGACTGTATATATGGCAAGGAGTATTGCTTCCAGTGTCACATATTGGTCACCCTGTTTTTTCGCAATGTCAAGCGCTTTTTGCAGCACGTCATTGGACGTACGGCTCAGATATGGCTCGCCCCCCGATACTTTCGGCTCCGACGAAATCGCACGGTCCACTGCAGCAGTCACCATTCCGGGGCTGGCTCCGACCTTCTGAAATATGAATTGCATCAGCGAGTCTCCCTCTGTCAAGAGTCCCTTCAGCAAATGCACCGGCTCAATCGCTTGATTACCTGAACCTTTGGTGATTTCAACGGCTTTTTGTATGGCCTCCTGCGATTTAATCGTAAAATTGTTGAAATTCATAATATGATATAAATTAGGATTTACTTTATTTTTCTAACACTTTTGGGTATAATAATGTTGATTATTTATTTTGTGTTACCACTGCCATTTCTTAACTTTGTTTGTCAAAAATTATGCCAATTTCTAAATGAAGAAGACATTTATTATTGCTGTCACGGTATTGGCTAACGCTCTTTCGTTGACGGCACAAGTAAAGACCACCCCGTTTGAATACCCTGTCGTTCCTGACAGTCTACAGACATTGCAGCAGCGTACAAGTTTTCTCGTATCGCGGTTTTGGGACAATGCCGACATGAAAAAAGTGATGGGTGATACCGCACTGTTCAACAAAGCATTTGAGGACTATGTGTCATTTATACCATATGCTCATGCCGATACGGTAAAGCATGCCATAAACAAACTCACACTCCGCTTCAAAGAGGACCCCAAGAATCTGCTTAAATTGGCTTATGCGGCAGAAAAGGAGATGTTTGGGCCTGAGGCACAGTTTTGGGCCGATGAACAGTATATGCTGTTCACTCGTCCGGTATTTGCCAATAAGAAAATCAGCGCCGATGACAAAAAGCATTTTTTTGACAATGTGAAGATGCTTAACGGTTCTCAGGTAGGCTCGACAGTATCTCCCATATCATACACAACACAATACGGAGCTCAGCACAGTCTGCATGATCAAAAGGCCGAATACTATCTGTTGTATTTTTACGGTCCTGATTGTAGCGACTGCGACATGACCCATCTGCGTATGGAGACTGATGTAGCTCTTGAAAACATAACAAAATCAGGACAACTTAAAATAATAGATATATATGTCGGAGAACCCACTGAAGCATGGAAGAAGTCGATAGCGTCATTTCCGTATGAATGGGAAGCCGGATACTCCACAAATGCAGGTACGACAATCGACCTCAGAGATCTTCCGCGCATATATCTGCTGGACAAAGAATACAAAATTGTAGCTCGTGATATAAATATAAATCAGGTGCTGTCATTGGCATCGGCACTGAACCGACGCAATGATCAACAGCAATAAAAGAGTGCGTGTTTATGAAGATATTTTTTGAAAACCTGTTTTTACGCAGTACGGGATATGCCTACAGCAACCTTGCCCGCTTATTTCTGCGCCTGTTTGCCGGAGTCATGTTTATACAGTTCGGCATACGTCATTTGATTAACTTTTCCTCGCTTCGCTATACATTTCCCTCTATACTTAGTATGGATAGCGAAACTTCATTGATACTGATGATATGTATTGAGGTCATCTGTTCGCTTTTTATCATGGTCGGTTTTCTAACACGCCTTGCGGTACTGCCCCCTATTGTAGCTATGTCCATAGCGGAGTACCATATATTGCATGACATGTTGTCAGATACCGTCACATATTCGCTGTCAAGCACACAACCCGGATATCTGCCCTTGATGTTCATAGGCGTTTTTATATTTTTCATCATAGCCGGTCCGGGAAAAATATCATTGGATTATTTTATCTCTCTCTTCATAATATCGCGCCGCGGCAAGGACGAGCGCGACGAACTCGAAGAAGTATAAAGTATATAATTTAAAACAAGTCTATTCAGTGAAGATAGCCGTACTTATCTCCGGAGGCGTGGACAGCGCTGTTGTCGTACACCGATTAAAGGAAGAGGGCCACGACCTTCATTTATTTTACATACGCATCGGTCTTGACAATGGCGAAGGCGATTGTTCGGCCGAAGAGGACATTGAGATGTGTCGTTTCATAGCCAAGAAATATGGATGTCCGTTTGATGTGGTTTCACTTCATGAAGAATATTGGGATAATGTCATGGAGTATGCATTGCGCACGGTGCGTCAGGGACTGACCCCGAACCCGGATATCATGTGCAATAAAATGATAAAATTCGGATATTTCGAACAGCGATGGGGACATGAATTTGACAAGACCGCTACCGGTCATTATGCCACTACTGATACAGTAGGCAACCGCGTATATCTTGCTACAGCTGTTGACCCGGTAAAAGACCAGACTGACTTTCTGGCTCGCATAAGTTACGAACAGCTTTCACATCTCATATTTCCCATAGGCGACATGCCGAAGGCCAAAGTCCGTGAAACGGCAATTGCCGTAAAGATGCCCAATGCTTTTAGAAAAGACAGTCAAGGCATATGTTTCCTCGGAAAGATAAATTACAACGATTTTATAAAACGTCATCTCGGAATAAAGAAAGGACCGGTTATTCAGCTCGAGACCGGGCGTAAGCTCGGTGAACACAATGGCTTCTGGTTCCATACCATAGGACAGCGCAAAGGTCTTGGCCTTAGCGGTGGACCGTGGTATGTGGTAAAGAAAAACATACATGACAACGTAGTGTATGTAAGTCAGGGCTATGATACGGAAAAACAATATGGCAAGACACTTCATCTTGCTGAAATGCATTTTATATCGGGCAATCCGTGGGCCGATGGCTGTGACCGTGTCAATATAACATTTAAAAACCGCCATATGCCTGAATTTCTGCCTGCTACACTTTCACATGTGTCTGATGACGAATATGTCATTGAATCACAGAATCGTGTACAGGGAATCGCTCCGGGGCAGTTTGCCGTTATCTACGATGCGGCATCTCATCTATGTTACGGAAGCGGCATAATTACCGGACAAAATATAATATTATGAGCGACAACCAACGTATAAGATTAAAGGTACTGGGCATTTCATACAGTCAGATACAATCAGGCGCGTATGCCCTTATTCTCGCACAAGTAGACGGACCTTATCGTATTCCGGTTGTCATCGGAGCGTCGGAAGCACAGTCGATTGCCATCAGACTTGAAAGCATAATCCCCCCAAGGCCTATGACTCATGACCTATTTGTCAGCTTTGCCCATGCATTTGGAGTAAAACTGAAGGAAGTGTTCATATATAAGTTTGAAGACGGCATATTCTCATCTGAGCTTACTTTTACCGACGGTGACCGCACTATAGTGCTTGATTCACGTACATCAGACGCTATCGGCATTGCACTTCGTACCAAGTCACCGATATATACGACAAAGGATATTCTTGATGAAACCGGATTTATTCTGGAAGAAACTGAAACAGACGACAGCCATAATCCGGAAGATGAAGAGAACATGACAGAAAATCCGAAACTTGAGAATTATGCCGTAGAAGAACTTGAACGTACGTTGGAGAAGCTTATCGCACAGGAGAATTATGAAGAAGCGGCGAAAGTAAGTGAAATTCTTAACCGTAAACGCAACGACCGGCATTAAACCGTCAGGCCAAACTATATCATAAAAACATATGAAGACGATAAAAATCAAATTAGCGCTTCTGACATTTATCGAGTTCGCCGTATGGGGCGCCTATCTTACTTCGCTCGGAAGCTATCTTTTTAACGTAGGACTAAAAAGCGATATCGGCATTTTTTATGCGGTGCAAGGCATTGTGTCCATATTCATGCCCGCATTGACAGGTATAATAGCCGACCGTTGGATACAGGCACAGAAAACATTGTCATTAAGCCATCTGTTGGCCGGCATATTCATGCTTGCGGCAGGCTTTTACGGCATGACGGCAGGCGATGCTCCGGAATTCGGCATACTTTTCACTCTATATTCGCTCTCGGTGGCATTTTTCATGCCTACTATCGGCCTTCATAATTCGGTGGCATACACGGCCCTTGAAAAAGCCGGGCTTGATGCCATCAAACACTTTCCCCCGATAAGGGTATTCGGCACAGTGGGATTCATTGTTGCCATGCTGTTTGTCAACTTTACCGGCTATCAGAATACTTATGCACAGCTTATCACCTCCGGTGTCCTTAGTTTTGTCATGGTATTTTATGCATTGCTTATGCCTGCGTGTCCAGTCAACCGAGCAAAAAGAGGCGGTGGTTTTGTTGAAGCATTCGGGCTGAAGGCTTTCTCGCTTTTCCGTCAGAAACAAATGGCCATATTCTTCGTCTTCTCGATGCTTCTCGGTGTCGCCCTTCAGATAACCAACGGGTTTGCCAATCCATTCATACAGGCTTTCGGCTCCATACCGGAGTATGCCGATGACTGGGGAGTGCACAACGCCAACGCGCTGATATCCCTATCGCAGATGAGCGAGACTCTGTGTATACTGCTCATACCGTTTTTCCTGCGGCGCTTCGGTATTAAAATCGTCATGCTGATGTCAATGGTGGCATGGGCCTTGCGTTTTGGTTTTTTCGGCATCGGTAACCCCGGGTCAGGCGTGTGGTTGTTCATACTGTCAATGATTGTCTACGGTATAGCATTTGATTTTTTCAATATATCGGGGTCGTTGTATGTCAACAGCAAGACACATGCGTCTTTACGCTCAAGCGCACAAGGTCTGTTCATGCTTATGACCAACGGCGTTGGTGCCACGATAGGTACATTGTGTGCTCAGGCCGTAATTGACCATTATGTATACTCACAGACCGAGAATGAAGCCATAATATCGGGATGGCATACGTCATGGCTCATATTCGCCGCATACGCGCTTGTCATTGCCGTACTGTTCATGCTCATTTTCCGTGACAATGACAAACATCCGTCCATATCCGGTGACGAAGCGGCTGACATTGACGGCAATGAACCTGACGGCATGACCTCGATAACTGACAAAAACTAATCTCTTGCTATACATGATACAGTTTTATGCTCCTGATATAGAATCCGAATTGACGCTTCCGGAAGAAGAGGCACGACATTGCATCAAGGTATTGCGAACACGATCCGGTGACGTAATCGAGGTAATTGACGGGAAAGGATATCGTTTTTCATGTCGTCTTACAGATGACAATCCTCGCCACGCCACTGTTGAAATAGAGACTAAAACAGCGGTACCACTGTCATGGTCAACAAAGATAACCGTTGCTGTGGCTCCGACAAAAAATATGGACCGCATGGAGTGGATGGTAGAAAAACTGACCGAAATCGGCATAAACCGCATAATACCGCTGCATTGCCGCTACTCCGAGCGTAAGGAAATCAAGATTGACCGTCTGCAACGCATTGCTGTATCGGCAATGAAACAGTCGTTAAAGACCGTTTTGCCGGAAATAACTCCCATGCGCTCTTTTAACGAAGTTATACAATCATCCGATGCTGAACAAAAGTTTATTGCATACTGTGATCCGTCCATACCACGTAAGCTTCTTTCCTGCGAATACCGTCCTGTAGCTGACAGCGTGCTCATACTCATCGGCCCTGAAGGTGATTTTTCAAAAGAGGAAATATCTTCAGCCATTACTGCAGGATATATGCCTATATCGCTCGGCGAAAACAGGCTCAGGACCGAGACCGCCGCGTTTAACGCATGCGACACAATACATATAATAAACCAACTGAAACAATAAAAACAACCGATATGCTACGTTATCTTAATTCATCATCGACCTGTAACTTTTTTCTACTCGCAGGCCCTTGCGTAATAGAAGGAGAAGAAATGGCTCTTGACATAGCCGAATATATATGCAATGTCACCTCCAAGCTCAATATTCCTTACGTGTTCAAAGGTTCTTACCGCAAGGCCAATCGCTCGCGCATAGACTCTTTTACCGGTATAGGAGACGAGAAAGCGTTAAAGATACTCCGCAAGGTGCGTGAGACCTTCAATATTCCTGTCGTTACAGATATTCATACCGAAGAAGAAGCTGCAATCGCGGCCGAATATGTCGACATACTACAGATACCCGCCTTCCTTTGTCGCCAGACAGAACTGCTTATTGCTGCCGCCCGTACTGGAAAAATGGTCAACATAAAGAAAGGACAATTTCTGTCACCGGAGGCTATGGAGCATGCAGTGCGTAAAGTGATGGATGCCGGCAACACTCAAGTAGCCATAACCGAACGCGGCACAACTTTCGGTTATCAGGATCTTATCGTGGATTATCGCGGTATTCCAACCATGCAGAAGTTCGGTGTTCCGGTTATCCTTGATGCCACGCACTCGCTTCAGCAACCCAATCAGCTTGCCGGAGTGACAGGCGGACGTCCCGACCTTATCGAGACGATTGCCCGTGCAGGTATAGCCACAGGAGTCGACGGACTGTTTATCGAGACTCACCGTGAGCCGTCAAAAGCTAAAAGCGACGGAGCCAATATGCTGCCGCTGGAGCAACTTCCCGAACTGTTGAAACATCTTTCGGCGATACGCATGACCATAAACAACTTTTAAAGCCATTCACTGACTCGCTGACGCACGGCATTGGATTCGCTGAGAAGTTTAAGAAATTCGCTTGCCGAATGTTTTCGGTAACTATTTTTCAATACATGTACACATCCCGCCATATCACTGCCGGTGATATTGAGCGGGATGGCTTTTATCCCTGTATGTCCATGAAGTGTGGCTTCTGTAAGTATCGTGACAATATCGGTCGAACGTACAAGATGCAGAAGTATGTTCACTTCATTCAGTTCGGCTTTCACTCTGAGGTTTGCAATACGCTCCCCTATTATTGCCGACAGTTTATTGCGGGCTTGCATACCTCGCATAGGCAGTGCGAAATCACAATCCTTTATATCGTCAAGACCGAGCTCCTTACGGGAACTTAATGCATGCCCTTCCCTGACTATTACAGACAGACGGCTGTCAAAGAGTGTATGAAACGTCACGTCTGCACCGACTTCCATTGGCTTGAAGGCAAGAACGAAATCAACCTGACGTTTACGCAACATATCCATCAGTTCGTCAACAGTCTTGTAGTATATATTGAGTTTCACATGAGGATAAAGTTTCATAAATGAGATAAGCGGATCGGTTATCATAGGGCTGAATGAATAGGTGACCCCGATATTAAGTGTACCGGTGAGCAGACGTCGCAGGTCAAGTATCTTTTCCATGCATGTATCGGCTTCGTCTATTGTGGTTATAGCCTGCGGTAAAAGATGCTCGCCCGCTTCGGTCAAAGCTACGGCATGGCTGTTCCGCTCAAAAAGAGCGACACCCATTTCTGTTTCAAGCTGCCTTATCTGTTGCGATAGAGTGCTCTGGGTTATACACAGCACCTTTGCCGCTTCTGAAAAATTAAGTGTCTCGGCCACTTTTGCAAAATACCTAAGTTGTCTCAGTTCCATTACTTATTTTATTGTAAAACGTGCTGAAATATTCCATGCATTGTCTTTGTCTCCGTCAAAATACACATTCTTATAAATGATATACTCGCCCGGAGTTATATCATTAATCAACCGATGCAGATTCGCTTTCATAAACTCGCTGCTTGCTCCGGCATTAAGTCCGTATAACGGCATATTCCAGACTCCGCCCTGATACAACTCCTCCCAACGTCCGTCAGTTTTACGGGCAACGGTATAAGGAGTACCGTAACAAAGAGTCATTTCGCTCTTATTATGAATAAAGAACGTAACTTCCGATACTGTGTCCGGATATACTTTAGCGTCGGTAGTCATACTTACACCCAAAGTATCGGTAATTATCGGCCCGCTATAAATATTAGGTCTGGACCGACCGTTAAATCTCAATGCAGAGTAACTCAATACTTTTTTATAGAAACGCTCATGAAACTCGGGTGTGTCATGTCGTAAATAAACGTCAATAGTATCTTTGGCTGCTACGCCCCAAGAATATATATTGGCGCATATCGTATCATCCTTTTCCACATTGTCGGCACTAAAATAATCCATTATAATACCGTTACTCAAGCGTTTGACGACATCCTTGCCACTCAACACCTCAAAAAGGACGGCTGCCGTATCTGACTTTTCTCCTATACGTATTGCTCTATAAACGCCGGGAATTAACGGTTCCGAAGACCTAAGCATGACATTTTGTATCTGACAATTAACGTCATCGGTTACAATCTTATCATACGACACACCTGTCAGCGAGTCAAGGGCAACATTAATCCATAAAGAATCACGAAAAATCTCCAATCGATAAGTTTCAGAGGTATTAAAACCGTTTTGACCGACCGCATTGACAGAAATAACTTCGGTAAATGCCGGATAATAATCCCATACCGACTCTATGGCAATAGGCTTGGCAACGGTTACCGTCATAGTGTCGCTAACTTCAGTCATGTCAATGGCAGTCGTAACATTTTTCCGACACCCTGTACAGGATATAATAAATAAAAACGCACTCAATATAATATAGCTCTTCATAACCGGTGATGATGTATATATACAAAAATAGTTATTACAAACATATTAACCGCGTGTTGCCATAAAAGATTTGCGTTTAAACAGGAAGATAGGTATCATCTGGCCAAGCACCATTGCGAAAACTACAAACGCACATGTCACTGCATTAAATTCAAGCAGATAGGCATAATGTGTGAAGTCAGTCTCACTTGTCTGCCCGAGCATCATCAGAAATGCCTGTAGCGCCTTGTAGGCGTATATACCCGGTATCATAGGTAAAAGCGAAGGATATGCAAATGTCTCCGGAGGGCATTTTACTCTTGGTGCAAACCATATGGCAAGACATCCGATAACGAATGCGCTTATAAAACTACCCCATACGAGATGTATCCCCCACAACGATACCAAGCAATATCGCAACGCATGTCCTACAGCAGCTATAAGAGCACAATACTTAAAGGCCACTTTGGGCGGATTGCTTATTGCGGCAAAACCGATAGCGGCTATCGCGGCAAACACGGCATCTTCAATTATTGCAATCAGAATATCCATTATCAGAAAACATCCATGTTCATTGTAAGAAAACCTAAAGTAAGCCCGGCTGCTATGCATCCGGTAAGTATAACGGCCTGCATAATACGACTGAAAAAGCACAGATAATGCCCGTCAAGCATGTCGCTTACAGAATTTATGTAAGGTATGCCCGGAATAAGATACAACACACTTGTACCGATGGCTATGTCAGGGGTGCCGGTGCAGTCAAATAGATATCCGGCCGTGCCTATGACTGCGGAAAGATATGACGCTATTATAACGGTTATACGCAAGTCGACACCATTGGTAAGGCAGATATTTTTGACTGTGTAGCCCAACAATGTGGCAAAAGCCACTATACCCATAGCCATAATGTCGCCGCCAAACAGACGACAGAATGAGGCATTGGCAAGCACTACGAGCAACATAACCGTCCAAATGCTCATTTTTGGCATATGTTTTATTTTATCCATCGCTGACATGGCATCATGCAATGACAACTTTCCGTCGGCCACTTTCCAGCTAAGTCTGCTCATCAGCGAATTAGCGTTGTAGCTTACCGATACAGAATCTATGGCCGAGGTATACAACGCATAATCGTCATTGTCCAATCCGGTAACAGCCACCGACACATGTTTGGGAAATATTGTCATGTCAACCTTATAGCCGAAATGCAGAGCCATGCGGCTGACATTTTTAGTGATCCTTATACATGTAGCGCCGTAGCTCCACAGGCAAGAAGAATAATCTGCCAGAAAACGGCTCGTTTCCTCGGCTTCAGTCCTCGCAGTCATCATCGTCGCAGTAGATATCATAATGATCAATATCTATATAATGGAAATGCCTGCCCCGATGTTTATCGGCATTATAAATAAAGTAACCTGCTATAGCTATAATAGCTATGCCGACGATAATAAACCAGAATAACATTTGAGTTGACATAATCTTTATTTTTTATAATCGGCAAAATAACAGATAAGTCAACTTACATAAAGGCTACCGGCAGAGGATTTTTTCGATAATTCCGTTCGGTTATTTCGATAGCCGGCTAACTAAACGGATCCGATGACGCCATATCGAAGTCGGTCCCGTAGGCCGACAGATTTTCGGCTATTCTTGCCGTCACATGTTTAATGCCTTCGTATCGCATGCGCTTATCATAGTTATGTATATGTGTTATGTCGGTGTCAAGAATAGAACGTGCCATAAGTGATGCCGGCTCGGTCTTTCCGCATCTTATATGGGCCAACATCAACAAAAGCCGGTCCATCATTGTAATCAAGACATTGTTATCAGACACCATATATATGTCATGCAACCTGCATATTAAACGATAGTCACCAAGTCTGTATAATGCCTCAAGCAAAGCCGTCCATTCGGGTAAAGAACCGGAATTTGTCAGATACGACATCAGTATATCACGACATACCTCATATGACCCGAGTTCGAGATATTCCTTGGCCCATTCCATCCACACGCTCTCTGATGCATCATATCTGAAGTATTGGTCAAGAGCCCTGCGGTTAAGGTCTTCAAACCCTATTTCAAGCAAATGATCTATCAGATCTTTATTGTCAGGAAACCGGTGAATATACTCCGACATCAATTCAGCCGCATCACGTTTATGCTCACTAATCGATGAGAGCATGAATACATACTGATACAACAGGTCGAAATCAAAAGTGACATCTTTAATAATATCGGCACCTATGCGTATAGCCTCGTCGACACCGCCTTTCATATTGAAAAGCACAATCATCTTTTGTGTAAGGGCACTTGTCGATTTGGCATCTATGGCAAGTGCGTAATCGACAGCTGACAAAGCATTAACCTTATCATCCAGATCAAAATAGCATTGTGACAGCAATACCCAATATGAGGCATTGAACGGCACCATACGTGTCAACTCCTCAAGCAGTTCCACGGCATAGCTGTTGTCGCCCCGTATATGAGCCTCCTCGCTTAGCTCATAGAGAAATGTATCAGGATACAGACAGCGTTTCTGTATATCGTTTTTCCGTTTTTTGAGCCAACCGTAAAGGTTAGTATAACAGCATGCGCCTACAAGCTGTATTATGGTCTCGTCATCATAGTCGGAATATCGGTTTAAAATAGCATCAAACGCCTCCTCCGGGTCATATTGACGTTGTGGCATTTGCACAAGCTCCCATAATATGGCCCACAATGCGGAATCCGTTTTATGCACCGCAGCCATATCTAAAGCTCCCTGACCGAGCGAAACACGGTCATAGAAGTAATAACCGCGACGTTGCGAAAGTTCCTCACTTTCAGGATATATGCGAGCAGCGCTCAGAAGGACCGACAACTGGATATATTCATCGCCGTTATCAGAGGCGAAGTCATAAATCTCGATTAAATCGTTTTCGTCATAATCGGAGGGTATCTCCCCTTTTGTCAGGTCCCGTCTGAACTGTTGGTATAATTTTTTTACACGGCGCTGTTCGCTATCCATTCATTTACTTTTTTTGCAGTTTCTCCCAAGTATCTTTCAATTGCATAGTGCGATTGAATATGATATTGTCCTGTGTCGAGTCTGGGTCAAGTGTGAAATATCCGATACGCTGAAACTGGAAGTGTCCTCCCACCTTGGCATTCTCGGCCAAGAACGGCTCGATTTTTATACCGGTTACGACTTTCAGCGACTCTGGATTAAGCATCTCACGGAAGTCTTTGTCTTTCTCTTCCGCGGGATTCTCCACCGAGAACAGACGGTCATATAACCGTGCGGTAGCATCGGTGGCGTGAGCAGCCGATACCCAATGGAGCGTGCCTTTGACTTTGCGCATGCTTCCGGGAAGACCGCTACGTGTATCGGGGTCGTATGTACAGTAAATCTCTTCAATATTGCCGTCGGCATCTTTCTTACATCCTGTACATTTTATTATGTAGCCGCCTTTCAGCCTTACTTCACCGTCAGGAGCAAGACGGAAGAATTTCTTCGGCGGGTTCTCCATAAAGTCATCACGCTCTATATATATTTCACGAGAGAAAGTCATCTTGTGAGTACCTGCCGCAGGATCCTCAGGATTATTTTCCATTTCAAGAATCTCCTCCTGTCCTTCGGGATAGTTCGTTATTATGACCTTAACCGGATTTATGACCGCCATCACACGTGTGGCTACCTTGTTAAGGTCCTCTCTTACCGCATGTTCAAGCAATGATATGCTGTTAAGAGCTTCAACCTTGGTATAACCGATCATGTTTATGAAGTTCTTGATGGAAGCGGGAGTGAAACCGCGACGACGCATTCCCGATATGGTAGGCATACGCGGGTCATCCCACCCGGCCACAAGACCTTCTTTAACGAGCTGAAGCAACTTACGCTTGCTCATTACTGTATATGTGAGGTTCAATCGGTTAAACTCTATCTGTCGCGGGCAATAGCTCTCATCGGCAAGTTCTTTTACAAAGTATTCATACAACGGACGGTGAGGAACAAACTCCAATGTGCATATGGAGTGAGTGACCCCCTCGAAGTAATCGCTTTGGCCATGTGCAAAGTCATACATGGGATATACCTTCCACGTAGTTCCGGTGCGATGATGCGGGTATTTTATGATACGGTACATTATTGGGTCACGGAAGTGCATGTTGGGCGAAGCCATGTCTATCTTGGCGCGCAATACATATGTGCCTTCATCAAACTCGCCTGCGTTCATGCGAGTGAACAGGTCAAGATTCTCCTCTACCGGACGATCACGGTAAGGCGAATTTACTCCGGGTTGCGTAGGCGTACCCTTCTGTTCGGCAATCTGCTCCGATGTCTGATGATCGACATAAGCTTTACCCTCCTTTATCATACGCACGGCAAGGTCATAAAGCTGTGGGAAATAATCGCTGGCATAATACTCTCGGTCACCCCAGTCAAAACCGAGCCAATGAATGTCTTCCCTTATCGAGTCGACATATTCGACATCTTCCTTTGTCGGATTTGTATCATCGAAGCGCAAATTGCATGTTCCGCCGAATTTTTCTGCAATACCGAAATCCATGCAGATAGCCTTGGCATGACCTATGTGCAGGTATCCGTTAGGCTCCGGCGGGAAACGAGTGTTTAGCCGTCCTCCGTTTTTACCGGCTTCAAGATCGTCATGTACTATTTGCTCTACAAAGTTCAAGCCGCCTTTCTCTTCATTGATTTCTTCTGATATTTCAGCCATAGTGATTAATGAGTTGAATTATTATATTACAAAATTAGTCATTATCTTTTTATCATTGCAATTTTATTTGAAAAAACATGATGTCATCCTGAAGGTCAATCAAGACATAAAAGCAAGTAATATTGACAAAAGCACTAATCCATAATTATTTTAATGCAATTAATTGCAAATTACAATTTAATCGCCTATATTTGCGATAATAACCAATACATGGCATGAAATTTCTATAATATACCTAATCCGCCTAACCTCCCCTCTCATGAACACATGGCCACACATCGGTTTCAGCTTCTTTTTACATAAGCTCGTTATCGGACTTATTACGATGATGTCGTATCAAACAGTGTCATCACAGACAATTGCCTTCAATTACGATGCCATAGGCAATCGCATACTTCGCGATAAAGCGACAAATGCAGTCATGCAGTCGCGGAGTTATGAGCCTGTTAGCACTATTACAAAACTTCCGGATATAACCGTATCGGTTTACCCCAATCCGGTATCTGACATTATGAACGTCACTATAAGCAATTATGATATACTATCAGACGCAGAATTGCTTATATACAATTCTTATGGTGTATTATTAAACAAATCCCGCATATATGATTCTGCCACGCAACTGAATATAGCACATATGCCTACCGGACTTTATTTTATTAAAGTGAGAATCAGTGATAAGGTCGACACATTCAAAATCATCAAATACTGAATCATGTTTTTCTTTACTAATATGATTAATAATTTTAGCCTTGAAATGACTCGTGGCCTACTCTGCTTTTCACTCTGTTTATTCCCGGGAATGTATGCCATGTCAGACGATTATAATACTGATATTTCAGATGAACTACTTCGTCTATATCCGGAAAATTCATATGATTTTTCGTTACGGCACTATATAACAGACAATGAATCGGCAACCACAACTCACCCTTCACGTGAATTAGAGGCAGCTGACACTATTTTGGCCACATTTACGTGCCAATCCTTTTCTTTAACAATTGACTATCCTCCAATTAAAGAACCACAAAACGCGGTGGTCACAATAAGACTTTACAAAATAGTTGATGGAGTACGACGGGCCTGCCACACTCAGTCATGGAGCTTCTCAAAAAATTCCGACAATCGATACATGGCTTCAGAACCAATCGAAGATGAGAGTGTTATCTTATTCCCCGGAAATTATATTGTAGAATATACAGGCTTCACTGATGATGATGGCGGTGCGGTGGAATATCCCGATACAAATATAAAGGACGAGGAACTGGGCATAAAGCCCTTTACATCAATCGGCATATGCACACATTCCGATATTACGTTATTAGTTGAATGTTCATCACCTAATCGCGGCTCGATAATTCCGGCACCTGAAAGTATATCATCGTCATATGCGTCGGGCGCACCATCAGGTGGATTTCAAGTCAGCGAAGGGGCAGCCACATACACATTGCCAATTAATATGCCCAAGCATATTCTCACCCCCGATATAGGATTGACCTATAATAGTTTTACAACAGGATACGGACTTGCGGGATATGGAGTTAACATTAAAGGCCTGTCATCGATATCACGTACAGGCAAAGACCTGTATCATGATGGAGAAAGCCGTGGGGTAAGTTATACTGACACAGATAACCTATTGCTTGACGGGAAGAGGCTTGTTCTTGTTTCGGGTAATCACGGACAGGATGGTGCGGTATATAGTCCGGAAAACGATCCGTTTACAGTAATCACGCTTAATGGTTCAGGACAGTCTGTATGGTTTGAGGTCACCACTTCCGATGGAATGACTTATGAATATGGCCGCAGCGCTACTTCTCGAAACAATTATGTCAATAGCAAAGGTTTAGGACGTACTGCATCATGGCATCTTTCCCTTATCAAAGACCACAACGGAAATTATGCGACATTTGATTATGACCGGGAAAATCTCACACTGTATCCCACACTTATATCATACGGCATGAACAATAGCGTTGCAAATAGCAATGTCGTCAGCACCGTAGCATTTGAATATCAGTCTCTTGGCGATAACAGCCGCAAATTTATGATTGAAGATTGTGCCGGAAGCATAAACCGCTGTATAAAATCGGTAACCACATCAACAGCCGGCAACGTTTACCGTAAATATCTGTTGACCTATGATTCCACCTCCGATAATAGTACTGGACGTTTCACCCGTCTTACCTCAATAGATGTCCAGAACGGTTCGGGGAGCAAACTTGCTCCTGTCATTTTCAGGTGGAATCCTACTCCGGCTCCAAGTACGTCAGCCTATATCTTAAATGCGGCCACAGAAAACAACACAAGCTATATAAAAGAAATAAACCGTAATTTTATGTCATCAGACCTTAACGGTGACGGAGTGAGCGATATAATAAGAGTATCTTTTGTAAAAGTTATAACAGACGTTACTCCCGGCGGTTCTTCGTTTACACACAGAACTTATGTGTACATTTCATTGAGTGAGGTAAGTCCCTCCGGTGCGATATCATATAATGAGGCAGCTCCGATCGTGTTGCCCGAATCAGGAGACCATGCCAATATAAGCAGCATGCTCTGTGGCTCGACGGTAGCCGATTTTGACGGTGACGGTTATAATGACATTTTTGTACCTTATTTACACAACATACAATCGTTACACTACATTACATATCACATAATTTCCAGTAAAAAGATTGATAACTCATTTGTAAAAAAGGACATACCGTACTCTATAGCGCTTAAATCCAATGAAGCTCCGCTTTACTGTATCAATGATATCGACGGAGACGGAAAGGACGAAATCATCTATCTTGACTATTACAACGACGCAACCGGATATTCCGGCGGCATTGTGAATCATACCGATAATACAGATGCGAGCAACAATACGGTCAAATGGAAACTTCCGTCATGGCCTAAAAAAATGTTCTGTTTCGACTGCAATAATGACGGACTTCCAGATATAATTTTTTTACATGAATCGGGATATAAGATATACTATAATAGCGGAGGCAACGACGCTGACGCTCATTTTTCCGAGACCAAGTGTGCTGTCGGAACTGCATTCTCAAACCATGTATGTATAGCGCCGGGAGACTTCAATGGCGACGGACTCACCGATTTTGTATATGCTACCGGAAAGGACCAATATCTTTATACTGCGTTAAATAAAGGTAATGGAACATTTTCAATCATAAAATCCGATATAACAGGTGTCACTTTGTCCGATAAAGCAGAGTCGTGCTCAATGACGGTATGCGATATTGATCATGACGGTTTATCGGATGTACTTGTGGCAGTAGCGGGAAGCTCCGATACAAAAACTCGTTGGCTATATTCCGACGGTACCAAGCTAAAGCTCATTAGCGAATATTCATGCAGTAATGTTTCCTCCGCTTCGCGGAGTCACATTTTTACCGGCGATTTTGATGGCGACGGAGCTTTCGAAATCATCAACTGCGGGTCACAGCTTAATACCAATCAGAAAATAGCACCGGTTTCAGGCTTCAATGTCTACCGGACATCATCAACATTTTTCTCCGAAAGCAAAATTCGGTTTATCAATGACGGATCTGGGGCTGGCATCAGCATAACATTCGCTCCGATGTCAAAGCCAAGCATATATACCGGTGAGAAGTCAAGCAGCTATCCTGTAAACAGCTACACGATACCGCTTTCATTAGTGTCAAGCACATCAAGAAACATAGGTAATTCCCGACGCATAAAACATGATTATACTTATTCCGATCTTAAGATTCACGTGACTGGACGAGGTCTTTTAGGATTTTCTTCCGTCACCGATGAATGTCCCACCCTTAACACCGCCGTCATATCGAAGACCACATCACGCGATAACGTGCATTATGTACCTCTTACAACAGAGCATAAAGAGGTAGCCGGCAACGATACCATGACCGTGACTACAACTTTCGCAATAAACGCTGTCGGCAATAACTTCTATTCACACCCGTCCTCTTCGGTTACAGTGGACTATGACGGCAACGTCACCTCGACCGCCTATACTTTCGACTCGACAAAAGGAGTCATGACCGAACAGACAACCAATTATGACAATACTTCGATGTATGAAACCACCGTTTATGCCGGATATGCCCGACACGGCGGAAAATGGTTACCGTCCTCTGTGACAAAACGTCGCAAACATAAAGACGACAACAATGTGTTCTCTGCCAAAACTCTCTATGAATATGACAGTCACGGCAACGTTACGTCTATGACAGAACATGCAGGTACTCCACAGGCACTAAAGTCGTCATTTACCCATGACACGTACGGCAACATAACATCTACCCGTAGTACCGGCACAGGTGTCGCGCCTGTCACTATATACGAAGTCTACGATGCGGCAGGACGCAATAAGATAAAGCAATATACATCGCCCGCATCATCCGTTACCCAATATACCTACGACCATTTCGGCAATATGCTTACCGAGACCGACATAACTATACAGTCACGTCCAATTACACGAAAGTTCACTTATGACGGATGGAACAGACCGTTGTCTGTCACCAAGCCAGACGGCACCGCCATAAATTACATCAGAGGCTGGGGCGCTGTCGATGAGTACCGGTATTTCGTAAAAAGTGTGGAATCCGACGGAACTACAACCGTCACTTGGTATGATATCCTCGGACGAGAAACTCTTGTCCGCTCGTCAGCTCCCGGCGATATTACGGTAGCAAAGGCGTCAAGACACGGCATCAACGGGCTTGTATCGCTTATCGAAAACCACACAGGAAGCCTGTATACAACAACTTCATATGCCTATGACCGACGCGGGCGCATAGTATCGGAGTCATTCAGCAACGGCAAGAGCCGTAATTACTCGTACGGCAATCGCTCAGTGACAACCGACAAAAACGGGCGCTTACGCACCGTCGTCAACGATGCTTGGGGCAATGTCAAGTCATCCACCGATCCGGTATCGTCAGTCACGTACACTTATAATTCCAACGGTTATCCGTCAAAGGCTTCAAGCAGCGGCTCTACAGTAACAATGGCCTATGATGGAGCAGCCAACCGTATAAGCATGAACGATCCCGACGCCGGCACGACCACCTACACTTATGCCGCCGACGGCAGCGTGCTGTCACAGACCGACGCTCGGGGAGTAACACTGACCAACACCTATGACAATCTCGGACGCCTGTCGCAACGAATGACCGGCGACATCACTACAGACTATACCTACGGCACCGAGGGCAACTCGCTCAATCGACTTGTCAGAGAGTCGGTGACAGGAGCAGCCATAGCCTACACCTACGATGCTTACGGCAGAGTGCTTACCACATCGCATGAGCTGGCTGCAAAAGGCACATTCACCGTCACAAACGAGTACAACACCGACGGACAACTTTCCAAAGCCACTTATCCCGGCGGATTGATAGTAGAGTATGAGTATGACATAAACGGGTTCATGTGTGCCATAAAAGCCAATAATTCAGAAGTGTGGCGTCTTGACTCAAACGACGGCATAACGGCCCGGAGTGTGGCCCTCGGCACTTTAATCACTACGCGCACCCTTGACAGTAACGGCTATCCGTCATCGCTCGATGTCGAGCGTGACCCGTTTGTCAAAGGCCGGCGTTACTCCGAAAGCATAGCCCTCGGATATGACGGCGCCACGGGCAATATAATCTCCTCGTCCATGAGCGGACGCGAATCGTACGGTTTCGGCTATGACGAGCTTGACCGTCTTGTATCGGTAAGCACTGGCAAAGAGGTCATGACCGATATAGCTTATGCCGATAACGGCAACATCATTTACAAGACCGGCATAGGCGAATACCGCTACGATTCGTCGAAGCCCCATGCCGTCACCGAGGTCGACAACACTGACGGCATCATACCCTCGGCATCTATTTCGACCGACTTCAACGATGCCGGCATGGTGTCACGTATAGCCTCAGGCCGGCTGGAGATGACGTTCTTATACGGACCCGACGGCCGGCGCTGCATATCGACCCTTACAAACGGCGGTACCACAGTGCGCGAGACCATCTACGCCGGCAATTATGAAAAGATAACCGAGCAGGGTGCGACACGCGAGTTTTACTATCTCGAAGGCAATATCATCATTGTCAAGAGCGACGGCGTATTCACCCCCTACTACTCTTTTGTCGACGCACAGGGCAGCATAGTATCGGTTGTTGATGCCGAGGGTAATAAGGTCTTCTCGGCAGAATATGATGTATGGGGAGTGCCCCACATCGGACTCAACTCCATTGGACTGCAGCGAGGTTATTCGGGCCACGAACATCATCATGAGTTTGGAATAATCAACATGAACGGTCGACTTTATGACCCGGTATTGGGCCGTTTTTTCTCAATCGACAATTATGTGCAGGCGCCAACGGAGAGCCAGAGCTTCAACCGCTACAGCTACTGCCTTAACAATCCGCTGAAGTATCGCGATGCCTCGGGCGAATGGTTCGGCATCGATGACCTGCTGGTATCGGCCATATCAGCCGTGACAGGCTATCTGCAAAGCGGCTTCACCACGGGCCACTGGGGCATGTCGTCAATCAAGCGGGGTATTTCGGCGGGTCTCTCTGGCTGGATTGGCTACAATACCTGCGGTGCCGGAGCAGGTCTTTTAGGTGGGTCGGTGGGCAGTTACCTGAAGTATTCTGTAGCCAACTGCATAGCCAATCACCCGATGCTCTCCATACCCATACCTATAAACGACAATGTGAATCTGTCGCTGTCGCCGGCATTTTCGCTCGGAGCCAATGGACTCACGGCCGGAGTCTCGGCCATGGCGTCGATGCAGTTCGGCGACTGGGGCTTCTCGCTCTCAGCCGGAGCGGGCAACAAGTATGTCGGAGGCGACTTCGCTTTCTCTTACGACGGCTGGGGCGCCGGCTACGGCCTCACCCACTACTACTCCGAAACCGTTCAAGGCAACCGTCTCGGCTCGCAGAACGTAGGCACAATCTCGCTCCTGCTTAGAGGTGTCTCAATCCGCGTCTCAAACGACCTTTTTGGCAATAAAAAGCACGACCGTTGGCGCAGCAGTGCCGTTGAAATCGGGTTCAAAGACTTCACTATAGGCACATATGTAACGACAAATAACGGGAAAAAAGAATCAAATAACAACGTAAATTCTAAAGCCGAAGCCCCGATATGGGGCGAAAACAATGATGACAAAAATGGAGATAGTCTTGGCGCATGGGAAAAGGGCGAAGTCTTTTCTGCACCGTTTTGGATAGGCTTCAAGTCAGGCAATCAGATACAAAGGATAGGCTTCAGTCATAAAGTGGTTCAGAACATAACACAGAATGGTGTCCATAAAGGATTTGCACATACGCCATATTTCCTTGGTTATAATTATTTTAATAAGGGTATTTTTTATCAATCCGGATATAATTCACCAATAAGCATTTGGTAATAACGTTCACTTATATGAAACATATACTCATAATAAAGTCTCTCATTCGGGATAAATTTCGTTTAATAAGTACAATTTGCTGCATTGTATTAACGACAGGATGTTGTAAGATTTTTTACTCGGGAAATCTATTTACTCGAGCAAATCAAAATGTCCTATTTGGCAAAAATTATCAACCACCAATAAAAAATTTAAATATCCAAGGTTATTTTTATCGAGATGAAATTGATAATCTTAGATGGGAAAGTGTGCTCGTTTTTTATAAAAATGGGATTGCAATAGATTATAAGATTGAAAAATCACATGAAAACATAAAAAGGGAACAGCTTAAGGATTTAAGACCATTAATTGGAGGGATATACACTCATTACATTTATACGATACGAAATGACACATTGATTTTAGATGATTATTTAAATACATGCTATTATTGCATGTTAAGGAGCCGATTTTATGTTATTGAAGATAATAATACGCTTCATTATGTAAAATATGCATCTTATGATGAGAAAGGTGGAAGTACAGTAATTAATGAGAACGAGATATTGCATTTTGTACCGGTTGACACAATGCCTGATATCCCAGAGCTTAAGCTAAAGGAAGAAAAGTGGATGTGGGAAAACGAGGATGAATGGAAGGCTTACAAGCGCGAGCTGAAAGCCCGCAAGGACAGCATCAAACGTGCCCGCAAACTAAACTCCAAACTCATGAAGAGATGAAATTTACAAATAAAATAATAATCGCGGTTGTCTATGCCGGGAGTGACAGCGCATTCTCCTACGTGCAGGCGCCAACGGAGAGCCAGAGCTTCAACCGCTACAGCTACTGCCTTAACAATCCGCTGAAGTATCGCGACGCCTCGGGCGAATGGTTCGGCATCGATGATCTGCTGGTATCGGCCATATCCGCCGTGACGGGCTATCTGCAAAGCGGCTTCACCACGGGCCATTGGGGCATGTCGTCAATCAAGCGTGGCATTTCGGCCGGTCTGTCGGGCTGGATTGGCTATAACACCTGCGGTGCCGGAGCAGGTCTTTTAGGTGGGTCGGTGGGCAGTTACCTGAAGTATTCGGTAGCCAACTGCATAGCCAATCACCCGATGCTCTCCATACCCATACCGATAAACAACAATGTGAATCTGTCGCTGTCGCCGGCATTTTCGCTCGGAGCCAATGGACTCACGGCCGGAGTCTCGGCCATGGCGTCGATGCAGTTCGGCGATTGGGGCTTCTCACTCTCAGCCGGAGCGGGCAACAAGTATGTCGGAGGCGACTTCGCTTTCTCTTACGATGGCTGGGGCGCCGGCTACGGCCTCACCCACTACTACTCCGAAACCGTTCAAGGCAACCGTCTCGGCTCGCAGAACGTAGGCACAATATCGCTCCTATTGAGAGGCGTCTCTATCCGCGTCTCAAACGACCTTTTTGGAAATAAAGATCATGACCGGTGGCGCAGCAGCGCCGTTGAAATCGGCTTCAAAGATTTCACTATCGGCACATACGTAACCACAAATGACGGAAAGTTAGAGTCGGAGTATAATAATTCACAAAAAATAGATCATAATCAAATTTTAGAATCAGGACAAGAAAAGCCAGACGTATGGAGTAATGGGGCCGTTTATAGTGCTCCATTTTGGATTGGTTTTAAATCAGGCAATCAGATACAACGTATCGGTTTTAGCGATAAATGCATCCAAAACATTACACAAAATGCAGTTCATAAAAAAATTGGGACCCCCCAATTTACAAACTATAAAAATATGACAACAGGAATTTTTTATCAAAATGGATATAACTCTCCTATAAGTATCTGGTAAGGACTATGTTTGTCGTCAACATTTAATATTAAAATCAAGATGAATAAATTTATTATAAATCATTGCAAAAACAAAGTAATCATATTAGTTATGACCCCCTTGTTGATAAGTTGCGGCCTTTTTTATACGAGAAAGGATTTTAATGATAAAAGTCCGTCAGTGCTATTTGCGACAGACACCGATACCAAAATTGAAGAAAAGCTAAATATTAACGGATACTATTATTCGGAAGAGTCCAATAGCATATTTATTTTATATAAAGATCAGGCTTGTATATCATATTATTTTAAAAACGAGCTAAGTGATCTTAGAGGAATACCAGTTGAAAACCTCGGTTTGCTTGTCTCAAAAAAACCGGGTAATATAGCTCTATGGAATAAATATAATGGCATATATACGATATCAGGTGATACATTGACAATCGATTTTTATGAAAAAAACAATATAATATATATTCATACATGGCTGGAATTTTATACTGATAAATTTAAAATTATAGACCGAAACACTTTAAGGCTTTTTCAGCGTATAAATGAAGACGGTGAGATATTAAACGGTGACTTTGAATATAAATTTGTTCCTCTGGAATATCTTCCTGACCCATATAATAATGACCTGAAAAAGAAAAAATGGATGTGGAGATATAAAGAAGACTGGAAAGCATATAAAAACGAGCTTAAAAGACTAAGTCGAAAAAATAATTAAGATTTAAACATATATGATTTTGAACCGAAATATATTGTTCTCTGTGATATTATTGATCATTACAGGATGTTCATTATATGACTCAGGACGTGGATATAAGTCAAAAAATGAGAGAGTATTATTATATACCGGTTATAATACACATATATCTGATAGTATTGATATAAACGGTTATTATTGCCGCAGCGATAAACCGAATCGGGGGTATATATTTTATGACAATGGGACATGCGTGTCTTTTGACTTCTTGGATGAATTTAGAGATACGATCGGGTACCCTTTGACACAATTGATGACATATATCTATACTATGCCGGATGTGGCATATTACAAGACATACGATACTTTTGCTTCCACCGGAGGAACTTATAAAGTGGAGAATAACACCATTATAGCAGATTTCTATATAGAACGTATAAATGGTCTTTTTCATTGGCCATATTGGGAAATATATAGTCAATACTTTAATCTGATAGATAAGCATATGCTGCGACTATGCAAAACCATAATTTATGATAAAGAAGGAACCGATACTATATATACTAACATGCAGTATAATTTTGTACATGTAGATACGATACCATCTTATTTTCATGTAGATGCTCGTAAAAAGAAATGGCTATGGAATAATAAGAATGATTGGAAAGGCTATAAGCGTGAATTAAAGGCCTACAAAGACAGTATCAAACGTGCTCGCAAACTAAAAACGGAGAACCAATGAAAGGATTAGCTCTAAAAGAATTATTGTTAGGGAATAGCCTTCGCTTGACCGGTGTGATCTGCTGTATATTACTTATGTCAGGATGCTGCAAAATATTTAATTATGGGAATCAGTTTACTCGCGAAAACCAAAATGTAGTATTTGGCAAAAACTATCAGCCGCAAATCAAAGGATTAAATACGCAAGGTTATTTTTATCGTAAAGGTGAGGATAAACTTGGCTGGTACAGTCTTCTTGTACTGTATAGCGACGGAAGATATTTTGAATATATCCCCGTAGATTCATATATAGAATTACGTTGTACTCCTGTCGGGAATTT
Organism: Heminiphilus faecis; assembly: GCF_008728965.1. Taxonomy (GTDB): domain Bacteria; phylum Bacteroidota; class Bacteroidia; order Bacteroidales; family Muribaculaceae; genus Muribaculum; species Muribaculum faecis. Next base: position 19,513 of record NZ_VSMC01000009.1, on the reverse strand, counting down.
ATCTCCGTTAATACGGGGGTGTCACAATAATGGCTTTTATAATATAATAAATGACACATTAGTTTTAGATGAGTATCTGCTTCTATGTGGTTCCCGAAGCTTAATTAGCCGTCAATACGTTATTGAAGATAGTAATACGCTTCATTTGGTAAAACGGATATTACATGATAAAAAAGGGAAAAGAAAGATATCGGAAGAAGATGACACGCTGCATTTTGTTCCTGTAGACACATTGCCTGATACACCTGAATCTTGGCTAAAGAAGCAGAAGTGGATGTGGGAAAACAAAGATGAATGGAAAGACTACAAGCGCGAGCTGAAAGCCCGCAAGGACAGCATCAAGAGAGCCCGCAAACTAAAAACGGATAACCAATGAAAAAATCAGCTATAACAGAATTATTGTTCGGAAATAGCCTTCGCTTGACCGGTGTGGTCTGCTGTATATTATTTATGTCAGGATGCTGCAAAATATTTGACGGAGGAAATCGGTTTACAAAGGAAAATCAAACAGCCTTATACGGCAAAGACTATATCCCAAAAATCAAGGGGCTAAATACACAGGGCTATTTTTACGGGAACAATGATCATGGTTGGTATGAGGCCCTTGTATTGTATCCTGATGGAACTGCTATAGACTATACTGGTAGTAAATTATATGATAGTCTGAAAGGGAAATATCTCCCTACTTTAGATGCATTAATTAATGATACCCATTTTTCTCGTTTCATTTATTCGCAACGAAATGATACTTTAATCTTAGATAATTATTTGCATTTATGTAATGGTAGGTATCTGACCAGCCGCTATTATTTTATTGAGGATAAAAATACGCTCCGATTTTTTAAATATATATATTATCCTGAAAAGGGAAAGACAGGCTCTGTAATAAATAAAAATGAAGTATTACATTTTGTCCCTGTGGACACATTACCTAATATGCCAGAACCTTGGCTAAAGAAGCAAAAGTGGATGTGGGAAAACGAGGATGAATGGAAAGACTACAAGCGCGAACTGAAAGCACGCAAAGACAGCATCAAACGTGCCCGCAAACTAAAAACCAATCATTAAAACGACTATTAACCAAACTAATTTTTATAAATATGAGACATCGCAAAATGGATGTATACCGCAACTGTATGTCAGTTATAGCTACGGTGTTTATTACCATTGCTTCGGTAAGTTGTATGAGCACCAAGCCGTCGAAGATTTTCGGCGACACAAAACCTGTAGGCCAATACAAATGGGACACGGTAACCAATATCGACAGTCTGATAAATATACAAGGCTATTATTATAACATACTGCCTCGACAGCATTATGTGGACGGAGTAGACTCAACGTACATAGCATGGGAAGACATCGACTTGGTATTTTATAAGGACGGTACTTGTGTGTCATTTAAATTTGATAATGAATCCCGAAAATATGAAGGGCTGTATGTGCCCGACCTGACCGGAATGATATCAAAAAGGTATGGCAAGGTACCGGTGTGGACTTGCGGTGGAATATACAAGATAGACGGCGACACATTGATCGTAGACATATTTGAGCGTACGAAACAGACTAAATTCGGCGGTGTGACACCGGCTGTCTATTTACCCTCTCCGGGATTAAATCTTATGTTCTATATCAATAAAGACAATTGGGTGGCTCTTGAAAGACGCAAGTTTGTCATAGAGGACAAGACCACGCTGCATCTTATAGAATTTTCCAACGCCAATTATCACAACGAGCCCATAGAAATCGATGCACTCTACAAGTTTGTGCCCACCGACGTCGTGCCGTCAAGGTGCGAGGCCGACATCAGAAAAGAAAAATGGATGTGGGCCTACAAGGAGGACTGGGAAGCGCACAAACAGGAATTAAAGGCTTACAAACGTGAGTTGAAAGCACGCAAGGACAGCATAAAGCGTGCGGCCGAGCCTGCAACCGACAGCTTGTAGCGAAACAGACGGCAACTTTAAGGCCGTCTATTTCGTTTTATTGACATGAGCGGAGTAAAACATCTGTTTCAACGGATAAAGCGCCGCATTCTCGGCGCCATTTTATTTTGGGAAAGAGCACTGCGTCACTCCATGAATGCGGTGAGAGACGTATGTGGCGTACTGCGTGTAGTCACTTTTTTCGCGTCGGTGGCGTGCATACTGCTGGCCATGGCTTATGTCGGTTATGACCATGAGCCAGACCGATTGAGGCACATCATGCACTACTTCCGCATAATACAAAGTGTATTTGTCGTAAACATACTTTTCAATCTGCTCTTCAATATGAAAGCGACATTGCGAAACACCCGCGCCGTGAAATGGATAGTGGACCTGTCAATGCTGCTTACTCTGCTGCCGATACTGTATCCGCGCCCCGCCAACCCGTGGATACCGTGGCTTGAAACCATCCTGTACTCCAACAAGTTTTTTCTCGGCATACTCATAGCCTATGCCATAGTAGACATAAGCTACGGTATAATGATAATAATGGGCAAGCGCACCAATCCCTCGCTCATACTGTCGCTAAGCTTCATATTCTTCATATTGCTTGGCTCGTTCATGCTGATGATGCCCAAGTGCACTTACCACGGCATAGAATATCTCGACTCGTTATTTCTGGCTACAAGCGCGGTGTGCATAACCGGACTGACATCGATCGACATACCATCGACATTTACCCCGCTCGGAGTGCTTGTTCTCGCATTTCTCATACAGACCGGGGCACTCGGAGTCATGACTTTTACAAGCTTTTTCGCACTGTTTTACAGCGGCAATAACTCGGTATACAGTCAACTGATTGTAAAGGACATGATATACACCAAATCTATCAACGCACTTATACCGACATTGCTGTACATATTTCTGTTTACGATAGCTATCGAAGCAGCAGGTGCTATGTTCATATGGTGGTCCATACGCGATGTGCTTGACATGTCGACTGAAGACCAATTGATATTCTCGGCATTTCACTCCTTGTCTGCGTTTTGCAATGCGGGCTTCTCGAATTTACCCGGAGGAATGTCCAATCCTCTTCTGATGAACTCGAATCAATCCATATACCTCGTAATAAGCGTAATAACGCTTGCCGGAGCAATAGGCTTCCCTATTCTGGTCAATTTCCGCGATGTATTTTTTGAATACACACGTCGGTTGTGGAGCAAGATAAAAGGGCGCAAACGCATAGGCCATCCGGTACATATCTATAGCCTGAATACAAAAGTGGCCTTATATACAACACTTATCATATTTGCGGTCAGCGTCATATTGTTTTTTACATTTGAGTATGACAACTCCCTTGCCGGCTTCAGCCTATACGATAAAATCGTACAGGCGATATTCAATTCGACCACCCCGCGCAGCTCAGGCTTTGTATCGGTAAGTCCGGCTGAGTTTCTTAACGTGACACTCGTATTTGTGTTGTTGCTGATGTGGATCGGCGGAGCCTCTCAGTCCACGGCCGGAGGTATAAAAGTAAACACCTTTGCCGCCATTTTGATAAATCTTAAGGCCATAATACTCGGACATAACAAAGTCACGGCTTTCAACCGCACAATATCGACAGGCTCCATACGCAGAGCCAATGCAGTAGTGACATTATCGATACTGTCTTATTTTCTTATAGTCGTATTGCTTATGATATTTGAGCCCGGACTGTCAGCACGCAGCCTTGTTTTCGAAGCCTCGTCAGCCCTGTTTACAGTGGGATCTTCATTCGGTATAACTCCCCTGCTTTGCGGTGCCTCAAAAACACTTCTCATAACAGCCATGTTCTTGGGACGTGTAGGCATAATATCGCTGCTTATAGGCGTTACGGGCAATCAGCATGACAAACCCGTGGCATTCCCGACCGACAATCTGATTATAAATTAATTACAATTTTACTATATGAGATATCTTATAATAGGTCTTGGAATATACGGTGCAAATCTCGCCACCGATCTTACGGCTATGGGCCATGAGGTCATCGGAGCTGACCACAATTCTACATTGGTCGAAGCCGTAAAAGACAAAATATCAACCGCATACATCATCGACTCCACCGATGAAGCCGCACTGTCAGTACTTCCGCTTAAAACGGTGGACCTCGTGATTGTAGCCATAGGAGAAAACTTCGGAGCAAGTGTGAAGACAGTGGCTCTTCTTAGAAAACTCGGAGTGGATCGCATATACGCACGAGCTGTCGACGAGATACACGAAACCATACTTCACGGCTTTAACGTAGACCGTATACTTACCCCCGAACAGCGCGCGGCAAGAGAACTTACCCGCGAACTCGAACTCGGCTGCAAAGTAGACTCAATGCGTATTGACAACGACCGGTATATAATAAAATTTGCGGTGCCAGACTATTACGTAGGCACCGCAATAAACGATTTGGATTTTGACAAGGATTTTCACATAAAACTGGTAGCAATATCGCGACCGACACCTCGCCGAAACTTTTTAGGCATCACCGACAACGTGCTTCAGGCTGTCGACACAACTATAGCCGACACACGTCTTGAAAAAGGCGACGTAATGACAGTAATAGGTACACAGCACGGTTTCCGCGAGCTGTTTCACCACATATCCTGATGTCAGAATTCATAATCGACACAGGCGCGTGCCGATTTATGCCCTGCAAGCAATGAGGCCGCAGCCACATGAGCCGGATGATTGGCGTATACCGCTACATCAGCCATTGTCGGCACAATAGCAGTCAGAACCACATCCCAGTCTTCTGCTTCATTGTCATTAATACCGACTTCCATTGACTGCAAAACGTCAATAGACGAAGGGAGTGCGAGCAATGCGCTCTTGAATGACTCCGCCACTTTACGGCGCTCTTCGGAAGTGCCTTCAAGTTTGAACGTAACTATATGCTTTACCATATATAAATGTCGTTTATGCGTTATTATACAAGCGTTCTTTAGCGGCAGCCACACGCTCATCGGTTATATAATCGTCATAATCCATCATCTTGTCGATTATGCCGTTAGGTGTCAGCTCGATAATGCGGTTGGCCACTGTCTGGATAAATTCATGGTCATGAGAAGCAAATATGACATTTCCCTTGAAGCCCTGAAGAGTATTGTTGAAAGCCTGTATAGACTCAAGATCAAGATGATTGGTAGGCGAATCGAGTATGAGCGTATTGGCGTCTTTCATCATCATACGGGCTATCATGCAACGCATCTTTTCGCCACCCGACAATACCGACGCTTTCTTAAGCACCTCTTCGCCGGAGAAAAGCATCTTGCCGAGGAAGCCCTTAAGATATATCTCGCTCGAATCATCGCTCCACTGACACAGCCAGTCGACAAGATTCATGTCGGTATTGAAAAATGCCGAGTTGTCAAGCGGCAGATATGCCGTGGTTATTGTCTGGCCCCAGTCATAGCTTCCGGCATCGGGCTTGCGATTGCCAGTTATTATCTCGAAGAGTGCGGTCATGGCACGCGGGTCATGGCTTAAAAACGCCACCTTGTCACCCTTCTCTATAGAGAAGTTTACATCCTTGAAGAGTACTTCACCGTCTACCGAAGCAGTAAGTCCGTGCACTTCAAGTATCTTATTGCCCGGTTCGCGCGATGGAGTGAAGATTATGCCCGGATATCGGCGTGATGACGGCTGAATCTCCTCGACATTGAGCTTTTCAAGCATCTTCTTTCGTGAAGTAGTCTGCTTGGACTTGGCTACATTGGCCGAGAAACGCTGTATGAATTCCAATAACTCCTTGCGTTTTTCCTCCGCTTTCTTATTCTGTTGCTGTTGCTGACGCAGCGCAAGTTGCGACGACTCGTACCAGAAACTATAGTTCCCGGCAAAAAGTGTCATCTTGTTATAGTCGATATCAAGAGTATGGGTACATACAGAGTCAAGGAAGTGACGGTCGTGCGACACGACGAGAACCGTATTTTCGCACTTTGACAGGTAATCCTCGAGCCAAGCCACAGTATCAAGATCAAGATCATTGGTAGGCTCGTCGAGCAGCAGGTTGTCAGGATTGCCGAATAAAGCTTTGGCAAGAAGCACACGCACCTTCTCATTACCGCTGAGGTCCTTCATAAGCATGTAGTGCTTGTCTTCCTTTATACCGAGACCGCTCAACAAGGCGGCGGCATCGCTCTCGGCATTCCAGCCTTCAAGTTCGGCAAATTTCTCCTCAAGCTCGGCGGCTCTTACGCCGTCCTCATCGGAAAAATCGGCTTTGGCGTAGATAGCGTCTTTCTCCTGCATTATATCCCATAATACCGTATGGCCCTGCAGGACGGTATTGAGTACCGTACACTCGTCAAACTTAAAGTGATCCTGTTCAAGAACCGACATTCTTTCTCCCGGACCCTGCGACACGTTGCCATGGGTCGGTGAGAGCTGATTGCTCAATATACGCATCAGAGTGGACTTGCCGGCACCGTTGGCTCCGATTATACCGTAACAGTTGCCCGGAGTGAACTTTAGATTGACATCCTGAAACAAAACCCTCTTACCGAATTGCTGAGTTAAATTACTGACCGCTATCATCTTATTACCTTAAAATATACCTGTTATCAAAATTTACGGCTGCAAAGTTACGAAATATTTGCCGAAGTGTTGTAATTTTGTCGTACAATCGTTTAATTCTAAATTTATTATAACTATGGTTATTCAACGTTGGCAATCGGTATTGCTGTTTTTGGCCGGACTTAGCATGTGCCTTTTTGCGTTTCTGCCCCTCTGTGATATTATAGACAAGGACATGCTGACAATCGTGAAACCGATAAATGTGCTGCCTGTATTTATAGTATCGCTGCTTACTGGGCTGTTACTGTTTATAGCTGTGTTTCTGTTTCGTGTTACGCATCTGCAAAAACAGCTATCGCTCGCAGGCATAATACTGAACATATGTGTGTGCGCCGCCACTGTATTATATATCTGTAATATTGACGCCCAATTGGGCATTATATGGAATTGGTCACTATGTCTGCCCCCGGTAGCATTGGTCCTGACTATATGGGCGATAGCCCGTATACGGCATGACGAAAATATCCTTAAGAGCTACGACCGCATACGGTAGCTGATCATATATGAATGAAACTATAAAATTGTTAAATGACAGTTAATCACGGGCGTCCTTTTAAACGCCCGTTTGTTATTTATGTCAAATGAACAAACAAAAACAATTAACTTAATCATTTAACAGAATTATGAAGAAGATTTTTTTAGCGACAGTCGTTATGGCCGCATCAATGTTTTCATTCAATGCATCAGCACAGAAATCCAAGAATTGTCCGGCAACATGTCCTGACAGTGCAGCATGCCCAGCATTGAAGTGTGACCGCCCTGATCCGTTTATCGGCATAACCCTGACTCCCGAACAGCAGACCAAACTCCAGACATTAAAAGCCGAAACAAAAGCAAAACGTCAGGCTATGGCCAAAGACCGCAAGACCAAAGTTAAAACAGACCGCACTAAACGCGCAGAGGCCATGAAGGCTTCCAAGAAAGAGTATCTTGAAAACGTGAAAGAGATACTCGGGCCTGACCAGTACGTGGTTTTTCTTGAAAATATAGTTCTCAATCAGCCAAGTCCCAAAGCAGGCATGCATCATGACAAACGAGGTGCCACCTGCAAGAACAAGGACATGAAACGTCCCGGTCACAAGCATCACTCAGACCGTAAGGCGGCACCGGCTGCAAAATCGCAGAATAACGCCGGCAACTGATAAACTTAAATAGATGTCCGTCTAAAAGCCTGACTCATACTAGTCAGGCTTTTTTATTACCATGTGCCATATGTTAAAATACACAAAAACGCACTCGGCTTAACTTTGTTTTATCATAAAGACGAAATTTATCCCTTATTTTGATGCATCTTATTGCCCATAACATGAAAACCTTTACCCGATATATTGCAATAGCACTTGCCTTAACAAGTTTGTCAGGCTATTGCTCCGAAAAAGTAAACGTTTCGATATATAGCGTTTGCTCCAATGAATATGTATGCGATTCGCTCGGCGTAGATTTTGAGATTTGCGATATTGCGCCGGGCGACACCGCCATTGTATCTGAAAAAATAAACGAGATTGCATTTCCTGAGAACATATCATGGACATGGGAGCCGAGAATTGACAGCATATCGACGTACAATGCCCTGTTTTATTTCGTTCAGCCGCTGTTGACTGAACGTGTAGCAATCAATACTATCACCGCAGAACCTTATTGGGGTGAAGATGTTGTCAACATTTCGTTCAGCTTTCATGACGCATCAATCTTTGAGAAACTGACACGCGATAATATAGGTAAAAGGCTTGCTGTAGCCATTGACGGAGCCATATATAACTCACCTCGTGTAAACTGCCCCATCGAATCCGGCCGATGTATGGTTACGACAAGAGTATGCAATATTCCCCGCTCCTTGACAGGATTGTATAAAAAATAAGTCGCGGTTAAAGAGTGTTAAACAAGCTGCTCGTATGCATTATTTTGATTTCTACGGGATTGTATAATAAAAACGATTAAATCAATCACATTATGAAAACTTTATCATTCAAAACACTGGTACCGGCAATTATTATTGTTTTTTCACTCATATCCTGTAATGATGACAAAGATGAATACGATAGCAATTGGCCTCCGATGAAATGGGAAGTAACAAACCGGAGCAAAGAAGATATAAATATATCCGATAACTATTTTGGCATCTCGGGATATGTAATTGACGTAAATTATAAAGGCGGAGAGTTATTGCTGGAGTGTGTTAACTATAAAGAATTCCGGATTTTATCGGTTGACGACTATATACCTGACAATGACGAAAACCGTGCAACGTATATTAACGACTGGTGTCGATTATCAATTGAAGACAACATACTGCATTGTATTTTCAGAACGGATATGTCGAACAAACCTCAAGAACAAATCAATCTGACATTGAGTGCCGGCGATGTGTTTCAGAAGATACGCATCAACCGCACTTTTGGTGAGCCTGCCACAATAGGCTTATAGGTAGCTTCCGCATGTCATGGTTGCAAGACAACGATTATAGTACACATTCGTATGAATGCACAGCTTTTTCCGGCAAATTGTCACGATTGGCATGCGCTTTTGTGCGCTATACAACCGTCACAATTGCAAATTGCAAGCTGTTGCTATATTGAATGATAGCTCAAACATGCTTTTAAACATTAAATAAAGGATGGAAAAATCATGATTTTTCCATCCTTTATTTAAAATTAAATGTTTACATTTGCGTATATCATTCAATATTTAATCTCTATTAGATATGGATATCAATAGTATCATGAATGCCCTTGAGGTAAAACACCCCGGAGAGAAAGAATATCTTCAGGCTGTAAGAGAGGTGCTCCTGTCGGTAGGCGACGTTTACAACAAGCACCCCGAGTTTGAAAAAGCCCGCATAATCGAGCGTATGGTCGAGCCGGACAGGATTGTCACTTTTCGTGTGACATGGATTGACGACAAAGGCGAAGTTCAGACTAATATCGGTTACCGAGTACAGTTTAACAACGCCATTGGTCCGTATAAAGGCGGCATACGTTTTCACGCATCAGTCAATTTATCAATACTTAAATTCCTCGGTTTCGAGCAGACATTTAAAAACGCACTGACCACCTTGCCTATGGGCGGAGCAAAAGGCGGTTCAGACTTCTCACCACGTGGAAAGAGTGATAGGGAAATAATGCGTTTCTGTCAAGCCTTCATACTCGGATTGTGGAAAAATCTCGGTCCTGACCGTGATGTTCCGGCCGGCGATATAGGAGTAGGCGGCCGTGAAGTCGGATACATGTACGGTATGTATAAAAAACTTGTGGACGAACATACAGGCACTTTCACCGGTAAAGGTCTTGACTTCGGCGGTTCACGCATACGTCCTGAAGCTACCGGCTACGGCGCCATCTATTTTGTCAATGACATGCTTGCCCGACGCGGTGAGTCGATAAAAGGCAAAACCGTAGCCATATCAGGCTTCGGCAACGTGGCTTGGGGTGCCGCCCTTAAAGCTACCGAGCTTGGAGCAAAGGTTGTGACGATATCGGGTCCGGACGGATATGTGTATGATCCCGACGGCATATCGGGCGATAAAATCGACTATATGCTCGAACTCCGCGCTTCGGGCAACGACATCGTGGAGCCTTATGTCGAAAAATATCCCAATGCCACTTTCTTCCCGGGACACAAACCGTGGGAGCAGAAAGTGGATATCGCCCTCCCCTGCGCCACTCAGAACGAACTTGACGGTGACGATGCCAAGCGTCTTGTAGACAATCACGTACAGCTCGTGGCTGAAGTTTCAAACATGGGATGTACTCCGGAGGCTATCGACCACTTCATCGAGACACGCACGGTATATGCTCCCGGAAAGGCTGTCAATGCCGGCGGTGTGGCTACATCAGGTCTTGAAATGAGCCAGAATGCCATGCATCTTACATGGAGTGCCGAAGAAGTGGATGCCAAGTTGCATGGTATAATGGATGATATACATACTCAGTGTGTCAAGTATGGCACCGAACCTGACGGATACATCAACTACATGAAAGGAGCCAATATTGCCGGCTTCATGAAAGTAGCCAATGCCATGATGGAACAAGGTATCGTATAACCCTACTTATTCATACATAAAAAAGGCCGCTTTTGAAAAGCGGTCTTTTTTATGTAGCTAATGCATTAATTGGCCCTTGATATCGATTATGAATTTAGCTTAGAATAATTGCTGTGTCTGCAACCGTACTCGTTTATGAGAGTGGCCGATATATTTTTCACTTCATTGCAATAACGCACGATGTTGCCACACAGCTCCTCAAACGTATCATCCTTTATATTGCGTGCAGGCACACGATAGCAAAAATACAGTATCTGGTCATCGTTGTCTACGCCGATCTTGAACGGTCCGAAATCAGTCGCCAGCACATAACGCAACACGGCTTCAACGTTATTTTTAGGCAGCATAGCCACCGGACTTGCAAGAGCAAGATAAGGGTCGTCAAGCGTAAATATGCGCACCTCGGTATCCTCCATATGAAAACGCCATTCATCTTCTCCTTCACGAGTTATGACAGGATTTATACCGAGGCGTTTCAGGGCTGTCTCGCAAAGTACGGCAAGCGGACCGAGCGGTATTTCATCAAATATTCCGTCAGGAAGTTTGCTACCGCAATTGGGACAATATTTTGTATTTTCTTTTTCAGAAATAAGGCAATCACATCCGCGGCACATGACTTTAAAGGTTTCGCGGTCAATTTCATCACCGATGTTAACCAGCATCTCGCGAAGACGGTTTACCGGAATCGCAAAGCCCATGTTGTCGGCATCGGTAAATTTGCTCACCGTAATACCGACCACTTCCCCCTCTCCATTAAACACCGGACCGCCCGAGTTACCGGGATTAACGGCTGCATCAGTCTGAACAAAATACTGTCCGTCCATCAGCTGCTTAGGCGAAGACACAGTACCTTCGGTAAGAGTAAACGGCATACCATAAGGATAGCCGGCCACATGCACTTTGTCGGATATCTGTAGGGAATCATCGGCAGCAAGGCTTAATAAGGGCAGATGCTTAAAATCATCATCGGTGGCCAGCAAAGCTATATCCACATCAGGATTCACAAGTACCACACGGGCATAATGCTGTGTGCGGTTATTGTCAAGCAACGCTACCTCATGGTGGCCGTCCACAACATGATTGTTTGTAACAAACAGGTTCAGGTCACGAAGATAAAAACAAGACCCCGAACCTCCTGAATGGTTAACTTTATATACGGTATCAAATATATCTTTATTCATAACTGTATCAGCTTAAAAGATGTGTCATAATACATTGCTGCAACCGGGTGGCATATAATGCATAAGCAGCAAAATCCTCCTCCTGCAGAGCCTCGGTAAGTCTTGACTGAAGTTGACGCAACTCCTCTTTTATGTCGTCGTGCCGTACATCACACGACGTATTTTCACATCTTTCATATTCCGCGTCATCTTCAACTGTCGCCTCGTCCTCTTCATCAGACTCAACTCTGACGGCAAGGAACTGATCAAGTCCAGAAATCAAGGGCCTACCCGCATCCTCGAACGGTCTGTCAGCCGATGCTTTAAGCAAATCCACAAAAAACTCATTAAGCGAATCATCCATATCGCAATAATGATACGCCTCGTAAATCTTTCTTATAAGTCCGACGGCTGCCTGCGAATAATCACCACCCTGATAGTGGTCGAGAAGATTTCGATATATCTCTTTGAAATTTTTCTGCATATTGGCGATTGTCGACCTGCGTTTGGGCGACTCTATCATATGCGTCTCGTACAAATCGACTGCAATATCCTCTTTGCTCTTGGCGAGTATCTTTTCAAGAGCTCCGGATGCTTTCTTCACAAGGACAGACTCCGGCGTATGTTCATCATTATTCAGGTCACGTATGGCGTCATTCAGTTCATCTTTAAGATTTCCTTGAGGATTGGCCACATAATCTATCTGGCAAAATGACGACATAAGAGCATTCCATGCAATACCGAAACGCCTCTCCTTTGTAAAATCGGCAACTGCCTCAAGCGTTATCCGTCCTATTGATTGTATGGCATCATATAATCGGTCTATTGTATTCTCGTCATAACGCGTCACAATAGGCTCACATAATCTTTCCGCTCCGAAATTAGCGACAAATTCATCATCAAAATCATCGGCCACGCGACACATATTGTTTATCTGCCAGTCAAAAGTCGACGGATGAGCTTCCGACAACGGACACGACCACCTTACAGACAGCATTTCATCTTCCAGATAAAAACGTGCCAGCATAAGGCGTCCGGTGTTCAAGGACGCTACGGCACGCAACATGGCTACAGCGTTTTCTTTCGGTACACGCATAAAAGGCACTTCGGCATTCAACATTCCGTCAGGAGTTATAGAAATATTGATTATAACCGAACCATGAGGTATATGATACTCCGTACCGTCCTCATTACCGAATTGTTCCGAGATGTCGGGGTTATTTGAATCAAGGACCATACGTATGGCCTCAACATACTTCCCTTCTTCAAACAAGTCAAATGATCCGAAATACAAGTCGGGCGAGTCGGTAGCCTGCGTTGACTTGACCACAGGCTCAAAATATGGTAACGTTTTCTTCATAGCAAATACTTCGATATGCAAATATAGTCATAATGGAGAATATATATATGACCTAAGCGGATAAAATTGTGCCAAACCGCACAATTTCATCCGCAATCAACCCGGAGCCCCGTCCACTCCAACGTTACCGAGTGAACGTTTATTTTACCTCCGATTTTATCTTGTCAGTCCACCCTTTCAGACGCGAAAGAGTAAGTTCTTCCTTATTTACTTGATCAAGCAGCAAACCTACATATACTCCATCAATAAAAGCAGGCGATTCATCAAACTCATAGCCGTCGGCATCAAATGAGCCTATAAACCGTGCTCCGGTCTTTTGCAGACTTGTATAAATGATGCCCACCGCCCCGCAGAAAGTATCGCTCATAGACTCGTCACCGCAGCCGAAAATAGCTATCTGCTTATCTCTGAGGTTAAGTGCCTCAAGACCGTCAAGAAAATCGTACCAATCATTCTGAAGGTCACCTGCACCCCATGTCGACGAACCCAACACCAGCAGGTCATAAGGCTCGACATCAGACGGAGCCGACTTAGCCACATCGTGAATATCTGCAGCAGGCACATTAAGTAACTTTGCAATATCTTCAGCCACTTCAGCAGTAACACCTGTGCTGGAACCGTAAAAAATACCCGTTTTTTTCATTGTCGTGTCAATATTTTACAATTAAAACATCAACACTGCTTTATTGTTCAGAATGTCACATGAAAACCGGCCCGTATGCCCCAGTTAGGCGCATCAAAAGCATTGCGGTAACTTAATCGCCAAACCGCATCAAGACGAAATATACTAAATATATTGTCAACTCCCACACTGGCTTCCATATAAGGAACATTTGACATAAGCGTGGTGTGCACTTCAGAAGGAATCACAAACAGATCCTTATTGAAATCAGGGTTGTTTTTCGGGCTCAGATGTCCCCATAAGGCTTTAAACGACATGACCTCACGGAGCCTAAGTTTCTTCAACAAAGGTATGCGGTTAAATATCATACCATCCATCCAGTACGTAAAATCAACCATAGCGTAAGAGTCGTTGACAAATTCAAGAGGATTCATCAACGCAAAACTTTCGGCTTGTATAAGATATGATAAGTTGGCGCTTGGTAAAAACAAGTTCATGTATGGTGACGCCTCCCAAGCATGGCCGCCTTTGACAATGGCATCGACATGCCCGAAAGCCGACAGCCAGAAGCGTTTGGAAAAACGCAGTTCGGTACGGTTGATTGGGAACATTGTTCCGCCAAGTCCTTTGGGAGCATATGTATGTATCAGCTCAAATACAGGCGCGTCACGGTTTATAGATCTGCGGTCTGATTTTCCCTGAATAAATTTCTCACCGGGAGCATATCTTAATTTCAAGGTAAATGTCAGCTCATTATAGTGTGGAAAATTGTTTCCGTGTCCGTCAATAAATTGTATCCACTGCGACTCTTCCTGTCGTTCAAAACGCGACATTAATCCAAGTGAGAAATTATTATACAGTTCCATATTATACTCGAGGACCTGTGAGCGTTTATAAGTCACTCGGGTATCGGGCAATCTTTTAACCGACAGAAATACATTATCACCGTAAGTGGTAAGATAGTTCTGGCCCAACTGGTCTATGTCATATGACGAAGTGGCACGTATGGAATGAACCGGAAACTCACGCGAATGATACTTCTTGTCATTGAACGAGTACTCGACTTCGCCTTCATACTTCCATCGGTGGTCACGAAAACCGTAAGAAAGATAACCGCGAGTAAACCATCTTTTAGACAGATTGGCAGTTGTCATACCTCCGACCCTGAGCCTAAGACCTTCCGCCGTATTATACGAAATGGTTGACATTATAGGCCCATAATCAAATTTACTCGGATTTCCGGTAGCCACATAACCGTTGGCCATGAGTTTAAGCACACGCTCCGTCCAATAATATACAGGCACCTCGCGCATGCTGCTCAACAGTTCCCCTACACTGCTTTCACCCTGCTCCATAGGCACAGGACGTTTCTCCTCCCAGAATTTATTGTCATGTTCCGATGCGTCATCGCTGATAATCTCACGTTGGGCCAAATTGAAAACCTCTGCATTTTCAGGCTCATCAAAATTAAAACCGCTATAGATGGTATTGCGGCGTACATACAGCTGGGGCAATCCCGGAAGCACCGACAACTCGACCGTCATGTCGTCACGTGTTTTAAGGCGTGAACCATCGGCTGACTTTTCGTATGTCTGTGTCACTGACATTGCATCCATAAAGTTTACATTGATTGTGTGAGGCAAGTGCATCTCAATCTTCTTTATGAACATGGTCGAGTCGTTTTTGGGCACATATATCTTACCGATGAAACCCCAAGTCTCGGAAGTGTGAGGGACAAAACTCAATACGACACATGAGTCACTCTCCACAACCACAGTATCATTAAGATAAAACTTATAAAAATCGGTGGCGATACGCGATAACGGACTTACAAAACGCTTTTGAAGCAAATTGACATCATTGCCGTATATGTCAATCTCCCTGAACACATCTTCAAGGAACTGTCGTGAGCTTTCCTGATTGGACAATATGTCATCGATGCCTTCCTGACGCATGCCGTTGACATGTTCTTTCTGTGAATGAGGCGATTTTCGGTAATTAACGTCCGACACTTTTTCCTTTACAATAAAATTAAGTATCGGTTTACCTGATATCTCCGATATATCCACATGATCTTTGAGAAACTTGAATTTTTTTCCCATCCAAGCATAATTGGTCTCCGGATCAAAATCGTTCAATGCCATAGTCAGGCGCTCGTACTTTTCGTAATTATAAAAGTCATTGCGCTTGGGGTCATTTTTACCCATTGCCGCACGTATGCGATTCAGAAATATTACAGCCGGGTTGTTTTTCTTGCTGTACTTCTCTTTCTTTGGCTTCACCACGACTTCACTGAGCGCTACACCGACAGGCGCCAATTGTACATTCATGCGCCGGTTTACAGTGGTTTTCAAAGGAATAGATTTTGTACGATAACCCATTACCGACAGTTTAAGGCTATCGGCACGTGATGAGGAGCGAAGTTGAAAACGGCCATTGTCATCAGTCAGCCCACCGCTGTTTGTCCCCGTAAGAAAAAGAGCCACATAAGGTATCGGCTCGTGTGTTATCGAGTCGGTAACAGTACCGGCAAGGAACGTTGTCTGCGCTCCTGTTGTTTGTGCCACTGCCATAAGCAGTACAGGCAACAAGCTAACAACTGTAAATCTTATAAATTTCAATCTTTGACTAGCTAAATTTCCGATTCTCATTCAAAACGATATAACTTTGCAAAGTTAATATAATTTTCCATTTTATAAAATGGCACAAGAGATAGAACGAAAATACATAGTCACAAATGACAGTTTCAAAGCCATGAGCATACGCTCATATCATATAATTCAGGGCTATATCCACACCGATCCCCGCGCTGTGGTAAGAGTGCGCATACGCGATGACAAAGCATTTCTTACGATAAAAAGTGAAAACAAAGGAGCCGTGCGTAATGAGTGGGAATACGGTATACCAGTCAATGACGCGCGTATGATGGTTGACAAATTATGTCAGGCATCAATAATCGAAAAAACACGATATATCATTGATTATGACTCCCATATATGGGAGGTCGATTGTTTCGACAAGCCTTGCGGCGGCCTTGTTATAGCTGAAATAGAACTACAGTCTGAGGATGAAAATTTCACACTGCCACCATTTGTCGGACGCGAAGTAACAGGAGACCCCGCATATTATAATTCGGCCATTGCGTCTACCTCACATCAAGAAGTTTGTGCAACTGTAGCGAAAGTCGCCACATCGGATATTTCAGACAATAATCAAGTGCGGCAGCCGTAAGTTCGGCATTGCGTATCGCATCACCCGTATCACACGGCTGAAGCACTCTTACACGGGCTTTTATGCCATCATATCGTGAGGGGTCGTTACTTCCGCAATACACCACTTTAAGCTCGTCACAACTGTCTATGACAGGTTGTGCCCCGTCACAGAACGCATCTTTCGGAGAAAGCGTCACATGGTCTATGCCGGAGGGCAATCTACAGGTACCGTTGGTCTCGATAGCGATAATGCAACCGATAGCGTGGAGTGCATCAACAAGCCTGTCGTCAATAAACAGCGACGGCTCTCCTCCGGTCACGACCGCCAGTCGTGCCGGATACTTCTTAACTTCAGCAACGATATCGTCGGCTGTCATCATATTACCTTCGCCATGCTCGGTATCACAGAAGGGACATGAAAGATTACAACCGCTGAAACGTATGAATACAGCAGGCACACCGGCATTTATCCCCTCGCCCTGTATGCTGTAGAATATTTCGTTTATTTTATACATTCGACAGCCATACTATCATATTTGTCAAGCACGTACACAGCCTCATTTCCCTCCGACTCCTTGACCCGGGCCATAAAACATTGTGGAGTATGCTCGACTATCCACCGGGCTATGTTTTCAGCGGTAGGATTAAACGGCAGCAACTCATTGAGATTGCCATGATCAAGATAGCCGTGTATGCTCTCCTTGATATGTGAAAAATCACATACCATTCCGTCACTGTTAAGCTCCCGGGCTTTACAATAGACTGTTATAATCCAGTTATGGCCATGCAATCCGGAACATTTGCTCTCATAGCTCAACGAAAGGCTGTGAGACGCCGATATTTCCAATCTCTTTATTACGTAGTACATCTGATACTTCTTTTGCGCTATCTCCTAAGCGTTAGTTTAACTACATTCTCTACATGAGCCGTATGAGGAAACATATCGACAGGCTGTATGGCCTCCACTCTGTACTTTACATCAAGCAACGCGAGATCACGGGCCTGAGTCGCCGGATTGCAGCTCACATAAACTATACGTTCGGGGGCGGCGTTAAGTATGACATTTACCACATCTTCATGCATTCCGGCTCGTGGAGGATCGACAATCATAACATCCGGTCTACCGTGAAGTTCAATAAACTCGTCGGTAAGCACATCCTTCATGTCGCCGGCAAAAAACAGTGTATTGTCAATGCCGTTTGCCAAGGAGTTTACACGTGCGTCGTCGATTGCTTCTGATACATACTCAATACCTATGACCTTCGCCGCTCTCGAAGCCACAAAATTGGCAATAGTACCTGTACCGGTATAAAGGTCATACACAAGCTCACCACTTTTTATATCGGCGAAATCACGTGCCACTTTATATAATGTATAGGCCTGACGGGAATTCGTCTGGTAAAATGACTTCGGACCCACTCTGAAACGCAGACCTTCCATCTCCTCTTCTATCCATTCCCGTCCGTCATATCTGACAACCTGCTGGTCACCGATGGTATCGTTGACTTTAGTGTTTATGACATACAGTAATGACGTTATTTCGGGGAAACGGCTGCGTACCGCACTCATAAGAGTTTCTATCCTGTCGGCATCATCCTCGCCAAATACCATAAGGGCCATAATCTCGCCCGTAGAAGCTATTCTTATCATGAGCGTGCGGAGCAACCCTTGCTGTTGGCGCAGATCATAGAACGAATAACCGTGCTCCTTTCCAAACTCTTTTATAAACAGACGTAACCGATTGCCGAAATCATCCTGAAGAAAACAGCATTCAATGTCAAGCACCTTGTCAAATGCTCCGGGAATGTGAAAACCGGCGCCATCTCTGTCGGAAAATTCTTCATCCGATGCAAGTTGCTCATAAGTAAGCCACTTTTTATTGGAAAAAGTGTACTCCATCTTGTTTCGGTATTCCCATATATTTTCCGAACCGAGAATAGGACTTATTTCCGGTATCTTGATTTTAGCGATACGCTCCATGGCGTCTTTGACCTGCTTCTGCTTGCAGTCTAACTGATATTCATAAGGCAGATGCTGCCATCGGCATCCTCCGCAAAGCGTGAAGTGACTGCATCGAGGAGCCACCCTTATCGCTCCCGGTTTCTGCAAGGCTATCACACGCCCCTCGGCATAGTTTTTTTTCTTTTTGACAAGCTTTACATCAACAATGTCGCCCGGTGCACAATACGGTACAAAAACCACCATATCGTTCACTCTGGCCAGCGCATTGCCTTCAGCAGCCACATCGGTTATCTCAACATGTTCCAGTACAGGAAGCTCCTTACGTTTTCGTGACAAAATTCAAGAATTTAATTATAGCTGCAAATTTAGACAAAAAACGGGACAAATCGATGTCACCACTACAAAAA
The DNA here is from genome assembly GCF_008728965.1 of Heminiphilus faecis. Taxonomy (GTDB): domain Bacteria; phylum Bacteroidota; class Bacteroidia; order Bacteroidales; family Muribaculaceae; genus Muribaculum; species Muribaculum faecis. The sequence continues at coordinate 224 of NZ_VSMC01000009.1, read as the reverse complement.
GGTACTGATTTCAAAGACAATCATCTTGGCATTTCTGAAATAAATTTGGCAATGAATTCAACTTATCCGTATCTTTGACTGCGTCTTAGATACTTTCTGAAGATTCAAAATCGAAGTGCAAAAACTTTGCTTAGATAAGCAGACCAACCTCACTCCTCTCGGAGGGGGATGCCCAAGCGGCGGGGGCGGCCGAGTCCGCCCCCAAGAGTGAATCGGTAGAAAAA
>NZ_VSMC01000008.1 GCF_008728965.1 Heminiphilus faecis | reverse complement strand
TTTCTACCGATTCACTCTTGGGGGCGGACTCGGCCGCCCCCGCCGCTTGGGCATCCCCCTCCGAGAGGAGTGAGGTTGGTCTGCTTATCTAAGCAAAGTTTTTGCACTTCGATTTTGAATCTTCACAATTAGCCGAGCGGAAGTATGTAATATCAATTAAAAAACGCGGTTGTTAAACGTCGATAAGGTTAGTAGGGACGCCAGTACCACGGCGTCCGGCTTTGCCCCGCACGGTCTCTTGTATGGCCGTCCGGCTGCGTCCCGCATGGTCTCTTGTATGGCCATCCGGTTTCGCCCCGCAAGGTCTTTTGTATGGCCATCCGGCTTCGCGGGCGCCGTGGAACTGGCGCCCCTACCTATCTGCTGCATTTTAATCGTTCAATCGGCTTTTGCAGTTGAACCGTAATCTAAGACGGATGTCAACGATACGAATAAGTCGAGCGGAAGTATGTAATATCAATTAAAAAACGTGGTTGTTAAACGTCGATAAGGTTGGTAGGGACGCCAGTACCACGGCGTCCGGCTGCGTCCCGTATGGTCTTTTGTATGGCCGTCCGGCTTCGCGGGCGCCGTGGTACTGGCGCCCCTACCTATCTGTTGCATTTTAATCGTTCAATCGGCTTTTGCAGATGATCCGTAATCTAAGACGGATGTCAACGATACGAATAAGTCGAGCAGAAGTATGTAATATCAATTAAAAAACGGCGGTTGTTAAACGTCGATAAGGTTGGTAGGGACGCCAGTACCACGGCGTCCGGTTGCGTCCCGCAAGGTCTTTTGTATGGCCGTCCGGCTTCGCGGGCGCCGTGGAACTGGCGCCCCTACCTATCTGTTGCATTTTAAGACGGAGTCAACTATGTTAATAAGCCGAGCGCAAAAGCAAATATTTGATTTTGTAAGACAAAAGTATCTTGTTATATTTGCAGATAGTAGGGGATGGTGCCCTATGTAAGCTGACAATTCATTCATCTCATATAAATAACATGAAGTATCATACTCTTTTACTTTCTTTGATGTGCGCCGTGCCTTCGGTTCAGACGGTGACGGCATCCGACATCAGTGCCGACGGCGACAGTGCTCTGTATCGTTTCGTCAACACCGGTAATCCGCTTATAAAACATAAGCATACGGCCGATCCGGCTACGCTGGTCATCGGCGACACGCTCTGGCTCTATACCGGCACCGACGAGCCGGGCAACAAACCGGGTTATCATATGCCCAACTGGTGCGTGTTCTCGACTACCGACATGCAGCACTGGACCGAGTATCCGATGCCGCTCGCCGTTAAGGATTTCAAGTGGGACAGCTCACACGCTTCATATGCGGCCCAGTGTATAGAGCGCGACGGACGTTACTATTACTTTATCAGTACCAACGGCTCCGGCATAGGTGTGGCGGTAAGCGATACCCCGCAAGGCCCGTTCAAGGATGCCATAGGCAAGCCGCTTATTACGATGGCCGATTGCGAGGGCGCCAATCACAGCTGGGTGAGCATTGACCCCACCGTTTTCATTGATGACGACGGGCAGGCTTATCTGTTCTGGGGCAACCAACTCTGCTACTATGCCAAACTTAAAGAAAACATGCTCGAACTTGACGGCGATATCAAGAGGGTACATGTGCCCGACTTCACCGAAGCGCCGTGGATTCATAAAAGAGGCGGCAAGTATTATCTGATCTATGCGGCGCAGTGGCCCGAGAAGATTGCCTATGCTATGAGCGACGACATCAACGGACCGTGGGAGTATCAGGGCGTAATATCGGAAGTGGCCGGCAACAGCAATACCACTCACCCCGCCATAGTGGAGTTTAAAGGAAAGAATTATTTCTTCTCTCACATAGGCGGACTCGGTGGAGGCAGCGGCAGCCGCTCTGTGATAGCTGAACCGCTGGAGTACAACGATGACGGTACGATACGCCCGATTCATGCTTCAGCCGCAGGTATAAGCACGCTTTATTCGGCTCTTGACAACAAGCACAATCCTATATTGCCCGGTTTCCATGCCGATCCTGAGATTATTTACTCAAACAAGACCGGCAAGTATTATATATACTCGACTACTGACGGCACTCCGGGCTGGGGCGGACATTACTTCCGTGTATACTCTTCACATAATCTTGCCGACTGGACCGATGAGGGCATTATGCTTGATGTCAAAGGTCAGCAGGTGCCGTGGGCGGTCGGAAACGCATGGGCGCCGGCTATAATCGAACGCAAGGAGGATGACGGGTACAAATACTATTTTTATTTCAGCGGTCATAACCCGCTGAACAACCGTAAGGCTATCGGAGTGGCTGTGGCCGACGATCCGGCGGGGCCGTTTTATGCTCTCGATACTCCTATTGTGGACAAGTCGCCTGTCGGCGGCGGCCAGCAGATTGATGTCGACGTATTCCATGACCCGGTTACGGGAAAATATTACCTTTATTGGGGCAACGGTTATATGGCCGGCGCTGAGCTTAACGATGATCTGACCTCGATAAAGGAGGAGACGGTGACAGTTATGACTCCTGAGGGCGGTACTCTTGACACTTATGCGTTCCGTGAGGCTCCTTATGTGTTCTTCCGCAATGGCGTCTATTACTTCATGTGGTCGGTTGACGATACCGGCTCGCCCAACTATCATGTGGCTTACGGTACGTCCGATGCTCCGCTCGGCAAGATCAAGGTGGCCGATCAGTGCAATGTCCTTGTGCAGAACCCCGAGAAGAAGATTTACGGTCCGGCCCACAATTCGGTAATAAATATCCCCGGTACCGATGAGTGGCGTATAGTGTATCACCGTATACATCCTGATTATATAGACAGGGACAAGATGCCCGGTATCCATCGTCAGGTATGTATAGACAGGCTCGAATTTAATGCCGACGGCACGATAAAGCCTGTGGTGCCTACTAAATAAAGTGAGCGACGGTATAACAATATCGCTATATCTTTGTTATTAAATACGATACAATAATTAAAGATTACGACATTATGAAACTGGCTGAAGCTTTGAGCCTGCGTGCCGACCTGCAGAAGCGGCTTGCGCAGTTGAAAGGGCGCATGAAAGAGAGCGCCAAAGTTCAGGAAGGCGACACTCCTCCGGAGGATATCGCCGTTCTTGAGAAAGAGTTTGACTCGCTGTTGGGGCAGCTTGAAACGTTGATATACCGTATTAATGTTACCAATCTCGCTACGGCCGACGATGAGGGCGCGACTCTTACCGCACTGATAGCGCGCCGCGATGTGCTCGCCATGAGAGTGTCGTCGATGCGTGAGGTGCTCGACTTTGTGTCGGAGCCTGACAACCGCTACGGGCGCAACGAGATAAAGACCGTGCGTCTTGTCGATGTGGCCGAGGCACGTCGCAAGCTTGACGGGCATTCACGCAGTCTTCGTGAACTTGATATGAAGATTCAAGGCTTAAACTGGACAGTGGAGCTGAAGTAATAATATAATAAGGTGTAACATAGGGCCGTGGTTGGGACACAAACCCGCCGGGGTTGCCGGCAATCATGGAGCTTTTCGGAACGGAAGCAGATGTTCACAGCGTAAAGTTCAGCATGGCGTACAGGCGCATTATGCACATTCCGCTTCAGCCGCGGATATTCATTAAGCACTACCGCGTGTCGGCCGCGGTCCTATGTGAGGGACGGGCAGAGGGCAAAAAAAGGAAGCGCAGTTTCGCGCTTCCTTTTTATTATGGTTGAAAAATATAACTTGGGGCTGTTGTTGTTACTGACGGCCGGAAACTTCCATGCCGCGGGCTATCTTGCCTATAAGACCCTGAAGCACTTTGCCCGGACCTATTTCGATAAATTCGGTGGCTCCGTCGGCAACCATGTTCTGCACGGTCTGTGTCCAGCGTACGGGAGCGGTAAGCTGTGCTACAAGGTTGGCCTTGATTTCGGCGGGGTCGGTATGGGGCTTGGCGTCTACGTTCTGGTATACGGGACATACGGGAGCGTGTACCGGAGTCTTTTCGATGGCTTCGGCAAGTTCGGCACGTGCGGGTTCCATGCAGGGGCTGTGGAACGCACCGCCTACTTTCAGTTTGAGCGCACGCTTGGCACCGGCGGCGAGGGCTTTCTCGCATGCGGCGTCGATAGCGGCTTCCTCGCCCGATATTACGAGCTGGCCGGGGCAGTTATAGTTGGCACATACAACCACTCCGTCAACCGAGGCGCATATCTCCTCGACTGTCTCGTCGGAGAGTGCGAGCACAGCGGCCATAGTCGAGGGTTTGAGCTCACATGCTTTCTGCATGGCTTGGGCACGGGCGCTTACAAGACGCAGGCCGTCTTCAAAGCTCAATGCGCCTGCTGCTACAAGAGCCGAAAACTCGCCGAGCGAATGGCCGGCGGTCATGTCGGGTTTGATTTCGTTTTCAAGAGTCTTGGCAAGTATTACCGAGTGCAGAAATATGGCAGGTTGGGTCACCTTGGTCTGGCGAAGATCTTCATCGGTACCGTTAAACATGAGGTCGGTAATGCGGAAGCCGAGGATGTCGTTGGCCTTTTCAAACATTTCGCGGGCAACGGGGTTGTTGTCGTAGAGGTCTTTGCCCATGCCTACGAATTGTGCCCCTTGACCGGGGAAAACAAATGCTTTCATAATCTTTAAGTGATTGGATTATATGTTAAATCAGGCTGCAAAATTACGGATTTTTTTCCATAATTGCGACAATATGCGATTAAATTCGTACCTTTACGCTTATTGAAAGTGCAGATATATTAAATTTAATCATTGACAATGAACATTATACCTCTTTTATTCGGCAATCTCGGCATAGCCGAATTACTTATCATAGCATTGGTGGTGCTCCTGTTTTTCGGCGGACGCAAGATTCCGGAACTGATGCGCGGCCTCGGGAAGGGTGTCAGCAGCTTCAAGCAGGGCATGAATGACATACAGGATGAGATAACAAAGCCGACCGACAAAAAATCAGATGGCGACAGCGACCGATGAAGCTCTAAAGAAGGGCCGTCAGGAAGAGATGTCGTTTTGGGACCATGCCGATGCTCTGCGTGGGGTGCTGTTGCGCGCCGCCGGGGTGGTCGTAGTGCTGACAGCGCTGCTTTTTTCCGTCATGCCGCGGCTCTTCGACGAGGTTATTATGGCTCCGTGCCGTCCCGATTTCTGGCTTTACGGGCTGCTCGGTGCCGGCGACTTTTCAGTGACGATAGTCAATATAAAACTGGCGTCGCAGTTTTTTATCCATGTGTCCTCTTCGTTCTGGCTGGCGCTGGTGCTTTCGTGTCCGGTCATAATGTATCTGCTGTGGACGTTTGTCAGCCCGGCCTTGTACAGTCATGAGCGCCGCGGGGTGAAAACGGCCTTTATCCTCGGCAACTTTATGTTTTTTGCCGGGCTTGCGGTGGGTTATCTGCTGGTTTTTCCTATCACATTGCGGTTTCTCGCCGACTATCAGGTGAGTGCCGCCGTGCCCAATCATATATCGCTTGATTCCTATATGGACAATTTTCTGATGATGATTTTCATCATGGGGCTTGTCTTTGAACTTCCGTTGCTCTGCTGGCTTCTCGGCAGGCTCGGCATAGTTCACCGCGGGCTTTTCAACCGCTACCGGCGTCATGCCATAGTCGTGCTGCTTGTCGTGGCGGCCTTCATTACCCCTACAGGCGACCCGTTTACGCTTGCCGTGGTCTTTCTGCCGGTCTATCTGCTTTGGGAGTTCGGGGCGCTTCTGGTGCCGTCGGCTGACAAGGCGAAAGCTCAGGCTGTCACTCCCGATAATATACCCTCTTGACGCGCGACGCCACGGAAGTCAGTATTTCGTAAGGTATCGTGCCGAGTATGTCGGCCAGTTCTATGACCGATATGTTGTGGCCGAATACCTCCACCGTGTCGCCCACTTTGCAGGGGGTGTCGGTGACGTCGACCATACACACATCCATGCATATGCTTCCTACTGTAGGACATCGGCGTCCGTTGATCCACACCGCCGCATTGCCGTAGCCCAAGTGACGGTTAAGTCCGTCGGCGTAGCCTATGGGTAGGGTGGCTATGCGCGAGCGTCGGTGCAGAAGTCCTTTGCGCGAGTAGCCGATGGTGGTGCCGGCGGGCCACTCTTTTATTGATATGACCGATGTGCGCAGTGTGCTTACCGGACGCAGATCGCCCTGAGAGTGGTCGGGCATGGTGGGTATGCCGTAAAGGCATATTCCGAGGCGCACCATGTCATATTGGTGCTCCGGAAAGCGTGTTATGCCGGTCGAGTTGAGGATATGGCGCAGTATATGGTGGCTGAAGCCGCGCTGGAGCGACTCGCTGCATCGTGCGAAAATCTCGAACTGTTCCATCGTATAGTCATCCATCTCCGGTGAGTCGGCGGCGGCCAGATGGCTGAACACCGACTTCGGTGTGAGCACGTCCTGTGACTGAAGTACTTTTTTCAGCCGGGGCATGTCGGCTTCGAGAAATCCCAACCGGTGCATGCCGGTGTCGAGTTTTATGTGTACCGGGTAGTCATGTATGCCGTGGCGCCGACCCTCTCTGATAAATTCCTCAAGTATCTCGAACGAGTATATCTCCGGTTCCAGACGGCAGTCAAAGAGAGTGGTGTAGTTGACCACACGCGGGTTGAGCACCATGATGGGCATGGTTATGCCGGCCTTGCGCAGGTCAACGCCCTCGTCGGCTACGGCTACGGCCAGATAGGCCGCACCCTGCGACTGCAGTGTCTTGGCCAGCTCGTAAGAGCCGGCTCCGTAACCTGATGCCTTCACCATAGCCACTATGCCTGTCGTGGGCTTTATGCGCGAGCGGAAGTTGTTGAAGTTGTGCACCACGGCGTCGAGATTGACCTCAAGCACCGTCTCGTGCTGACGTGCTTCGAGCACTTCGCTCAGCCGGTGAAATCCGAAGTCGTCGGAGCCCTTTATCAGTATCAGTTCATGGCTGAAGTCGTTGGGCGTCGTGTTGGAAAGAAATTCCTCGGTCGATCGGTAAAACTTGGAGTTTTGGTTGAAGTAGGGAGCGTGGCGCGATATCTCCTCGCCGATGCCGATTATGCGTGTCACCCCTTTTTGCTTGAGTAGGTGGGCTATGTTGCTGTACATGTTTTCCGACGTCATGGTCTCGTGCATGACGTCGCTGAGTATCACGGTCGATGTGCGGTCGGCGGTGGCGCGCCTCTGCATGAAGTCGAGCGCCGGACTGAGCGAATGGTAGTCGCCCGTGTACGAGTCGTATATGAGCATGCAGTCGTTGACTCCTTCGATGACGTTGAGTCGTGTGCCGACAGGGGTTAGACGTTCCATGCGTGCGGCTATCTTTTCAGGCGCCACACCTAAATATATAAGGGCTATGATGGCTCCTACGGCATTTTCTATCGATGCCGGGTCGTTGAAGTTGATCGATGCCTCATGGTCGGCCCCGTTGATGTGACATTTTATGCCCGTGCTACCGTCGCTGCGCTTGTTTATCGTGACCTTTACGGTGGCGTCAGGGTCGGTCACTGACCAGTCGAGATGCCGCGCCGCTATCTCTTCCTCCTCCATGACCTCTCTTATGAGCGGGTCGTCGCTGCAGTATATGACGCACTCGCACTCCTTGAACAACCTTATCTTCTCGCGGCATTTATCGCGCTTCGACGGAAACCCCTCGGCATGTTCTCCTCCTATGTTGGTGAGTATGCCGAGAGTGGGCTGTATCATGGCTTGGAGCTCTTTCATCTCGCCGCTCAGCGATATTCCCGCCTCAAATATGCCTATCTCGCTGTCGCGGTTCATCTCCCACAGCGAAAGGGGCACCCCTATCTGGCTGTTGAAGCTTCGCGGACTTCTGACTATGCGGTAGTCGGGCTGCAGCAGCTGGTAGAGCCATTCTTTCAAGGTGGTCTTGCCGCGGCTGCCTGTTATGCCTATGACCGGTATGCCGTACTGCATGCGGTGGTGCCGGGCTATCGTGTGAAGGGCCTTTTTCACATCCTTCACCACGAGAAAGTTTACATTGGGCGTGCCCACCACGTTGACCGGCACATTGTCGACAATGAAGTTGCGCACTCCTTTTTCTATAAGTTCCTTTATATAGCGGTGGCCGTCGTTGTTGCGCGTGCGCAATGCGAAAAACAGCGACTCGCTCGGGTAGGTGACTGAGCGCGAGTCGGTAAGCAGCACCGATATTGTGTGCAGTAGAAATGCAGGAGCTTTTAACTCAAGTATCTCCGATATCTGGCTGATCGTATACTTCATTGTAGAAATGTCGTTTTTTAACATGATGAGATGATTTTTTAACACTTGAACGCGCCGTTTTGTTGGCTTTGTGTCAGGGAAGTATGTCGAGCATCGTGCGGCACAGGCCGGTCAGCTCCTCGTCGGTTATCACATAGGGAGGCATGATGTATACGTTGCGGCCAAACGGACGCACCCATATGCCCCGCTCCACACATCGCTTCTGAAATGCGCCCACATCCACCGGCTCTTTCATTTCGACGACGCCGATCGTGCCGAGCACTCTGACCTCTTTCACCCGATCGATATTACGGGCGGGGGCGAGTTCGCGCTTCATTATCTCCTCTATGCGGGCTATGCATGCCGGCATGTCCTGCGACTCCAGCAGACGTAATGACTCACACGCTATGGCACAGGCGAGAGGATTGGCCATGAACGTGGGGCCGTGCATCATGACTCCGGCTTCGCCGCGCGATATGGTGTCGGCCACATCCTTCGTCGTAAGTACGGCGCTCATGGTCAGGTAGCCCGCCGTAAGCCCTTTGCCTATGCACATTATGTCGGGTTCGGTCCCGGCCCATTCCCATGCAAAGCGCCGGCCTGTCCTCCAGAAGCCTGTGGCTATCTCGTCAAATATCAGGTATACCCCGTAGCGGTCACATAGTTTGCGGGCTTCGCGAAGGTACTGCGGATGGTAAAACCGCATGCCGCCCGCTCCCTGCACTATAGGCTCGAGTATGAGTGCGGCTATGTCGTCGTGGTGTTCCCGCAGCACGGTTTCGAGTTGGGCTGTCGACTCAGGACGCCATTCTTCGTAAAATCCTGTCGATGGGGCCTCGACGAAATATCTTATAGGCAGTGCCGGTCCGAACGCGCCGTGCATGCCTGTCACCGGATCGCATACGCTCATGGCGTTCCATGTGTCGCCGTGATACCCCGACCGTATCGTCACGAAGTTGCTCTTGTCATGGCTGCCGCTTCGCGATATGGCCGCCTGTATTGCCATTTTCATGGCTACTTCTACGGCCACCGAGCCCGAGTCGGCATAAAATATGTTGTTCATCGACGGAGGTGCCATGGCAAGCAGCTTTTTGCCAAGTTCGATGGCCGGTTCATGGGTGAAGCCGCCAAACATCACATGCGACATTTTTTCTATCTGTCGGGTTGCGGCCGCGTTGATGCTCGGATGGTTGTAGCCGTGTATTGTGCACCACCATGACGACATGCCGTCTATAAGGCGTGTGCCGTCGGCAAGGGTTATCGTGGAGCCGCTTGCCGAGTCGACTTTGTAGGTGGGCAGCGGGTCTATGGTCGAGGTATAGGGATGCCACAGATGGTCATGGTCCCAAGGGTCGTGGAGTGTGGAATGATCGGTCATAATTCTGTTTTACGGTACGCAAAGTTAATATATGCGGTAATATTATGCAATGACTAAATCGCATATTCACTTTTGCCGCTGAACTGACGGTATATCTGTTATTATGTATGGCAATGTGTCTTTTGAAGTGTAAAAATGCCGCCAAATAGACTGATTATGATGAAAAATGAAAGAAAATGCCGGTTTTTGACGTTTTTTGTTGACACGAATAGGGGAAATTCATTAAATTTGCAAGCCTAACGATAATCATTAACTATAAAATTTATGAAAAAGCATAATTTTTATGCCGGGCCATCAATTCTTAGTGAGTACACTATAAAGAATACAGCTGAAGCCATCAAGGACTTCGCGGGTACCGGATTGTCAATCCTTGAAGTCTCTCACCGCAGTAAGGAGTTTGTCGCTGTCATGGATGAGGCGCAGCAACTCGTGAAAGAACTTCTTGATGTGCCTGCCGGCTATCAAGTGCTTTTTCTCGGGGGAGGAGCGTCGATGCAGTTCTGCATGGTGCCTTACAACCTGTTGAAGAAAAAAGCCGCCTATCTCGATACCGGTACTTGGGCGTCCAATGCCATAAAGGAGGCTCGTCTGTTTGGCGAGGTCGATGTCGTGGCTTCAAGCAAAGACAAGAACTACACTTTCATACCTAAGGGCTTTACCGTACCCGAAGATGCCGATTACTTCCACTATACTACCAATAATACTATTTACGGCACCGAGTTGCGTCATGATCCCGATGTGAAAGTGCCTCTCGTGGCCGACATGTCGAGCGACATTTTCTCTCGTCCCGTGGATGTGTCAAAGTATGATGTCATTTATGCCGGCGCACAGAAAAATCTTGCTCCCGCAGGTGTCACAATAGTTATTGTAAAGGAAGATGCGCTCGGCAACGTAGACCGGGCTATACCCACGATGCTTGACTACCGCACCCATGTAAAGAAAGGATCTATGTTCAATACTCCTCCCGTGCTGCCTATATACTCCGCGCTCCAGACTCTTAGACATTATAAAGAGTTGGGTGGCGTTGAGGAGATGCAGCGACGCGACCTTGCAAAGGCCGAGATGCTTTATGAGGCTATCGACTCAAGCCGCATGTTTGTCGGTACTGTCGCTCCCGAGGACCGTTCTATCATGAATGTATGCTTTGTCATGAAGCCCGAGTATGACGGCCTTGACAAGGAGTTCATCGACTTCGCTTCCACAAAAGGCATTGTCGGCATAAAGGGTCACCGTTCGGTAGGCGGTTTCCGTGCATCGCTCTATAACGCTCTTCCCTTGGAGAGTGTTAAGGTGCTTGTCGATGCCATGAAGGAATTTGAGAAAAATCATTAATCCTCCATTGACTATGAAAGTACTTGTAGCTACTGAAAAACCGTTTGCCGCTGTTGCGGTCGACGGTATACGTAAGGTTATCGCAGAGTCAGGCTATGAACTTCAACTGCTTGAGAAATACTCTTCAAAGGCTGACCTGCTTGGCGCCGTTGCCGATGCCGATGCGGTCATCATACGTAGCGATGTCATTGATGCCGAAGTGCTCGACGCGGCAAAGAGGCTCAGGATTGTAGTGCGCGCAGGCGCCGGATATGACAATGTGGACCTCGCTGCTGCCACAGCCCACGGCGTTGTGGTTGAAAATACTCCGGGCCAGAACTCCAATGCCGTTGCCGAACTGGTATTCGGTATGGCTGTCATGGCCGTGCGCAATATGTATAACGGCACTTCCGGCACGGAGATGAAAGGCAAACGCCTCGGTCTTCAGGCTTACGGTCAGGTGGGGCGCAACGTTGCCCGTATCGCCAAAGGAGTAGGTATGGAGGTTTCGGCTTACGATCCTTATTGTCCTGATGATGTTATGGTTGCCGACGGCATTAAGCCTGTCCACTCCGTTGAGGAGCTTTATGCCGGCAATGACTTCGTGTCGATACACATTCCCGCTACTCCCGAAACCAAAAAGAGCATCGGTTTCGACCTTATAACGAAGATGCCCAAGGGTGGGGTGCTCATCAATACGGCCCGCAAGGAGGTGATTGACGAAGAAGGTCTTGATAAAGCCCTTGAAGCGCGTGCCGACCTCAAGTATGTGGCCGACGTCAAGCCTGACAGCGCCGAAGAGCTCAAAGCCCGGTTTGGCGACCGTGTCTTCTTCACGCCGAAGAAGATGGGCGCACAGACAGCCGAAGCTAACATCAACGCCGGTATTGCCGCCGCCCGTCAGGTGGTAGATTATCTTCGCGACGGCATCAACAAATACCAAGTAAACAAATAGTCTTGTTTACTGCTCATACCAAGGCGTCAGGGTGTCACACATCCCTGACGCCTTTTTATTTCCTCGTTATTTGCTTTTGGGCATAAGCCGCCCATAGCCCGCATACCCTTTGCCGGCGGCGACAGCCATGTCTATCGTACATACGACACCGATACTGATGACCTGCCTATTTCATGTATTCATGTCGGTTATATCTGTGATTTATATTAAAAGAGGTTAAAAACGGAGTGTTCTGTATCTGCAGTTTGGATAATTCAGAAAAACTTTCTACCTTTGCACTCACAAAACAACATCGCGGGGTGGAGCAGTGGTAGCTCGTTGGGCTCATAACCCAAAGGTCACAGGTTCGAGTCCTGTCCCCGCCACTAAGAAGGCTTGCAATCGCAAGCCTTTTCTATTTGCCTCTTTCCTGTTCCCGCTTGCAGTTCGGGCGGGTCAGATTCAAAACCCGGTTGAAGTGTTAAATGCAACAGATATGTAGGGGCGCCAGTAGTACGGCGCCCGCGAAGCCGGAGGCCGTACAAGAGACCGTGCGGGTCGCAGCCTGACGCCGTGGTACTGGCGTCCTTACCACATATATAGTCGTTGGTTGACAACCGCATTTTTACGTTGATCCCAAAATACGGGCCATGTAGTCCGCCATTAGTCTTTTAGAACTATAAATGAGCTTAGCTCACTTCATATACAATTGATGGGTCGAAAAATATTTCACAAAATCAGATATTGGTTGAATAATCATCTGAAAAAGATGTCATTCAAGACGGGAGTCATCGTATTACTGGCATGTATCCCCTTCTATATCTTGTCTTTTGCGCAGATGGCACTCCCTATAAGCGCTACTGCAAAAGGGGTGCTTTGGGCCTTGTTTTTCGGAATGGCAAAAACGGCGCAGTATGGAGGTATTACTATACTTGGTGCAGAGGGTATCCGAAGGATTAAAGCATATATGAAACGATTTAAAAATTAATCATGGCGGATATGCCGATTAGTGATATCGATTCATTATGTCGGCCGCGGACGGGTTCGAAACACCGGTCATGACGTCCTCTATTGGCCTAATTAGACCAATTAGCCCTATAGAATCCCCCTGTAATTGTTAAAAATGCCCTTTACGCCCGATTGTGCATAAATCGGGTCCTCGCGTGTATTATCTTTGTGGTTGAAAACACACCCATAAACCCCGCCGTGCTATGAAATTTGACCAAGAATGGAGCGAGGCCATCTCACACCTCGACGCCCGCAGTCAGGCCCGTCTCACCGAGGCCATCCGCCACTATCAGAATACCGACACCATGCCCGTCGGCCTCGACCCCGCCTCTATGATGGGCTTTCTCTTCGCCAAGGCCGTCATCGACCGCCGCAAGCGTGTCAACGCCCGGGCCCGCGAACGCCGCCGTCAGAAAGCCCTCTCGACCTCAAGAGGCTCTATTAGTCCAATTAGACCAATTAGTCCTATAAAACCCACAGAATCCACCAAGCCCGCTACTCCTACACCCTCGTCTCCCGTCACCGCCGACTACTACAAGGCCTTGCCGGGTTACCGCCGCAGCCACTCGCTCAGCTATCCGGGTCAGGAGGTGTGCAACGACTGGGACATGATCGAGGCTTGGCGTCCGCTCATGCTCCGCGACACCTCTTTCCTTCAGGGTCTGGCCGATTACCACCATGTGGGTGTCGACTTCATCACCGGCCACATCCCCACTTACGACACGTACCTGCTCAACAACAGGCGCGTTGCCGTCGACTGCCTCGAAGACTACCGTCTCGAGTTTGAGCGCTACATGATGTCGTCGATGCTGATGATGGGGCGCAGGAGCCGACGCTTCCAACGCATGGAGTACTGATGTTTGTGTTGATTTCGCGACATATGTCAGTCGGTGGCCGGGAGTACCTCCATGGCCCGGCGTCGGTCAATGCCGAGTTCGATGGCTTTGCGCAGGTCTTCACGGGCTGCATCGATTTCGAAGCGCATTTTGTTGAGGTATGCCCGGTACATGTATAATTCGCCGTCTTTAGGGTCAAGAGCAAGCCCCGAATTGATGTCGGCCGATGCTTCGTTGAGCCTTTGCAGCATAAGATAGCATACGGCGCGTGCACCGTAAATGTGGGTTGTGGGCTGTTTTTCGAGCAAGGCGGTATAGTAGGGCAGGGCCTTGTCCCATTGTTCTGTGGCCGAGTAGTATGAGCCGAAGGCCGTGTTGGCCTCTTCGCTTGCCGGCGACATTTGCTCGAGAGCCTTGCAGTCGGCCAGCGATGTGTTGAAGTCACCGCGTCGGAGCGACATGATGGCATGCATGTAGCGTGGTTCGGTAAGGGTGGAGTCAAGGCTTATGACAGTAGTGTAGTCGCGGTAGGCTTCGTCATCGCGTCCTATCGCCGTGAGCACTTCGGCGCGGTTGAGCAGTACTGTCACGGACTTGGGCGCACGCCGGTGGGCTTGGTCAAGCGACGCCAGAGCCAGACTGTCCTTGCCGAGGTTATACTGTACTATGCCGAGATTGGATAGCAGAAGGATGTTGGTAGGGTCCTCGGGCCGCAGACTTATCGCTTCGAGCAGGTTGGTTTCCGCGCCGCTCCAGTCGCCCTCGGCTATGGATTTATCGGCGAGTTCGACAAGTTCGAGATAGCTCTGTGCCGAAAGCATTACTGGTATCAGCAGCAGTATTATGGACATTCTGATTCGTGAAGTCATGATTGGTTAATATGTTTTTGACGGTTGCAAAGTTACATTTTAATTTGTCGATTAGCCTCTCTTTATAGGTTTTAAAATGTTATAATTAGCTTATTTTGGCAATCTACGGAAAAGATTTTGTAATTTTGTACATTATGAAACTACGATACATTATCACATCACTCATAACTCTTGTGCTTGTAGGGTGCGGTGGCCATGACGGTCCGGAGCAACCAGCAGGAGTTTCGCGTACGGTACTTGTATATATGGCTGCCGCCAACAGTCTCGGCGACGGCTCCTATTCCTCGCGCCGCTGGGACATCGAAGACATTCGTGAAATGACATCGGCAGTGCAGGCCGGCGCTCTTGATGAAGGGGGCCGTCTGCTGGTATATCATGCCGGCAGCGGCATGGTGCCCGAGTTGAAGGAGATAACGCGCGACGGGGTCGTGACCCTGCGCCGCTACGAGGGTGAGGGCAGTCCGGTATCGGTGGCTGTGATGCGCGGTGTGCTTGACGACATGCGCACGGTGGCTTCGGCCGATGAGTACGGTCTGGTGCTGTGGAGCCATGCCAGCGGATGGATGATTGACAACGGCAAGAGCCCCGAAGGAAGGTCATGGGGTGTAGACGAGTCGGAGGGCAAGGGGTCGAAAGCCAAAGAGATGGCCATTCCCGACCTTGCTCGTGCGCTTGACGACCAGCATCTGTTGTTCATATACTTTGACTGCTGCTTCATGGGCAACATCGAGTCATTGTATGAAGTGAAGGACGCGGCGCGCTACGTCGTGGCTTCACCTACCGAGACCCCTTTGGCCGGTATGCCTTACGAAGAGAATGTACCGTGCTTTTTCTCCAAGGTGCCTGACCTGCGTCAGGTGGCAAAAAATACATTTGACTATTACGACGCCAAGTCGGGGAGTGACCGCAGCATAGCGATTTCACTATATGATATGTCGAAAATCGACGCCGTGGCAGCCGCATACAAGAACGTGCTGGCTGTCAATAAAGTGCCGGCTGACGGTTATTCTCAGCAGCAGTATGGCTACGGGCGCACTTATGGCAACCGCTTTTATGACTTCGCACACTATGTGAAGTCACTTACCGATGACTCGTCGTTGCTCGGCTCCTTTGACCGGGCCATGTCTGATTTTGTGCTGTACACCGACAATACCCCTTCAATGTGGGGCGGCGAAATAAACTTAATACACTGCAACGGTGTTTCAAGTTATATAATCACCGGAACGGATGACTATGTCGCTTCAACTAAAGGTTATTATGATTTGAGGTGGTGGAATGACGTGGTGTCGCCCGCTTTCGGGAATTAAAACCCTATTGTATTGTCTGTAATCGTCTATGTTTAATACCCAGTTTGATCAGCTTGTAGGCGGAGCCGCCTCGCAGTTTGCCGCACCTGATAACACGGCGGTGTCCGATTCTATTGCAGCCGTTAAGACAGGCGGTCTGAAAGCTCTTGAGTCCATGTCGCTGGACGATCTTATGTCGCGTATGGTGAACGGGCTGGTGGAGTTTGCCATCCACCTTGCCATAGCCATATTGGTGTTTTATGTAGGCAAGTTTATCATCACCAAGATCTACAAAGTTGTCGATGCTATATTTCTGCGCCGTAATCTTGACCGCTCGTTGGCGACATTTATCCTGAGCCTTATCAGGATATTGCTGTACTTCATCCTGATAATAACGGTTATTGGCATATTGGGCATTAATACGAGCTCGTTCCTCGCCATCTTTGCCTCGGCCGGTGTGGCTATCGGTCTGGCTTTGAGCGGCACCCTTCAGAATTTTGCCGGCGGAGTACTCATACTTCTCCTCAAACCCTACAAGATAGGCGACTACATCGAGGCGCAGGGCTATGCCGGCTCGGTAAAGGAGATACAGATATTCAGCACGATAATCAATACTCCCGATAACAAGCAGATCATCATACCCAACGGTCCGTTGTCGACAAGTTCGATCAACAATTATTCCAAGGAGGACTACCGCCGTGTTGACTGGACGGTGTCGGTAGCTTACGGCGATGATGTGGATGTGGCTATTGGTGCCATAAAGGATATTCTGTTGAGCGACAAGCGTGTCGTGGTGAAGTATATAGAGGATGACCGCAAAAAGGCGAAAGCCGCAACTGCTCCTAAGGATGAGGCGGTTGCTGTCGACGTATCGCCTGAAGCCATGCGCAAAATACCGTGGTGGCGCCGTATGTTTATGAACCGCAAGCGGGCCGTGACACTCGGCCAGAAAATCGAGGCGCACCATGCCGAGATATTGGCCAAGATGCCAAAGGTCAATCGTGAACCGTTTGTCAGGCTTGGCAATCTGAACTCCAGCAGCATAGACCTTACCGTAAGGGCTTGGACCCGTGCCGAAAACTATTGGGACGTCTTCTACACCATGAACGAGCGCTTCTACCGCGAACTTCCGGCACACGGGCTGCATTTCCCCTTCCCGCAGCTGGATGTGCACATGGACCCTACGGCAAAATAACCTGAGCCTGTAAGCGGGTATACAAGGACTCGCCGACCGGGTGTGATGTCGCCAGTCGGACTGGCTCACATAAAACCGCGTTAGGGTTAATATAATATAAATGTGGGTGGGGTATGGCGGTTTATCGGTTTAAATTTGTTATTTTTGCATATTGGCGATAGTGTGGCTTTCGTGGCTCTCTTCCTACGCACGATGAACGGCCCTGACGTCAAGACGCAGACTTCTTCTCTCTTCAGGCTTGTGACTGCGGTCACAGGTGTTTTGCTATGCAAAAATAAAAAATAACATAAATGATAAGTAAATGGAATTACTTACCCCTTACAACAGAAGAGCAAAAATTAGAGACGGAGTTGGCGTCGAAATACGCCAATTGCCCACCTGTTAGCGAGTTGCTGGTGCAGCGCGGCATATCCTCAGTTGACGAGGCGGAGCGATTCTTCCATCCGTCGCTGAAGGACATGCATGATCCGTTTCTGATGCCGGACATGGATAAAGCTGTGAACAGGCTTAACAAAGCCTTGGGGTCAAAGGAGAAGATTCTCGTATTTGGCGACTATGATGTGGACGGCACCACATCGGTGGCGCTCGTATACAAATACCTGCAGAATTTTTACTCCAACATAGAGTACTACATACCTACCCGCTATGACGAAGGGTACGGTATATCACTCCGGGCGATAGACGAAGCTCATGCCTCGGGAGTGAAGCTTATAATCATTCTCGACTGCGGTATAAAGGCGATCGAGGAGATAAAGTATGCCGCCACGCTCGGCATAGACTTTATCATCTGCGATCATCACGTACCTGACGACGAGTTGCCTCCGGCCGCGGCTATACTTAATCCGAAGCTTGAAGGGAGCACTTATCCGTGTCCCCATCTGTCGGGCTGCGGAGTGGGGTTCAAGTTCATGCAGGCGTTTGCCAAGAGCAACGGCATCACGGGCAATGAGCTTGACAACATGCTCGATCTTGTGGCGGTAAGTATCGCTGCCGATATTGTGCCTATGGTAGGTGAGAACCGCATCATGGCCTTCTGGGGTCTGAAGCGTCTTAATACCAATCCTAATGTGGGCCTGCGGGCTATCATCAAGATATGTCAGCTCGGCAATCGAGAAATCACGATAAGCGACGTCATATTCAAGATAGGTCCGCGTATCAATGCGTCGGGACGCATGCAGAGCGGGCGCGAGGCTGTTGAGCTGCTCGTGTCGCGCGACTTTTCCGACGCATATCAGCGAGCCAAGAACATAGATCAGTACAACAAGGACCGCAAGGAGCTCGACAAGCGCATAACCGAAGAGGCCAATGCCATACTGGAGCGCCATAACGAACGTCTTAATGACAAAAAGTCGATAGTCATATACAATAAGGACTGGCACAAAGGCATAATAGGCATAGTGGCGTCGCGACTGACCGAACTGTACTACAAGCCGGCCGTGGTGCTTACTCTGTCCAACGGACTTGCCACCGGCTCGTCGCGTTCGGTACAGGGCTTTGACGTGTACAGCGCCATAGATGCCTCGCGCGACCTGCTTGAGAACTTCGGCGGCCACACATATGCTGTGGGGTTGTCGCTGAAGGAGGAGAACATACCGGAATTTACCCGTCGCTTCGAGGAGTATGTCGCTGAAAATATACTGCCGTCGCAGCTGACGCCTCAACTTGACATCGATGCGTTTTTGACGTTTTCCGAAATTACACCGGAGTTTCTGTCTTTGCTGCGCCGGTTCAACCCGTTCGGCCCCGGCAATCAGAAGCCTGTGTTCTGCAGCCGCGGTGTTATGGATTTCGGCACGAGCAAGCTCGTTGGCAAGCATCTGGAGCACATAAAGCTGGAGCTCGTCGACAATACTTCCGGAAAGGTATTCAACGGCATAGCGTTCAATATGGGCGAGTTTTTCGAGCATATACATGCACGTAAACCGTTTGACATCTGTTATACCATAGAGGAGAACAAGCATCAGAGTTCCGCCGGACACATTCAGTTGCAGGTCAAAGAGATAAGAGTCAGCAGCTGAATATATAGTACCAAGCGTCAAGTATAGGATGTCAGGTGGCTGAGCCTCATTACATATTGCGCAAGTACTGGGGCTATGAAGATTTCAGGCCGCTTCAGGAGGATATAATCACGTCGGTGCTCGCCGGACGCGACACACTCGGTCTGTTGCCTACAGGCGGCGGTAAGTCGCTCACGTTTCAAGTGCCGTCCATGCTGCTTCCGGGGCTTACCCTTGTGGTGACTCCGCTTATATCATTGATGAAAGATCAGGTCGACAATCTGCGTGACCGTGGTATAAAGGCTACTTATTTTCACGCCGGTCTCACTCGGGCCGAGCAGAAACTCGGCATGGACCGCTGCCGCCTCGGTAAGATAAAAATACTTTATGTGTCGCCTGAAAAATTGCGTTCGGAGCCATTTACGGCCCAGCTCAGGCAGATGAATGTAAGTCTTATCGTGGTCGACGAGGCTCACTGTATATCGCAGTGGGGCTATGATTTCCGTCCGTCGTATCTGAAAATCGGTGAGCTGCGCAGCCATTTTCCCGAGGTGCCTGTACTCGCTTTGACTGCTTCGGCCACTCCCGAAGTGGTCGATGACATAATGGACAAGCTGCTGTTCAGAGAGCGCAACGTGTATGCGAAAAGTTTTGCGCGCGACAATCTGTCATACATTGTGCGAAACGACTTTGACAAGGAGCGCCAGTTGCTTCGTGTATTGGGAAATACCGTAGGCAGCGCGGTGGTGTATGTGCGTTCGCGTCGGCGCACCCGCGAGATTGCTGACATGCTTGTGTCATCGGGCATAAGCGCCGACTATTATCATGCCGGTCTTGCTCCCGAGGATAAAAACGAGAAGCAGGCCCGGTGGAAGGGCGACGAGGTGCGCGTCATGGTGGCTACCAATGCTTTCGGCATGGGCATCGACAAGCCCGATGTCAGGGTGGTGGTTCACTTTGATTTGCCCGGGTCACTTGAAGAGTATTATCAGGAGGCTGGCCGGGCTGGCCGCGACGGAAAACCGGCTTTTGCCGTGCTGCTGACTGCAAAGACCGACAAGGCGCGGCTTACACGCATGGTGACCGATGCATTTCCTGACAAAGAGCTTATCCGAAGGGTTTACGAAATGGCGGGCAACTTTGTCAACGTGGCCGTGGGGTCGGGTTATGACAAGGTGTTTGAATTTAATTTCGACCTGTTTGTCAAGACTTATGACTTGCCGCCGTTGCCTGCGCGGAGTGCCATGCATCTGCTTACGCAGGCGGGTTATTTCGAGTTTATCGAAGAGGTGACAATGCAGTCGCGTGTCATGATAATCGCTTACAAGGATGAGCTTTATGATGTAAGGCTTGATGATGAGGGTGACCGTATCTTCAACATATTGCTACGTAGCTACACCGGGCTGTTTGCCGATTTTGTGTACGTCAATGAGTCTTTGATAGCGCGGCGTGCCGATGTTGACGAGCAGAAGGTCTACGAGACTTTTCTGGCTCTGTCGCGGATGAAGATACTTCAGTATATACCTCGCAAGACTACTCCATACTTATACTATACGACCTCCCGCGAGTTGCCTAAGTATGTTGTTATGCCTACGGCGGTCTATGAAGATCAGCGACGCCGGCTTGAAAAGCGCATCGAGGCCATGAAGAAATTCGCGTTTGCAGTCGATGAGTGCCGTGTAAGCCTGATGCTTAGGTATTTCGGAGAGAAGTCGGTGTCGCCTTGCGGCAAGTGTGACGTGTGCCGCGAACGGAAGCATGTCAGGATTAACAGTCTTAGCCGAGAGGAGCTTGAGTCATCGGTTATGTATATGGTGTCGCAGGAGCCGCGTACGGTGGAATATCTTGTGCGGGAGTCGTCTTGGCGCCGCGACGATGTGATCGAGTGCGTACGTCGACTGGTGAAAAGGGGCAAATTGTGTATCGGGGCCGACGATACGATCAGCAGGTGCTGAGTTAGAGGTGATGCCGGCATGCCGAATGGGGCCAATGTGTCAAAAATGTCCAACCTGCCTCAAAAATATATTAACCGTATTTTGAAGCCGTGTCTTGATGTGATTGATGAGAGGCAGGTATACAAAAAAAGCTGATCACTATGTGGTCAGCTTATTTCATGCTGTAGTTGAATTAATTATTCAGCAACAACTGCAGAGTCAGCGGGAGCAGCTACAGAGTCAGCAGCGGCAGCAGCAGAATCAGCAACAACTTCTACAACTTCAACAGCCTCTTCTACAACAGCTACAGAGTCATTAGCTTCAGCAGCAGCGTCAGAAGACTTGCAAGAGAACATTGATACGCTGAATACAACAGCAAGTAATAAAACTAACTTTTTCATTTCTTTGTAAATTAATAATAAAACAATTTTTAGCTTCAAAAACGATGCAAAGTTAATATAAAATCGGAACACAACAACAAAAATTTACAATATTTTTTACGGTAAAATGCTTTTTCTATAAAAAATACAAAATTTTGTATTTGAAGTGCCTGATTTTTAACACTTAAAGCGGCAATGGCAATAAGTCCGCGGCAAGAGCAAACTCCGCTCTGACTGTTGAAAACATGCCGTTGCCGGCCGGGCAATCTTTTGCATCTCCAACAACACTGGTCCCTAAGCCTGTCAATGGGCCGAATGGTGATGCAGCGCATTATAGCTGCCTGCGATACGGTTTGCCATTTTCACCGCTTTGGTTATGTGGTCGCATATGTGATCTTCTCCTACAAGACTGTCAATGCCGGATTTAAGGAGTACCTGACGCACCTGCGGGTTCACGCCGGAGAGCACTATATGTATGCCTTCGTTCTGCGACGATTTTATAAGTATCTCAAGGTTGTGTACAGCGGTGGCGTCTATGAACGGCACCTTACGCATGCGCAGTATGCGTACTACCGGCTTATCACCGAGGGTGGACCGCATCATTTCGTCAAACTTAGTAGCCACGCCGAAGAAGAACGGACCGTCGATTTCGTATACGCTAACTCCTTTTTCTACGTCGAGCACTTCATGGTGGGTGGCGTCTGTGCCTTCTGCCACGTCAAGCTGTTCGGAGTACACCTTTATCTGGGTGTTTTCAGTCACACGGCGGAGGAAGAGGATAATGGCAAGCAGCAGTCCGATCTCGATAGCTATCGTGAGGTCAAAGATGACCGTAAGAAGGAATGTGACGATGAGTACGGACACGTCGCTTTTGGGAGCCTTGAATATGCCTACCACAGTACGCCAGCCGCTCATGTTGTATGACACGATGATGAGTACGGCCGCCAGACAGCTCATAGGCACGAGGTTGATGAGCGGCATGAGGAATAGGAATATGAGCAGCAATACGACGGTATGTATGATGCCGGCTACGGGAGTGCGGCCTCCGTTGGTTATATTGGTCATAGTGCGTGCTATGGCTCCGGTGACGGGTATGCCACCGAAGAAGGGCACTACTATGTTGGCTATGCCCTGACCTATAAGCTCGGTATTGCTGTTGGTGCGTGAGCCGGTGACACCATCGGCTACTGTAGCCGACAGCAGCGACTCAATGGCACATAGAACAGCTATCGTGAATGCCGACGGGAGCAATTGGTTGATGGTGCCCATCGACAGTTCGAAGCCGCGGGGCTGGGGTATGTCGGTAGGTAACGAACCGAAACGGTCGCCGATGGTTTCGACGGCAAATTCGGGAAAGGCCCCTTTCAGCAGGTATACTGCGGCTGTCACTATTATTATGGCTATGAGTGAGCCGGGCAGTTTCTTGGAAATTTTTGGAGTCAATATAATAATGAGAAGAGATATGGCGCCTACGGCAAGTGTGGGCCAGCTTATTTTGTCGAAGTTGGATATGAACACACCCCATTTCGACAGGAACTCGCTCGGAACGTCCTTAAGGCCAAGTCCGAGGAAGTCGTTGATCTGCGTGGAGAAGATGGTCAGCGCTATACCGCTGGTGAAGCCTACGACTATGGGATAGGGGATGAACTTGATGACAGTGCCCAGATGAAAGAGACCGAGCAGAATAAGTATGAGTCCTGCCATGAGTGTAGCTATGGCGAGGCCCTGCAGCCCGAAGTTCTGTATTATACTGTAGACGATAACGATGAATGCGCCTGTCGGACCGCCTATCTGGACGGAGTTGCCGCCGAAAGCCGATACGAGGAAGCCGCCGATTATAGCGGTTATGAGGCCTATGGTGGGGCTTACTCCGGAAGCTATACCGAAAGCTATGGCCAGCGGCAGAGCCACTATGCCCACCACGATGCCCGCAATTAGGTCATCTTTAAAACGGTTTAATGAATAATGACGTAAGGCCGATAGGAGTTTCGGCTGAAAATCGATTGTACCTGAAAGCTTCATCTTGCAAGATGATAAGTTTAACAAAAATTAATAGACTGTAGAATTATGGCGCAAATTTACTAAAAAATAGTGAAAAACATTGCTTTCAGGCATGAATTTAGGGGAAGGAGTATTATATAGGGCTAATTGGGTTGATTAGTCCTACAGGACAGGTGATAGCGGTTTTTAGGGCGTTTACGAGTATTTTGACTAATTTTGCGGTATGTTTCATCACAATGCAAGACATAACAAGGACGAGGCCCTGCATGTGGCGGTGGGCGCGACATTGAAGGAGCGTCTGCCTAAATATTCGCGCTACATACCCGGTGTGCTGGTCAGATGGCTTGAGCGTACCGTGAGGCAGGATGAGCTAAACGGCATACTGGAACGTACGCGGGGCAAACACGGTGCCGGATTCTGCCGTGCCGTGCTTAAAGACCTCAAAGTCACATATGAAGTTAAGGGCGAGGAACTTATGCCCAACGACCGCAGGATAATAATAGTCAGCAATCATCCTCTCGGGGCTCTTGACGGTATAGTGATGATCGATTGGATACACCGAGTGTACGGAGGCGAGGTGAAGTTTGTGGTCAACGACCTGCTTATGGCTGTAAAGCCTTTGAAGGAGGTCTTTCTTCCTGTCAACAAACACGGCCGTCAGAGCCGCGAGGCCACGACCGACGTAGACGAATATTTTGCCGGCAATGATCCGATCATAATTTTTCCGGCCGGCCTTGTGTCGCGTAAAGGTAAAAAGGGAGTGCGTGACCTGAAATGGCAGAAAATGTTTATAAACAAAGCCGTCCAGTACGGCCGTGATATAATTCCGGTGTATTTTGATGGTAGAAATTCATCGTTTTTTTATAATTTTGCAAAGTTACGTACCCGTCTGGGATTGAAATTCAACATCGAGATGATCTACCTCCCGCGGGAAATATTTAAAAGCCGTAATGCACACTTTACGCTGAAAGTGGGCAATCCGCTGTCGCACACGATATTCCGAGGAGGAAGACAGGCGTCGGAGGAAGCCCGCAGAGTGAAGCGCATAGTATATAATTTAAAAACGAAATAGACATCAACACCAAGCTGTGAATAAAATGAGCATGCAGATTATTGATCCGATACCTGTTGAGTTGCTTGAAAAAGAGTTGACTCCCGATAAGTTTCTGCGAAACACCAACAAGGGGGGCAATCATATCTATATCATAGATGCCCACAATTCACCCAATGTGATGAAAGAGATAGGGCGTCTGCGCGAGATAGCTTTCCGCAATGACGGAGGCGGTACGGGCAAGGTGTGCGACATAGACGAGTTTGACCTTATGGATCCTCCGTGCCGTCAGCTGATAGTATGGAATCCCGATGAGCGCGAGATCATAGGGGGCTATCGGTTTATTACCGGTGACAATATCAGATTTACTCCCGACGGCAAGCCACGCATAGCCACGAGTCATATGTTTGACTTCTCTCCGCGGTTCATAAAGGAGTATCTGCCTCACATCGTGGAGCTTGGGCGGTCATGGGTGAGGCCCGAGTACCAGACGTCAAAGGCCGGTCCCAAGGCGCTTTATGCGCTCGATAACCTGTGGGACGGTCTGGGTGCTCTTACCGTAGTGTATCCGTCGGTTAAATACCTTTTCGGAAAGGTGACCATGTATCCGAGCTACAATGCGGAGTGCCGCAACATGATACTTTACTTCCTTACCAAACACTTTCCTGACCCGGACCATCTCGTTGTGCCCATAACGCCACTGAAGACCCACACCGATATCGAGGCGATGGAGCGGATGTTTACCGGTACGTCATTCAAGGAAGACTACAAGATACTCAACAAAGCCATCAGGGAGTATGGCTACAACATACCTCCGCTTGTCAACGCCTACATGAGCCTGTCGCCTTCGATGAGGATGTTCGGCACGGCGATCAACGACGAGTTTGGCGATGTGGAGGAAAGCGGTATATTTTTTGCCGTATCGGAAATATTTGAAGAGAAAAAAGGACGGCACATAGGCACATATCATGCCGGCGACACGGTGTCGTGAAAATGCCCTTATGGGGTGTGGTCCGAAAAAATAAGTGACATTATTAGGCGAAATCGGCGCCGAATTGTTACTTTTGTATACATTATATATTGCGATTATGGAAGAGTCATTAAGCCTATCACTGCAACAACGGCTGCAACAGCGGCTCTCTCCGCTTCAGGTAAAGTTTGTGAAAATGCTTGAGATGAACGGTCCTGAGGTGGAAGATGAAGTGCGGCGGGCTCTTGACGATAATCCCGCTCTTGAGAAGGTCGAGGCCGATGATGCCGCCGAGGATAACGAGCGGTTTAACGAAACGGCCGAAGATATAAGGCGAGCCGATTATGCTTCGGAGGAGGAGATACCTTTTTATCGGCTTGAAGCGCGCAATCACAGTGTAAACGATACTTATGCCGAGCCGGTGGCGGCCGACGGGGCTATGTCGCTTCTCGATATGCTTTCGGAGCAGCTCGCCGAGCATGATCTGACTGACCGGCAGCGTACCGTGGCCTTATACATAGCCGGCAATCTTGACGACAACGGATACTTGACGCGCGATGTCAATTCGATGGTTTACGATATTGAGGAGCAGACCGGGCAGGTGGCGTCGACAGCCGAGGTCAGGTCCATGCTTGACCTTGTGCGCACTCTCGAACCGGCCGGAATAGGAGCCGTGGACCTTCGCGAGTGTCTGCTTCTGCAGCTGAAACGCCGTGAACTCAGCGACAGCGTGAAGACAGCCACGGAGATTGTGACCCACTATTTTGACCTGTTCTCGCGCAAGCACTATGACAGGCTTGCGTCGGCGGTCGGCGTATCGCCCGAAAAACTGCGCGAGGCTATAAAAGTCATACGGTCGCTCAATCCAAAGCCTGCGAGCGACATAGGCGATGACCCCGCCGAGGAACGTACCCGTCATATAATACCCGACTTCGCTCTTGAAGTTGAGGGCAACGACATAGAGCTTACGCTTCTTAACAACGTGCCGGAGCTACGCATCGAGGCTACTTTTCGCGATGATGAAGACGGCAAGCATTTATTGCCTCAAAGTTCGAGAGCGTCGGGCGAGACGGCTCTGTTTATCAGGCAGAAACGCGACGAGGCGACAGAATTTATAAAGATACTGCGCATGAGGCAGGAGACACTTTTCCGTGTTATGAGCGCCATAGTGAGGTTGCAGAAAGACTTCTTCATCAACGGCGATGACGAAAGCCTCATCAAGCCCATGATACTCAAGGATGTGTCAAAACTGACCGGCTACGACCTGTCGGTGATATCGCGTGCCGCGGCCGGAAAGTACGTGGCCACGGCCCACGGTGTGTATCCTTTGAAATTCTTTTTCAACGAGCGGCCCAAGGATGACGTCGACGCGTCGACGCATGAACTTATAGCCACGCTCAAGTCGGTGATCGACGCCGAGGACAAACGCCATCCTCTAAGCGACGAGGTCATAACGGCCGAGATGGTATCGCGTGGCTATGACATAGCGCGCCGCACCGTAGCCAAGTATCGCGAGAAGTTAGGCATACCCGTGGCGCGTTTGCGTCGCGAGATATAAACATAGTTAAAGATCAATCGTTATAAAGACATGATAAATAAAATCGCACACATATTTTCATGGGTTCTAAGCCCGGTGCTCATACCTGCTTATGCTGTGTTTATCGCGCTGTGGGTGACAACGCTGTCAATGCTTCCCGCGGCCCTGCGGTGGAATGTAGTGGTTATGGTGTGGCTTATAACCTGCGTATTGCCGGTCCTTGCCATCTACATTCTATATAAGCTAAAGGTCATAAGCCACCCCGGACTCAACAACCGTA
Source organism: Heminiphilus faecis (assembly GCF_008728965.1). Lineage (GTDB taxonomy): Bacteria > Bacteroidota > Bacteroidia > Bacteroidales > Muribaculaceae > Muribaculum > Muribaculum faecis. The sequence goes on along the minus strand of NZ_VSMC01000008.1, from coordinate 95,642 downwards.
AGGAGCGTTATATACCTTACGTCATGACTACAGCCTGCTATATAGGCGCGTCATGGTATCTTCACGGCATACACGCCCCTCACTGGATGTGGATGTTCATGATAGGCGGGGCTGTGGCCGCCGCGCTGTCGTGTGTGGTCAACGTGTGGTGGAAAATCAGCGCCCACGGAGCGGCCATGGGCGGTCTTCTCGCGCTATTGTCGCGCATAGCGTTTTACGGCATAGCAGTGGTCGACATGTGGCCTGTCATATCACTTGCCATCATATTGACCGGTATACTCGGCACTTCGCGCATACTTCTGCATTGTCACACCCTCATGCAGGTGGTGGCCGGTGTGGCCAACGGCTTTTTATGGGTGTTTATATTGACATGAGTCTGAAAAACAAATAATATATACATTATATGAAACCGATCGTTAGCATAATCATGGGCAGCACATCAGATATGCCCGTAATGGGAAAAGCGGCCCAGCTTCTTGATGAGTTCGAGATACCGTTTGAGATGAACGCTCTGTCGGCTCACCGTACTCCCGCTCAGGTCGAGGAGTTCGCCACCGGCGCCGCCGACCGCGGTATAAAAGTCATAATAGCCGCCGCCGGTATGGCCGCCGCTCTCCCCGGAGTAATCGCCGCCAATACCACTCTTCCTGTGATAGGAGTGCCTATCGCGTCAACACTCGAAGGCATGGATGCGTTGCTGTCGATAGTACAGATGCCTCCGGGCATACCTGTGGCCACCGTAGGCATAAACGGAGGCTATAATGCCGCGCTTCTTGCGGTGGAGATGCTTGCGCTTGGCGATGAGGCTACAGCCGCGCGTCTTGTCGAGTTCAAAAAGTCGCTTGCAGGTAAAATAGTGAAGGCCAATGCCGAGCTTGCCGAGGTGAAGTATCGTTTTAAGACAAACTGATAGCAATATATTCATTATATATAAGATGGGTAGCTATGACTACGTGCGCCGCCGATCGCGTGAGGTGAACATCGGCGGAATACCATTGGGCGGCGATAATCCTGTAAGAATACAGTCCATGACCAATACTTCGACCATGGACACCGAGGGATCGGTGGCCCAATGCCGCCGTATAGCCGAAGCGGGAGCCGACTATGTAAGGCTTACGGCCCAAGGAGTAAGGGAAGCCGAAAACATCGGTGTTGTCAGACGCCTGTTGCGCGACGCCGGCACAGATGTGCCGCTGGTGGCGGATATACACTTCAATCCCAAGGCTGCGTTTGCCGCCGCCGTGGTGACTGACAAGGTGAGGATAAATCCCGGAAATTTTGTGGACCCCGGACGTACGTTCAAGAAGTTAGAGTACACCGACGAGGAGTATGCCGCCGAACTGAAGCGCATAGAGGATGCCTTTGTGCCGTTTCTCGACACATGCCGCCGTCATGGTACGGCCATACGTATCGGAGTCAATCACGGGTCATTGAGCGACCGCATCATGAGTCGTTACGGCGATACTCCGGCCGGCATGGTGGAGAGCGCCATGGAATTTCTGCGCGTTGCCGTGCGTCATGATTTCTACGACATAGTCATATCCATAAAGGCCAGCAACGTGACGGTGATGGTGGAGACTGTGCGACGCCTTGTCGACGCTATGGATAACGAGGGTATGGACTTTCCGCTGCATCTCGGCGTGACCGAGGCGGGTGACGGCGAGGACGGCCGTATAAAGAGCGCGGTAGGCATAGGCACACTGCTTGCCGAGGGCATAGGCGACACGATAAGGGTGTCGCTCAGCGAAGCGCCTGAAAACGAAATACCTGTGGCCGCGGCACTTGTCGATTACATAAGCCGTCGAAGTGACGCAGCTCCTATTGAGTGCGGCGTCACCGATGCGTCATGTACGTACATGCCGGAGCGCCGTCCCTCCGACAATTGCGGCGGAGTGGGCGGTGACAGCCCTGCTGTCGTTGTCAACAGGCTGGAGGCCGTGCTCGACGACTATGTGCCGGTCGACGCGGCAACCCCCGCTGCAAGCTGGCTGCCTGAACTGAAAAATAATCCCGGCAAGCCGGTGGTCATAACTACGTCACATGTCAACCGCCCGGGTTCTATACTTGCCGCCGCGCATATCATGGCCGCCGCGGGCATGACGCATCCTGTGATACCGATGATAGATTACGGCGATGCGGAGTTTGACGAAGTGGCCCTTATGGCGTCGGCCGATTTCGGCTGCATGATACTCAACGGGTTGCGCGACGGCTTGTGGATAAAGAGTTCGCGTCTTAGCGACGAGGAGTTGATGAGGGTGTCGCTCGGCATACTTCAGGCTACCCGCCTGCGTATAAGCCGTACGGAGTATATAGCCTGTCCGGGTTGTGGCAGGACACTCTTTGACCTGCAGTCGACACTAAAGGCGGTCAAGGAGGCCACGTCGCATCTGAAAGGTCTGAAAATCGGCGTTATGGGGTGTATAGTCAACGGGCCGGGTGAAATGGCCGATGCCGACTACGGGTATGTGGGTGCGGCGTCGGGCCACGTCAGCCTGTACAAGGGCAAGACCTGTGTCGAGAAGAATATACCTCAGGAGGAGGCCATACCGCGGCTCGTGGAGCTGATAAAATCGTGCGGCGACTGGAAAGACGCTTAGATATCGTCGGCCTCGGCTGAAATCATGGTCTTGTAGTTGCGCATCATGCTGAAGTACGCGACGAGTCCCAAGGCTATTCCGATAACGCCGCCGATTATTATGCCTATGCGTGAGTAGTCGTTGGCGTAAATGAACAGAGCTGTCAACAGCGGTATGACTATCGCTGCGAGAAGTATCTGCGCCTGATGGTGGCGGCGGCGGTACAGACGCGCTTTAGCGACTACTTCGGCCACTCCCATAGTGGCTGTGTCGATGCTCTTTATGCCCTGCCACAGGTAGAAGTCGGTGACAGCGGCTATGCAGAAAAACGCGATAAAAGCCAAGAGTATGCCCGTAGAAAAGAACCGCATGGCATTGAATGCGGCGCATATGCCGAGTATCGGCAGTATTGTGCAGAAGCGTTTGTACTGCAGGGCCAGCCGTTCTTGTGCCGATTTTACCTTGTCGAGTTTTATGTGCTCGAGTATACGTGAGTTTACCGCTTCGATGTTTTCGAGGCGTGAGTTGATTTCATTCCATTTCACTTTCATTTCTTCGGGGTCCATAGGGCTATTGGTTAGAGTATTTTACAAGTCGTTCTTTAATGCGCCGGAGCCGTGACGCTACCGTGTTGCGCGGTATGCCCATGACTTCGGCTATTGTTTCGTAGTCATAGTTGTCGAGCCACATGAGTATAAGCGCCTTGTCGGTGGGTCCGAGCCGGTTGATAAGATTGTACATTTCCTTGAGCATGGAGCTCTTGTCGGTGTCGTCGGCAATCAGTTGCGGGCATTCGTCTACAGGTACCGACAGTCTGCGCTTCTTGTTGCTCCGGAAGTATGACACACATGTGTTGAGGCATATACGGTAGACCCATGTCGACATTTCGGCCTCTCCGCGAAACCGGTCAAGTCCGCGCCACAGATTTATGAGTGCTTCCTGCCTCAGGTCGTTGAAGTCATCCGTGTCGATGGCGTAGAAGTAGCACACTTTTGATATTGTGCTGCCGTGCATGGATATAAGCGAGTCAAACGCGCTGTCTTTATTTTCAATTGATGGCATCGGTGATGATCTGTTTTGCCGAGTTAGACGCTGGCTTTTCCGTATAGTTTCACCGGTGTACGAAAATCTATGATAAAAATTTAAGTGTCGAGGGATATAAAAGTGTAGATGCGTCCTGAGTTGATGCCGAGGGCCCGGGCCGAGAAGTATATGCCGGGGGCGCAGCGGGTGCATGCCGGCGGCATCTGGATCATTGACGGGGCTATGCCGCGGGCTTCAAGACGTGACTTTACGTAAAGCGGCAGGTCGACATGCGGTTTCGTGAAGCCGTGTGCTATGAATCGGTCGGGGAAATTTTCAGCCACCTCTTCTCCTACCTCAAAGCAGGCGGGGCATATGCATGGCCCCATGGCGGCCTTGATGTTGTCGATGCGTGCTCCGCACCGCAGCATGGCTTCGACGGCGTTGTCGGTAACTCCGGCCAATGCTCCGCGCCATCCTGCATGGGCCGCTCCTATGACTCCGTTGTCGGCGTCGGCCAGTATGACAGGCACGCAGTCGGCGGTGGATACGCCGATTATGACTCCTGTAAGAGTGGTGACGAGTGCGTCGACTCCGTTTATGACCTCCTCTTCGACAGGTATGCGGTCGATTACCGCACAATCGGACGAATGGGTCTGACGCGGTATTATTATGCGCTCACACGGAATGCCGGTAATGCCTGAAAACCGGTCGCGGCAATCTGCAACATGAGCCTGTCCGTCGCCCGTGTAGTGACACATATTTATGCCGGAGTAGGGCGACGATGTTGTATTGCCTCGTGAGGTAAAGCCGGCGTGCACGCCCGGTGCTATATCAATCATGTGTATGAAGCCGTCATCGGGCATCGTCGGAGCCGTCATAGTCTTCCCAGCTGTCATCCCACTCTTCGTCGTCCCACTCTTCATCGGCCAGCATGTCGTCGTCAGCTTCCTTCGGGGTGTTTTCAAATAAGAATTCGTCCTCTTCTCTCACACGATGGTGGCCGTCAAGCCGGCGATGGGTTATAGTGGCCGGTTCTATGCGGTTGGCCTCGTCGGTGATGGCCTCCCAAAGCATGTCTTTTAGTTGCTGTATGCCAAGTCCCGACACGGCCGAAATGAATACATGGGGCAGGTCCTCCGGGAGGTCATTCTCTATTTCTGCCATGAGCTCGTCGTCGAGCATGTCGCACTTGCTTATCGCGAGTACGCGGTGCTTGTCGGCCAGTTCAGGATTGAAACGGGTCAGTTCGTTGAGCAGGATATCGTACTCTTTGCGTATGTCATTGGCGTCGGCGGGTATCATGAACAGCAGTACCGCATTGCGCTCTATATGGCGTAGAAATCTTAGCCCGAGCCCCTTGCCCTCGCTTGCGCCTTCGATTATGCCCGGTATGTCGGCCATGACAAACGACCGGTTGTCGCGATAGCTGACTATGCCGAGCTGTGGCTCCATCGTGGTAAACGGGTAGTCGGCGATTTTCGGACGTGCCGCAGATATTGAGGATAAAAGGGTCGATTTTCCTGCATTCGGGAAGCCTACCAGACCTACGTCGGCGAGCAACTTCAATTCAAGTATGACGGATTTTTCTATGGCCGGCTCACCCGGCTGTGCATACCGGGGGGTCTGATTGGTAGCGCTTTTGAAGTGCCAGTTTCCGAGACCGCCACGACCACCGCGGAGGAGTTTTATCTCTTCGCCGTCTTGGGTCACTTCACAGAGAAAGTCGCCGGTCTCGGCGTCGAATACTACCGTGCCGCAGGGTACTTCTATGATTTTGTCCTCACCGTCTTTGCCGAAACTGCGGTTGCCAGATCCGCTTTGTCCGTTGCCGGCAAAAACATGACGCTGATATTTCAGTGGCAGAAGAGTCCACATGTTTTTATTGCCGCGGAGTATTATGTGGCCGCCGCGACCACCGTCGCCTCCGTCAGGACCTCCTTTGGGTATGTACTTCGCACGGTAAAAGTGTCGGGAGCCGGCGCCGCCCTTACCGGAGCGGCACAATATCTTCACGTAGTCGATAAAATTGGATTCTGCCATAATTATTACATATTTATATTGTCAGAACATGCTTGTGGCTCTGCGTGTTCATGCCCGAAACCGCTGACAACCTACAAATTTAACCAAAAAATCACTACCGTGCAAAATCGGCTTCCGACTCACCGAGAATTTTGTATTGACAATTATTGTTTTTTGATGCGTACGACTGATAGGGAGCGAGGAGGCATCGGGTAAACAAAATTGCGTGATACCTTTAATCCGGAGTTCTCCGGACTGATTTTCCCCGGTGTCCCCTGACCGTTTGTATCATCGAGTGACTCGCCCTTGAGAACAGTCAAGGCAGCCTGCGTATCGTAGCCTTTGAGCGAAGGCAGTCTGGCGGCTATCGGTTTCGGCTCGTTGGTCAGGTTGACCATTTTGAGTATTATGTCATCGGTATTACTGTCTTTCACGCATGACGCATAGTTGACATCATTTGCGAAAACTCCGTCGATAATCTTGTCGCCCGAATTGGTTCCGAACAACTGCTGGACATAGTAGTTTACGGTCGGATATACATTGCGGCCGTCGAAGTATATCAGGTCGGGATTCCACTGGCAGTGGCCGATTCGTCCGAGAAGAGGCGCGTATGACGCGAACTCTACGACGTCGCCGTTGCGCTCCAGCCCTGTCATGAATGCGGCTTCGGCAAGTGCGTTACTCAATTTTGAGCCCCAAGAAGCGTACTCGCCGAGATACACTTTCGGTCCTTTGCGGTCATATTTGTCGTAGCGGTTGAGGTTGTTGCGGAACCACTCCTCGCCCTTATAGAAGTGTTCGTCCACAATGTCGGTATTGCTTGTGCGTGCTATCTGCCATCCTGCGTCGAAATCCTCGCCGGAGTCAAGCGGTCCCGAGGTACCGATGATTTTTATGTCGGGGTACTTGGCATGTACGGCATCGGTAATCATACGGTATCGCTCTTCAAAGGCCGGAGTTATGTGGTCCTCGTTACCGATACCGATGTATTCGAGGTTGAATGATGCCGGGTGTCCGGCTTCCGCACGCTTGCTTCCCCATTCGGAAGTGGCCGGGCCGTTGCAGTATTCGATGAGGTCGAGTATGTCCTGAATATATTTGTCCATTTCTTCCATAGGTATGGCCTCTTGTCCGGTTCCTCTTTTACGGGCTGAGTTCTGGCAACTGACACCGGCGGCTACTACCGGTATGGCTTTGGCGTCTATGTCCTCGCAGAACTGGAGATACTCGAAGTAGCCGAGGCCGAAGGTCTGGGCATAGTTCCAGATGTTTTTGTCGCCTCTGCGTTGCTCTACAGGACCTATTGTGCGCTTCCAGTCGTAGATGTTATCCAGACCGTCACCGTGAGTTAGGCATCCGCCGGGAAATCGTACAAACTTCGGCTTCAGTGCGGCGATAATCTCGGCGAGGTCTTTACGTAGCCCGTTTTTGCGCCCTTTGAAAGTATTCTGCGGGAAGAGCGACACCATGTCGACATCGACTGTGGCCGGCTTCATGAAGCGTATCATCAGAGACGCACTATCGGCATCGGCCTTAGGTATTATGACGAAAGAGTGCTTGCACCAGTCTTTATTGGATATGGTCACCGTTGTGTCCGATATGATGTTGCCCTTTTCGCTAAGAGTGACGCGCATCGGCAAAGATGGTGACTTGACGAGACGGGTCCAGACGCTGAAATCATATTTTTCACCTTTGTTCACCGGTATGCCGTCGAAGCCGTCATTACGAATCCCGACGCCTTCCGGGCCTGCTGTAAGTCCTTTGAAGCGCAGATAGTGGGGATTGTTTTTGTGGAGTGGCGATGCTGATTCCAAAGATATGGTGCATATGCCGTCTTTGCGCTCCATTGCCCAAGATGTGAAGTAATACCAGTTGTTGTGAGGGTTATTTCCCCAGTTCACGTCTGATGGACTGTACTCAAAAGAACGGTTCTGCACGAGTTCGGGATATAAGCCGCCATCTGCTGCATAATTGAGGTCTTCAAAGAATACTCCAAACAGGTTTGGACTTATGTCGCGTGTTCCGGCGAATGTAGTGGAAACTGAAGCTAATGCAAGCGATGAAATTAGTAATCTGAAATTCATTGTTATTGGGGTATTGCTGTGTTGTCGGAAGTTGAGTAGAGGCCGAGGAGATTGCCTACGAAGCCGCCGGCTATGTCGGTTGACAGAATGTCGCCTGACTGCGGATCGCCCAATTCCGTATAGGTGTTGCCGCTGTCAAGGCTGTATGCAAAGCGGTATTCATCATTTACAGCGCTTACCCGCAACTCGATTTTGCCTTTGAAATTCTCAACAGGAGTCGATGCGATGACAGTACTTTCGCCTTTGGCCGTGCGTTGTAGCACGATGTAGTCGGTTTTGCCTTTACGGGTAATTCCGAATACATAGTTGAACTTGTTGCTTTGTATGCAGGCTATGCCGGCGAGGTCTTTCTCGTTGCGTGGGCGGTAGAGGAGGTGGGTCGAGAAGGAGAAGTCATTATGTATCTGACGTGTCCACGCCGCTGACAAGGGGCGATTTTCCGTTATGTTATGGTTGTTGGGGAGAAGTTGCAGCCCGAAGGGGGTGTGGCGTGCCACGCTGTCGATCATCGTGCGCAGTCCTACCCAACGGTAGTCGAGAGTGTCGGCAGTCAGGTCATCTCTGAAGCCGAAGTTGCCTTGTGGCATGAACCCGTTTGTGCCGGTCATGTTTTTTACGCCACGGGGAAGTTTGAGTTTTGGCTCGATGGGTATCAGCCCGTTCTCAAACATGGGCCACTTTCCGCTCCAGTCGACTGGGAGCATGAAGGTTTCGCGTCCGGTTACGGTACGGTCATTGACATTGGGGCGAATGGCGAGGAATACGCCGAACCATTTACCGTCGGGGCCCTTTATGACATCGGAGTGTCCGGCCCAGTCAACCTTTTCCTTGCGTTGCGGGTCGAGATGGCGCTGTGTAAGTACCGGATTGGAAGGAGCCTCGATGTATGGGCCGGTGGCGTTGTCGCTCATGAATACGACTTCGCTGTGGGTGTCGCCGGTGCCGCCTTCGGCACACATCAGATAATATTTACCATCTTTTTTATAGATATGAGGAGCTTCAATCCAGAATGGCTTTTTGTGAAACTTCGTGCCGCCGTTGACAATCACATGGTCGGAGTCAGGTATAAGACGGTCGTTTTCAACGTCGTATTCCCAGATTCTGATTGTGCGGTGTCCGTCCCAAAGGGCTTGTTTCGGAGCATCGTTGTGGACAATGTATGCCTTGCCGTTGTCATCGAAAAAGAGCGATGGGTCGATACCGCCGAAGCCGAGGCGTATAGGGTCGCTCCACGGTCCTGCAGGGTCTTTTGCTTTCACGACAAAGTTACCACCTACGGTGGTTATCATGTAGAATGTGTCGTTGTGGGGATTATAGGTTATGCCGGGAGCCATCATTCCTTGACTTGTGCCGCTGTTTGTCACCGGCAGATGCGAGGGGCGGTCAAGCACATGGCCTATCTGCCGCCAGTTGACCAGATCTTTGGAATGGAATATAGGACACCCCGGCATCATCACGAACGACGAACACACAAGGTAGTAGTCATCGCCCTTCTTGCATATGGCCGGATCAGGGTAGCAGCCCTGAAGAATAGGGTTGTAGAACTCATCCTCACCGAGAGGATTGTTGATGTAGATGCTGTCCTGTCCATAGTACTCGACATTGGTGAATATAGGGTTCGCATCGGGTTTGGGCGCTTTTTTCTTGGCCGATAAAGCAAACGGCATCACTGTCATAAGTGATATGATGACTAATAATTGTTTACGTGTCATTATAATTGCAGGTTTATTGGTTATTCCAATGTTTTTCAAGACGGTCGGCTTCCTCTGCTGTTAGGTGTACTACAGCCCCATGTTTGGGTGACGTGAAATTGGTGGATTTCATCGGGCCTTCGTTGAAGTGTCCCAAAGGAGTGAAGTTGACGAAATCGGAGGTTTCCACAAAGCCGAAGTTGTGTCTTGCTATTCCGTAACAGTCATACATAAGCACCCATTTGTTTTCGCCTATGCGCTTCCATACGTTGGGAGCCTCACATGCTTTCGGCTCAGGATCGACCCATTCCGGAAGATAGGTGTAATCGCTGTTGATTTTGTCTGACATGGCATGCTTTATGCCAGCCTGTCCGTCGTGCGACACGTAAAACATATGGTACTTGTCGCCTATTTTAGTGATGTCGCCGTCAATAGCCGCAACCCCCTTTTTAGGGTATTCAAACAATAGCTCCGGCGTAGTTTCCGCTGTGTCGTAATCGTCGTTTACGTAAAAATAATAGAGCCGGTTTTGTCCATTGCCAAAACGCATGGTGTAGTATATAATCAACTTGTTTTTGCTCTCGTCATATATTGTCTCGGGAGCCCACGCACATCCTATTTCTTTATATTTGTCCGAAAGATTGTCCATGTGCAGATTGGTGCGTTTCCAGTTTATCAGGTCATATGACTTCATAAGTACCAGACAGCGGTTATTGCCCCATCCGTAAAGGCTTCCATCGCGTTCCCATTCTGTATCGCGAAGTCCATCGCGCTGAGCGAAAATGTGCAGGTCGGTCATCGCAAGATAAAATGCTCCGTCAGGACCGCGGAATATGTGCGGATCGCGTATGCCTTTCTGCTTGGCTATGGTATCGCCAGCTATCACGGGCTTGCCGTCGTTAAGGGCGGTGAACGTATAACCGTCACGGCTCAATGCCATATGCAGGCTGTGGGTGTCATCTTTGTGAAATACCATAAGATAAGCGCTCATCTCGTTCTCTGCCGGTAACTTTTGTGCTAATGCTACAACTACAATACCCGCAAGCATGATAAAAAAAGTGATGAAAGGTTTCATTATTATTCAATTAAGGTTGACATTTATATTTCACCGCAAAATTAGTGAAAGCGTTGGTTCCGGTATGGGATAGAATGTACAGATTAATAGTATGATTCGTACAGAAATACTATTATACAGCTTGTTAGGGTATATCTTGACAATGCTCGGCCCTGTATCTCGACGGAGTCATTCCATACTCTTCTTTGAAGTATTTGTTGAAATATTTGATATTGCCGAAGCCTACGGCATCAGATATTTCCGATATATTGAGTTTGGATTCAATCAGTAGGCGGGATGCTTTTTTCAGTCTTATCGAACGAATTAATGCAGCGGGTGTCATACCCGTCAGTGATTGTATCTTTTTAAAGAGATTGGTACGGCTTATGCCAGCTTCCATACTTAGTTCATCTACCGAATAACCGGCATTTGAGAGGTTACGATCTATGGCATCAAGCACGCGGTCCATCAATTTTTTATCGGTAGACACGATATCGGTTATCGGCGTTTTTATCTCAATCGCATGTTCAAATGCGTTTTTGCGCTCTTCTTCACGTGCTTTTTTCTTGATGTTTTTGAAATGTAATGATGTACGGTAAAGTAAATAGATGGCAAGCGAAAGAAGTATTGCACACATAGTCACACCCCATCGGCTGCGCCACCACGGGGGGACTATGTATATACTTACCGAGGATATGTTTTTATTATAGTTGCCGTTTGAATCGCGGAACCGTATCCGGAGTGTATAGTTCCCATACGGCAAGTTTGGCAGACTGATTTTATGGTCCGGTCCGATTTTGTGCCATTGGTTGCCGTAGCCTTCAAGAGTGTAATCGTATCTTATGTTTTCAGGTGATATGAATGCGGGATGTGAGAAATGTAATATCGGAGAATTGAGATTGGACGGCAGCTCTACCGACATATTGCTGTCAGGCAGGACAATTGTTGTGTCGCTGCCGGAAAAGGATATTTTGTCTATGACGACCGGTGTCGATATGTTGTTGAAGTTGATATAAGAAGAATTTACTTTGACAACACCCTGATTGCTCCCGAAGTATAGTATACTGTCGGTTTTATGGCTTGAATTGCTTAAAAATGTAGCCGGAAGGCCGTCATATTCACCAAAACGCCGGAAGTGCCGATTTGTGGGGTTGTATCTGAACAGGCCGTTGTCGGTCGCTATCCAAAGAAAACACCTTGTGTCTTCTTGGATGGAGACTACATTGGATGCCGTAAAACCGTTATCGGGGCCAAATGTCATAATGCTGTCCAAGTCACTCAATATAGACAAACCTCTGTTTTTAATCCCGATCCATTTATTTCCGTGCGAATCAATAAAAAAAGTTCGTATATCCTGTCCTTGAAGTATATGCCGCAGTTGTTTGAATGAGCGTCGGTGATACACGTATATTCCGTGCCCTGATGTCGCTACCCATGCTTCTTGCTTTGAAAATCCGATACATGAAGCCGTGACATCATGCTCGAGCGCTTTTATGGCTCCGGTCGCTTGGTCGAAAACGGATATGTCTTTTCCCAATGCCCATATTTTCCCGTCAGGGTCTTTTGACAGGCACCATAATAGGGCATTCTTTAGAGGGTAATTGACAAACTTACCTGTTAGGGGCGAGAAGCGTGATATCCCTTTTGTATATGAAATCATCAGAATATCGCCCCCGTCTTGTATCATTGATAGTATATCATCACCGATGATGTCACTGTTTCCGGTGTTTAAATTGGTAAGACGTCGCTTTTCAATATTATATATGTCCAAGCCGCCTCCGTCAGTACCTATATATAGAATTGGTCCATCTTTCATGATAGCTGTGGCGAGTTTGTGAGAAAGAACTCCATTGTCGATAGTGTATCTGTCAAACCACCGGAAGACAGGTGAATGGAAATTGATGCCATCTCGGTATGTACCTACCCATAGGTTGCCGTCCCTGTCAGTAAATATGGAAGTCACGACATTGCCGCTTAAATTACTGTTTGCAGTGTTGAAACATTTGGTGCCGTACGTTGAGTAAATGCCTTGGCCATTTGTACCGAGCAGTATGCTGTTATTATGACTTCCCGCTATATCGGCAGCCGGATATAGCATTTCGTAAGTCGGTTTTATGCGGTAATCAGATGTAATCATAAAACATTCGGTGCGTTTGTCATTGCCGTAGGTGACGACTGCCATACTGTCGGCATAAAACAGATCCATCGGTATGTCTGTGTGTGTTTTCGACATATGGCTGACTATTGTCGCCTCTGTCGGATTGATGACACTCATTCCCTCTGTACTTATGCCGAGTATATATCGGTCATTAAGTGACGCAATGGTGTGCCAATGTTGTGATGAGAGTATTGACGGATGCTTCATGATGCATGTGTCAGGTGACAATATCCTTCCCGCGGCGTCAAGTAAAAAAATGCGGTCACCGCATTTTACAATATCTATAATTGCTCCAGTGTCATTATAACATAGGTCGTTAAAAGGAAGTATTTTGGGCGAAATAATGCTGTCAGTATTGAAGTCAAGAAAATACAATGCCTTTCCGGTACCTATCCATAATCTTTCTTTGTCGGGATATAATGATTTTATAACGTTGTCTGAAAGGAAATTGTATACTTTAAAAGAGGTCCCGTCGAATCTATTAAGACCATTGTTTGTGCCAAACCACATGAACCCTCTGTGATCTTGTGAAATACAATTGACCGTATTCTCCGATAATCCGTCCGTTACATCGTAGTGTCGGAAAGATAAATCTTTTGCCGACATGCTTGTGCCGCGCGTCAGAATAATGAGTATTACTATATATATTGGCAACCGTCTGTCCATTTTAGAGACAAATTTACAGAAATTTGGGCGGTATTATATCGTAACTGCGAAGTTTTTGTGTCGGGAAAATGTAAAATAATATTTAAGTAATGAGGCTTTTTGCGGGAAATTGCATACCTTAGCCGTGATTATGGATAACAGGAGGCTGTGGTTTATGATAAGATTTGTCATCTTGACCGGATTGTTTGTCGTATCGGGGATGGCCGTTTCGTGTGGCGGCCCTGAAGAGGCGGCCGACCGACTATATGGCTCGGATGAGTTTACGGTGTATGCTGACAGTATAGTGCAGGGTGCGGTATGTGTAAAAGCTGTGAGTCCTGTGCGGATGATTGCTACGGGTCCGCATATGGCATCCGATACTCTGTCGGTTGACATTGACTCGGTGCCGGCCGGTATGCCTCGGTATGAGTCGGAGCAGTGCCTTGTGGATTTTCTGTATAACAAAGCCGCGGCTGAGATACTGAACGATACTGCTGCGGCTGATGATTACGCTATATATATGTCGGAGGCGTTGTTAGTGCCCGAACGTTCGTCGCGAACTCTGATGTCGAAGATTATAAGAGAGCATGGCGATGCTTATATAAGGCATTGTGCGGACTGGCCCGTGTCGGACGACCGTATGTCATGGGCCGCGGCTATGTGGGAGCTGTACAAGGTCACGGGCGATGCTTCGGCGCTGCCCGAGGCGGTGCATGCCATAGAGAACAGCCTTAATGAGAACAAGCTCGTAATGTGGGACGATACCTATAAACTTATGCACGGCGAGCAACTTCACTCAGGTTATGCTGTGGCCGACTATCCCGAATGGATGGATGCCAAGGACCGTTATGAGTCAATGTGTCTGGGTACAAATGTCATGTTTGCCGAGGCGTTTAAAGTGCGAGACTCGATGATAACACGACTTCCTGACTATAACGTCATGCCTATGTGGGTCGGTCTTGACAAGGAGATAGCCGATGCCGTCAACAATAATCTGTGGATACCTAATCTCGGATTCTACAGCCGCTATCTTTACGGAGGAGTATATCCGATACAGTCGCAGGCTGTTGATAATTTCGGTCAGGCTCTTGCCATAATATTCGGCATAGCCAACAGAGAGATGGCGCGCTCGATTGTGTCCAAGACTCCTTGGGGCGCTTATGGAGTGCCGGCTGTATATCCTTTTATGCACGGTGACAGTAAAGAAGGAGAGGCATGGCCTGTGGTGCAGGCTTGCTGGACTATGGCGGCGGCCAAGGCCGGCAACATGGCGGCGGTGGAGCGCGGTATGGCCTCTTTGTTCAGAGCCTATGCCATGTCGGATATAGCCGAAAGTATGGACACCACCGGTGATACGGTCATAGGCTTATCTGATGGCGGCGGGGCTTGCGCGGGGATAGCCGCAATAGTGCTAAAGGTTGTCATGGGCATGGAGTTGGAATCCGACGGTATAGTTTTTGCGCCGGTGGTGCCGGAGGCGTTTGGCGGCCGAAAAAGGTTGTACGGAATGAAATATCGTGGCATGGAACTCTCGGTGACTGTATCGGGCAGTGGCAGCCGAATAAAGAGTTTCTCAATAAACGGGGAGGTACGCGACCGACATTTTTTACCCGCAGACATGAAAGGAAAGGTAAATGTAGAGATAATCATGGATAAACAGGCCGGTGATTATGGTGTCGTGACCGAGGAGGCTGCGGCGAGAATGCCGGCGACCCCGGCAATAGAGTGGGGGAGCGACCACATAGGACGAATAACGAATTTTACCGAGGGCATAGCATACAATATAACTATAAACGGAGACTTTATAGATCAGGTTAATACAGGCTACGTGAGGTTTGTGCCGCAGGACAGATATGCCGTGGTCGATGTAGTGCCTGTCATGACCGAGACTTGGTGCGGCTTCAGCGCGCGACCATACGAGTATATTCCCGAGGGTGCATTGACTGTCGTAGAGATGAAGACGCCGAAAAAGAACGGGAGTCCTGATTTCGAGGTGGAAGTGTCTGAGGCGGGTGACTACTTCATGGATGTCGGATATAGGGTAAAAAAGGTCCTGCATGGATGTGCGCTGTATATGATATATATAGACGGAGCCGAAGCCGGTGGGCTGGTTATGCCCCTGAGTGCCGACTCCGGAGATGGTGTGTCGGTAAACAGCAATATGTTGCGGGTAAAACTAAAAGCCGGTAAAAACCGTTTTTCATTACGTCATATTCGGGAAAGACACGGACATGCCTATGACGGTTACGTGATAGAGTGTGTAAGACTTATAAAACAATAACAGGATATTTTAATGAAACGTATAGGTATATTGTCAGACACACATAGCTACTGGGATGACCGTTATGCGCGGTATTTCGCCGGATGTGACGAGATATGGCACGCCGGCGATATCGGTGACATAACTATACTTCAGCGGCTTCAGGATGTGGCGCCTGTGGTGCGTGCCGTGGCAGGAAATATAGATCACGGTCAGGTGCGCCGTGTATGTCGTGAGGTCGAGGAGTTCACCGTAGAGGGCGTGAAAGTATGGCTGACACACATAGGCGGTTACCCCGGCCGTTATGCGAGAGGCCTTAAGCCGCTTCTGCGCGACAGCGGTGTGAAACTGATGGTAGACGGCCACAGCCATATACTTAAAGTGATGTATGACAACGAGCTTGATATGCTTCATGTGAATCCGGGAGCGGCCGGAGTACAGGGCTGGCAGCAACAGCGTACTTTGGTAAGACTTGTTGTCGATGCGGGGACTATAAAAGATCTTGAGGTAATAGAACTGAACAAACTATCTAATAGAATACAGAATGAAACTAATGTTTAAAGCCGCTATGGCGTTTGTGGTCATTGCATCGTTCGCGATATCGGGATGTAAGACCAGTGAAGAAAATTATAAAGCCGCTTATGAGATAGCCCGGCAGAAAAAGGAAGAGGCCTCAGGTGTAGGAAGCGATGTATATGATAAAATGAAAAAGGAGGCGATAGACACGCGCCTAATCGTTGACGGAGACTCCTTGCCAATGAATACGGTAAATGTCAAAGTGGCGGCTCAAAGCATAGATCCGGCTGAGGTTAAGCAATATAATATTGTAGTCAACGGTTTCAAGCAGGTGTTTAATGCCAAGTCGCAGATGACACGTCTTAAGGCCGCCGGATATACGGGAGCGTTTCTTCTTGAGAATGCCGATGCCTTGTATTATGTTGTGGCAGGTAGCTATACGACGGCAGAGGAGGCCGCTGCGGCATATAATGATATTGTAAAGGACAGGAATGTGGTTGTTAAAGCTCCTTATCCTTGGATTCTGCGTCCGGCGCGTTTTCCTGTAAGGTGAACGTCGGGTAAAGCATGTTCTTCAACATGTTTGCTTTTAAATAAGATTATGATTATCTATATTTGAATACTCCCGTCATGAGGAAGTATTCAAATATAGATTGTAGATTATAGGGGGTGTCGTCGTGAGACAACACCCTTTTTATATGGAAAATCGTTTACACGCTCCGTGCTGATCAATTTATTGCACATTTTCTTTCTCGTCAAACAGCAACCGAAGGTTTCCTTCCAGTATACGGAACCCGCTACCATGGTCATGGGCTTTTCCCATGCTTTTCCCTGACTTATAGCTGCCGATGCGTATGTCATACATGATGAGTCCTTTGTCTACAAGAGAGAGAAAGCGTTCAAGCGACGGTTTAGAATAAATGGTAGCTTGGTTGAAATGAAAAAACTCTTTATCGTCAACATATTTACGTTCCGCGCTTACGTAAAAAAGATCAATGAGTTTTTTATGTAATATTTTGTTGAGGCAATTGTAAGTATATCCTGTGGAGCTATCAATCAGCCGGCCGGTGCCAAGGTCAAATATGCCAATCTTCAGGACTTTGTTTTCCCGGTCATTTATCAGCCGGAAGGAAAGGCGGTTGTTGAATGTGTTGCCCCTGTCGGCAAACATCGATGTGTGAAGCTTCTTTAATTCCGGAATGTCATCATACGGCACTCCGTAGCGGTCCTTAAGTATACTGTTGGCTCCTTTCGGAAAGTCAGGGCTTTTAGTAAACAGGGTTATATAAGACCCTACCGAATTGCGGTGAGCTTTAATTTCGTATCCGAATAAATCCGGTTCGTCGATATTGTTTTCGACTACTCCTATGTAATCCTCAAGACGCTGACACAAAAGAATATACTCATTGCTATCATAATTATCCGGCAATGATGATTCCTCAGGTGGCGCGCCGGATATTAAGAGAATTCAGACCAGAAGGCAGATGCGAGATGCTACTTGACCCTTATATGGGCAGCGGCACCTCTCTTGTGGAGGCCTCGTTATGCGGAATGAGTTCAGTAGGGACCGATCTTAATCCGCTTGCCCGATTCATATCAAAGGTGAAAACGACGAGATATGATGCAATGGCAATAGAGCGTGAGTTTCGGAATATACAAAACGGTTTGTTGTTTTATTCAGATGAAGCGGTTAGAGAGCGTGATTTTGGCCGGATATCCAATCGAGAGTTCTGGTATTCCTATGATGTGCTGCTGCGGCTTTCATATCTGTCGCAGTTGATTAGTGATAACAGCACGGATAATATTGATTTTTTTAATCTGGCTTTATCGGAAGTAGTGCGAGAGGCGTCATATACACGCAACGGCGAGTTCAAGCGCTTCCGTATGGATAAAAAACGTATTGCGACTTATAATCCTGACGTATTCAAAATGTTTGAGGAGAAAGTAAGGCGTAATATCATCGGTCTTGTCGAATACAAAAAAGCCGTAATCAACGATGATGTTAGAATATATGGCTTTGACAGCACTCTTCCAATCCCGGATGATGCCGTGGCCAAAGAGAGCGTGGATATAGTGCTTACATCTCCGCCCTATGGCGATAGCCGCACTACGGTTGCCTACGGCCAGTTTTCAAGATGGTCCAATGAATGGTTTTCTTTCGAGCATGCCAGAAATCTGGATACATTGCTCATGGGCGGAGGGAAAAACGTCAGTGAGCTTGATACCAAGACTATCAGTTCCGAGCTTCAGCAGATAAAAGATATCGACTGCCGGCGTTATTGTGAGGTTGTATCGTTTCTAAACGATTACAAGGCATCGATAATAAATGTCGCCGATACAGTGCGTACAGGCGGCATGGTGTGCTATGTGGTTGGCAACCGCAACGTGAAAGGAGTTCAGATACCGCTTGATTATTTCACGGCGGAAATGTTTGAACAGTGCGGTTTCGAGCATGTTACGACTGTGGTGCGGAGTATTCCCAATAAGCGTATGCCGTCCAAAACGAGCCCGACCAATATAGCGGGTAAAAAAGTGGATACTATGAATAACGAGTATATTGTCGTGATGAGGAAATTAAATTAATTTGGCAAAGGTGTCGGAGAAAGATTATTTTCGTTAACTTTGCCGGAAACAATAGTTACGAATTATAATATTAACCTTAAACATTATGAATAAAATTCTTGAGAAGGAATACTTCTCGGAAAAAGTTGTAAAATTAGTGGTTGAGGCTCCGTCCATAGCGACATCGCGTAAGCCCGGGCACTTTGTTATAGTAAGGGCTTGTGAGCGTGGTGAACGGATTCCGCTCACGATAGCCGACGCCGATACAGCTCGCGGTACGATAACCCTTGTTATACAGAATGTGGGGGTATCGACCGAAAAGATATGCGCTCTCGAGCCGGGAGAATGCCTTGCCGATGTGGTAGGTCCTTTGGGGCAGGCTACCCATATAGCCAAAGTCGGCACCGTAGTGTGCTGCGGTGGGGGCGTAGGTGTGGCTCCGCTGCTTCCGATAATAAAGGCTATGAAAGAGGCCGGCAATAAAGTGGTTACCGTGCTTGCGGCTCGAACGAAGGACCTTATAATACTTGAGGATCAGGTGAGGCCTTACTCCGATGAGGTTATTATAATGACCGATGACGGAAGTTACGGTACGAAAGGGCTTGTCACAGCCGGAGTAGAAAGTGTGATAGCACGGGAGAAGGTCGATCAGGTTGTTACGATAGGCCCGGCGATAATGATGAAGTTTGTCGCTCAGCTTACCGCGAAATACGAAGTGCCTACTATGTGCTCGCTCAATACCATTATGGTCGACGGCACAGGCATGTGCGGTGCCTGTCGAATAACGGTCGATGGAAAGATGCGTTTTGTGTGCATTGACGGACCGGAGTTTGACGCTCATAAAGTGGATTTTGACGAAATGATGATGCGTCTGCGTTCATATAATTGAAATTTATAATATCGATAAACAAATGTCTATAAATCAGAATACATCATCGCCACGCGATGCACAATGGCGTGAAGAGCTGCGTAAAGCCACGCCTGTGAAAGAGCGCACATCCATACCCCGTGTCAAGATGCCGGAGCTTCCGGCCGATTATCGTGTTACGTGCAACGAGGAGGTCAATCAGGGCCTTTCGGCCGAGGCGGCAGTGCTTGAGGCCCGTCGCTGTATGGACTGTCCCGACCCGCAGTGTGTTACCGGATGTCCGGTCAATATCAACATTCCCGGCTTTATCAAAAATATAGAGCGCGGTGAGTTTGGCAAGGCCGCTGTGGTGCTTAAGGAGACGAGCGCATTGCCGGCTGTGTGCGGCAGAGTGTGCCCGCAGGAGAAACAGTGCGAATCGCGGTGTCTATATCATAAAATGAAAAAGGACCCTGTGGCGATAGGTTATCTTGAACGTTTCGCCGCGGACTACGAGCGGATTAACGGCGCAGCCTCCGCCGATGTCGAGCCGTTGAAGTTCAACGGCATAAAGGTGGCGGTTGTCGGTTCCGGTCCGGCCGGGCTATCATTTGCCGGCGACATGATAAAGCGCGGCTACGAAGTGACTGTGTTTGAGGCGCTCCATGAGATAGGAGGCGTGCTGAAGTACGGCATACCGGAGTTTCGTTTGCCCAATGATGTGGTAGATGTGGAGATAAACGCTCTTGCCGCACTTGGCGTTAAGTTTGTAAAGGATTGTGTGGTGGGCAAGACGATTAGTTACGATGACCTCCATGAGATGGGTTTTCGCGGCGTGTTTGTCGCTTCAGGAGCTGGCTTGCCCCGTTTTATGGGTATTCCCGGTGAAAATTTTGTCGGGGTCATGTCGAGCAATGAATATCTTACCCGTATAAATCTTATGGGAGCCGGGCGTGACGGATATGACACTCCTGTTCTTAAAGGCCGCAATATAGCGGTGATAGGAGGCGGCAATACGGCTATGGATTCAGTGCGCACTGCGCGTCGCATGGGAGCCGAGCGTGCCATGATAGTATATCGGCGCAGTGAGGCCGAGATGCCTGCCCGCGCCGAAGAGGTAAAGCATGC
This sequence comes from Heminiphilus faecis, assembly GCF_008728965.1. Lineage (GTDB taxonomy): Bacteria > Bacteroidota > Bacteroidia > Bacteroidales > Muribaculaceae > Muribaculum > Muribaculum faecis. Next base: position 75,076 of record NZ_VSMC01000008.1, on the reverse strand, counting down.
CAAGGAGGAGGGTGTGGAATTTATGACGCTGCACAATCCGGTGGAGTATCTTGCTGACGAAAAAGGCCGGGTGAAGACCATGAGAGTCCAGCGTATGCAACTTGGAGAGGCTGACGCTTCGGGACGACGTTCGCCTGTGCCGGTAGAGGGTGATGTTGTCGATATCTCGGTCGACTTGGTGGTCGTGAGTGTGGGAGTGTCGCCTAATCCGCTGATACCTAATTCGATTAAGGCTCTTGAAGTGTCGCGTCGCGGCACGATTGTAGTCGATGATGCTACATTGAAGTCATCGGTTGACGATATATATGCCGGTGGCGACATAGTAAGGGGTGGAGCTACTGTAATCCTCGCCATGGGTGACGGACGACATGCAGCCGCTTCCATGCACGAACAACTGATGCCTGCCGATTAGTAGAGTTTTATATGGAGCAATTAGTCCATCTGAAAAACGGTTTTGACTCGTCAGAAAGAGCGGTCCGATAATAATGACAGACGCCACATCAAGTGATGTGGCGTCTGTCATATTGTACCTGAAGTGGGACTCGAACCCACACAGCCGATAATGGCCAAGGGATTTTAAGTCCCTCGTGTCTACCATTCCACCATTCAGGCAGCCCGGCATGTAATAATGCTTATGCTCGGCAAAGTTAGCAAGTTATTTCGTAATGTGCAAATGTTGACTTGTTTTAACTTCGTTTTAGTCGGGCGTCGGGGTCAGAATACTATATTGTAGCCGCCGCTGGAGGAGGGGATGACGCGGTAACGCCGCAATCCGTATTTTTTTTCGTAGGCCGCTCCTGACACCGGACTGCCGTTAAATTCGCTTACATCATACTCCGAACCGCACGAACTGCATCGTGCGCGCAGATTGTCGGGATTGTAACTGATTCTGACAGTCGGCTTCATCTCCACGGGACATGCAAGATCGTAGGCGAGCGGTTGATTGTATATGTCCGTTACAAGCAGCACGCCGCCGAATCCTGTAAATGTAAGCGCCGTGTAGTGAAATTCAGACGGTATACCCTCGTTTTTTATGAAGTAGCGGTACTGTCCGAGGGCGTGTACTCCGAAGGTGTTCCAATATCCGGGGTTGTCAAGCGCTATGTTGACGCCTACGGCTGGTATGCGGTCATCATCGACGTGTGAGCACGATAGCACTGCTGTGGCCGACAGTATGGCCGCCAATATTTCAATCAGCGTTTTCACGTCCAAGCAACCGGGCAAAAGCCTCGTGATAGGTGTCGAATTTAAATTCAGACAAGACCTTGCCGTACAGAGCCTTTATGCGGTCGTTGCACAGATTGCCTATGGAGCCTGCATGGGTATGGCTGACTTTGTCGGGTGCTATAAAACAGCCGTTCTCGATATCGAGGCCCACTTTTTTGTATGCGTCGCGGAACGGCATGCCTTCACGGGCAAGTCTGTTGACTTCCTCGACGGAAAACATAAGCCGGTAGCGTTCGTCAGACAGTATGTCAGTATTTACTTTTATGCTGGACACCATTGCCTCCACCATGTCTATTATGGCGATCATCGAGTCAAATGCCGGCAGGAAATTCTCCTTTATGAGCTGAAGGTCGCGGAAATAACCCGACGGCAGATTGTTGGTGATGAGCGTTATCTCATAAGGGAGTGCCTGAAGTTTGTTGCACTTCGCACGGGTAAGTTCGAATACGTCGGGATTTTTCTTATGAGGCATTATCGATGAGCCGGTAGTGTATTCGTCGGGCAGTTTGATAAAGCCGAAATTCTGTGAGTTGAACATACAGGCGTCGTAAGCCAGTTTTCCTATGGTCGACGCTATTCCGGCAAGAGCCTGCGATACTATCCGTTCGGTCTTTCCGCGCCCCATCTGCGCATATACTACGTTGTAGTCCATGGAGTCAAAACCGAGCAGGTCGGTAGTCATCATGCGGTCGAGCGGGAACGACGAGCCGTAACCGGCAGCCGATCCGAGCGGATTGCGGTTGGTCACGTCATAGGCTCCGCGAAGTACCGTAAGGTCGTCGACAAGCGACTCCGCATAGGCTCCAAACCACAGGCCGAACGACGATGGCATGGCTACCTGAAGATGAGTGTAGCCGGGCATCAGCACATCCTTGTAGCGGTCGCTTTGTGCTATGAGTGTGTCAAAAAGCCGGGTCGCCGCCTTCACGACATCCTCGATACGTGAGCGTATGAACAGTTTCAGGTCTACAAGTACCTGATCGTTGCGAGAGCGTCCCGAGTGTATTTTCTTGCCTATGTCGCCGAGGCGTCGGGTGAGCATCAGCTCCACTTGAGAGTGTACATCCTCGACGTCGTCCTCGATTATAAACTCGCCCTGTTCTATGCCGCGGTATATGTCGCGCAGCGCATCGAGAAGCGTGTGCAACTCGTCGGCGGTAAGTAGCCCTATCGATTCAAGCATGGTTATATGGGCCATGGAGCCGAGTACGTCGTACGGGGCCAGATATAAATCCATCTCTCTGTCGCGCCCTACCGTGTAGGACTCGACGTCATGGTCGACGGTTACCGATTTCTCCCAAAGTTTGGATGCCATGCCGTGTATGCGTTTATTTTACGAAAGCGAGGTTTTTGATCATGTCGCCGAATTTTTCGGCTGCTTCCTGAAGTTTCGGACCTACCATAGGTTTGAGTATGGCCGGCATCTCGACGTCAATCGAGGTGACCACCTGCGTCTTTCCGGTTCCTTGCTCGTCAAGATTTATAGACATTATGATAGGCACCGGCGAATTCATGGCATTCAGGGCCATGCGCTTGTTTTCGACGCGTTCCGAAACGACAAGTTCTATGTCGCCCATCGGGGCGCCCTTGATCGTTATTTTGTCGTCGGCAAAAGTTACGTTTCCTATCTTTTGCTTTATTTCGTCGGGCAGTCCGTTGATTTTTTCCTGATACGCGGCTATGTCGCTGATGTGTTTGTATACGGTTTCTACCGGCATGTCGAGAGTTGCCGGTTTGCTGGAGTAAGTAGTCACTTTATGGGAGATTAAATGATGGTTGTAACTTTATTCTGCTTTTGATGCGGGCGACCAGTTTGCGGGGTCCTTGCGCCATTCTTTGAGTGTTTTAAGGTCTTCCTGCTTGATGTAGTTGGTTTCAAGCGCCGCTTCGAGCATGGAGTTGTAGTTGCTCAACGTGATGAGCTTTACACCGGCTTCGTTGAAGCGTTTTACAGCTACCGGGAAGCCGTAGGTGAATATTGCCGCCATGCCTACCACCTCACAACCTGCATTGCGTATGGCTTCGACGGCTTTCAGGCTGCTGCCGCCCGTAGAGATGAGGTCCTCGATCACTACAACTTTCTGGCCGGGTTTGAGGTTGCCCTCGATGAGGTTTTCAAGTCCGTGGTCTTTCGGCGTCGACCGTACGTATACGTAAGGCAATGCGAGAGTATCGGCTACCAGCGCGCCTTGGGCTATGGCTCCGGTGGCGACACCGGCTATGGCATCGGGCTGATCGAAGTTCTCCATGATGATGCGGCACAGCTCGGTTTTGATAAAGGTGCGCAATTCCGGATATGAGAGGGTTTTGCGGTTGTCGGTATATATAGGTGAGTTCCAGCCTGAAGCCCAAACAAAAGGAATTTCGGGTTGCAATTTAATCGCACTGATTTTCAATAACTTTTCGGCAACGAGACTTTCTAACTTTTTCATCTTGAATATAATTTGGTTTTTGTCAGGTGCAAAGATAATGTATTTGGAGGCTAAAATCAAATAAAACCCGGTAAAAAGTATCCTTGTAAAAGGAATAATTGCTACATTTGCGGCATAGAAAAAATACAGTGTCAAAATGTCAAATGAAATGCTATCGTTGAGCGACATATATCGTGCCGCTCACGTGCTTAAAGGTGTAGTGCGGCATACGGAACTAATAGCCGCGCCGAAGATAAATCCGGAAAGTAACGTATACCTTAAGCCGGAGTGTCTGCAGCACACGGGTTCGTTCAAGTTGCGCGGCGCCTACTATAAAATATCGCAACTCTCCGACGAGGAAAAGTCACATGGGGTAATCGCCTGTTCTGCCGGCAATCATGCCCAAGGTGTGGCTCTGGGAGCTAAAGCCAACGGCATAAAAGCCATAATATGTCTTCCCGAGGGGGCTCCTATATCGAAGGTGGAGGCTACCAAAAAGTACGGTGCCGAGGTGTGTCTTGTGCCGGGAGTGTACGATGACGCCTACAAGCGTGCTCTCGAAATGCGGGACGAACACGGCTACACGTTTGTGCATCCGTTCAATGACCCTCTTGTCATAGCTGGACAGGGTACTATAGGCCTTGAGATACTTGACGAGATGCCTGAAGTCGAAGCAGTCATAGTGCCTGTGGGCGGCGGCGGTCTCATATCGGGAGTGGCCTATGCCATAAAGTCGGTGCGCCCTGATGTGAAAGTATACGGTGTTCAGGCCGCCGGAGCGCCGAGCATGGTAGAGTCGCTGAAGCACGGTAAGATAGAGTGCCTGCCGAGTGTGTCGACCGTGGCCGACGGCATATCGGTAAAAGAACCGGGCGATAATACATTTGCGTTGTGCAAGGAGTACGTCGATGATATAGTCACTGTAAGCGACGACGAAATATCGGCCGCCATTCTTGCCATGATGGAGCAGGAGAAGCTGGTGGCTGAAGGCGCCGGTGCCGTGGCCGTGGCAGCCGCGATGTTTAACAAGGTGCCCGTCAAGGGCCGCAATACTGTGTGTCTTGTGTCGGGTGGCAATATAGATGTCACCATACTCAGCCGTGTGATAAACCGAGGTCTTATAAAGAGCGGCCGCAACTATGCCGTAACCATAGACCTCTTCGACAAGCCCGGTGTCCTTGCCGATGTCAGCGAGGTCATAGGACGTCTCGGAGGCAACATCATATCAGTGACTCACGAGCGCATAAGTGTTGATACTCCTATAACAAGCTGCTCGCTCCGTCTTGTGATGGAAACCCGAAATCATGAGCATATCGAGATCATAAAGAAAGGTCTTGCCGAAGCCGGTTATCAGGTCCTCGCCTCATAGCTATATTTGGTCGTAAAATATAAAAAATGCCGAAAAGGATAAATTATTATCTTTTTTGGCATTTTTTATATGTGATATTTGTATTTCGGTAGCCGTGCTATTAACTTTGTATTGAATTAGAGGATATTTAATAACAAATGTCAATAATCATCACATGGGTATGAAATTACGATATGCTGTGTCAGGGGTTGCTTTCGGTCTCGTTCTGTCTTTGCCGGCCCGGCAACTTCCGGCCGATACACTTGCTCTGTCGCTTGACCAATGCATCACTATAGCTTTAAGTGAAAATCCTACAATAAAAGTAGCCGATATGGAGATAGAACGAATGGACTACTCCAAGAAAGAGACTCTCGGCCAGCTACTCCCTACAATAAACTTCGGAGCCAACTATAACCGCATGGTAGCCAAGCAGGTGGCTTATATGAATATGGATTTCGGCAGTCTGGGCGGTGGCGGCGATGCCGGTCAGGGCGACGGTGAAGAGCCGGAAAACCGACTTTCGGGAGCCAAGTCATCGGCCGGCCGCGACGGTATAAAAATGGGTCTCGACAACAGCTATCAGGTAGGATTCAACGCTACTCTGCCACTTATAGCCCCCCAGTTATGGGCCTCGCTTAAGTTGAGTGACAGTCAGATATTACAGAATATCGAGGATGCGCGTTCTTCGCGCTTGTCGCTTGTCAACCAGATAAAGAGCGCTTACTACTCGCTCCTGCTTGCCGAGGACAGTTATTTGGTGATAAGGGAGAATTATGACAACGCGGTGTTCAACCACGGGGTGTTTGAGAAAAAGTTTCAGGTGGGTACGGCGTCGGAGTATGATGTGTTGCGCTCATCGGTTCAGGTAAAGAATGTGGAGCCGGAATTGCTTCAGGCCGAAATCGCGATCAAGCAGGCCCGTATGCAGCTTGCCATACTCATGGGCATAGACACCGGATATCCGGTGAAACCTACGGTTAAACTGGCCGACTACGAGAAAGACATGTACGAAAACGCTTTATCGATCGACAAGACGATAGACGGCAACAGCGACCTGCGCAAATTGTCGTTGCAGACACGTACTCTTGAGCAGGCTCTTAAGGTGCAGAAAGCAGCATGGTTTCCTACGCTTGCATTTACGGCCAACTACAACTGGACTTCGTCATCAAACGGCAACGCGCTTAAAAACTTCCGTTGGAACCCTTATTCCGTAGTGGGGCTTACATTGTCGATACCGATATTTGAGGGCGGTCAGCGCTACAGCCGCATCAAGCAGTCGCGCATACAGGTCGACGAGATGAAGTGGCAGCGTGATAATCTTGAGCGCTCGGTAAGGATGCAGGTTGACCTTGCAGTGGACAATATCAATAAAAATGTGAAGCAGATATCGAGCAGTTCCGAGAGTGTGACGCAGGCAGTCAAGGCCTATGCCATAATGGAGAAGTCGTTTGAGATAGGTGCGGCAAGCTATCTTGACCTGCGCGATGCAGAACTTGCGCTTACGCAGGCCCGCCTGTCGTATTATCAGTCGATATACAATTATCTGGTGGCCAACAGCGAGCTGGAACTTCTGTTGGGCAATGCAGATCTTGAAAAATATAAACCGGTCGATAACAAATAAAAACAATCACGAGTATAATGTCAATGAATTGCAACAGATACGCCGCCGCATTGTTAGGCTTGGCGTTGATGGCCGCGGTGCCTTTTCATTCCTGCAAAGGCGACGGAGCCGATAAGGCCATTGTAGCGGAAGTGGACGAACGTCCTAACGTGGAGATACGCAAAGTACACCGTCAGAGTGTTGACCAACTTATGTCATACACCGCTACGGTAGAGGCTTTCAAGACCAACAATATAACTACCTCCACACCCAACCGTATAAAGTCGATACTTGTCGATGTAGGCTATAAGGTGGCCAAAGGTCAGAAACTCGTGGTGCTCGACGATGTTAACATAGATCAGCTGAAGGTACGCCTCGACAATACCGAGCGTGAATATAACCGCGCACTTGAGCTGTTTAACATAGGCGGCGGCACAAAGCAGGCCGTGGACCAGATGAAGACTGAACTTGACGCCGCACGGCGCCAATATGACAATATGGTTGAAAACACCATACTCCTGTCGCCTATAAACGGAGTGGTGACCGCCCGCAACTATGATCCCGGCGACATGACCGGCCAGCAGCCTATACTCACCATCGAGCAGCTACGGCCGGTGAAGGTTCTTATTAATGTCAGCGAGAATGAATTCACCAAGGTGAGCAAGGGCATGAAAGTCGATGTGTATCTTGATGTATATGGCGACGAGAAGTTTGTCGGAGAGGTCGACCTGATATATCCGGTGATCGATCCTGCCACACGTACGTTTACCGTCGAGGTCGTGATAGCCAATGCCGACGAGCGTGTGCGTCCCGGCATGTTTGCGCGTGTGGTGATGAATTTCGGCACCGAGGAGCGTGTGGTTGTGCCTGACAGGGCCATCGTGAAGCAGACCGGTTCGGGCGAGAAGTTTGTATACATTTATAAAGACGGTAAAGTCGACTTCAGCCGTGTCGAGATAGGCCAGCGCCTCGGCGACGCTTATGAATTGCTCTCGGGAGTTGAAAACGGTGACGAAGTAGTCATATCCGGACAGAGCCGCCTTGCCGACGGCATAGAGGTTAATGTCATAAAAAAGTAGTTATACGTCATAACAATAAAAAGTACACAGGATGAGCTTATATGCAAGTGCGGTGAAGCGTCCGATCATGACCACTCTCTGTTTTGTGGCCGTGATGATACTCGGTCTATTCTCGCTCACGACTCTGCCTATCGACCTTTACCCCGATGTCGAGACCAATACCATAATGGTCATGACCACTTACTCCGGGGCAAGCGCGCCCGATATCGAGCAGAATGTGACGCGTCCGCTTGAAAACAGTCTTAATGCGGTAAACGATCTTAAACACATAACCTCGAAGTCGCGTGAGAACATATCGGTTATAACTCTCGAATTTGAGTATGGCGAAGATATAGACGTGCTTACCAATGATGTGCGCGACAAACTCGACATGGTGAAGAGCCAGCTGCCCGACGCGGCTGAAAATCCCATAATATTCAAGTTCAGTTCCGACATGATACCGATAGTGCTGCTGTCGGTACAGGCCAAAGAGAGCATGCCGGGACTATACAAGATTCTTGATGAGAATGTGGCCAATCCGCTTGCCCGAATCAGCGGAGTCGGTTCGGTATCCATATCCGGCGCTCCCAAGCGTGAGATACATATTTATGTCGACCCGCAGCGTCTTGAGGCCTATAATCTGTCGGTGGAGACCATTTCGGCCCTGATTGCCGCAGAAAACCGCAATATACCCGGCGGAGCATTTGACATAGGCAGTGATACATACTCGCTTCGTGTGCAAGGCGAGTTCACGTCTACCGATCACCTCAAGGACCTTGTGGTGGGCTCGCAGGGTGGCCGCAACGTGTATCTGCGCGACGTGGCCCGCATTGAAGATACTCTTGAGGAGCGTGCGCAGGAAACATTCAACAACGGTGAGCAGGGAGCCATGATTGTGGTGCAGAAGCAGTCGGGAGCCAATTCGGTAAAAATATCGGAAGAGGTCATGAAGATGCTTCCTTCGCTGCAGAAGCGACTCCCTTCCGACGTGAAGCTCGGGGTGATTGTGGATACGTCTGACAACATCCGCAATACAATAGCCTCATTGGTCGAGACTGTGCTTTACGCTCTGCTGTTTGTGATAATTGTGGTGTTTGCGTTCTTGGGACGCTGGCGCGCCACATTGATTATCACGATCACAATACCGATATCGCTTATAGCCTCGTTCATATATCTTGCCATTACGGGCAATTCGCTCAACATCGTGTCGCTGTCGGCTCTATCCATATCGATAGGTATGGTGGTCGATGACGCTATTGTTGTACTTGAAAATGTCACTACCCACATTGAGCGTGGCTCCGACCCGAAACAGGCCGCCGTACACGGCACCAACGAGGTGGCCGTATCGGTTATAGCATCGACGCTTACGCTTATAGCGGTGTTCTTCCCGCTCACTCTCGTCACCGGTATGACCGGAGTCCTTTTCCGCCAGCTCGGATGGATGGTGACTATCATGATGATCATATCGACGGTGTGCGCACTGTCGCTTACTCCGATGTTATGCTCGCAGTTGCTGCGCAAGGATGTCAAGCATGGACGGATTTACAAGGTGCTGTATACTCCTGTACGTAAGGGCCTTGATGCGTTTGACAACGGCTATGCTTGGCTGCTTGGCTGGGTAGTGGGCCATAAACTGCTGACGGTTATGGTGTGTATGGCCACATTTTTCGGCTCGCTTGTGCTTATGAAGAGCGTGGGCACCGAGTTTTTCCCCGTGGCTGACGATGCGCGCCTGTCGGTGAAACTTGAACTTCCAATAGGCACCCGTGTTGAGATTTCAAAGGAGGTTATGGAGCGTCTTTATGCCGAGTGGCGCGATAAATATCCCGAAATCAGGGTTATGAATTACACCACCGGTACGGCTTCGAGCGACAATGTGTTTGGCTCGTTGAGCGACAACGGCACCCACATCATATCGGCTAATGTGCGTCTGCTTGATCCCGGCGACCGAGAAAGGGGCATAACCGAGATTGCGGCTGCTATGCGTGCCGATTTGAAGCGGTATCCGGAGTTTAAAAAGGCTCAGGTCATTGTCGGCGGCGGAATGGGCATGGGCGGTCAGTCACAGCTTGATTATGAGATATACGGCTATGACTTTACAGAGACCGATTCTGTGGCGCAGAGGCTTGTCAAAATACTGTCAGGCATTAAGGGTACGGCTGACATACGTGTGTCGCGTGCCGATTACCAGCCTGAGTATCAGGTCGACTTTGACCGAGAGAAGCTGGCTCTGTACGGACTTAATCTGCAGACGGCTGCCGGTTATCTGCGCAACCGCATAAACGGTTCCATAGCATCGCTCTATCGCGAGGACGGCGAGGAGTACGACATAAAGGTTATGTATGCTCCCGAGAAGCGCACATCGCTTGAGGATATCGAAAATATACTTATATACTCCGGCACCGGCAATGCGGTACGCATAAAGGATGTAGGCACTGTGGTAGAGCGTTTCACTCCGCCTACAATTGAGCGCAAAGACCGTCAGCGTATAATCACGGTGAGTGCCGTGGTGGCCGGAGCGCCTATGAGTGAGATAGTAGAAAAGGCGCAGGTGGAGATTGACAAAATGGATTTGCCTTCGGGTGTAAACATCGGTCTTGCGGGAAGCTACGAGGACCAGCAGGATTCATTCCGTGACCTGTTGCTGCTCGCAGTGCTGATTGTCATACTTGTGTATATTGTCATGGCGGCACAGTTTGAAAGCTATACCTATCCGGGCATCATCATGACATCATTGCTGTTTGCTTTCTCCGGTGTGTTCATAATACTGTGGCTGTCGGGCCATACTCTCAATATCATGTCGATGATCGGAGCCATAATGCTTATCGGTATTGTGGTGAAAAACGGTATCGTGCTCATCGACTACATATCGCTCAACCGCGAGCGCGGCATGTCTATAAGCAAGGCCGTGATACTCGGCGGCAAGTCGCGTCTGCGCCCGGTGGTCATGACGACCCTTACAACAATACTCGGTATGGTGCCTATGGCTTGCGGTACGGGTCAGGGTGCCGAGATGTGGCGACCTATGGGTACAGCCGTTATCGGCGGTCTTACATTCTCGACCATACTTACGCTGTTGTTTGTGCCGGTACTTTATTGTATCTTTGCATATAACGGAGTGAGACGCAACCGTAGGAAGTTACGAAAGAACGTGATTAGTGATAACAAAATAGAGAAACAATAGTCCTTTGCTATAATCATCGACCATATGCAAGCTATACTTATAACATTTGACCAAGCCTACTACGAACGCATCGTCGATATGCTTGAGCGCAACAACTGCCGCGGTTTTACCGCTTGGCGCGAGGTTCAGGGCCGGGGCTCCTCGACCGGAGAGCCTCACTACGGTTCCCACGCGTGGCCATCGCTCGCTTCCGCGATTATAACTATGGTGGCCGACGAAAGAGTGGAAAACGTGCTCGATAAACTGCACGAGATGGATGTGGCTACGCCGCGTCTCGGCCTGCGTGCATTTACATGGCGTATCGAACAGAATATTTAATACAATCATTTAACATGGAATCAAAGAAATTTTTATTGCAGGAAAAAGATATTCCTACCGCATGGTACAATGTGGTGGCCGATATGCCGCGTAAGCCGCGGCCGCTGCTCAACCCTGTCACCAAGGAACCGATGAAGGCCGAAGACCTGTTTCCGCTCTTTTCCGAGGAGGTGTCGCGTCAGGAATTTAACGATACCGACCGCTGGATAGAAATCCCCGATGAGGTGCGCGATATGTACCGCATATGGCGTCCGACTCCGTTGGTGCGTGCTCGCGGTCTTGAAAAAGCGCTTGATACTCCGGCCCATATATATTTCAAAAACGAGAGTGTGAGCCCGGTGGGGTCGCATAAACTCAATTCGGCCATACCGCAGGCTTACTACTGCAAGAAGCAGGGTGTGACCAATATAACTACCGAGACCGGTGCCGGGCAATGGGGTGCCGCTCTGTCGCTTGCCGCCCGTCATTTCGGTCTTGAGCTGGCTGTGTATATGGTCAAGGTGTCATATCATCAGAAACCGTATCGTCGTTCCATCATGCAGACTTATGGAGCCGAAGTCATTGCCTCGCCGAGTATGTCGACCAAGGCCGGACGAAAGATTATTACCGAGAATCCGCACTATCAGGGTTCACTCGGTACGGCCATATCCGAAGCCGTGGAACTCGCCATGGCGACTCCCAACTGCAAGTATACTCTCGGCTCTGTTCTCAATCACGTGGCACTGCATCAGACTGTCATTGGCCTTGAGGCGGAGAAGCAGATGGAGATGGCAGGCGAGTATCCTGATGTCGTTATCGGATGTTTCGGCGGCGGCAGCAACTTCTCGGGTGTGACTTTCCCTTTCATGCGTCATAATCTTGCCGGTGAACGCTCTACACGTTTTATTGCCGCCGAGCCGGCTTCATGCCCAAAACTCACCCGCGGAGTACTTCAATACGATTTCGGCGACGAGGCCGGATACACGCCGTTGATACCGATGTATACGCTCGGTCATAACTTTGCTCCGGCCAACATACATGCCGGCGGATTGCGCTATCACGGTGCCGGTGCTGTAGTGAGCCAGTTGCGTGAGGACGGATTTATCGAGGCGGTGGACATTCCTCAACTGGAGACCTTTGCCGCAGCCACTCTGTTTGCCCGTTCCGAGGGCATCATACCGGCTCCGGAAAGCTCCCATGCCATAGCCACAGCTATACGCGAGGCACAGAAGGCCAAAGAAGAGGGTACTTCCAAGGTCATATTATTCAATCTCTCTGGTCACGGTCTTATCGACATGGCTTCCTATGACTCGTACATAGCCGGTGACTTGCAGAACTATGAGGTTACCGACGAGATGGTGCAGGCCAATATAGCCTCTCTTGATAAAATCATCTGATAGAACGTTTATTTGACATAACATCAGAGGGCCGCGAGTATAAGACCGCGGCCCTCTGTCATTATATGCTATATGGAAGTATCGTTAATGCGGTCAGTTTAGGGTGACCGACTGTGCGGTGACAGGGGTGGAGAGGAACACCGTGGCGGATTCAGAGAACTTATCCGGATTCTCCGTGGTCAGATAGGTGCATGTAGAGCCTCGGCTGCATTTTGCGGCCATCTCCGGATGACGCACAAGGTAGTCGGCAAGGCTGTCGGCCACTATTTTGCCTTGTGGCAGTACTTTTGTGCCTTCTGGTACATAGCGCTCGATCTTGTCAAGGAGAAGAGGGTAATGTGTGCACCCGAGAATTATGGAGTCGATCGAAGGCTCCTGCCGGATTAGCAGATCTATGTCGCGCTTGACAAAGTAGTCGGCTCCGGGCTTGTCGGCTTCTCCGTTCTCTACGAGCGGCGCCCACATAGGGCATGCTTGGGAGAATATGTTGAATCCGGGATACAGTTTGTTTATCTCCATGTCATAGCTTCGGCTGCGTACGGTGCCGGCGGTGCCCACAATGCCTATGTTGCCGTTGCGGGTTATGTCGCCGATTTTTTCTACCGTGGGGCGTATCACCCCGAGCACTCTGCGTGAGGGGTCTATTGCAGGCAGATCGTTTTGCTGTATGGTCCTCAATGCTTTTGCCGATGCCGTGTTGCAGGCCAGTATCACGAGATGGCATCCGCGTTCGAAAAGGTATCGGACCGCCTGAAGTGTGAAGCGATATACTATGTCGAATGACCTGCCTCCATATGGCGCTCGTGCATTGTCGCCAAGGTATATGTAGTCATACTCGGGCAGCGTTTTCATGATGTCGCTCAATATTGTGAGACCTCCGTATCCGGAGTCGAAAATGCCGATGGGGCCTTTGGCAGTCGGTTTTGTTATCATATCAGACGGTATTTTGTATCTGAGCCTTATTAAATCAAAAGGTCGCTACTTTGTTAAGACGCGACCTTTTTCAGTTATATGGATTATTGATGTCTCTTATTGGAGGCCGAGTTTAGCCTTTACTTTGGCGGTGACATCCTGAACATCGGTGCCGGTGTAGACCGGAAGAATGTTTTCAAAGATGAATGTCATGCTGTTTTCTTTGCCCACGGTGTTGATGGCCTGACGTACTTTTTCCTGAATGGGGGCCATAAGGGTTTCCTGCTGACGGCTGAGGTCCTGAGAAACGGTTGCGCGGAATTGCTGCATCTTCTGGTCTAGTTCCTGTATTTCCTGCATGCGACGCTCCTTTATGGACTCGGGGGTGTCAGCGGCGAGAGCTTGGTATTCGCCGAATTTTTTCTCCATCTCTTCCTGCAGCTTCTTGAACTCGTCTTCATACTTCTTTGAAGACTCGGTGATCTTTTCTTGGGCGGCCTTGACTTCAGGCATGGCCTCGATGATAACCTGAGTGTTTACAACTCCGAACTTGGGTGCCTGAGCTACTGCAAGCATGGGAAGCGCTACAAATATAGCGAGCAAAAATTTCTTAATCATATTAAGTAGTGTAATGTTAAAATTGTCGGTTTAGGTTAATAACTATGCAAAGATAAGAAACTCTATTCATATATGCTAAAATGAGCTCTCAAAAAAACTGAATATCCGGGCCGTCAGCGCGAATATCCGAGTTTGGCAAGTACTTCGTTGCTTACATCAATGCGCGGCGATGCAAATATTATGTTGGCCGATGACGCACGGTCAAATATACATTGATAGCCTCTCTCCTCGCTTACTTTCTTGACGGCGTTGTAGATTTCGTCCTGTATGGGCTGTATGAGAGCGAGGCGTTTTTTGTTAAGTTCCCCTTCCGGGCCGAAGTATTTGTAACGGAGTTCGGTAGCCTCTTTCTCCTTGGCTACTATCTCTGCCTCTTTCTTGGACTTCTGCTCGTCGGTAAGAAACACCATGTCGTTCTGGAAGTTCTTGTAGAGGGTCTGGGCTTCGCTGGCTTTGGCTTCTACCTCTTTCTGCCAGCGCTGCGATATCTGGTTGAGCTGTTCGTTGGCTATTTCGTAGGCGGGAATATTGTTGAGAATGTATTCCATATCTATGAGCGCAAACTTTTGTGCGTATGCTCCGAACGTGCATGCAACGATGGCGATGATAGCTAAAGTAAGTTTCTTCATGTTGAAAATCAATTAAACGGTTATGCTAATATGACGCTTGGCAGATAATTAAGTTTAGTCATATTAGGCATTTTTAAAATTCTTGGCCGAGAATGAAGTGGAACTGGCTGCCGCCTTTTTTGCCGTACACCTTGTCGAAACCGTAGGCCCAGTCGATACCCATCATACCCACCATAGGAAGGTAGATACGTACACCGGCACCGGCGCTGCGCTTGAGGTCAAATGGTGAGAAGCTCTTGACATCGGTCCATGCGTTACCGGCTTCAACAAATGTCAGACCGTAGATTGTTGTCGATGCCGACAGCATGAACGGGAAGTGGAGTTCCATACCTACGCGGGCATAGCCGTAGCCTTCTTTTGTCCACGGGGTGAACTGTCCGTTTTCGTAACCGCGGAGACCGATTGTTTCGGTAGCATAGGTGTACGAGCCTGACATGCCGTCACCGCCCACGTAGAATGTTTCAAACGGTGACTTGAGCCACTTGTTGTAGCTGCCGAGAAGTCCCATGTCGGCGCGTGTCATCAGCACGAGTGTCCATTTGCCGTCAGGATCGGTAAGCGGAGTGTAAGTACGTGACTTGATACGGAGTTTCCAGTACTCGATCCAGCGGTAAAGCTGTTTCTTGGACTCGGTGGTATTCTCTTTGTACAGTTTCTCCCAGTTTTTGTTGCCGTTGAGCCATGAGGCCGGCGGTGTGAGCTGGAGATTGACAGAGAACATCGAGCCTTTACGGGTGTAAAGCGGGTTGTCGATGGAGGTGCGGGCGAGTGTCAGTCCGAGTACTATCGAGTTGGAAGTACCGTTGTTCATGTAGTACAGGTAGTCCCAGTTCTTCAGGTAATACCACTGATAGCTCAGCTCGGCTTGGAATGTGAAGTAGTCGTCAGGCCAGTTGAGACGCTTTCCGAAGCCCACTGTGACGCCAACCATCTGGAGCATCTTGTTGGGGTCGTAGGCGTTCTCATATGAATTCTGGTAATAGTCGTTGTAATTGCTGCCGTAGCCGTAACCGTAGCCATAGCCTCCGTACATGTACGGATTGTACCAGTTGTTGTTGTAATATGAGGAGTTGATACCTGTCTGGCGGGCGTAGTAGGCCGATACCGAGAGTGAGTTGGGGCGTTTGCCTCCGAACCACGGGTCGAGGAACGATATCGAGTAGCTCTGGTAGTACTTGGCGTTGGTCTGTGCGCTTATGGTGAATGTCTGTCCTTCACCCTGTGGTATGAGACCTTTGTAAGTGCCCGGACGGAACAGATTTTTTATTGAGAAGTTGGTGAACTTGAGCGCGAGTTTTCCTATAAGACCGGTCTGACCCCAGCCGAATGACACCTCCACTTGGTCATTGGCTTTTGACTCGAGGTTAAATACGATGTCGACAGTACCGTTGTCTTCGTTGGGCTCTGGGCGTATGTCCATGTTTTCCGGATCGAAGTGTCCGGTCTGTGCTATTTCACGTGCCGAACGCATCAGGTCGTCTTTGTTGAAAAGTTGACCGGGTTTTACACGGAGTTCGCGGCGTATTACCTTTTCATAAAGGCGGTCGTTGCCGTTGATGATGACGTTGTTGACTGTGGCCTGAGGTCCTTCGAACATACGCAGTTCGAGGGCTATGGAGTCGCCGTCGATGTTTTTTTCTATAGGCACGAGCTGATAGAACAGATAACCGCGGTTCATATACAGGTTTGCCACTGCGTCGTCATCCTCAAGCACGCGTTTGTTGAGCAGCTTCTGGTTGTAGACGTCGCCGGGACGTATGTCGAGTATCTGATCAAGCACTTCGGTGGGGAATATTGTGTTGCCCACCCAGTCTATGTCGCTGATATAATATTTCTTGCCCTCTTCAAGATCGATGTATACGTCTACAGTCTTGTCATCGTAAGCCACTACGCTGTCTTTGAGTATTTTGGCGTCGCGATAACCTTTCTCGTTGTATTTTTCGATTATTCGGTCCAAGTCATCCTTGAAGTCACTCTCTACAAACTTTTTCTGACGGAAAAGATTGATTAGTTTGCCTTTTTCGTTGGTCTTTTTCATCGTGCGCTGGATGGCGTTGTCGCTCATCACCTCGTTGCCGTCGATGTATATCTTATGTACTTTGACCTTGTTGTTTTTGTTGATTCTGATGTTTACGATATTTTCGTTGGGCGCCGACAGGTCTTCTTCCTGCTCGATTTTCACCAATGCGTTTCCGAAGCCTTTCTGTGCGTAGTAATTCTTTATTATCGCCGTGGCCCGGTTGACGATATTGGGCGTTATCTGATTGCCTTTCATCAGCTGAAGGCGTTCTTCGATATCCTTGCGTTCGCCGTTGGACGGACCGATGTAGTTGATTTTGGAGATGCGCGGTTGCGGTTTGAGCGCAAATTCGAGCCAAGCCAGATCACCGGCCGTTTTTTCGACCTTTATCTGTATCGACGAGAACAGGCCCTGACGTGCGAATCGTTTTGCCGCAGCTGTCAGTTCGGGTCCCGGTATCTCGATACGGTCGCCTATGTTTATACCGGAATATCCGATGATGATATAGTCTTCGTAATTGGGTACTCCTGTCACTTTTATACCGGCAATCTCGTATTTGTTGGGTATACCGGTATATATAATGTTGGGGTTATATACCGTATCAACGGGTTCTGCCGGCTTGACCTGAGCCGAAATGTTAAGGCCCAAAACTGTCATCAATATGATTAGCAACTTACTACGCATAATCTGAAGTAATGTGATATTATATATCAGTTGTATTTAATTATTCATTGTCATGAGCTATCTGCTCGCTTGTTTTGCCGAACCTTCGCTCTCGTGACTGGTACCCCGCTATTATGTGGTAGAAGTCCTCTTTGGTGAAGTCGGGCCAGAAAGTCGGGGTGACCGTTATCTCCGCATAGGCAGCCTGCCACAACAAGAAGTTGCTCATGCGGAAGTCACCGCCGGTACGTATGACCAGATCAGGATCAGGCATTCCGGCCGTGGCAAGATTGGCACTCACGGTTTCGGGAGTTATTTCGTCGGCTGACATTATGCCTTCGTTGACAGCTCTGGCTATACGTCTGGCTGCTTCGGTTATCTCCCAATGCGAAGAATAACTGATGGCAAGCACGAGTGTCAGGCCGGTGCAGTGCGACGTGTCATCTATGCATCGGCACAATCTGTTGTAGGCGAAGTCGGGCATACGCGAGAAGTCACCTATCATGTTGAGCCGTACATTATTCTTTATCAAGTCGGCGGTTTCTCGTTCGATAGCCGCCACGATAAGATGCATGAGTGCGTCGACTTCCTCCTTGGGACGACCCCAGTTTTCAGTCGAAAACGTGTATAGCGTGAGATATCCGATGCCAAGTTCCGAGGCTATTTCGGTAATCTTGCGCACAGTATTCACGCCCTCCACATGTCCTGCGGAGCGTGGCAGCCCGTGAGATTTGGCCCAACGTCCGTTTCCGTCCATTATGACGGCTACATGACGCGGAATGCGATCGGTATCTATATTGTCAGTCAGCGACATAGTCGGTTAATTATCATTTCAGTCCACGTAAAAACAACTTGAGCATCGCTCGCCAAACTCAAAACTGAACGAAAGCATTATCATGGAGTACCAGTCGGTATTCTTGATAAATGAGCTTTTGATGCCTTGAAGGTCGTGTAGTTTCTCTCCATCGACATGGTCGCCGAACACCTTGGTCATTGTCCATTCCAGTCCGAGGTTGATACGCGGCTGCAACTTGTATTTCACGCCTACGCCCATCGGCAGATTGAATGCGGTGTAAGTGCCTCCGCAGGAAGCTATGGTGACGCCGGCGCCGAGTGACAGGTAGGGCGTCCACCGGCACAGCTTCTTGTATCGCTCTCCGATGCCGTAATTAAAAAAGTTAAATTCAATACGTCCCCCGAGGTCATAGACTGTCGAGGTGAATTTATATGTTTCCCCTCCGGGAAACACGTCAGTCATATCGGCACTGTCGCCGCTAAGTCCCGCTATCGAGAATACGGCACGCGCCGCCCATCTCGTGTCGATCAGGTAGCGCATTGACACATTGCCTGCAAAGCCGGGATGCTTCAGAAAATTGGCTGTATTGGTGTCACCGAGATAGCCGCTCATGCCGAGCGATGCTCCGAGATCCATTTTATATGCCGCTTCCTGTGCTCCCAATGTCGGGCCGACCAAGCCCGTCATTGCCGAAATCAACGCTGCTGTCGCTATGCGTCTCATTCAAGAGGCTTGAAGGTGAGGCGGTTGATGACACCGCGCCACACTTGAGGATTGAGCTGTCCGTTGGGCAGTATTCCGCCGTAAAGATATATGTAAGGGCACTCCCATGATGTCACGGGCTTGGTAGCGCGGCCGTAGCCGGGAGTCTCTATCCACCAAGCTGGCAACGGGCGGGCCGCTGTTTCATTCCAGTCCGATGATGCCGCGAGCGAGCGCGAATGCAGTTCGGAAGTCCATACTATGGCCTGTGCGAAGGCCGTTTCGGGTATATAATCGGGTAACGAGAGCAAGTCGTCGGCTTCGCTCCAGTTAAGTCCTTGGTCACGAGATATGAACACTCTGCGGGTGTTATAGCCCTGCTGGTTTACGCCTCCCATCGCGAAAATAGTGGAGTATTCGGTAACCTTCCATGAGGAGGAAGAGGTGCGGAAGGTGAAGTAGGGAAACAGAGTCATGCCTTGATAGGCTCCTTTGATAGGAGTCGCGCTTACCTTGGCCCAGTGTGCGCCGTCATAGCCCCAAGCGGCTCCGGTGAGAGTGCCGTTGGCTGTGCGTCCGCCCACTGTCAATGCAAGCGGTTTTTCCATCCATTTGTTTTCAAATTGAATAAGCGGGCTTGTGCCGCTTATCGGGCAGTCGGCGCTTACCTCCGTGTCGGTTCCGGTATGAGGATATGTCGTATGGAAGTATTTTGCTCCGTCTTTTCTGACAGCAATGACATGTCCGTCATATACTCCATAGATGTGGTGTAGCTGTTCTCCTTGGGCTGTCCAGTCTATGCCGTCATGCGACGAGTGGAGCACGCCGTTTGTATTAAGCGCATAGAACATGTCTTCACCGGCCACTACCGATTTTACGTCAAGCGACGAGGTGAACGTCAGCTGCTTTACCTCTCCGTCTGCTCCGGGGGTGTCTTGTATCCATACTTTGTAGCCGTCGGCTGTCTCCATGAACGTATATACGCGCTCGTCATTCACTACGGTCTTTTGTGCTATGGGGTTGCCGGGCATCCCTTTCCATGCTATTTCACTCCAGTGAAGCGAGTCGGGCTTTAGTTTGTGTACGTTTACTTTTATCTGATAGTTGCCGGTGTATTTCTCGTTCAGCGAGGTTACGCGCACCATCACGTTTGCCGAGAAGTCGATACTGTCGGTAAAGCTGGTCGTGTAGACAAATGTGGTGTCTTTCATGACCTTTGATCCCTTGACGATAAGTTCTATCTTAGAACTGCCGCTTGTGCCGATGTTTGGAACAAGCTTGGTTATTTTTGTGTCTTTAGGCAGTGAATCGGCATTGAATATCAGACCGCGGTTAAGGTCGATGGTGAAAAATACCGAGTCAAGATTGGCAAGTAGCTTGCTGTTGGGCTTTATATTGAATGAGGTCACGGCTGTGCTCGAGTACATTGTCTCGGGTGTGTAGCCGTAGTCATCCTGATAGTTGTTGTCGTTTTCGTTGCATGCGGTCATCGCTGCGGCAAAGAGAGCCCCGGCGATCAGATATGATGCTGCAAATCTTTTAATCATACTTTTCAGACATTAATTTTCAAGTTGCAAATTTACTAACAATTTCTATAAGTAAATGCGATAATCGACGTAAAATTACAATTAATCCGTTAAAACTGAAGCGGTGTTATCGACATTTAGCCGCTTATTTAATGTTTTTAGTTGTTTTTAACGACTGCTTGTCAGGATTGTCGTAATAATATATGCAGTTGTTGCCTACTGTTAATGATTCTGTGGGTCGTATACATAGAAGTGGCGCTTTAACGCCGTCGCCGAGGGCTGTCGGTGCCACTTCGACTCTTGCCGTATCCCACATTCCCGAGTCGATAAACGATTGGAGCAATCGTGCGCCTCCCTCTACGAGTACCGAGGTTATGCCTTTGTCGTGCAGCGCTTTGAGATATGATGCTGTCGAGCCGTCGTCTTCACGTCCCAATATGGTGAATTTGTTGTCGGGCGAGTGTATGACGCCGCTGCGGTCGGTTGTCACGCGCAGCGGGTTGTGTCCGGGCCACAGCCGTGCGGTGAGGCTCGGACGGTCATACAGCATGGTGCCGCTACCTACCATTATGGCGTCATTAAGTGTGCGCAGCCGGTGAGATAGGGCGGCGGTGACAGGTGTTGAGAATATTGATGGCGTATCTTCCGCCGTGCGCTTGCGGTCTATGTAGCCGTCGGCGCTTTGTGCCCACTTGAGGGTCACAAGCGGTCGACCGAGTGTATGACATGTCATAAACGCCGGGTTCAGCTTGCGGCATTCGCGTTCAAGTATTCCGGTGGTCACATCTATGCCGGCTTTACGGAGCATATTGATGCCGCGGCCGTTCACTTTGTCAGAAGGGTCAGGGCTTCCTATGACCACACGCCGTATGCCGCTGTCTATGATGAGTTCGGCGCAGGGCGGGGTCCTGCCGTAGTGAGAGCACGGTTCAAGCGTGACATATATTGTGGAGTCTTTAAGAAGAGAGCGGTTTGTGACCGACGCCACGGCATTGACTTCTGCGTGCCCTTCGCCGCAACGCCGGTGATAGCCTTCGCCTATGATGGTGCCGTCATGTACTATGACCGCTCCCACGATGGGGTTGGGCGAGGTATTGCCTTTCCCGTTTTTGGCAAGTTGTATCGCGCGGTACATGAAGCGCTCGTCAATATTCATAGCTGTTTTGTTTTTGAATTTGAATCTATTTGGTTAATTTTGTTGTGTATGACAACCGATATGACGTTAAAAAACAGTTATGATGCCGTAAGAGCTGTTTTGGCATCTCATTATGGCGTTGCCGAGGCTGACGCCATGGCCCGTGTCATCTTTGATGAGCTGCTTCATCGCACTGCTGTAGACATCGTGTTACGCAAAGATACGATAATTTCCGGGTTTATGCACGATAAGCTCATGAAAGTGGTGTCGCGTCTTCTTGATGACGAGCCTCTGCAGTATATACTCGGTAAGACGCGCTTTTACGGCAATGAGCTTGTGGTCACGCCTGCGGTGCTTATCCCGAGGCCCGAAACAGAGGAGCTTGTGGATATTGTGGTCAAAGATTGGGGCGGCCGCAGTGATCTTGCCGTTCTCGACATATGTACCGGGTCGGGCTGTATAGCCGTGTCGCTTGCCCGGACGCTTAAGTTTGCCGATGTGTCGGGTGTCGATCTGTCGCCCGAGGCTATATCTGTCGCCAAGGAAAATGCTTCGCGGCTTCGGGTGAATGTCGGTTTTAAGGTAGCAGACGCGTTGGAGCTTTCAACTGACGCCGGGGCCGCGTATGACATAATTGTCAGCAATCCTCCCTACATCACCGAACGAGAGAAGAGCGCCATGGCGCCGAACGTTCTGGACTATGAGCCTCACATGGCTCTATTTGTCCCCGATGATGATCCGCTGCGGTTCTATAGGGCCATAGGCCGTTATGCCTGCTCCGCGTTAAAGCCCGAGGGTATGCTTTACTTTGAAATAAATCCGCTTTTTGCCGATGAATTGAAGACAATGTTGCGCGACATGGGATTGCGCGATGTCTACTCTTTGGCCGACATGACGGGCCGTCAGCGTTTTGTAACCGCAAAGTCGCCCGAGTCATGAAAAAGAATGTGTCGCCTCAGGATGCGCTGGCCCGTCTTGAGGCATTGTGTGCGCGCTCGGAGCAGTGCTCGTCGGAGGTCTTGTCCAAGATGATGCGCTGGGGCCTGCCAGCCGACGACAGGCTGCGTATACTTGAGCGTCTTGTCGAACGGCGTTTTGTTGACGATGACCGTTATGCCCGGGCTTATGTGCGCTCTAAGTTTCTGTTCAATGGCTGGGGACGCAGGAAGATACTCTGTGGACTGGCCGGTAAGCGTATTGGCCGTTCGTCGTCAGCTGAAGCTATTGAGTCGGAAATAGACGAAGATGCTTACATGGAGGCGCTCGTGAAGACGTTGCGTGCTCATGCGCGTGACATGGAGCGTCCGTTGAGCTATGAGAACAAAATGAAACTCGCGCGGTTTGCCGTACAGCGTGGTTTCGAGTGGGAACTGGTGAAAAAAGCGCTTGTCGGTATTGCAGAATGAAAGGATTAGGCAAATATCTGCTTGGCCTTGTCTATCCTGACTTGTGCGAGGTGTGCGGGCGCTCGCTTGTCAGCGGAGAGGAGGTGCTGTGTCTGCATTGTCTTGACTCGCTGCCGCGTACCGGAGCGCATGGACATGAATTCAATCTCCTTCACAAACGGCTTGCTTCTACCACACCTGTAGAGAAAGCCGCCGGATATTTCCACTATTACCGTGAGAGCCCTTATGTGGATATAATACATCGCGCCAAGTATGGCGGACGCCCCGAATTGATTGAGAAGATGGCGCGACGCTATGCCCGCGAACTTGCCGATACCGGATTCTTTGACGGTATCGACGCCATAGCCCCAGTGCCGCTCCACCGGTTGAAGCAGTGGCGCAGGGGATATAATCAGAGCCGCTATATAGCTGCCGGTATCTGTAGTATTGTGCCGCTTCCCGTGGTTGACAATCTGGTAGCTTCAAGAGGTCATGCGTCGCAGACCTCATCGGGTGTTTTTGCCCGATGGCTGAATGCGGGAAACGTATATGACGTACGCCGTCCGCGAGAACTTGACGGACTGCATCTGCTTGTTGTAGATGATGTGATTACGACCGGCGCCACTCTGCTCGCATGCTGCAATGCCATAAAGTCGGCGGCGCCGTCATGCAGGGTATCTGTACTTACCCTTGCCGTGGCTCATATGTCATGACCGGCCGGTGAGTCGACTCCGGCTATCACCAGTTCGATGCCGAGTTCTTCTATGCGTTGTGCTATCTTGTCGGGTATATTGGCGTCGGTTATGACGAGGTCTATCTCCTCCATGTTGGCGATTTTGCTGAATCCGCGGCGGCGAAATTTTGTGGAGTCGGCAAGTACTATGGTTTTTTGTGCTGTGTGCATCATGACTTTGTTGAGGTCGGCCTCTCGGATGTCGGTTGTCGTTATGCCGAAGTCGAGGTCTATGCCGTCGACACCCAGAAAAAGTTTGCTGCATGAAAATTCAGATAGCGGCGACTCTGCATACTTGCCCACTACCGACAGGCTGCTCATGCGTAGCGATCCGCCGAGTTGCACGATGTCAATGGCTTCGTTGCCGGCCAATATTTCCGACACCTGAAGCGAGGCAGAGATTACTGTCAGACGATTGATGGGGCGTATGCATCTTGCGAAAGCCCTCACGGTAGTGCCTGATGCTATGATGATGGAGTCGTCTTTGGTTATGAGCGATGCCGCGCGTTTGCCTATAAGCTTCTTTTCGTCGGGGCACAACTTCTCTTTTTCGTTGACTGAACGGTTGTTTACATAAGGATTTATAAGGATGGCCTTGCCGTGGCTTCTATAAAGTTTATTGCCTTTTTCCAGTTCCGTAAGGTCCTTGCGTATTGTGACGGTCGATACGTCAAGCAGTGATGACAGGTCTGATACCTGAATTGACTCATGTTTCATCAGTGTGTCGATGATGAGCTGGTGTCGTTCTTCTTTGGTCATGAGAAAGTGATAATGAATTGCTGCAAATATATATAACTTTATGTAATTAAACAAATGACCGTATGGCGTGTTTATACATAATAATGAATTGTATTTATTTTGTTTGCATGAAACGAAAGTGTATTGCTTTCAAAGCGAAAGTAGAAGAGCGCAGAAAAGCAATTCTTGACTTTTGAAATTATGTTAAGTGTAAATTTAATTGATTTCTAAGTAACTGATAATCAGAGAAAGTTTAGAATTGTTTGAATTTGTCATGAAAATTATTGTTAAAATGTTTTGTTTGTAAACAAAATCTATATACTTTTGTTCGAAAGAAAATTAATATTTTTCTGAATCTAACTGAAAGTGATGCGCCATGAATATTGAAAACAGACAACATTACGATGTGATCGTAATAGGTGGAGGAGCCACCGGAGCCGGCACAGCCCGTGATTGTTCGATGAGGGGTTTGAAAACCTTGCTTGTCGAACGATTTGATTTTACCGCCGGTGCTACAGGACGCAATCATGGACTGTTGCATAGTGGAGCGCGTTATGCGGTGACCGATCAGGAATCGGCTTCGGAGTGCATCAAGGAAAACATGATTCTGCGGCGTATTGCGCGACATTGCGTGGAGGAGACCGGAGGCCTGTTTGTGACACTTCCCGAGGATGACCTCGCATATCAGAATAACTTTGTGGACTGCTGTCGCAAGGCAGGTATCGGGGCCGAGCCCATAAGTCCTGAAGAGGCGATAAGAATCGAACCTGCCGTCAATCATAATATAATAGGTGCGGTGAAGGTGCCCGACGGGGCTATCGATCCGTTCCGCCTTACGGTGGCCAATGTGGTCGATGCGCGTCGTCACGGAGCACACGTGCTTACCTATCACGAGGTAGTCGGATTTATCAAGGACCAGAACCGGGTGACGGGGGTCGAACTGCTTGATACAAAGACCGGTGAGCGCAGCGTAGAGTATGCCGACTTAGTGATAAATGCCGGAGGTATATGGGGCCATCATATAGCCGGGCTTGCCGGCGTGAAGGTCAATATGTTTCCTGCAAAAGGTGCTCTGCTTATATTCGGGCACCGTATAAACAATGTTGTCATCAACAGGTGCCGCAAGCCTGCCGACGCTGATATTCTCGTGCCGGGCGATACCATATCGCTGATAGGCACCACTTCGAGTCGCATCCCTTATGACGGTATAGACAATATGGAAGTCACTCCCGAAGAGGTGGATGTGCTTATGAGGGAGGGCACTAAGATAGCTCCGTCTCTCGCATATACTCGTATTTTGCGCGCCTATGCCGGAGTAAGACCGCTTGTCGCTGCCGATAATGACCCGTCGGGGCGAAGCATCAGCCGCGGTATAGTATGTCTCGACCATGCCACACGCGACGGGCTCGAAGGCTTTATTACCATTACCGGAGGCAAGCTTATGACTTACAGGCTTATGGCCGAGTGGGCCACCGATCTTGCCTGCAAGAAGCTCGGAGTGAATGTAAAGTGCCGTACGGCCGATATTCCGCTTCCCGGATCGGAGCTTGACCGAAAGGAGCCGCAGACCGACATGGAACGCAAATCGCATGTTATAGCACTTAGTACCGATCAGAAAGCCGCTGAAGGACGTCACGGTTCGCTAAGTGCCGAAATCGAATACAGGTCTGAGGAGGACGAGGCGCTTGTGTGTGAGTGCGAGCAGGTATCGGTGGGCGAGATAAAGTATGCCATCGACAGTCTGCACTGCGAGAACCTTATCAACCTGCGTCGTCGTACACGCATGGGCATGGGCACCTGTCAGGGCGAACTTTGTGCATGCAGGGCGGCCGGCATTCTTGTGAAGTCCAACAGTTGTGTTGACCGTACGCTTCGCGATCTGTCGGCGTTTATCAACGAGCGGTGGAAGGGCATGTATCCTGTGGCGTGGGGTGAGTCGCTCGTGGAGGCCCAGTTCATGTCGTGGTTGTATGAAAGCGTATGCGGCCTTGACCGTATAGCTAAGCCTGAAGATAAAATTGATGAAAAATAAAAGGAACCCATGAAATACGATACTATTATAATAGGTGGAGGCATAAGCGGCTTGGTAAGCGGTATAAAACTTGCCAAGAGCGGCTCTAAAGTGGCCATTGTGTCGGCCGGTCAGAGTGCTCTGCATTTCAGTTCAGGTTCGATGGCTCTTTTCGGACATGATGCCGGAGGCGATATATTGCATCCGCTGGAAGCTATCGCCGAGTTGCCTGCTACACATCCGTACTCCAAGATAGGGCCCGATGCGGTAAAACGTATGCTGCCGGAGGTGAAGCCTCTTTTTGCCGAGGCGGGTATAACGCTCAACGGTACCGAGGAGAAAAATCATTTCCGTCTCACACCTGTGGGAGCGTTTAAGCCCGCATGGCTGTCGATGCTTGATTATGCTACGGTTGACTCTCCCGACAATATTCCGTGGGGCAAGGTGGCTATCGTCAATCTCAAGGGCTATCTTGATTTCTATCCCGATTTTATAGCCCGGGGGCTGAATGCGTGCGGTCTTGACTGCGTTACCCGTGAGTTCACTCATGTCGAACTCGAGGTATTGCGCAAGAGCTCGACCGAGATGCGCGCCACCAATATAGCGCGTGTTATTACCGGACGCGTTCTTGATGATTTTGCCCGTGACATAAACCGTATCATCGACGATACTCAAGCCGATACAGTGCTCATGCCCGCTGTCGTGGGCCTGTTTGACGAAGAGCCTGTGAAGCGGTTGAGCGGGCTGGTGAAGCGTCCGTTGCGTTATGTGTCGACTATGCCTATGTCGCTCGGCGGCATGAGGGCCCAGATGCGGCTGCGCAACCACTTTCAGAAACTCGGCGGCACATATCTTATCGGCGACAGCGTGAGCTACGGAGTTATGGAGGATAACCGGCTGAAGAGTGTTTACACGGTCAATCTCGACGACATGCCTCTTGAGGCCGACAATTTTATACTCGCTACCGGCAGTTTCTTCAGCCACGGGCTCAAGGCTACTCCCGATACCATTTATGAACCTATATTCGGTCTTGACGTCAATGCTTCGCATTCACGCCCCGACTGGTATGACACGGACATGTATAACGCACAGAACTACATGAAGTTCGGTGTCGTCACCGACGAGGATTTCCACGTATTCAAGGAGCAGAGTCCCATACTCAATTTCCGCGCTATAGGCGCTGTTGTAGGCGCTCACGATGCGCTTAAGGAGGAGTCGGGTGCGGGGGTGTCGATACTGTCGGCGCTTAAGGTCGCAAATGATATTATTAACGGAAAATAATGCGGTGACTATGGATTATCAACAAAATACTACAAGCAACAATAACTTTGAGGAGTGCATAAAGTGCACTATCTGTACGGTGTATTGTCCTGTCACTGCCGTGAACCCCGATTATCCCGGGCCAAAGCAGGCCGGACCCGACGGTGAGCGTTATCGCCTTAAAAAACCGTTTTTCTACGATGAGGCGCTTAAGTATTGTCTTAATTGCAAGCGCTGCGAGGTGGCTTGTCCGTCCAATGTGAAAATAGGCGACATAATTCAGTCGGCGCGTATAAAGTACAGTGCCCACTCTCCGGCTCTGCGCGACCGCTTGCTGGCAAGTACCGATTTCGTAGGCACTATGGCTACGCCGTTTGCCCCTGTCGTGAACGCTACTTTGCGCTTCAAACCCGTGAAGAAGATCATGGATTGCGTGCTTAAGATTGACGACCACCGCACTTTCCCATCTTATGCCGGGCAGGTGTTTACGTCGTGGTATCGTAAAAATGCCGCCGCCCGTCAGAACGATTATCCTCATCAGGTCTCTTATTTCCACGGTTGTTACGTACAGTACAATTTTCCGCAGCTCGGCAAGGATCTTGTTACGGTCATGAATGCCGTGGGCTACGGAGTACAGTTGCTTGAAAAAGAAAAGTGCTGCGGCGTGGCCAAGATTGCCAACCGGCTCATAAAGGAGGCCAAGCGCGATGCCGACATAAATATGGCGTCTATACGCAGATCGGTGGTCGATGAAAACCGTCCCGTCATAGCTACGAGTTCGACATGTACGTTTACCATGCGCGACGAGTATCCCCATCTGCTTGACATTGACAATGCCGATGTCCGTGACGAGATTATGCTCGCCACAAGATTCCTCTATAGGCTTGTTGACGAAGGTAAGGTGAAACTCGCGTTCAAAAGCTCTTATCGCAAGAGAGTGGCTTATCATACCCCCTGTCATATGGAAAAACTCGGATGGACCATATACTCTGTGTCGTTGCTGAAGATGATACCGGGTCTTGATTTTGTTCAGCTTGACTCGCAGTGCTGCGGCATAGCCGGCACATACGGCTTCAAGAAAGAGAATTACAAATATTCTCAGGCCATAGGACAGCCGCTTTTCGATCAGATAAAACGCGAGCATGTCGATGTCGTGGCCACTGATTGCGAGACTTGCAAGTGGCAGATCGAGATGTCGGCCGGTGTGCCGGTAGCCAATCCTGTTTCAATCATAGCCGAAGCGCTTGACATAGAGAAAACAATAGAACTCAACAAGACGATATAACAAATTATTTCCCTAAAACCAATCATTCATCACTATTTCTTGTAATGGCAAAAGACAATATATACGGCTCTTGGAAGCCGGAGGTGATTAAACAGTATAAGACATGGCAGTTTCGTACCATACTGGTGTCGATGATCGGCTATGCCATATATTATTTCGTTAGGAAAAACTTCTCGTTGGCAATGCCGGGGCTTACCGCGCAGTACGGCATATCCAATACCGATTTCGGTATCGTCATCGGCATTGGCTCGCTCGTATACGGACTTTCTCGCTTTGTCAACGGATTTGTCGTTGACCGTTACAGTGCGCGTGCCGTGATGGCTATAGGCCTGTTGCTGTGCGCGTTGTCCAACTTCGCGTTTGGTTTCGGCTACAACATCAGCGCATGGCTGGTGGGTGTCGATCCTACATCGTCTGTGGCTCAGAACACACCTGACCTTATCAACATGCTGGTGCTTGTGATGGCTATAACCATTGTGCTCAATCAGATGTTTCAAGGAGTGGGTTATCCTCCGTGTGCACGTCTGCTGCCCTGCTGGATACATCCGTCCGAGCTGGCGACGAAGATGTCGATATGGAATACCTCTCACTCAATAGGAGCGGCTGCCGCGGTTGTGGCATGCGGCTATATAATGGGGTCTATGGGTGATGACATGAGCTCCAATCCTGAAATAATAAGGACTATCGCCGCCAATCTCAAGGTTGATGCCTCTACTGCCGACGGCATGAACCAGATTCTTCAGTATGCCAAGCACTGGGGTGCTTGGAAGTGGTGTTTCTGGTTGCCGGCATGTCTTGCCGTGCTTGGTGCGGCGTGGCTCTACTTCGGACTCCGCGACGATCCCCGCTCGGTGGGTTTGCCCGAATTGCCCGGTACGAAGACCGGCAAGGGTGAGTCCAAGGGTGCCAAGGCGCCGTCGCATTCAGCTTTTCTCCGTGTTATGGTATGGACCAACCGCTGGATCTGGACGCTGTGTGTGGCAAATGTGTTTGTTTACGTGATGCGCATGGGCATTCTTGACTGGGGACCCAAGTTCCTTACCGAGGCTCGTGGCATGACTATTGAGGATGCCGCTTGGTCTGTGGCAGCTTTTGAGATTTTTGCCATCGTCGGTACTATCTTTGCAGGTTGGGCCACTGACCGCATATTCAAGGGCAAGGCCCACCGCATGTGTTTCTGCTGTATGGTGCTGGCGGCTCTCTTTATGGCTATATTCATTTTCTTCCCGGGGCTTCCGATACTGGTGTCTATACTCGCTCTGGCCATGGCCGGCTTCTTTATATACGGTCCTCAGGCTCTGATCGGTATCGCTTCAGCCAACCATGCCACAAAAGAGGCCTCGGCTACTGCCAACGGACTTGCAGGCATATTCGGTTATGTAGGCTCGTTCCTGTCTGCTATAGGTGTCGGTATCGTTGCCGACCATTATGGATGGAATGTGGTGTTCTATCTTATAATTGGCATAGGCGTTCTTGGAGCCGTAACTTTTGTGACCATGTGGGCCGCGCCGCGTGACGGCTATGCCCGTTCTCAGAAGTTCTATGCGGAGCAGGATACTAAGTCTGACAATTAAAAACGACAGTGATTATGAATACGATAGACAGTTATATTTCTCCTATGTCGTCCACCCGGCTTAAAGAAGTGTGTTCGCGCATAAAGCATGTCGCTCTCGACATGGACGGCACCATATATCTGGGTTCGCGGTTGTTTCCCTTTACGATGGATTTCTTGAAACTTCTGCGTGACAACGGCATAGGATACTCATTCCTTACCAATAATCCTACAAGGAGCATCGATGATTATCTCAAGAAGCTCAAGGGGCTCGGCATAGAGGCATCGCGTGAGGAGATGTACACTACAGCCGTTGCTGCAATCGAGTATCTGAAGATTCATATGCCTGAAGCGAAGCGTCTGTTTGTGCTCGGTACGCCGAGTATGATAAATGAGTTTCAGCAGGCCGGCTTTGAGATGGCTGATGTGGATGCCGATGACCGCCCCGACGCACTCGTGGTGGCGTTTGACACCACTCTCACATATGACCGCCTTTGCCATGCTTCATGGTGGGCGTCGCAGGGCATTCCTTATATCGCCACCAATCCCGACAGGGTATGTCCTACCGACCGTCCTACGGTCTTGGTCGACTGCGGGTCATTGTGCAAGTGCATAGAGCATGCCACCGGACGTACTCCGGATATCGTTATCGGAAAGCCTAATCCCGACATGCTTGCAGGCATACGTCATCGTTACGGGCTTGAAGCCGACGAGATAGCCATGTGCGGCGACCGTATATATACCGATGTGGCCATGGCCCGCAATGCAGGTGCTTTGGGAGTGCTTGTATTATCAGGCGAGACAACCCTTGACACTGCCGTCAACTCCGATCCGCAGCCCCCCATTACGGCTGTCGATATTATGGAGTTCGGTAAGTTGCTGATACAATCGCGCGATTGACTATGAATTTTTGTAAATGTGTGGCGGGGGCGCTCACGGTGTTGTTGACTACGGCATTTGTGGCGCCCCTGTGTGCTCAACATCCGGGGCGTAATTATCGGTTGAAAAAAATCATTCCGGTAGAGGGCCGTCAAGGAGTTGCTGTTGACAGCGGTTATTATTATGTGTCAGATACGAAAGTACTGTACAAATATGATAAGAAGGGCCGCATCGTGGCTCGCAATGACCACCCTTTTATGCATCCCGAGAGGGCTAATCATTTTGGCGATATCGATGTTTATGACGGTGAGATTTATTGCGGTATAGAGCGTTTCGAGTACGGACGCGGCTACAACATCGCCATATCGGTTTATGACGCCTCCACACTGCAGTGGAAGCGCGACTTTCCTTGGGCGCCGGAGTCTGGACAGGTTGAAGTGTCGGGGCTGGCTGTCGATCGTGACAATGGTCTTGTATGGATGTCTGACTGGGTCGACAGCCGTTATGTGTATGCCTATGACCTTGCTACAGGGCGCTATCATAGCAAGATGCAGTGCCGCCCCGCTCCTTATTGGTGTCAGGGCATATTTGTGGCCGACGGTATGATGCTGTTTACCGCCGATGACGGGGAGGCCCAATACGGCATACCCGACAATATATATGTCGCCGATGTGAGCGACGTGCCTTATACGGGGCTGGTCGACGGTGAAGAAGTCGTGAAGGACACTCCGTTCAGTGTTAAACTCGACAAGGACGGTAAGCCGGTCATGCGTTCCGGTAAGATTGCTGCCGGTGCCAAGGCCGGGCGTGTGAGGCTGTTTCGCGAGATGAACGACTTTCTCCGTGCCGGAGAGATCGAAGGCCTGTCGATAGATCCGGTCAATGATGACCTTGTGGTGCTTAATAACCGAGGCACACGCATTGTGCTCGGCATGTCGCAGGGGCCGATTTCCGATGAAGGCTACACCGGCGAAGTCCACGAACTATACATCTACGAAAAAATCG
This sequence comes from Heminiphilus faecis, assembly GCF_008728965.1. Classification (GTDB taxonomy): domain Bacteria; phylum Bacteroidota; class Bacteroidia; order Bacteroidales; family Muribaculaceae; genus Muribaculum; species Muribaculum faecis. The sequence continues at coordinate 42,705 of NZ_VSMC01000008.1, read as the reverse complement.
ACTGATTCGCATATTGGACTAATTGGATTAATTAGACTGATTCGATCAAAAATCACGGTTGGATATTGACAAGTTGCTTTGTAATCTGTTATCTTTGTAAAATCTGCTCATTATGGAATTACGACGACAACAGTTGACACGCTATGTGGCTCCCCTTCGTGAAGGCGGGTCATTGCCGGCATTGGCCGAGGCCGATGACGGCTTTAAGTATGTGGTGAAATTTCGCGGAGCCGGACACGGCAAAAAAGCGCTTATAGCCGAACTTATAGGCGGTGAGGTGGCGCGGGCACTCGGTTTTCGCGTGCCTGAACTCGTATTTGTTGATCTTGACGCAGACTTCGGTCGTACCGAGGGCGATGAGGAGGTGCAGGATCTGCTCCGTGCCAGCGAGGGGCTGAACCTCGGCCTTCATTTCCTTTCAGGAGCGCTGACCCTTGACCCTTATGTCAATCCTGTAGATGAGGATACGGCATCAAAGATAGTGTGGCTCGATGCTTTTTTGACAAATGTCGACCGTACCGTGCGCAACACCAACATGCTCCTTTGGCGCAATGAACTGTGGCTCATAGACCAAGGAGCATCGCTCATTTTTCACCACTCGTGGGGCGATGCCGCGAAAGCCGCCTTGTCGCCGTTTCCTTACATTAAGGACCATGCTCTCCTTCATAAAGCCGTAAATATTGAAGATGCCGACAAGGCTTTGCGGCAGAAGATCACGCCGCGTACTCTGGAGAAGATCGTAGATCTTATACCCGACGGGTGGCTTGATTGGGAAGGCTCAGAGCAGACGCCCGATGAAATAAGGGGCGTATACAAACTGTTTCTGACCGAACGGCTTAAACATTCCGCAAACTTTGTAAAACAGATTGCCGATGCCCGAAAAGCACTTGTATGAATATGCCGTGATCCGTTACGTGCCGCGTGTCGAGCGTGAGGAGTTTGTCAACGTCGGGCTTGTCATGATGTGCAAGCGGCGTCGCTGGGCCCGTGTGGAGCTGCTTGTTGATCCGGTCAAAATAGGGGTATTTGGTGGTGCATTGACAATCGATGAGATAGAACATCAGTTGTCGGCCTATAAACTGATAGGGGAGGGGCACCCGTCGGGCGGACCTATGGCGGCGCTTCCTGTTGAGGAGCGTTTCCGATGGCTTACTGCGGTTAAAAGTTGCTGCATCGCCACATCGCGCCCGCATCCCGGCCTTACCGACGACCTCGATGCTGCTTTCTGCCGCCTGTTCACCGAGCTGGTTCTCTAATCGCTGTCCCGCGTATTTCCGTCTGCCTACAATCACATTAACCGTTCAACAGCCTGTTTGTTGAGCTTTTAGTCAAATAATAATGAAACCATGATCCGGAAAATTTCTGCAATAGCATTTGTATTGGCCTTGATGACTACAGGGGCGCCTGATGCCCGCGAGGTGATTGACCTGAACCGTGGCTGGCGGTTTTACCGGGGCGATGCCGCCGGGCTGCAGTCGCCCGGTGTCGATGACCGTGGCTGGTCGATTGTGAATGTGCCTCACGACTTCCAGATATCTCAACCGTGGGTGGAGCCGTCGCCCGACGAGATGCCCGACCTCGACAATCCGGTGGCCAACGTTAAAAGCCGTCTTAGCGCGCGTGGTTTCAAGGAGATGGGTACCGGATGGTACCGCAAGCGTTTTATTCCGCTGGAAGACTGGCGCGGACGCCGTGTATTGCTCGATTTTGAAGGTATTATGCTTACAGGCGACATTTATCTTAACGGCCAACTTGTGGGCGTTACCGATTACGGATATCTCGGCACGGAGATTGACATAACCGACCGGTTGAAATGGGGCGAGTCTAACATCATTGCAGTCAGAGCCGATACGGGCCGGCCCGAAAACTCGCGCTGGTATACTGGGGGTGGTCTGTATCGTGACGTGAAGCTGGTTGTGACCGATGCCACACGGTATTTTACGCGTCATCCGCTGTATATAACCACTCCGGTGGTGAGCGATACTCTCGCCACGGTTAAGATCGAGGGGGAAATAGCATGTTTTTCAGCCGACAAGGCTATGGACGTAAGGCTTGATGTAATAAATCCGCGTGGCGACACGATATATGGCCGCGTAGTAAGGCTTGCAGTCGACCGACGCCGGCAAATCAGGGAATACCTCATAGATAGCATTGAGGTTAAGGTGCCGGAGTTGTGGAGTTGTGAAAGTCCGGCTCTGTACAAAGCCGTAGCTTCGGTATATGACGGTGACGGCTCCGTTGCCGACAGAGCGGAGGCTACTTTCGGTATACGCAGCATAGAGTATTCCCCCGAATTCGGCTTCAGACTCAATGGCCGTAAAGTGCTGTTGAAAGGTATCGCCAATCACCATACTCTAGGCGCACTCGGTGCGGCTGCCTACGAGCGCGCTATCGAGAAGCGCATAGAGTTGTTGAAAGAGTTTGGTTTCAATCATGTGCGTACGTCCCATAATCCTTACAGCACGTCGTTTCTCGATCTGTGTGACCGCTATGGCATCCTTGTCGTCGATGAGCTTTATGACAAGTGGCTTACGCAGTATGCCGGCGGTCGTAAAGAGTGGGTGGAACAGTGGCCTCGCGATCTTCCGGAGTTCATAAAGCGTGATCGCAATCATCCGTCGGTCATAATGTGGAGTCTCGGCAACGAGTTGCAGACACTTTGGGAGATACCGTATGCCGATTGGGGCGTAACGCCTTACAGGATGCAGCGCGAACTGCTGCGGCGTTATGACGCCACAAGGCCCGTTACGGTGGCCATGCATCCCCGTGGACGCAATCAGGCTACCGACTCCCTGCCGGCTCCGCTCGCTATGGAGACCGACATAGCCGCCTATAATTACCGGTACATGTACTTCCCCGGCGACAGCCGGCGCTTTCCGTGGATGATATTTTACCAAAGCGAGGCCAACACTTCCAACATGGGACCCAATTATTTCGATATGGATCTCGACCGTGTCATCGGATTGGCTTACTGGGGCATGATCGATTATCTCGGCGAGTCACATGGATGGCCTGCAAAAGGATGGAACGAGGGTGTGTTTGACATATCGTTGGAGCCGAAGCCCAACGCTTACTTCCTGCGCAGTTTTTTCAAGCCTGACGAGCCATTGGTGCATATCGGCATAGTGGACCGGTATTACGGTACCGAATGGAACGGTATCAAGGTCGGCTCAACCCGTATGTCGGAGCACTGGAACCTGCCGTCAGGAAGCGTCGTGTCGCTATATACCTACACCAATGCCGACGAAGTCGAGCTGAAGGTCAATGGCCGGAGCATGGGACGCCGTCTCAATGACCGGAAGGACTCAAAAACGCGTAACCGCATCCTGTGGGACAGCATACCTTATAAGCCGGGATACATTGAGGCTGTCGCATATGATAAAGGAAAGAGGAAGCCTGTGGCCCGTCATCGTATCGAAACCGCCGGACGGCCACAAAAGCTTGTGATGGATTTCGATAACCGGCATTGGAAAGCCGACGGCTGTGACCTGCAGCACATAAAGGTTATGGCTGTCGATGACAGAGGACGCCGTGTCCGCAGTGCCGACGCGCAGGTGACGTTTATTGTCGACGGCCCTGCCGAGATTGCAGGGGTCATAAACGGCGACATAGCAAGCGATGAACTCTCCGTAGGCGATAAGAGGCGCCTTTATAATGGCACGGCTGTTGTGATTCTGCGTTCGACCGGCCTGCCCGGCAAAGTCACGGTGACTGCTGAAGCCGACGGTCTTGACCCTGCGACTGTAGCGGTAGCTACGATTGAGAGCAGCGATATGACAATATCGTTATAGTGATTTGTTCACACGTAATGTTCGTGGCCATATCATTTCATCTCGTTGATGATGTGACGTATGGCCGACAGCGGATGATGAAATATCATTCGTGGACCCACGTATCGCATTACGGCTCTTATCTTGTCCCTGTTGGCGGGCGAATAGCAGTGAATCTCGCATTTGCGGCAATTAGACTTGTCGTTGCCTTTCGGACAACGGTCAAGACGGTTGTTTGCATAGGCGAGCAACTCCGCGCAATCGTTGCATAACTGTCCGCCGGCGCAATTGTGATGCTTCCGGCAATAAATGGCTATCATCTGGCCTATGACAGTTTTTTCTCGTTCGATGCGCGTCATTTGCCGGTACACTGTGTCAGGAGATGAATACTTTGGCTTTTTTGCGCTTGGGACGGCCTTTCTTGTCACGTTCGGGTTCGCCTACCGATGGCACGAATTTGTCTTCGGCCGGAGCCGCCGGCTGTACTCCCGGCTGTGTGCCCGGAACGGACGGCTCTATCTTGACCGGATTCGACGGGTCGTAGTCGAAGCGCTTGGCGTCGCCGTTGAGGTCGCTCATGTCCACTACAAAAGGTATGTAGTCGCTCTCTGCCAGAAATTCGCCGTCTTTTCCCGGATTGGCAAATACCGATACTTTGACGAATATGCGGTACTTACGTGAATTTTTCAAGTGCAGCTCCTCGGTGGGTATGAAGATGGTGCAGTCCTCCACGTCCATATTGTCTTTCTTTGGTTTGAAGTAAGAGTATGAGGCGATATAGTTCAGCGACGGTGACAGGCGGTAGCGTCCGTTTATGTCGTGGAGCGCTCTTTTGCCGGGCACGGCATAAAATATGGCCTGACACTGCACACCTTTGTCTTTGACTCCTTTCAGGTCGAAGTCGGCATGTATCATCACTCCTTTTTCTCCGTCATGCGGGGCGTTGGTCTCAATCCATATCCTTTTGAATTCAGCCGATGAGGCGCCGGCTGTGAACACGCAGAGCAGGGCCATGGCTATGGCCGTTATATAATGTTTCATATCCGTTTTTGAGGTTTTTATTGTATACACTTGCAAAATTACTAAAAAACGCCCGAAGCCCAATAGCTTTTAACTATTATGTTGCGGGCGTCGCAGTATTGACTGAGCAGCCGTAGTGCGAGTTCGATGGTGTCGTCGGCAAGCATCTCCTCGCCGTATATGTTTATGCACATGAGCAGCCTGCGGGTGTCGAGGTCGATTTTGGTGCGCTCGTTGTCGCTTGTGGGGGTGCCTATGCCGCCTATGGCGTCGCGGTACACCGGCATATGCGCTATGTTGAGTATGCCGCGTCCTATGGCTTCGAACGGTTCACCCTCGCGGCCTGCGCCGAGCGACAGTGTGTCACCTTCTATTTTATCGGCGTCGAAGCCGCCTATGGAGTAGCCCGAGGCTATCGACACGACATTGATCAGGTCCACAAGATTATTGATAAAGTACAGCCCCATGTCTTTGACTATGCGGCGGCAGAGAGCCTCGCTCGACGGGCGATAGCGGTTGGGCTCCTTGCCGAGAGCTTTGTAGGCTTTGCGTGTGGCGGCTATGCCGGGTCTTTTGTTGATTTCGTCAAGGCGGTAAGTTGCCTTTATGTTTTCACCAAGACGTAGCAATTCGTCGCGTAATTCGGGCGATGTCGCCGCATTGGTGACATCGGCCTCGATAGTCACCACTTTGAGTTCGGGAGCTGCCTCCCTGACTATATCCTCAATCGTTATGTTCATTGATAATGTTCAAGTTCAATATGCAAATGTACAAAAAAACAGTATAATATATATTGCAGAATCAACATGAGTGTCCTTTTTTTCAACATAGTTGTTGTCGTTAAACGTTGCTATTACATAAATTTGCATATCACAATCATTTTAAATTTTTAACCTAAAAATTCGTACATGAAAAAATTGTATCAACTTCTGTTTTCGTTGAGCATTGCGTTGTCATCATATGCTCAACAAAGTTTAAAAGGTGAGGTCGTGGATGCTGGGTCGGGTGAGCCGCTGCCCGGAGTAACAGTAATGGTAGATGGAATGTCAATCGGTACCTCAACCGATATTAATGGCCTGTTTTCGTTGACATTACCCCCCCCGTTAGCGGTAAGTCTCTTAAAATAAGCTATATAGGCTATGTTTCTCAGCGCATAACCTTAAAATCCGCTGATCCGCTTGTCATCAAACTGGTTGAAGACAGCAAAAATCTTGAAGAAGTCGTTGTAATCGGCTATGGTACACAGCGTAAATCTGATGTTACAAGTTCTGTTGCAAGTGTCAAAGCGGAAAATTTTGTTAAAGGAGCTGTAAAAGATATAGGACAGCTCATTCAAGGCAAAGTTGCCGGCCTTTCTATTACCAATCCTTCAGGGGATCCGACAGGCAATACGCAGATACGTTTGCGTGGCACCAGTACGATAGGAGGTGCCAATACAGCACCTCTTATACTTATTGATGGAGTACCGGGTGACTTTAATACGGTGGCACCTGAAGATGTGGAGAGTATTGATGTGCTGAAAGACGGTTCTGCCGCCGCTATTTATGGTACGCGCGGCACCAACGGAGTTATACTTATAACTACCAAACAGGCCCGGGGAGCAGAGATGCTCAAGGTTGACTATAGCGGATATATAAGCACATCCAAGATTTCAAGAAAGCATGAAATGCTCAGCGCCGCTGAGTTTGCTCAGCTTTACCCTGACTATGACTATGGCTACGATACCGATTGGGTTGATGAGATAACCCGTACTCCTGTAAGCCATGTGCATAATGTCTCACTCACCGGAGGCACAAGCCGCTCCAATTACGTGGCCAATCTTAATTATGCCTCCCGTCAGGGTATAATGAAGCGTTCTAATTTCGAGAACCTTCGTGCCCGTATAGAGGTTACGCAGAGGTTGTTTGATGACAAGGTACGTCTGCGTCTCGGTCTGCTTGGACGCTCTGACTGGCGCGAGTCGACAGTTAACGGCGGAAGTTTCCGCGGAGTCGCATACAGTCAGGCCACTCGCCGTAATCCTACCGAGCCGGTACGCAACGAAGATGGCACGTGGTATGAGAATCTGAGCAAGTTTGAGTACGAAAATCCGGTAGCTTTGCTGACCGAGTGTGATGGCGATGTTAAAAATACTCATTTTCAGTGGATTGCCGGTGTTACATACAATCCTGTGCGAGATGTGACATTGCAAGCTAACTATTCATACAGTCGTTTCACTTCCAACAGAGGGTATAGTGAGACTCTTAATCATATCTCAGCCCGTCGTGACGGTTATAACGGCTGGTCCTCTGTGGGTTCGTCGATATCAATTGAAAAACTGCTTGAAGTCACTGCTCAGTATGACGGTTCGTTTGGTGCCAATAAATTTACCGTACTTGGCGGTTATAGCTATAATGAAAATGATTATGAAGGTATCTGGATAGACAATTGGGGTTTTCAGGATGATAATTTCGGCGGATGGCATAATATCGGCATAGGCTCCGCACTCAAAAACGGTAAAGCTAATGTCGGGTCAAATAAGTCGATAACCAATCTTATTGGTTTCTTTGGACGAGCGACCTATTCTTATGACAACCGTTATCTTCTTATGGCTGCGCTTCGTTATGAAGGCGCAAGTCAGTTATGGGGTACAGACAATGCTTGGGGATTGTTTCCTTCTGTATCGGTCGGCTGGCGCATCACTCAAGAAAAGTTCATGCAGGCTCAAAAGCTATTTGACGATCTCAAACTTCGTGTAGGTTATGGAGTTACCGGTTCACAACCACGCGCATCGTTTCTTGGTGTGGCGATGCTTCGTTATGGTTCGTACGCTTATTTTGACGGACAATGGATACAGACCATCGTACCTGCGTCCAATCCTAACCCTGACTTGAAGTGGGAGGAAAAGAAAGAGTTTAATGCGGGGATTGATTTTGTGTCGTGGAACAATCGCGTCAGTGGTTCTGTCGACTTCTATAACCGTCGCATAGACGGCCTGATATATGACTATTCTGTGCCCACGCCCCCTAATTTGTATAATGTCACTACCGCTAACGGAGGTACAATGGAAAATCGTGGCCTTGAAGTCCTTGTAAATGTTATACCAATTCAGCTTCACGACTTTGAGTGGACCACTACGGCAAGTTTCTCCGTTAATTCCAATAAATTGAAGAGTCTGTCGGGTAGCATATTTAAAACTGAGTATGATTTCTTTGACACCGGTACGGTTGAATATTCAGGACAGGTCGCTTCGTCTCATCGTGTACAGGTAGGAGAGAGTATAGGCAACTTCTATGGTTTCAAAGTCGTAGATGTGGACGACGAGGGACGATGGATTTACGAAGACCGCAACGGTGACCTTGTAAACTACAAAGATTTCACTCATGCTCCCGAAGACAAGCATGTGATAGGCAATGGTTTGCCGCGATGGTATGCCGGATGGAACAATACATTACGCTACCGTCGCTGGGACCTCAATGTGACGATGCGTGGCGCATTTGATTTTCAAGTCATCAACGGCGCGCGTCTTAATTATGAAAATACTAAGAACAGCCGTTTCGAAAACCGCCTGAAGTCGGTATTCGATCCCGTATTCGGCAAGCACACTCTGAGCAAGGAAGTAGAACCTGAGTTTAACAGTTATTATGTTGAGGATGGCGACTATTGGAAGATCGACAATATAACGCTCGGATATTCTTTCGGTGAGATAGGTAAATACGTCAAGTCGTTGCGTATATATGCATCCGTATTGAATGCATTTACATTTACAAAATACAAAGGTATAGATCCTGAAGTGTCCACAGATGGTCTGACTCCCGGCTATGATACTCGTGACCGTTATCCACAGGTACGCTCTTATACAATAGGAGTCAATGTAAGTTTCTAACTTGATAAATTAAAATGAAGATGAAAATACATAATATACTTAATTATATCATTGGCATGATTGTGATGCTGGCATCGGTATCATGCACTGACTTGAAAGATGACAGTTTTGGTTCGGTAGTGTCATCGCAATATATACCCAAGACCGAGGCCGATATAAGTTATCTGGTAAATGCCGCATACATCCCGTGGAGAGAGACGATGTTGCTGTGGCAGGGAGTGCTCAGGTCGCAGGAATTATCGGCTGACCAAGACGTGATACCTGCCCGATTAGGTATCGGATGGGTTGACGGCTATATTTACAAACGTTGGCATCAGCACACATGGACTACTGAGGATGAAGGTGTGCTCGTTGGCTGGGAAAGGACTTTCAATGGCGTTACGGCATGTAACAGGGTGCTTTCGCAGATCGAGGACAATGTTATAGATATTCAAGGTGACGCACGTCAACGCCTGATAGCCGAACTTAAAGTACTTCGTGCATCGTACTATTATGTGCTTATTGACCTTTACGGTAATGTGCCTGTTATAACCGATTTCAAAAATGTCGATTTACCTGAGCAGTCTACGCGTAAGCAGGTGTTTGACTTTATTGTCAGTGAGGTAAATGACAATCTGCCGTTACTCTCGGAAGAGGCTCGCGGTTATTATTATGCCCGTTTCAACAAATGGGCCGCCCATACTCTTCTCGCCAAGATGTATCTTAATGCGGAAGTCTGGACAGGACAGGCGATGTGGAATGAGTGCGTGACTCATTGCAATGCCGTTATAGCACATGCTGAGGCCAGCGGCGATTATGGACTTGAGGCAGATGTAAACGCTCCTTTTATCACTGCCAATGAAAATTCAAAAGAGATTATTTTCGCACTGCCTTTTGATGAGATATATGTGACAGACTGGAATGCCTTTGATTTTCACCTTTATACACTTGCCCCGGAAAATCAGGCAACTTATGGTTTTACCGACCGTCCGTGGGGTGGCGTATGCGCTATACCGCAGTTTATAAAATCATTTGATCCTGATGACAAACGACTTGCAGAGTGGTATATTCAGGGTCAGCAATATGATGCATCGGGAAATGTCTTGCTGCGAAGTTCTGATGGCAAACCTCTTGTTTATGAAGTGGAAGTCCCGTCAATTGATGCGTTTGATGTTGATGACGGTTTCCGGTGGGGAAAGTTTGAGTATGCCCATGGTATAACGAATCGTCTGAGCAATGACTTTCCGCTGTTCCGTTATGCCGATATTCTTATGATGAAGGCGGAGGCTCTTATGCGTGACGGTAAACCCGGCGCGGGAGAACTTGTCACGATGGTCCGCTCGCGAGCATTTCCGGAAAAGCCGGAAAAGGCAATTGTGACAGACGAGCAGCTCCGGGGCGGCAGTGTGTATGAATATGGACGCTGCGATGAGTATACAATCACTAATGAAGGTGGAGCCGACATTGTTTATGGACGATTTCTTGATGAACTTGGATGGGAATTCTGTCAGGAAGGACGTCGTCGTCAGGATATGATACGTTTCAACGCATTTACAACAAAGTCATGGTTCTCTCACGACAGGAGTGACGCTGACAAGAATTTATATCCGATACCAAATAAGGTGCTGCTGACTAACAGTAAGCTACATCAAAATCAGGGATATTAATGTTTAAGGGATTAATTTAGGTTTAAAAGGGCGGTATTGACAGTCCTGAAATGTAAGCATGAAGTGGCATCTATGTGATATAGATGCCACTTCCGTTTTAGGTAGCTATGGCTTATGCGTGGTTCATTGACAATTCTGATGACGAAGAATTGTCAATGACTCCTGAACAGTAATAAGATAAATGTGTTATATGTTAAAATGAAAGTTTTGACTATGACGCAATATCGATTGAAAAGAGCTTATGAACCGTCATCTGACGGTGACGGTTTTCGGGTGTATATAGATCGTTTATGGCCAAGAGGTCTTTCGCACGAGACATTTCATTACGACTTATGGGACAAGGATATCGCTCCTTCTTCTGAACTTCGTGAGTGGTTTCATGCCGACCCCGAAAAACGTTGGACTGAATTTGAACGGCGTTACACCGCTGAATTGAATGATAATTCTTCGTTTAACGCTCTTCGTCATCTGTTGGCGCAGAAACCGGTGGTGACGCTTGTTTATTCGTCACACGACGAGCTGCACAACAATGCCATAGTAGTATATGATTTATTAACTAAATAAAATTACTGATTATGAAGAAGTATGTATGTGACGTATGTGACTGGGTATATGATCCGGCAACAGGTGACCCCGAGGGAGGCATAGCTCCCGGAACCGCTTTTGAAGATATACCCGACGATTGGGTATGCCCCGTATGCGGTGTCGGAAAGGATCAATTCAGTCCTGTTGACGAATGACGGTCTGATTCTCATCCCGTTCTTAAATACAGACCTCTGCCGATAGTCATATTTCGGCAGAGGTCTTGGTTTATGTCTTACTGTCTTGAAAAAAATTCGTAACTTAGCGCTCCATATAAAATACAGACAATGAAGATAGCCATAATTGTGGCAATGACGAAGGAACTTAATCTGTTGTTGCCTCTTATAAATTCGTGTAAGGAAGTGTCATCGGCCAACGGCTTTTCATATTATGAAGGACTCATGGCCGGCAAGGAGGTGGCCGTGATGCAGTGTGGCATCGGCAAGGTAAATGCCGCGGTGGGCGCGTTTGCGCTGATTGAGGCCTTTCATCCTGATATTGTCATAAACTCCGGAGTAGCAGGCGGTACCGGTTCTGAAGCCAAGATACTTGATGTGGTTGTAGGCGATCGGGTGGCTTATCATGACGTATGGTGCGGACCCTGTGCCGAGCGCGGCCGCATACAGGGTATGCCCATGTACTTCGAGGCTCCGGCCGAGGTGCTTGCGAAGATTGATGAATCGGGCCATGTCAAGAAAGGACTTATTGCCTCTGGTGACCAGTTTGTAGACAATGCCGGCGAACTGGCTCGCATTAAAACACTTTATCACGATGTGCTTGCCGTGGACATGGAGTCGGCTGCCATAGCGCAGGTTTGCCACATAAAGGGCGTGCCGTTTACAAGCATACGCGTTGTCAGCGACACTCCGGGTGAGGCCGACAATACGTCGCAGTACCAGCACTTCTGGGATGATGCTCCGCTTCAGACATTCCATGTGCTCACTCAGCTTATCGAGGCGCTTTAGCCTGAATTTGAATATGACAATAAGGATTTATGGAAAAAATAGCGAGTTTTACCGTCAATCATATCACGCTGTTGCGTGGCGTATATGTATCACGCAAGGATGTCACACCTTCGGGCGATGTCATAACGACTTTTGACGTGCGCATGACTGAGCCCAACCGTCAGCCGCCATTGAGCGGACGCGCACTGCATGCCATAGAGCATCTTGCCGCCACTTATCTGCGCAATCATCCAGTGTGGCGCGACAAAGTGATATACTGGGGGCCGATGGGCTGTCTTACAGGCAACTACCTGCTGTTGAGCGGTGACTATGAGAGCGGCGATGTTGTGCCGCTGCTATGTGAGACTTTCCGGTTTATCGCTGATTTTGAGGGCGAAATACCCGGAGCCACTCCGCGCGACTGCGGCAACTATTCTTACATGGACCTTGACGGGGCCTGCGATGCCGCACGACGCTATCTGCATGAGGTGCTTGAATGTATAACGCCGCAGCAACTGGTGTATCCGCAATGAAAGACCTGAAGGCGATAAAGGGCACATTCTATATACATAACCTTATTAGCGAGGGCGAGCATGAACATCAGGACTTCAAGTTTGCCATAACGGATGCGGCGAAAATTGCTCGCTCTATATCGGCTTTTGCCAACAATGACGGCGGCCGTCTTCTTGTGGGAGTTAAGGATAACGGGCGTATAGCCGGTATACGCAACGAGGAGGATATATTTGTCGTCGAACAGGCCGCGCAGATGTATTGCCGGCCGCCGCAGGATGTGAAAGTATCGGCTTTTACCGTCGACGGAGGGGCCGTGGTGCTGCGTGTGGATATTGCGAAGGCTTCGAAGCGTCCGGTGTATTCTCGCGAACCCGACGGTACTATGCGTGCCTATTACCGTGTTAAGGATGAAAATATTGCGGCCCATCCCGTAATGGTCAAGGCATGGAGGCGTATGGCTGCCGATGAGGGGCTTGTGCTGTCGCTCTCCGAGGCGGAGGCGGCGCTGCTTAATTATCTTGACGAATGGTCGATGACGACAGTCGAGGACTACATGCGCGGCGCCCATATAAGCCGGGCCGCGGCCGAAGAGATAATAGTCAGGCTCTGTGCCGCCGGGGTTCTGGAGTTCATATATACGGGTTCCGAGTTCAGGATTATGCGCTCCGATAATCAATAATGATTACGCAGGTTGCAGCCGGGGACCTCAAAATACTTGTTTTTCGGTATGGTAAGGTTTGGCCCGTTGAAGTAATTTTGCATCCAGATAATTATACGAATTAAATATAAAACCGGCTTGACCGGAGTAATCTATTTTATTCTTAAAGCTATTGTTTTATACAGTACGCGGCGCCCTCCGTGAGGATAGCGCCGCGTATCCGTTTTGTCTACAGCGCTATCTTTCCAATACTATGGCTTGGACTTTGTCGTGCTTCAGGCCCGGCATCTGTGCTCCGACAGGCGCTCCTATATAAGTCGGGTCGCATACAATAAACTTCTCTTCACCGATTATCATGGCATCGCCGCCTACACTCTCGTTGAACTTTACCGCTGTGGCAAGGTGACCGGGGTAGTATACAAGGGCTACATCAAGATCAAGGAGGTCTCTTACAAGCCGTGAAAAGAGTATGGCTCTGTCTTCACAGTCGCAATATGGATAATACAGGCTTTCCTCTGCAAAGAAAGCTCTGTCCTGCCCCCACACCTTGTCGTCATATTCGTATACGAAACCGGTCTGTACCCAGTCCAGCAGTTTATTGGCCGATGTAGCTTCATCGCAATCTCTGATAGCTTCTTTGAGCGAAGGATAAAGGATTTCTTTTGTTGAAGACGCCAATGGCGTGTTGGCATACATGGCCCATCGTGTCATGGGGTTGCCGTCAATGGCCGATGCAGGATACCGGTTGAAGAAGTCGATCAGTTTTTGAGGGATTTGGGATTCGGCAATCACGGACGGATATTTTCCCGACTTGATCTTGCGCTTCGAGGTCAATTGCTCGCCCAGCAGCTGCTCCTTGCCTATATATAGCGACATAGGTGTTTCTCCCTTGAAAGTGGCATTGCAGATGTTTATTGAGGATGACGTGCTGTTCAGAGGATAGAAATATATGCCGTCGACCACAAAATACGGTTTGCCATATATCTGATGGCGGCTGCTGTACAGCAGGTATAGTTTCGTGGCATCTTTTGCCAGACGCATCTGATAACCCGACCGGCAGTAAATAAAGGCGGTAAGCAATGTCGCACCGTTTGTGTCGGAGCAAAAATCATGACATAATTTGTCAAGAAACGACAGATAAGCCCAGTCACACAGGTTATGGCGTATTCTTATCTCAAGACAATCGCGTATGGCATTATTCATGGTTTCTCCTGATAAGCGTTTCCATCCGTCGGATATAGCGTCAGATGAATTGGCGTTTACTTTAAGGCGTGCGTTTTCCGGAAGCCTTACGCTGCATTCTATACCGTAGAAATCAGTGGTGAAATAAGGTGTGTCGTGCAACGGTGTTTCCCTGACGGGTTCCACGGGTTTTGGCTGCGGGTTGTCATCAAGAGGATTTACTATAATCGGAGCGATGGAGACCGGCTTCACGCTGTCATTGTTTTTGTATGGCTGCGGAGGCACCGGTGTGTCGTCATTCGGCATTTGCATGGGTGCTTTGCCTTCATACCGGTCCCAAGCGTATTTCAGGAATTCGATATATTTCCGGTTGCTCTCGTCTTTAAACGACTGATGTCGGTTTCTGGCCTCATTTCGGAAATCGTTATATTTATCGGCAAAACTTTGTGCCGATACATTGGCTTGTAAAGCTATCACTGAAAGGACAGCGGAAATACGCAGACACGAGTGCTTCATCGGTGTGATATATTGGTATATATATTGCCAAAAAGAGCGACCTCGCCGATAGAGTCAAAATCCGATGACAGTGTTATGGTGGTGAGGCTGTATACTGATTGGTTGCGGTTGAACAGATACCCTGAATATGATATGTTTAAAGTGTCACCGCTGGCCGAGTCATATAGACGCAGGTCTTTCCTGAATTGTTTGTAAGGAGTGCCGTTATGCACTCCGGAGCGCATTTTAAGGCATGAAGACCCGACGAAATTGTTCTGTTGGTCAATAGCCATGGATTTGATAAAATAATCCACGTCTGACGAGGTCAGGGTTTGTATTCCTGCCGAGCGATTCTTGAAGTAGGGATGTAGAAGCATGGCGCATGCTCCGGTCGAGCCATTGACTGCGCAGAACTCTACGTTAGGAGGCAGACTGTCCGGCTCGGCCACTATCCAGTCGCTCAGGCTGTCGACGGAAATCTTTAGCGAAGCCGCCGGTATATGGTATGTCGATGTCTCTTCATCCCAGAGGTTTCTGTCGATATGCTGCGTATCGGAGCAGGAGCATATCGAAAAAATAGAACAGAGGCATACTATAAGGCGAGAACAGGACCGGATCATTTGTTCAGCTTTAACGATTTCCAGTTGTCCGATACTCCGGCGGCTACCGATACGGTAGGAGTCTGAGGCATATTGTTTATCTGGCGCGAGGCTATGGAGACCTTTTCCTTTAGGTGTTCGGCAAGTTCGCCTAAAGAAGCCTTACCCTTGCTTGACTGAAGTTTGTCCAGCAGATAATAGGTAAAGAGCCCGTGGTTCTCCTGTTTATAGGAGAAGGCTGTCTCGTTACCGGAAGTGGCGCTGAAAACAACGGTCTTGCCTTGTGGCTCGGCCTCCTTTGGCTTGATTTTAACTCCACGTGCGGCTACAATCATGCTGCCGTCGCGCTGCTCCCCGCTGAAGCATGCATCGAGGAAAACCACACACTGCTTCAGGTCAGAGGCGTTGAGCTTGTCATAGAGCCCTTTAAGCGAAAGGCATATGTCTGTGTCCGTGCCATCGGCATCCACCGGCATAAGAAATGCGTCTTTGGTCTTGTTGTCGGGAATACCGTGACCGGCATAGTATACTATAAGTTTGGCCTCGTCGTTAAACAACCCGGCTAAGTCGAGAGCGTCGTTGATGTTCTTTCTCATTTTGCCGAATGAGAGATTTTCGCCATACTTTATATTCCGGCTCGGTATGCCGAGGGTCTTTATGCAGTATTCTTTAAATGCAAGACCGTCGTTTGTGGCGTTATCGACATTTTCCGCCATTTCATATTCTTCATTGCAAATTATTACAGCTACGGTCTTGTCATTTATTGCTCCGGTCACGGGGGCTACGTTTATTTTCCGGCTCAAGTCGAGACCTTTTACCGGTCCGTCGAGAATTGTCTGGCCCATGACAGGTGCATTATGCGGTGCGTTTGCAGAATTCGCGGCGAGATTATTGTAGTTCCAGTTGGTGGCTGTTTCGTTGACCTTTACCAGATATACATGACCTGTCGTGTCATAAGGTTTTTTGGGTACATCTATGTCGAAATAAAGATAATGTTCCGACTGGAATTTGAGTTTTAGCGGCAATTCGCTTTTGGGCACTTCCAGTATGTACGGCATCTGTGAAATGACTTCGGTGCGTCCTGATTGTCCTACTGTCATCAGTATGTTTTCAAAGGCTGTGCCTGTCAGTTTGATTTTGACTGTTTTTGCCGCCTGTGCGTCTATTTGCGTTAGACAGATGGCAAGAACAGTCAGTATCAGTCCGGTTATAGTACAATGTTTCATTTTGAGTATAGATAAATACGGTAGATGTCATTAAGTTTTTTTCTGTCTTTGCGCCATGCTCCTTCGGAATATGCGGCATGTCTATGTATGCCATCCTGTGTGAAGTCGAATATCGGAGGGTCGGGATTGTCGAGTATCGTGGCCAGTACGGATATCGGAAATCTGGATGTGATACGTATTTCGTATTTGTTCTTTTTTATATCTATAAATAAAGGTTTGAAAGCATCACATCTGAATACATTATTTCCCGAACGTATTGCAAGGTTTTCAGGTTTTGCCATCAGTCCGGAGCGGAATGTGAAATTAACGGTAGCAGAGTCGGTCCAGCTCAGCAAAGTCATGTCATATTCAAAGTTTTTTATCCCTTCGGTTTTGGACAGTTTTTGCGGATTGATGAAATATAAAGTGCCGTCTTGAGTCATGCGGCTGATATAGCGGCCGTCGGCCGACTGTGCTTGCATATTGAGGCATACCATTACGGAAACCAGCAGCGGTAGTAACTTAATCAGCATATGGGCTATGGAAAGGAAAAAGATTCAGATAAAGACATGGCCATTTTTGTAATCAGGCCATATCTTTATCTGTATGATTATTTGTAATTATTCGCCATAAACTCTAACACCGTAGATGGTGACGATGCCGAGGTAGTTTTTTTGGAACGCGTCGACGTGCGATATGCGTGTGATGCCGCCATTCTTGGCCGCTTTGTTTATGCCGCAGTCGGCTGAACCGCCGAATATGGACAGAACGGTGGTGGTTTTGGCGATACCGCATTTGTTGCCTACGGGGTTTGATGTGGCGGCGACGGGTGTTGTTGTGGCGCAGCTTGCCGCACCAAGTGCAAGAATGCAGGCAAACGCAAATTTCATCATTTTTTTCATGACTGATAATGATTGATTAAATGGAGGCTCAGGATTGTTTGAAGTAATGTCCGACATATTGCAATGAGCCTTTTACTTGCACATATGCCGGTTGTTTTTGACAGGATAAGGCTTGTTACGTCAATGACGGCATATGACAATGGATTTTTCTGTAACAGATAGGTCGACATCGCGTTTTTTCAGGTTTACAAGCCATTTCTTGAAATCGTCATAACCTAAATTTCTCGGAACATCGGCAGATGTGGCGCTGTCGGCGGCTTTATAGAATTTATTCGGTGAAAACAATACGACGATTTTATTCCGCTCACGCTCCACCGAAGTATCCAAAGTCAACTGGTCGACCACCATTTTTTCGATGTCGGCCGAATAGTCGGGATGAAAAAACAGGTATTTCTTATTGCCTTTTACCTGAAACAGTCCGTTTTCCTGTTGTGAGTACGGCAGCAGACAGAAAGCCTGTCTGTTTGCGTCAATAAGATATATGCTCAGATAACCCGGCGCTGACGCGTTGAATGACATAAACATATCGTCGCCTGACAAGAAATTATCACTTTCATGACTGTCTTCTATGCCGTTGCGGAGTATCTTTACGTCGAAAGGAATGCGGAAATCCTTCAATTCACGTATGCGTCCTTTGGCTTTTACCCGGACAGCCAGTGCATCTCCGTCGGTAATATACTCGTAGACGGGCTCGCCTATGGTTTCAACCCATTCTCCTTTAAGGTCGCTGCCGCCTATCGACAGGAATTCCGAAGTGGTTTCCTCGTTGCTTGTATCGATTGTCACGGATGTCGTTTGAGTGACTGTTGTGCCAAACTCATCGGCGATGGCTTGAATTTGGGCACGCTGGAAAGCAATTTCGCGGGCCTCTGTCGGAGACACGTTCTCGGGTATGTGGTAGATGTATTCTACTGACACGGTGGCTGTACGTCCGGCAATGGCCGGTAGAAATGACAACGCCATGAATAATGAGTAAATGACGACGCGTTTCATACTCCTGAATTACCAGCCTAACAGTTCGTCCAGTTTGTTGTGGAGCGAGTCGCCACGTTCTTCAAGATCCTTTTTGACAGCCTTTTTGGCTGCTGCTTTTGCCATAGCCTGACTGTAGGCTATACGTATGAGGACCTCCCGGTTATTGCCGTTTACTACACGATAGGTCTCCGTTACCGGAACAACCCTGCCTATGCTCTGCGATATCAGATTCTTACTTGCCATTACGCTGCGGGTAACTGATGAGGCCTCGCTCTGGTCCATCTGCTCATTGGCTACCGTGTTCTCGATCAGTCCGGTTATCTCGGTTTGTATCTGGCCTGCGAGATTCTGCTTGGCGAGCTCGAGAGCCTGCATTTTTGCAGCATCGTAGTTTCCTCCTACACTCATGGCCTCGGCCATTATGAACTGCGGAAAACCGTCGGGATCATATTGATACTGCATCATATACGATTTGTCTAACTGTTTTTCCAGAGGTAGCGCTCCGGGAGCGGTTTTCCAGCCTTCTTTCGAGAGGCGTTTGGCCTCTTTGCGTGCTGCCTTGCTTGCCTTTTCGTTAAGCTCTTTCTTTGATGCTTTTGCCAATTCCTGACGTTCTTTGCGTTGCTCCTTTGATGACTGTGCATAACAGTTGTCTGATGCAAGTACCATCACTATTGACAGCAGTCCCCAAATAATCGTTCTCATAGAGGATTATGAAAATTTTGTTGGAAGACTCACGGTCCAACCGGTTACAAAAAAAGCGTGAGAGTCTGTATCAGTTACCGTCCTACGAACAGAGGCTTCTCGCATTGCCCTATCAAAGTCGGACGGCAACGCAGAAGCCCACGCCAATATATGCAATCAAAGAATCCGGTAGCATCTCTCGCGAGATGTATTTACCGAATACAAGATAATTACATATCCACGGGCATCTACCGTTGCTCGACACTTGACTTTGATAATGAAATTTTGCGAGAATTTCTGTCCGTCAAGAATCAGCGCGGATAAACGCTTTATTATGTCAATTACTTCCCGCCTCGCTTAACCCCGGATCAGGGCTTCTGTGATGCGATCTGTAATCGCAAAGATAATGACAAATTTTAATACGCGCAATATATTATTAAGGTAAATTAAAAAATCCTCTTACTTTTAAATTATGATTCCGAATGAATACGGGTTGTATTTTTGATTATGTTCAATATGCTTTTAAAGCATGTTTTATACGGTAGTGGACGGTTGGTGATGCGTTGGGTGTAAAACGGAGCGAGGCAGTGCCGGAGTCGGCACTGCCTCGCTGTCGGAGTTGGGTAAGCTGTATGGCTTATTTGTTTTCAAGGGTTTCTACTTCCGGGTCGACTCCCCACTGCTGGAGGGCGAGACGGCGGTAGTTGTTGTAGCGCCACTGGGCGTTGGACTTGGCGGCAGCGAAGAGCTCGGCTGCTTCGGCGGGATACTGCTTCATTACGGAAGCGTAGCGTACCTCGCCTTTGAGGAAGTCTTCAAAGGCATCCCAGTTAGGTTCCTTGCTGTCGAGAGTGAAGGGGTTCTTGCCTTCAAGCTCGGCGGCGGGGTTATAGCGCCAGAGCTGCCAGTAACCGCATGCTACTGCGTTGGCCTCTTCCTGCTGTGCTTTGCCCATGCCGGCTTTGATGCCGTGGTTGATACAGGGTGCGTAAGCGATGACCAGCGAAGGTCCGTCGTAAGCCTCAGCCTCGCGTATGGCTTTGAGGGTCTGGGCCTGATCGGCGCCCATAGCCACCTGTGCTACGTAAACATAGCCGTAGGTTGTGGCTATAAGACCGAGGTCTTTTTTGCGGATACGCTTGCCCGATGCGGCAAATTTGGCGATTGCGCCGATAGGAGTGGCTTTAGAGGCCTGACCGCCGGTGTTGGAGTATACTTCGGTGTCGAGTACGAGGATGTTGACATCTTTGCCTGATGCTATGACGTGGTCAAGACCGCCGAAGCCTATGTCGTATGATGCACCGTCACCGCCGATGATCCACTGGCTGCGCTTGATGAGGTAGTGTTTGAGCTGGAGTACCTTCTTGCAGGCGTCGCAACCGCACTGCTCCATCAGGGGCACGAGAGCGTCGGCTATCTCGCGGCTGCGGTCGGCGTTATCCTTTTCGTCGAGCCACTGAGTGGCGAGCGACTTGATGGCGTCGCTGCAGTTGGGGCAGTCGAGCAGAGCACGCACGTCGTTGTCAAGACGGGCACGCATCTTTTCGTTGGCGATGGTCATACCGAGGCCGAATTCGCAGAAGTCCTCGAAGAGGGAGTTGGCCCATGCCGGACCGCGTCCGTTCTCGTCCTTTGTGTAGGGAGTCGAGGGCACCGAGCCTGAGTAGATTGAGCTACATCCGGTAGCGTTGGCCACTACCTCGCGATCGCCGAAGAGCTGGGTTATAAGTTTTACGTACGGAGTTTCGCCGCAGCCGGAGCATGCTCCCGAGAATTCGAAGAGCGGAGTGGCAAACTGCGAGTTCTTGACGTTGGCTTTAACGTCGACGAGGTGAGCCTTTGATTTAACAGACTCAACGCAGTAATCCCAGTTTTTCTGGATGTCGAGTTGTGTCTCGAGGGGCTTCATCTCAAGAGCTTTCACGCCCTTCTTGCCGGGACATACGTCAACGCAGTTGCTGCATCCGAGACAGTCAAGCACGTCGACGGCCTGCATGAAGCGCATGCCGGTAAATGTCTTGCCGATAGCCGGTATAGTGGCATCTTCGCCGAAAGGTGCGGCCTGCATCTCCTCGGGAGTGAGGACGAACGGGCGTATGGCGGCGTGAGGACAAACATAGGCACACTTGTTGCACTGTATACAGTTTTCCTCTTTCCATTCGGGAACGAAAGCGGCCACACCGCGCTTCTCGTACTTGGCTGTGCCCTGCTGCCATGTGCCGTCGGCTTCTGTAAATGCCGATACAGGGAGCAGATCGCCGTCCTGAGCGTTGATGGGGCGTACTACCTTGTTTATGAATTCGGGGTCGTTGTTGGCCACTTCCGGATCGTTGGGGAGCTGTGCCCATGCGGGATCTACGGGAAGTACCTTGTACTCTCCTCCGCGGTCTACGGCAGCGTAGTTCTTGTCAACGACATCCTGACCTTTCTTGCCGTAGCTCTTTACGATGAATTTCTTCATCTGCTCGATGGCGAGGTCAACGGGTATCACTTCTGTGATGCGGAAGAATGCCGACTGGAGTATGGTGTTGGTGCGGTTGCCCAGACCTATCTCCTGAGCTATCTTGGTGGCGTTGATATAGTATACCGTTATGTTGTGCTCGGCGAAGTAGCGCTTAACCTTGTTGGGTAGGTTCTTGGCGAGTTCGTCGCCTTCCCAGATGGTGTTGAGGAGGAATGTGCCGCCGTCGCGCAGACCACGGGTCACGTCATACATGTGCAGATAAGCCTGTACATGACATGCCACGAAGTTGGGGGTTGTCACCAAGTAAGTGGAGCGGATAGGCTTGTCGCCGAAACGCAGGTGTGAGCAGGTGAAGCCGCCCGACTTCTTGGAGTCGTAAGCGAAGTAAGCCTGACAATACTTGTTGGTGTTGTCTCCGATGATTTTTACGGAGTTCTTGTTGGCTCCTACCGTACCGTCGGCTCCGAGACCGAAGAACTTGGCTTCGTAAGTGCTCTTGTCGCCGAGAGCTACTTCGGCCTTCATCGGGAGTGACAGGTATGTCACGTCGTCCACGATGCCGAGGGTGAAGCCGTTTTTGGGTTCGGGGAGGCTGAGGTTTTCGTATACGGAAAGTATCTGGGCCGGAGTTGTGTCCTTTGAAGCGAGACCGTAGCGGCCGCCTACTATAACGGGCGCGTTTTCAACACCCTTGAAGCAGTCTACCACGTCAAGGTACAGGGGTTCGCCCTGTGCTCCGGGTTCTTTGGTGCGGTCAAGCACGGCTATGCGCTTTGCAGTCTTGGGTACTGCCGCGAGGAAGTGCTTTGCCGAGAACGGGCGGTAGAGGTGTACCGATACAAGACCTACTTTTTCGCCTTGCTCAACGAGGTAGTCGATAGCTTCCTGAGCCGACTGGGTGACAGAACCCATGGCTATGATGACGCGTTCGGCATCGGGAGCTCCGTAGTAGTTGAACAAGCCGTATTTGCGACCGGTGATTTCGGATATCTTGTCCATGTACTCTTCGACGATGGCGGGCACCGCGTCGTAGTACTTGTTGCACGCTTCGCGGTGCTGGAAGAATACGTCGCCGTTTTCAGCCATACCGCGGGCCACGGGGTTGGAGGGGCTAAGGGCGCGTGCGCGGAAGTCGGCGATTGCTTCATGGTCAACCAGAGGAGCAAGATCGTCGTTATCGAGCATTTCGATTTTCTGTATTTCGTGCGATGTGCGGAAACCGTCAAAGAAGTTGACGAAAGGCACGCGTGATTTCAATGTGGCGAGGTGTGCTACGCCTGAGAGGTCCATAACTTCCTGTACGGAACCCTCGGCAAGCATGGCAAATCCGGTCTGACGCACCGACATTACGTCTTGATGGTCACCGAAGATGCTGAGCGCGTGAGAAGCCAATGTACGAGCCGAAACATGGAATACGCAGGGGAGCAGTTCGCCCGCGATCTTGTACATGTTGGGGATCATAAGAAGAAGACCCTGCGATGCCGTGTAAGTAGTGGTGAGAGCACCGGCCTGAAGTGAACCGTGAACGGCACCGGCGGCTCCGCCTTCAGACTGCATCTCCTGAACCAGTACAGTTTCACCGAAGATGTTTTTGCGGCCTGCGGCAGCCCACTCGTCGACATATTCAGCCATTGTCGACGACGGAGTGATGGGGTATATAGCGGCAACTTCCGAGAACATGTAGCTCACATGGGCTGCAGCCTGATTACCATCACAGGTCAAGAATTTCTTTTCTTTACTCATAATTGTGTAATCTATTTTATAGGGAAATATAAATTTAATTCTCTCTATTCAATAATATAAATGTTATTACGGCAAAATTACATATTAATCCGTTAATCGCCAAAAAATACGTAATTCGTTTACGTGAAAAGCCGTTAATACAGTATATTAATTGTTATTGAGTTTTTTCTGCATTAACATGCGTTAAATGACGGTTTAATATGCCTCATGACAGTCGTTTGGGCCCGGGACAAAGTGTTAATACCCGATTGTGCATAAAAACGGTGGCCTGTCATATTATCTTTGCGGGAAAACAACACTTTAACCAATCATCATATTATGAAACGCACACCTAAATTTGACAAGGCATGGAGCGAGTCCATAGCCATGCTTCCCGCAGAACTTCATCAGCCGCTTACCGATGCCATCAGGGAGTATCAGAAGACTGGTGCCGGTCCTGCCGGGCTGCATCCGATAGCACAATGCGTGTTCAATCTTCTTAAACCGGTGATAGACCGCCGGGCCAAGGCCGCATCCTATCAGCGCCGTCGCCGCGAGGCCGCTGCTGGGGTGTACCGGGCACCCTCCGTCGTCGAAGCAGGTCGTCTTGTGAAGCAGGACCGTAAGTACATACGCCATCTTGCCAAGCGCTGCAGCCTTACGCACGGTCAGCTCAAGTCGGAGGTCGACCGAGTGTCGTCGCTGCTTGCCTGCAACGGCATAGACCGCATACCGCTCTTCCTGTACAAGGAGTACCTAGAACAGTACATAGCCGGCAATACGGCGCCCATGGAGTCCGGGCCTCCCTCGGCTCAAGGTCCGTTGGCCGTATGATACGTATGGCAGTCTGCGTGGCTTGTTTTTATATTTCGACCGGTCTTTCTGCCTTACCAACCGGATGAATCCGCCGGTCCGTTTCCTATATGTTGGCAGGAGTCCCGGGAAAAAATTACGCTACGGTCATCTCACGACGTCCGTAGCGCTGTAAACCTTAAAAATCTAATCCTATGAAAAAACGTAACAAAGGTAAGGCTTTTGTTGTAATCATGCAAATGATTAACTTGAAAATTCTCGAAGTTTAACCTAAATAATGTTAATATATTTTGAGTGCGCGCAGTTGAAATAAGGTTCGATTTGTCGAAAACTCCTTATCTAAAGCGGGTTGCAACCATTTGACTCTCATCAATGTTGCATTGTTAAAATAAAACATTAACTTTGCGATATGGCACAATTTAGAATAAATTATCTTGGCTGCGGTTCGGCTACACCTACACTGCGGCATTTGCCGAGTTGTCAGGTTGTGGATTTTCGCGACAATCTGTTTATGATCGACTGTGGCGAGTGCGCGCAGTTGTCAGTAAGGCGTCAGCGGCTGAAGTTCACACGCCTGAACCATATCTTCATCTCGCACCTGCATGGCGACCACTGCCTCGGACTTCCGGGTTTTATATCGACACTGGCGCTTACAGGCAAGGACGGAGGTGAGATTGTAATCCATACATTTAAGGAGGGCATGGAGATATTTCGGCGTATGCTCGGTTTTTTCTGTAAAGAGATGCCGTTTGACATAAGATATGACATAATTGATCCTAAAGCTACATCTGTGCTTATTGACAACGATGCTCTTACGGTGACCTCTTTTCCGCTTTATCACAGAATACCGTGCTGCGGATTCATGTTTGCCGAGAAGCCTAAACTGCGTCATCTTCGGGGCGACATGGTGCGTTTCCACAATGTACCCGTAAAGGAATACCGTGCTATTAAGGAGGGTAGCCCTTATGTGACTCCCGACGGACGCACTATAGCCAATGAACTGCTTACCACACCGGCCGATCCGTCGGTGAGCTATGCCTACTGTTCTGACACGGTCTATGACGAACGTGTGGCAAAGTCGGTGGAGGGTGTTCATACACTCTATCATGAGGCTACATACACTTCGGAGTATGCCGACAAGGCTCATGGACGCGGCCATTCGACCGCTGCCGAAGCTGCGCGCATAGCCCGGCTTGCAGGTACTCGCCAACTTGTGCTCGGACACTTTTCGAAACGCTATACTGACGAGGCCGGACATCTTGAAGAGGCGCAAGCCATATTTCCCGATACGATTATTGCCTCTGAAGGCATGAAACTTAACTTATTATGAACTATAACGAAGATGACCGGCGCTTCATGGAACTTGCCCTGATGGAGGCGCGTACGGCATTTGATATGGATGAGGTGCCTGTAGGCGCGGTTGTGGTAAACAAGGGTCGTGTCATAGGACGCGGCCATAATCTGACGGAGACGCTTAATGACGTCACCGCTCACGCCGAGATGCAGGCTATCACCGCCGCAGCCAATACGCTCGGGGGCAAATATCTGCCCGACAGTACTCTGTATGTCACCGTCGAACCGTGTGTCATGTGTGCCGGAGCCATAGGGTGGAGCCAGATAAGACGCATAGTGGTGGGCGCATCTGATCCGAAACGCGGTTATTCCACGGTTGTGTCGCGGCCTCCGTTTCATCCCAAAGCGGTGGTTGTGACCGGTGTATTGGCTGACGAATGTGCATCGCTGATGCGTGCTTTTTTTGCCCGGAAGCGTTAAAAACAGGATTATAATACACCGGATTTTATAAATTTGCATAAGGAAAGTTACAATCATTTTTTTTCTGATGACGGATATTGAGAAATTACCATATGATGAGAGTGCGCATGCTTTGTCGGCGGCTTTGGAAGAGCGTATTGTAGTGCTCGACGGAGCAATGGGCACTATGATACAGCGCCACGGCCTTAGTGAAGAGGAGTTTCGCGGCGAGCGTTTTGCCACGTGGGAGTGCCGGCTTAAAGGCTGCAATGACCTTTTGGCGCTTACGCGTCCTGAGCTGGTCGAGTCGATACACAGGGAGTATCTTGACGCCGGCGCGAGGATTATAGCGACCGATTCGTTCAATGCCAATGCCGTGTCGCTTGCCGACTACGGATTATCGGATTATGCAGGGGAGCTTAACCGTTGTGCCGCTCTGGTGGCACGCAAGGTCGCAGACAGCTGGATGTCTGATAATGGGGGAGAACGGTGTTGGGTAGCCGGTAGTGTCGGGCCTACGAGCAAGTCGCTTACTCTGTCGCAGGGTTTTAATGACAGTTGTGAAGCTTTGACATGGGACGTTATCGCCGATGCCTATTTTGTGCAGTGTGGCGCTCTCATAGAGGGCGGTGTCGATCTTCTGCTCATGGAGACTTCTTACGACGGCCTGAATGCCAAGGCCGCACTGTGGAGCGCACGTCGGGCCATGGAGGCTGTCGGGCGCCGTGTGCCGGTCATTGTGTCGATGACGCTTACTGAGTCGGGCCGCACTCTTGCCGGTCAGACTCCGGAGGCCTTTGTCGCCACCGTATCGCATGCCGAACCGCTTGCTGTAGGGCTCAACTGCAGTTTCGGCGCCGACAGCATGGGCAAGTATGTAGAGGCGCTCGCTTCGGTACCTTATGCGGTGATTGTATATCCCAATGCGGGACTGCCGAATGAAATGGGAGAGTATGACCAGACTCCTTCCGATATGGCGAAGATGATAGAGCCTATGCTGGCAGGAGGCCTCGTCAACATAGCAGGCGGATGCTGCGGTACCACTCCGGCCCACATAGCGGCGATAGCCGGAGCGGCATCGCGCCATAAACCTCGCGCTATACCCCGGGGAGAGAGCGAGATGCTGCTTGCCGGCCTTGAGCCGCTGGCAGTGACGCCGTCGCGCAATTTCGTAAACGTGGGCGAGCGGTGCAATGTGGCCGGCAGCCGTAAGTTCCTGCGGCTGATTAAAGAGAACGGTATGGATGAAGCGGTAGGCATAGCCTGTCGTCAGGTCGATGACGGTGCCGCCATCGTTGACGTGAACATGGACGATGCCATGCTTGATGCACCTCATGAGATGACCCGGTTTATAAGCCGGCTCGGAGTCGAACCCGACGTGGCGAAGGTGCCGGTGATGATAGACTCTTCGGACTGGAACACCATAACCGCGGCGCTGAAGTGTGTGCAAGGACGCCCGATAGTCAACTCTATAAGCCTAAAAGAGGGCGAGGCCGCATTTCTGCAAAAGGCGCGCCACATAAAGGAGATGGGAGCTGCCGTGGTGGTTATGGCTTTTGACGAGGCCGGTCAGGCCGACACGTATCAACGGCGTGTGGAGGTCTGTGGCCGCGCATATCGTCTGCTTACTGAGGTTATCGGATTCAGCGGATGCGATATCGTGTTTGACCCCAATGTACTTGCCGTGGCCACAGGCATAGAGGCCCACAACTCCTATGCCGCCGACTTTCTCGACAGTGTGGCATGGATAAAAAGCCATCTTCCCGGTGCCAAGGTGAGCGGCGGCGTCAGCAATCTGTCGTTTTCATTCCGCGGTAACAATTATGTGCGTGAGGCCATGCACTCGCTGTTTCTCTATCACGCCATAGGGCGGGGTATGGATATGGCTATTGTGAATCCGGCCGCCATCATGAATGTCGAGGATATAGATCCGTCTTTACGCAAGGCTGTCGACGATGTGCTGTTCAACACCGATGCCGAGGCTACCGACCGCCTGATTGCCGAGGCCGAAAAACTGAAAGACGAAAAAATCACCGGCAGTAAAACCGCACCGGTGGCTGATGAGAATATATGCGCTGCCGACAGAATAGAACGCATGCTTGTCGCCGGTATTTATGAAGGCATGGAGCGTTATCTTGACGAGGCTATGAAAGAGTGCGGATCGGCGGTAGGTGTGATTGACGGTCCGCTTATGGCCGGTATGAACAGAGTCGGTGACCTGTTTGGCAAAGGAAAACTGTTTCTGCCGCAGGTGGTAAAGAGCGCCCGTACGATGAAGCTGGCCGTGACATGGCTTACTCCCTTTATAGAAGAGGAGAAGAGCCGTTCGGGGGTGTCGTCGTCGGGGCGCATGGTCATAGCCACCGTTAAGGGCGATGTACATGATATAGGCAAGAACATAGTGAGTGTGATAATGAGTTGCAACGGGGTTGACATGGTCGATATGGGGGTCATGGTGCCCGGTGAGGATATCGTGGCGCGTGCCGTCGAGGAGAATGCCGACTTCGTGGGACTCAGCGGACTTATAACTCCGTCGCTTGACGAGATGTGTCACGTGGCCCGTCTGATGGAAGCTCGCGGACTCCGGATACCGCTGCTCATAGGGGGGGCCACGGCTTCGGCCCTTCATACGGCGGTCAAGATAGCGCCGTGCTACAGCGGTCCGGTCATTTACACGCGCGATGCCGCCATGATGCCGTCGGTAGTACAGCGTCTTCTTAATCCTCATACACGCGGAGCCATGATGGAGGAGGTCCGTTCCGAACAGTCGCGGCTGCGAGAGGAGTACGGTGTTCATGAACCGCTGCTGTCACTTGATGAGGCGCGTCGGCGTAAGCCTGAACTTGATTATCCGTGCTGTCGTCCCGTTATGCCGGGTGTGCATGAACTGACGTTCGGTATTGGTGAGGTGCGTCGGTTTATAAACTGGAGGCCGTTTCTGTCGGCGTGGAAGCTTGATGCTTCCTATGCGTCTGTCATGGATATCGAGGGCTGCGATCATTGCCGCGCGCAGTGGCTTGCGTCGGTTCCCGCCGATAAGGTAAACAAGGCCGCCGAAGCCATGCAGTTGCTGAAAGAGGCCGGGCGTATGCTTGATGTGCTGGAGCGTGACGATGTGAAGCTGTCGGCCAAAGTGGTGCTATTGCCGGCCGGCTCTTCCGATGATACGATATTTGTGGATTATAACGGCGAGAGAATCGGGATGCCGGTTTTGCGTCAGCAACGCCCCGGTGCCGGAGGAGAGTGTGTGGCGTTGTCCGATTACATATGTCCTGTGGGGGATGGCGGTGAGCTGAAAGACTTTGCAGGCGTGTTTGCCGTCACTTCCGGACCTGTGATAGCCGATTGTATAAGACGTTATCGCGACGATGGCGACGACTACAAGGCTATACTTATGCAGACTGTGGCCGACCGTCTTGTCGAAGCCGCCACAGAGCTTATGCACCTTACTGTACGCAGAACGCTCTGGGGGTATGCCGTTGACGAGGATGACAATGAAGGCAATCGTCTTCGTCAGTACTATAAAGGCATACGTCCGGCCATCGGATATCCGTCATTGCCCGATCAGTCGCTTGTATTTGTTGCTGACCGCATAATTGATTATGCCGCTATGGGCATAACCCTGACTGAAAACGGGGCCATGTCACCAGCCGCTTCTACGACAGGACTTATGCTGTCGCACCCTGACAGCCGCTATTTTGTGACAGGAGACATCGACTCGCGACAGCGCGACGACTACATGAGGCGTCGCGGCATGTCGGAGGATGATATGGCTAAGTTTCTTCCGCGGGTGTGAGCGTGTCAGGGCTTAGGCAGCCTTGATGCTTCCAGTATAGGCAGATTGGTCTCGGTGGGCACGTATATGACCGTCTTGTTGTTTAGGTCGTTCTGCTGCCGTACCCATAGGTACTGTATATACGTGGGTGTGAGGCTTCCGTTCTCGATGCGTATGGCTTCGGCCGCACCTCGCGCACGTTCGATTTCGGCCTGTGCGTTTAGCTTCTCGGCTTCGAGATTGGCTTTGGCCTCTTCGATTTTTATTTTACGGTTTTGCTCGGCTTTGGCAAATTCGGCACGTCCCGACATCTCCTGTTGCCATACATTGTAGTACGGTATGGCTATGAATGCGCCGAGTATAAGCACTATGCCGAGCAGCACACACATTGCTGTCGTGAAATAAATTTTTGAATCAGGTTTCATTGCGTTGTTATATTGGTTTATTATGATTTATCAGTCTGCGCTATTTTTACGTATGCGTTTGTAAGCGTTGGCCATGCGTGTATGATAGCGGCGTTTTTTATAAGATGGCCCGTTGTACCGTCGGGCGAAGCCGGCCCAGTCTTTTTTGCGGAGAAAGCGGTCTATGCCTTCGCTCATGACGAAATTGACAAACATGTCGAGCTGGTCGTGCTCTGACCGCGACATGCGCATGACGAAATCCTCGCGTGACGAGGCTCCGCACTTCTTCCAGTTGAAGCCTCCAATCTGAAACATGCCCCAGAAAGTGCCGTCAATGGCAGCTGTCGAGTCGATTGACATAGCTCCTGCCAGCCGTGCGTGCTGGGCGGCTTGGCGTGAACCGTAACGGCGGGCGTTGGGACGGGCGAAAACCTCGCGATGGCTGCGTGAATACTTTGACAGTTTTATGCTTCTTCTTGCCGCCGCTCTCTTGAACATGGCGAGATCAAAATTGATGAGCGGCATGCCGGGAGCGTGAAAGCCGTTATGGCTACGCCCGGCCTCTATCTCCACTACGGCTTTTATGACGGCTGTCTCGACACCGAGCTTTTCGGCTGCTTTGCGGTAGTCCTCTTCCGACAGCCGCAGGCCGGAGCAGTCGTTCTGTGGCTTTGCCTTTGAGCAGGCGGTTACGGCCATACTGTCGGGCATGCCTGACACAACCGATGTGTCGGGGTCGGCTTGTAGCGATAACGCCGATATGACGGCAAGGCTGGCTATGAAGTGTGGCATGGCCTGTATCCATATAAAAAACGCCACAACTTTCAGCCACGTAATGGCCGGAGCTGTGGCGCTTTATGTTAATTGTTATTTGCCGAGCTCGGCTACTTTTTTAAGTATAAGGGTGAGCTGGTTCCAGAACTTTTCTACTGCCGGTATGTGCATCTTCTCTGACGGAGAGTGTACGCCACGCAGAGTGGGACCGAACGATACCATGTCGAGGTGAGGATACTTGGTGAGGAAAAGACCGCACTCAAGACCTGCATGAATGGCCTTTATGGCAGGTTTGACTCCATACAGCTCCTCGTATGCGTCGCTCGCGATCTTCATGATGGTCGAGTTCATGTTGGGGGTCCAGCCGGGGTATCCGTCGCCGTGGGTGACTTTTGCGCCTGCGAGAAGGAAGACTGACTCTACCTGACGGGCAATGTCCCATTTGCGCGACTCTACCGAACTGCGCTGGCTTGTGGTGACGAGGATGGTGGAGTCGGGCTGCATCTTGACAGCGGCAAGATTGGTCGAAGTCTCCACGAGGCCTTCAAGGTCATGGCTCATCGAGATTACGCCATGAGGACATGCGTAGAGTGCGCGTATAAGATTGAGGCTTGTGGTGCTGTCGATGGCGTACTGCGGTTTGTCGACACTTTCGATGGTGATCTTCATGCCGGGGTCGGTGGCTTTGTACTCGTTTTCAACGGCGGCCACAAACTCGTTGAAGGCCACGATGACGTTTTCTTTCTTGGATGAGGGTACGCCAAACACGGCATGTGCCGCGCGCGGTATGGCGTTGCGCAGGTTACCGCCGCTAATCTCGGCGAGGGTCACGGTTTCGTCGCATGTAAGTCTGAAGAGGAAGCGGGCGAGGAGCTTGTTGGAGTTGGCGCGTCCTTCGTGAATGTCGCCTCCGGAGTGTCCTCCGCTGAGGTTTGACAGGTCGATGTGGAACCAGTGATTGTCGGCCGGAGCCATTTCGCGCTTGTATTCAAACGTTACCGTTGTGTCAACTCCGCCGGCGCATCCGATAAATACCTCGCCGTCATCTTCCGAGTCGAGGTTCAGCAGTATTGTGCCGTTCATCATGTCGGCGCCAAGATTGTTGGCTCCGGTCATGCCGGTCTCTTCATCGACAGTGAACAGAGCCTCCACAGGTCCGTGCTCAAGTGAATCGTCGGCCATTACGGCGAGCGATGCAGCCATGCCTATGCCGTTGTCGGCTCCGAGAGTGGTGCCGTCGGCGTGTACCCAGTCGCCTTCTATGATGGTGGTGATGGGGTTGTTTTCAAAGTCGAAGTTCTTATCGTTGGATTCGCATACCATGTCCATGTGGCCCTGCAGAATCACTGTGGGGGCGTTTTCGTAGCCCGGAGTGGCGGGCTTGCTCATGACCACGTTTCCTACGGTATCGGTCTTTACGGCGATATTATGTTTGCTTGCGAAATCGAGCAGGAATTCGCGTATCTTTTCCTCCTTTTTCGATGGACGGGGAACTTTTGTTATCTGGTCAAATATCGACCAGATGAGAGTCGGTTTCAGATCCTTGATTGTCATAAAAAATATACTTATTGTTTAAGATGATGCTTTAAATCTCGGCCGGAATGTGTATAAAATTGTTAAATAATTCACATTTCGCACCCTAAGTTACAAAATAAAATTTAGATATTACCAAAATTTATTTTCCTTTCTTATATTTGCACCGTAAAAACGTAAAGACATAGTGAAACTCGTAGTATTGTCAATAATATTGCTTGCTCTTGCAATGGTGCTTTTAGGAGTAAAAGTATTATTTGTTAAAGGCGGACGGTTTCCGTCAGGGCACGCCCACGATATACCGGCTTTACGTGACAAGAAAGAAAAATAAACTAAAAATTACATTAACATATTACAATGAAGAAACTCGCACTTTGTGCCAAGTCACTTATGCTCATGTTGGCAGTAGTAGCTATGTCATGCTCCAACAACGCCCCCGCCGACAAACAGAACGCAACACCGGCATCTTCTGAAAAAACAGGTTCGTTAAACATACGTTATATTGATGCCGATTCTATCGCGGCTCACTATAATCTTGCAAAGGACTTCAGCGAAGCACAGTTGCGCTCGATAAGCAAAATAGACAATGCCCAGCGTACACGCGGAGCCGAGTTGCAGAAGCTTGCCAACTCCATCCAGCAGAAAGTGAACAGCAACGGCTACCTGTCGCAGGCAAGCTATGAGGAAGACATGAAAAACCTCAACAAGAAGCAGGCCGATGCCGAAAATTACCTTGCCAGCCTTCAGCGCGAGGCCCAGCAGGAGATGCTTCAGCAGCAGATGCAGCTCAGCGACTCAATAGCAGCTTTCATAAAGGAATATAACGCCAAAATGCACTATGACATGATACTCTATAAGGCTGCCGGCGTATATTTCAACCCCGAACTTGACATCACCGACGAAGTCATCAAGGGACTTAACGCACGCTACAACAAGGTAAGCGAAAAATAAGTAACCGCACGCTACATAACAATACAAGGACACACCCTTTACGGTGTGTCCTTGCGTGCATTTACGGGTAAACTTAACGCCGGTTCATGGCGTTTAAATAAAAAACGCGATAAAAGGGCGGGTTAATGCCGCTTTTTGATTATTTTCGCATAACGGTTTATTTATTGAGAAAATGGATACTATAAAGGTTAAAATAATAAACAGGTCGGGTAACGAATTGCCCGCTTATGAGACCCCTTCGTCGGCGGGTATGGATGTCAGGGCGGCCCTTAAGGAGCCTGTGACGTTGAAGCCGCTGCAGCGAGCTCTTATACCTACAGGACTGTACATACAGTTGCCTCACGGCTACGAATGTCAGATACGTCCCCGTTCAGGACTGGCTCTGAAGCACGGCATATCGCTCGTCAACACTCCCGGTACCGTCGACTCCGACTATCGCGGAGAGATTGGCGTGATAGTGATAAATCTTAGCGACGAGCCTTTTGTAATCAATAACGGAGAACGCATATGCCAGATGGTCATAAAAGAATATACCCGTGTCGACTGGGAACCCGTGGAGCGCCTTGACGAGACAAAACGTGGTGACGGAGCGTTCGGACATACCGGTGTTAACTGACTTTATACATTTGCAATATGACTTCCGGACTGCGAAACATACTTATTTTGCCGGCTGCGGTAATGATGCTCTTTTCGGTGCTTTCGGGCACGGCCAAGAATGTGGCGTTCAATCACCGTGCCGACGAGTTGAAAGCCGACTATCTGTTTATGGAGGCTTTGCGCCATCACGAAAAGGATGATGATGACGCTTACTATGATTTGCTTCGCAGAGCCTACGAACTTGACCCGTCCAATACCGATGTGGCATTTTATCTCGGTTACTACAGCGTCATGATAGCCCGTGAGGACTCTGTGACATTTCAACGCGGCTATGATATGATGAAAAGCCACTTTGACAGCAATCCAGCGGATTTTTATTGTAATTATGTATACGGTTCTATCAATGACCAGCTCGGGCGTCGCGACGAGGCTCTGCGGGTGTGGTCGGTGATGGACAGTGTGTTTCCTGCAAAACCCGATGTGGCCTATAAGCTGGCCGAGGCGCTGGTGGCGTCGCAGGATTCATCCAATGTGGCCAAATCAATCGATGTTTATAGGCGCATAGAGAAAGCTCAGGGTAAAAACATACCTATATCCACAAGGAAGATCAGAGCTTACTTCGTGTCGCAGGATACAGCCTCTATATTCGGCGAGGTGAAGGAGCTTCTGGCATCCTCACCGCGAAGCTCTGAAAACAATGTTTTTGCCGGCGACATATATGCCATGTTTTCAGAGCGTGACTCGGCCCTGAAGTACTATAACCGTGCGTGTGAGATAGACCCTACATCGGGGCTTGCCTATTACTCGCGCGCCAACTTTTACAAGTCAATCGATGACAGTGTGAGCTATGACCGTGAGGTGTTTCAGGCCCTTAAACAGGAAAGCCTTGAACTCGACACTAAACTTGAACTGCTTACCGGATACATACGTGCTCTGTATGAGGACCCGGCGCAACAGCCACGCATTCAGGAGCTGTTTGCCACTCTTCTTGAACAGCATCCACATGAGGTGGCCATACACGACCTGTACTGTTCTTACCTGATAGCGATAGAGGACTATGAGCAGGCGGCTGAGCAGATGGGTTATGCCGTGGATATAGATCCGGCGTCGGAGGACCGTTGGCGTACGCTTATGAGTCTTGACATACAGAACAATGATTTTCAGAAAGCGGTGAAAGAGGGAGTACGTGCCGTGCGCTATCATCCGCAAAGTCCTCTTATCAATCTTGTGCTCGGGTCAGCCTATACGCAGCTTAAGGAGTATGACAAAGGGCTGGCTGCATTAAACAGGTCGCTGGAGTATACTGACTCGGCCGACTATGAAGCCGTGTCGCAAGTTCTGTCATCAATAGGCGACGCATATTATGCCAAAGGCGATGCCGACTCTGCGTTTGTGTGCTACGACAAGGCTATAGCTATCAATCCGTCCAATCTTCTGGCCTTGAACAATTGCGCCTACTACCTTGCCGAAGCTGGCAAAGACCTTGATAAAGCCGAGCGCATGAGTGCCGTGACAATAAAGGAGGATCCGGAAAATGCCACATCTCTTGACACTTATGCTTGGATAATGTTCAAGAAAAACAACTATGTGGAGGCTATGGCTTATATTGACAAGGCTATCGAGTATTCACCGGAGCCGTCAGAGGAGCTGTTTCATCATGCAGGCGACATCTATTTTATGAACAAGGAGTATGAGGGCGCTATAGAATTCTGGAAAAAAGCTCTTGCCCTTGATCCCGATAACGAGCTTCTTAAAAAGAAGGTGAAGCATAAAGCATACTTTTACGAATAACCGACTGCGGATCAACGAAACTGTAAATGAAAAAATCATCACATTTAATATTTATTGCTATACTCTTGGCCGCGGTTGCGTCGGGATGCCGTTCTTCGCGTGAAGCGATGCGCGTCGAGTCATCGTCAGAGCTTCCCGAGGGCGCCTCATTGCGTAAGCATTACGAGCGGCTGGTGAAGTCATACGGAGAGTGGACCGACGTGAGTGTACCGGTAAGTATGGCTATATCTTCGCCACAGAATGTGTCGGTGTCGGGGCGGGTCATTATGGTGCGCGGCAAGTTGATCGACATAAGTATGCGTATGTTCGGATTCGAGGTGGGGCGTATATATATAACTCCTGACTCAATGTTTATGAAGGTTAAGCCGGGCAAGACCTACATGGCTGAGCCGTATTCCATAGTCTCCTCTCATGTGCCGCTGTCGATAGAGAATGTTCAGGACATGCTGATAGGGCGCATGTTTATGCTGGGCGATGATAAGCCCGGCGGAGCCGGCTACGGTAGTTTCGATATCGAGGCATCGGGAGGGGAGGCGCGTGAATGGCTCGCCATACCGAAAACTCAGCCGTCAAAGGCTCATTACGGTTTTGCCGTGGGTTATGATGACATAGTGAGGACGCTGATGATAGCCGTGACCGGTTCCGATGTTATGTGCACGGTAAAATACGATGATTGCGGATATTGGGCTTCGGCTGGAGAGCTTGCGTCGGCGGTTGATGTAAACGTTGCCGGAAAGAACCGGGTGCAGGTGTCGCTTCAGTGGAAGTGGGCGAGTGCCAAATGGAATGAAGGTGTCGATGCCCGATGGACCGCTCCGTCGGGATACCGGCGCGTGAAAGTGGCTGATATATTGAAAAAGGGTATTTCGGAGTAAGAGGAAAAAAGGTATGTTGAGGCATTTGATGATATTCATGCTGGCATTGCTGCTCGCGGGCGGCGACGCTTCGGCCGCGCGCAAGAAACAGCGCAATATGAGCAGTGTGAAAAAAGAGCAGAAAGCTACGCAGAGAGCGATAAAACTCACGGCGGAGCAGATAGAAGCCAATGCTAAAAAGACCGGACGTACACTTAGCGCTCTTAATGCCCTCAATGCCGAGATAACGCAACATAACAGGTCGATAACCGAGATATCAGTGCAGATCGACTCTATAGATGCTTCAATAGCGGTTATCAGTGACTCGATAAGAATACTTGACGAGCGTCTTGAGATGATGCGCGCAAGCTATGCCAACTCGATAAAGAGCATGCACAAAGCCAACAGCGGTTCTATGTCGGCACTGGCTTTTATATTTGCATCAGACTCTTTTACCCAAGCCTACAGGAGGGTGAGATATCTGCGTGAATTTTCAGCGTGGAAAGATAAAAAAAGTGCTGATATAAAGGAGGCTCAGGCACAGCTTGACGGTCAACGCAAGCAATACTCTGCGCTACAGGCTGACAAAAGTGCGGCTATGGCTAAGATGACGTCGGCCAAGGCTGATCTTGAGAAAAAGCAGAAAGAGACATCGGTACTGGTGGCGCAGCTAAAGAAAGAGGGAGCGAGCCTTAAAAAAGTACTTAAGGAAAAAGAGGCGCAGGCCCGTGCGCTTGATGCCGAACTTGACAGGCTGATAGCCGAGGAACAGCGGCGTCAGGAAGCTGAAAGGCGTAAGGCCGAGGAAGAACGACGCCGGCAGCAGGAGAAGCAGCTTGCGCAAGAAAAGTCCAAGAAAGATAAGGCTAAAGAGAGCGAGACCAAAAGCAGTACCGCCAAGACTGCGCCGAAGCCTAAAGCATCACCGGCCGCCAATTACGCCACGGCAGAGGCCGACCGTAAGCTGACCGGCAGTTTTGAAAGCAACAAAGGACGGTTGCTCTTTCCGGTAAGCGGTAAATATAAGATAGTACGTCCTTTCGGACGGCACAAGCATCCCGACCTGCCTCATGTGGTGACTGACAACAGCGGCATTGATATAGAAGTTCCGGCTGGAGGCAATGCACGCGTTGTATTCGGAGGCACTGTGTCGGCTATATTCCGTCAGCCCGGTTTCAATACCATAGTCATGGTACGCCACGGAAGCTATCTGACAATCTATGCCAATCTTACCGACATACTTGTCAAGAAGGGCGATGCGCTTAAACAGGGACAGACTATAGGGCGCATATACTCCGATCCTGATGACGATAACCGCTCGATACTGCACTTCGAACTCCGAAAAGAGACACAGAAACTCAATCCGTCGGCTTGGGTAAGATGATGAGACCTGTAGCACGGCACTCCATGTCGAAGCGTGTGCTTTCGACCATCGGTGTTTTTGGAGGAGCGCAGGCCGTGACAATATTCTGCTCACTTATTAGAATAAAACTTGTAGCGCTGTGGATAGGCGCGGCAGGAGTGGGACTGTTTGGCCTTTATAACGCCGCCGTAGAGCTTATAGCAGCAGTTACGCAATTTAACATGCGCAGTACTGCTGTGCGCGACATCGCTTTGGCTCGACTGACGGACCGTGCGCACATATTTGCGGTCGTGCGCCGCTGGGCTTGGTTTCTGGGACTTTCGGGAGCATTGCTGACGCTTGTGTCGGCTCCGATGCTTAGTCGGTGGACATTTGGCGACGATGCCCATTGCGGTGGTTTCATGTGGCTGTCGGTGGTGCTGTTGATATCGTCGCTTGCTGGCGGTGAGCTTGCTATTATGCAGGGAAGCGGTCTGTTGCGGCGTCTTGCCCGTGCTTCGCTGTGGGGAGGCGTGGGCGGCCTTGTGCTGTCGGTGCCGCTGTTTTATTTTTTCAGATTAGACTCTGTCGTGCCGTCGATTGCAGTGTATTCTCTCGCTACCCTTGTAGCAGCTTTATTTATACGCGAGCGGCCTGAAAAAGTACATATGTCTTGTCGTGATACGATGATGGCGGGCGCCGGATTCATAAAGCTCGGTGCATGGATGACAGTGTCGTCTTTTATGGCGGTGCTTGCGCAATATGCCATAGTAGCTTATATAAATACAAGAGGAGGCATGGCGGAGACCGGATATTTTCAGGCCGGATATACTCTGGTCAACCGTTATGTGGCTGTTCTTTTTGCAGCTATAGGCATGGAGTTTTATCCTCGTATAGCATCGTCGGTACGGTCGGGCAGGACCACATCGGTTTATGTCAGTCATGAGATTGCGGTTATTTCGGTATTGCTCGTTCCGGCAGTGGTTTTATTTATCGTTTTTCGCCATATGATAATATGGTTGCTTTATACTCCCGATTTTTATTGCATAGAGACCTATATTTCTTGGGCTGTGGCCGGAATGCCGTTTCGTGCGGTAGGGTGGTGTATGGCTTACGTTATAGTGGCGCGTGGCGACGGTCTTGTATATATGCTGACCGAGGTTACGAGTGCTTTGGTGTACTTTTTCGCGAGTGTGGTGCTGTATGGTCGTTACGGCCTTGACGGTGCCGGTTACGCCTATATCATATGGTATGCTATATATATGTGCATAGTAGGCGCGGTGTATTTCGGCAGGTACGGGTTGCGACTGTCGTATCGTGCGGCATGGCTCGTTGCCGTGTCATCGGTTGCGGGAGCGTTGTCGGTATTGCTGACGCTTTAATACCGTATGATTATGCTTTAACATATTTGCCGGGCTTTTGCTGCCGGAGTATATTATAGATAAATAGAAAGGACTGCGCACAGCGCAGTCCTTTTCGTATCAGATTGTCATTTTATGGCAAATTTCAGTCTTCGTTGCGGTCATCACGACGGCGGTCGTCACGGCGGGGGCCACGACGGTCATCACGGCGGCGGTCATCGCGACGACGGTCGTCACGACGGGGTCCGCGGTCACCTCGGGGAGCACGCTGGGGCTCTACGTATCCTTCGGGCTTCTCCATCAAGGCGCGCATGGACAGGCGGTACTTGCCGGTCTTCTTGTCGATTTCGATAAGCTTGACCTCTACCGTGTCACCTTCTTTCAGGCCCGAAGCCTCCATGTTCTCAAGACGCTCCCAGCTGATTTCAGATATATGAAGCAAGCCGTCGCGGTTGGGCATGAACTCGACAAACGCACCGAAATCAAG
This sequence comes from Heminiphilus faecis, assembly GCF_008728965.1. Taxonomy (GTDB): domain Bacteria; phylum Bacteroidota; class Bacteroidia; order Bacteroidales; family Muribaculaceae; genus Muribaculum; species Muribaculum faecis. The sequence continues at coordinate 3,045 of NZ_VSMC01000008.1, read as the reverse complement.
GATAGAACGCACGGTACCGGTGTATACTTTGCCCTCTTCGGGAAGTTCCACGATGGCGTTGATGAGTTCGAGAGCTTTGTCCATGGCTTCGCGGTTGTTGGCTGCGACTTCGATGTAACCGGCATTGTCGATTTCATCGATTGATACTGTAGCGCCGCTGGCTTCCTGAATACCTTGAATGATTTTTCCGCCCGGGCCGATGACAGCGCCGATGAGGTCTTTGGGTATTGTCATGGTGACTATCCGCGGTACGTGAGGCTTATAGTCTTCGCGCGGTTCGGCGATCGCTTCCTGAATCTTGTCAAGTATGTGCATGCGACCGTCGCGAGCCTGAAGAAGAGCCTTCTCAAGCACTTCATAAGAGAGTCCGTCGACCTTGATATCCATCTGTGTAGCAGTGATACCGTCGCGTGTGCCGGTAACCTTGAAGTCCATGTCGCCGAGGTGGTCCTCGTCGCCGAGTATGTCGGAAAGAACGGCATATTTAGCTCCGTCAGTGTCGGTAATAAGCCCCATGGCTATACCGCTGACGGGTTTCTTCATTTTCACGCCGGCGTCAAGAAGTGCCAGTGTGCCGGCACATACTGTGGCCATTGAGGAAGAGCCGTTGGACTCAAGAATGTCGCTTACTATGCGGCATACGTAGGGGAAATTGTCGGGGAGCATGCTCTTGAGGGCGCGGTGAGCAAGATTGCCGTGTCCTACTTCGCGACGTCCTACTCCGCGCTGCGGTTTGGCCTCACCGGTAGAGAAAGGAGGGAAGTTATAGTGGAGGAGGAAGCGTTCGCGTCCTTGGTTGAGCACATCGTCGAGTATCTTTTCATCGAGCTTTGTGCCGAGTGTCACAGTGGCAAGGGCTTGTGTCTCGCCGCGGGTGAACACCGCCGATCCGTGAGGTCCGGGAACGTAGTCGGTCTCGATCCAGATGGGGCGTATGTCGGTGGTCTTGCGGCCGTCAAGACGCACACCTTCGTCTAGGATGCATCGGCGTACGGCTTCGCGCTCTACGTCATGATAGTAGCGTTTTACGAGAGGAGCCTTTGCCTCGCGTTCCTCTTCGGGGATAGACTCGATGTACTCGTCGCATATGGCGTCAAACGAGTCCTGACGCCAGTGCTTGTCGGCACATCCGGCCTTGGCTACTGCATAAGCTTTGTCGTAGCACTTGTCATGCACATCCTTGCGCAGGTCTTCGTCGTTTACTTCATGGCAATATTCACGTTTTACGGTAGTGCCGGCTTCTTCGGCAAGCTCCATCTGAGCCTTGCACTGAATTTTGATAGCTTCGTGAGCGGCTTTGAGGGCGGCGAGAAGATCGGCTTCCGATACTTCTTTCATTTCGCCTTCCACCATCATGATGTTGTCATATGTGGCGCCGACCATAAGCTCCATATCGGCCTTCTCGAGCTGTGCGAAAGTGGGGTTGATGACGAATTGTCCGTCAACGCGGGCCACACGTACCTCTGAGATGGGGCCGTTGAAAGGTATGTCGCTGACGGCGAGAGCTGCTGAAGCAGCCAGACCGGCCAGTGCATCGGGCATGTCTTCGCCGTCGGCCGAGAACATGATGATGTTCACAAACGTGTCGGCGTGATAGTTGTCAGGGAAGAGAGGGCGGAGTACGCGGTCAACGAGTCGTGACGTAAGGATTTCATAATCCGAAGCACGGCCTTCGCGTTTTAGGAATCCGCCGGGGAAACGTCCGTTAGACGAAAATTTCTCTTTGTATTCAACTTGCAGGGGCATGAAGTCAACCCCTTCTCCGGCTTCCTTTGCCGAAACAACAGTTGCGAGGAGCATTGTATTGCCCATGCGCAACTCTACCGCTCCATCGGCTTGCTTGGCCAGCTTGCCTGTCTCAAGGGTGATGGTACGTCCGTCACCGAGCTCGATGGTTTTCTTAATAGGTTTTGCCATAAAATAGTTAGTCAGTGTTCTAAAAAATCGTACAAAGATAGTGATTAAAAGTTATGCTGCCAATTAAAATGTTACAATTATTTGAATTCCTCATAACTTACGGGTTCAGGTGCTGCTATAAGGTGATTAGTGCGTGGAAATGAGGAGTAATAAGACTTTTTGGCAGAACAACCGTATTTTAGCGGCCGATGCTTTTTCTATATCATATTAATAAGTATTGTATAGTAATGGGGTAATCGATATCGGATATTTACGGAGTTGAAAAAGCCGATATGGCAAGCCTGAAAATAATGGCTGCATATTGATGCATATATTGATCGCATGACGATTTTTCCTGAAGGCTTACCTGTAATTAGTGGGTCAGCACGAGTTGCTTGCCATAACCTGACGCGTGGCGGAGGGATATTCTGTCGGTTTTGGCATGAAAAATCTCCAGATTAAGCTGTGACGCGCTTTTTTAGACTCTTATCATATTCAAACAAAACCAATACTCTAATGGCTTCTGTAAAAGTAAAGTTTCGCCCATATGGAAAAGCCACTCTACTTTGACCCTTTTGGCCAAACAGAATTTACCCACCTTGGCCATAATATGATTGACCCTTTAAAGTCCTGGTGTTAGGGGTCAATTTTATTTTACCCTTTTAATTCTCTATTTTTTATTAGATCTTAACTTGCGCATACTTTCACCGTACAACTCTATGGTATGTGCCGTATGAATGATTCGGTCAAGGATGGCGTCGGCTATTGTCGGGTCACCAACCATGTCATACCAGTTGGACGATGGGTACTGCGAGGTTATGATAGTGGATTTCCTTTCATGCCTGTCCTCTATAATTTCGAGCAGGATTGGACGTTCCTTGGTATCAAGAGGTACAAGGAACAGGTCATCAAGGATGAGCAACTGACAACGCTCAATCTTCTTGAGCTCAGTCTCAAGTGTACCTTTGACTTTGGCAACCTTCAGTGCGCCAAGTAGTTTTGGCGCATTGGCATAAAAAGTACGGAACCCCCTTTTGCATGCCTCGTGGCCAAGGGCACATGCCAGATAGCTTTTCCCTGTACCTGAAGAGCCGGTAATGAAGAGGTTCTGCCCCTTATGTACAAAGTCAAGGGTGGCGAGGCGTTCCA
>NZ_VSMC01000079.1 GCF_008728965.1 Heminiphilus faecis | reverse complement strand
TTGTATTGCCTGCGCAGTGTCTGTCCGTTCAGCCCGTTGCGTGCGGCAAGATTGGATATGCTGACGGGGGTGCTTTCAATCTCCCTCTTTTAAAAAAGCCACGAACTCGGAATTGAGCCGTGTGCCGTCAAACTCCGACACATCCCAGTCATAACTGAATATCTCGCCCGTGCTTTTATCCAGCCATTTACGCTTGCGGACATGCAGATAGGTCGCCCGTCCACGGATGGGAAAGTCCTGTATCGTGTGATATTCGCCGAATCCATAGGCGGTTATCGAGTTATTGTACTTGTCCTCTCGCATCTGGACTTTTTTCTCCTCAAGCCAGATGTCAAAACGGTCAGCAGCCTTGTCAATACGATCGACTTCAAAATTATCTATGAGTACCTCCGGCAGGATGGCTCGAAGCAGTTTTTCCGATTTCATGATGCAAAGGTAATACTATACCACGATACATCCACGTCGCCCACCGGGAAAATCC
>NZ_VSMC01000007.1 GCF_008728965.1 Heminiphilus faecis | reverse complement strand
TCTGCTGCTGTCCGCTCTTGGGGGCGGTTTAGGCCGCCCCCGCCGCTTGGGCATCCCCTCGCCAGAAGGAGAGAGGAGAATGACTAATGCCCATCTCAAAGTTTTGCACTTCGATTTGGAATCTTCACATTTTTCTATAAATCGCGCCAAAACCACAACTAAACGACACTTATCGAAGCGAAATCCACTACTTCTTGCTGTCTATATCCTTTAGAAGTTCGTCGACGGCACGATGTAGCTGTTCATCCTCGCCGGTTATGATAACAGACGGATCGTTGGACACCTTTATATCAGGTTCCAACTGGGAATTTTCCAAGTAGTTGCCTTCAGCCGTGCGATAACCGATGACAGGCACACCGAATACAAGAGTAGGATCCTGCATCGTAATCCAGTTCACACTGGTCATAGTGCCGGGAACCGGCATACCCACCAGTTTTCCAAGTTTTTTGTGCTTATACACCCACGGAGTACCGTGAGCATTACTGTAATTGGCCTCACACTGTACCATGATGCTGGGCTTGTTCCACCGGCGACTTGGCATATCGCATACGTCAACACCGCGTATGACTTGCGTCAGATACTTATCACCGCTGAACAAGACCTCTATATCCTCATGAAGTCGACCGCCGCCGTTCCATCTGGTATCGATGACGATACCCTCCTTGTCGATATATTTACCAAGCAGATCGGTGTATATCGTACGGTAACTTGCATCATCCATCGACTCGATGTGCACATATCCGAGACGGCCGCCCGACCATTTGTCAACGTCGGCAGCACGCTGTTTCACCCAACGGCGATATAGAAGGTCAGACATGACCCCGCTCGATACGGGCAGTACAACCTCATCCCAGCGCTCGCCGGCGGCAGGATCGTAAAGACTTACCAATGTCTTTTTGCCGGAAATGTTATTGAACAGAGGCGTGTAGTCATCCTTGGCATTGATAGGTCTGCCGTTTATCTTCTCTATAACAACACCGGGCTTCATGCGGGTATCGGCATGTCCGAACGGACCTTTCTCGATAATTTCAGCCACACGCAGTCCTGCTCCGTCAAATGTCCAGTCATACAACAGGCCGAGACTTGCAGTACGGTCGGCCGCCGCACTACCGCGATAACGACCACCGGTATGGGAAGCGTTAAGTTCACCCAAAAGCTCGCTCAGCATCTCCGCGAAGTCATAGTTATTATTGATATGAGGCAAAAACTTACGATAAGCCTTGGTCATCTTATCCCAATTGACCCCGTGCATATCGGTACGATAGAAACGCTGCTTGGCTTCCTGCTTCACGTAATCAAACATAAACTCACGCTCGGCAGCAGGGTCAAGTTCCATTACACCCGAAAATGCTATCGGCTTCATGGACTCCGAAGGGATGCTCATCTTCTTCATCGAACTTCCGCCAAGCAAATATATGGCATTGCCGTCTTTATCGGTCTGCAAGTCCATGGCATAGCCGCCTAGTTTGTTGACCATGCGGGCGTCACGCTTGCGTAAGTCTATCTTCCACAAATCGTAACCGTCATCAAACGAAGTAAGGTAATACAGAGTCTCACCATCCTTTGTCACAATCAGTCCTCCAAGCGAAGAGGAGTTCGGCGTCACGCGTACAATACGGTCGGCTAATCCGTCAAGCTGCACATTGATATCTTTTTTATCATCCTTGGCGGCATCATCCTTTTTATCCTTATCGTCTTTTTTCTTGTCTTTGTTTTTTTCTTTCTCGGCCTTTTCCTTGTCGGCTTTCTGCTGCTTCTCAAGTTCTTTTAATAGTTCGTAGTCCTCTTTTGAGAGACGGTATTTGTCGTACGCATCCTGATTCATGAATACGAGCATCACATCTTCCTGCGAACCCCATGAAGCATGGCTGCGCATGCCGTAACGGTCAGAGACAAAAGCTATAGCATTGCCGTCAAAAACCCACTGAGGGGCAGAATCAAAATATGACGACCTCGTGATATTGGTGACTTTGGGTGTGCCATGGGTATTAACTACAGCTACATCGCAGTAAGGCTCATGTCCGTTATTGGTAAGCTCAAAGGCCATCCAATTACCGTCGGGCGACCATGAGTAGTCGAAACCTCCGTTGCGTTCCGGATAAGTCGACCCGTCAAGCACCATGCGTACTTTCTTGGTATCAACGTTCATTATCATAAGCTTGTTGCGATCCTGAATGAAAGCAAGTTCTTTGCCGTCAGGCGAAAATTGCGGATAGGTACGCTCCACACCGTCCTTGCCGTCAAAAAGCGGCTCTTCATCAATAGCCGTGGCATTAGCGAAATTAAGATCATCCTTACGGGCTATCTTGGCACGATACAGATTGGCGTGACCGTCACGCAGACTGCTGTATACGAGAGTACGGTTATCGTCACCCCATGTTATCTGACCTTCGGCAGCAGGAGTATTGGTTATCTGCTTGGTCGTCGGATACTCTACCGATGTAACGAATATCTCCCCGCGATTGACAAAGGCCACCTGCTTGCCATCGGGCGATACAACCGCACCTGATGAACGGCTCACGTTGAGTTTTCCAACCTGATTCTCCTCATCTAGAGTAATGTTTATCGGTACTTTTACAGGAGACGCGCTACCCGACTTGGTATATATCTCGCCATCGTATGTAAACACCAATGTGCCGTTTTTACCTTGAGAAAGGAAACGAACGGGATGTGTGCTGAAATCCGTGATTCTCGTAACTTCAGACGGATCGGCAAGAGGAAATGAATATACATTGAATGTCTTACCGTCACGTTCACTAAGGAAATACACCGTCGAACCGTCAGCCGAAAGTACCGGATTACGGTCTTCTCCGGCACGTGAAGTAAGATTCTTATGCTTACCGGAGACGACATCATACATCCATACATCGCGGGTGACAGAGGAAGTGTGATGTTTGCGCCACTCATCCTCAAAACCTTTCTGATCCTGATAAAGGAAGAAACTTCCATCGGGAGCATAGCTGATCATTTGCGCCGGAGTAGCAAGAAGCTGCTCGATACGGCCTCCACCGACCGGCACTTTATAGACCTCAGTCAAGCGTCCGGATGGAAACAAAGCACTTGTCGCAGGGTCCTGAATGGCAGCCGAGAAGAGTACATATTTCCCATCGGGAGTAAATGCCTCGGGCAACTCGTTGGCAGAATTAAAAGTCAACCGACGTGCCGTACCGCCGGAAGCCGGCATCACATACACGTCCTGACTGCCGTTACGGTCACTGGCAAAGGCTATCGACTTACCGTCAGGCGACCATACCGGAACAGACTCATAAGAATCACGGGTTGTAAGGCGTACAGCCTCACCGCCTTTAACTCCTACTTTATATATATCGCCTTTATATGTAAACGCGATAGAGCTACCGTCGGGCGACAGCTTTACGTCACGCATCCACAGAGGAGTGACTGCTGAAACAGACACGGCTATCGATGCCGCGGCCAAGGACAAGAATATCTTTTTCATTTATGACTGGTTTTATTATATACGAGGTATTTTGATTTTCTGGCCTTCACGCAAAGCTGTCTTCGAACCCATGCCGTTAGCCTCTTGGAGATCCTTTATAGACACACCTTTATACTTCTGTGCTATGCGGTAAAGGCTCTCGCCTTTTTTTACTGTATGATAGGTATAAGAGCCGGAGGTTTTTGCTTTCTTTGCAGAAACTTTCTTCTCCGTTTTAGGCTTTGTATTTTTGGCGACGTTTTTTGCAGGCTCCGGAGCGGCAGCAACAGACGGGGTCGATGAAGATACGGTATCGTTATTCACGCAGGCGGCATCAACAGCAGATGACGTAGAAGCAAGTTCTTCGTCCGACGATTTTTTACGGCCTGTTGCAACACGCTGATAAGTATGTATCTTAAGTTTGCGGCCTGTATTAATCCTGCTTTTTTTCATCTTGTTCCACTTCTTTATCTCCGATGTCGTGACCCCGTATTTTTTTGCGATGGTAGACAGAGTCTCGCCTTTTCTAACCTTGTGTGTTACCACGACAAGTTTTGTCGTATACTCCGCATCAGGATCCTCGACCGGCCCCATCTGCGGCTCCACGACATTACGACGGGCATATAATTTTGAGTCACGCGACAATATGCTGTCCTCGCTCATAATATAGCTGTATACCTGCATAGAGGGAAGCACCAAGGAGTACGGTCTTACATCGCCGGGAATTATATCCTTACGATACTGCGGATTAAGCACTCTGATCTCCTCTACCGGCAGATTAAGCACATCGGCTATCTGCTTGAAGTGGACACGCTTGTTTATATGTATAGAGTCGGTTATTATAGGACGTCGTGCAAGTGCCGGACTTATATTGTGCTGATTGTAATAGGTCATGACATAGTTGGCAGCTATAAATGCCGGCACATAACCTCTGGTTTCGGCGGGCAGCAGATAATATATGCTCCAGAAGTCCTTGCCGTTATCGCCTGCCCGACGAAGGGCCTTGTTGACATTGCCGGGACCGCAGTTGTAAGCGGCTATGGCAAGTGACCAGTCATTGTACATACCGAAAAGCTGTTTAAGATAAACGGCTGCAGCTTCCGACGAGGCATAAGGGTCACGACGTTCGTCGACAAGAGTGCTTATCTCAAGGCCAAGACCACGCGCGGTCGGCAGCATGAACTGCCACAACCCCGTAGCACCGACTCTCGACACCGCATCGGGATTAAGCGCCGATTCGATAACAGGCAGATAGCGCAACTCAAGCGGCAGTCCGTGACGTTCAAGCGCCTGCTCGAATATAGGCATATAATACAAACTCATACCGAGCATGCTCTCCACGAGTTCGCGGCGACGCTGTGTATACATATTAATATAAGAACGGACTATCTGATTGTAAGGCATCTCGATGTCGGTAGGCAATGATGCAAGTCGCTTTATGTACACTTCATCGGACGCATCGATAGTCGGCACCTTGGCAAAATTGTCGTTAAGTACGGTATAATTCTGCAGATACCAGTTCTGCATCATCTTGTGGGTATCAGTCTCGAAACTTTCAGGATAAACTATAGCATCGTCAGTTATCGACTGTTTCAGAGTAAGTATCGAGGGGGCGGCTACGGCAAACAGTGCCGAGCTAAATAAGGAAAATGAAAGAATAAGTTTTTTCATCGCAAGGTCGAGAAGTTATAACAAGAGAGATTAGCTAAAAATTAAACGCCCATTGAAACCCGAGTCCGGGCAAAGCGCTGTGAGTATCTTTAATTACAGCCGGATGGACCTCGACGGAGAGGTCGGGAGTAATGTCAAAATGCGCGAGTGAAGCGTCGACATATGCATCAACGACGGCAACAAGATAGAGAGCCACCATGCCTATGACGCACAGGTCGCGGTTACGACGATAAAAATCCTTACGCGTCTTGAATGTCTTTTCCATCCAAGTCTTGTTTAGACTCTCCTCCTTTGTATTGGGAGGGTAAAAGTCCATATAGCTTTTTGTCGACGGATCATTGTCCATAAGGTCACGGTATGCCTGTGTATAGTCTTCAAGCATACGGTTGTTCCAGTTAGTGGCATATCCGAGCCCCATAAAACCGCCTATAACCAAGGGCAATTTCCAATAACGGCGATTATAGAGCTGACCAAGTCCCGGAAAAAGAGCAGCCATCCATACAGCCCTTGTAGGATCGGGATTGAACTCCCTGACAACATAGTCAGGATCAAACTCATCTCCGGTCAGCGGGTCAAGCACGCTCACCGTATCAACCGGCACGGCACCGACCGTATTTACCACCACACTGTCACCTTCAACCGCAATCGAGTCACCGACCACCTCCACTCGCTCACTACGAGGCGAGGATATCCACATTGAGTCGGGAAAAGCGCTTAGGTCCTGCGGCTCTGAAACGGTCTGCACAGAATCGGACTTCAATACAACTGTATTGTCAGGATCCTGAGTCATTGAAAAAATGTTAAAAGTGCATAACACTGTAAGCGACAGCACCACTGTCGCCCTCAGCAATGTGCCGGTCATATATCGGTCAATTCTTTCGTATATTCTTTTTCCCATTGTTCAACAATCTGATATTCAAGACAAAAATGTTTCATGTCGACATTTTGTCCGGCACATCAAGCGCAACGCTCAACTTTCAGAATTTTTTATTGTGTCAAAGATAGCAATTAATTGCTCAAGTTCAGCCTCATTTTTAAACGGGAAGGTAATTTTTCCCCGTCCCTGAGGATTACACGTAAACTGTACCGGAGTATGAAAAGAGGCGCTTAAATGCTTCTTCAATATATCGAAATCCTTATCGGTCATGCGCATTGGCGCCGGCTTCTGCGGCATCTCGGTGCCCTCCGCAGCAGCCTGATAAGCCTTGGCAAGCTCTTCCACCTTTCTTACCGAGAGTCCCTGCTTTATTATCTCATTATAAAGCTTAAGCTGCAATGACGGCTTCTCGATTGACAGCAAGGCCCTCGCATGTCCCATATCCACTCGTTTGTCACGCAGTCCGAGCTGCACTTCGGCAGGCAGTTTGAGCAGACGCAGAAAGTTGGCTATCGTGGCACGTTTCTTTCCTATACGTTCGCTAAGGCGCTCCTGTGTCAGGTTATATTGGTCAATCAGTTTTTTAAAGGTAAGAGCTATCTCTATGGCATTCAGGTCCTCACGCTGTATATTCTCGATAAGCGCCATCTCCGTCAACTCACTGTCGTTGGCGGTGCGTATATAAGCAGGCACTGATGTAAGGCCGGCCTTAATGGCTGCGCGATAACGGCGCTCGCCGGCTATTATCTGGTACGTATCAGGCCCTGTCTTTCGCAGCGACAAAGGCTGTATAATGCCGAGTTCCCGTATTGACGACGCAAGTTCGTCAAGCGCCTCCTCATCAAAAGTTGTGCGCGGTTGGTCAGGATTGGGAGATATTGATGCTACATCTATGTCGTTGATTGCCGATGAGCCGCGTGCGGGCACATCGTCCATCGATATCAGGGAGTCGAGCCCTCGACCGAGCGCATTGCGTTTTACTGTTGCCATGGTGTCAAATAAGTTAAGAGAGTGTTACTGTGCAGACGCCTGCTTGCGATGTTTGGCTATCAGCTCTTTTGCGAGCATTGTATGGCTCGTGGCTCCTCGGCTCTCCGGATCGTATATAAGAGCCGGAAGACCGTGTGAAGGAGCCTCACTGAGGCGTATGTTACGAGGTATGACTGTATTGAACACCATATCGCCGAAATGCCCCTTAAGCTCTTCATATATCTGGTTGGCCAGACGCAGACGCGCATCGTACATTGTCAAAAGAAACCCCTCAATCTCAAGTTCGGGGTTAAGTCGTGACTTTATAATACGTATCGTATTGAGCAGCTTGCTTATGCCCTCAAGAGCGAAATACTCGGCCTGAACAGGTATTATAACCGAATGAGCCGCAGTAAGAGCATTGACTGTAATAAGACCAAGTGACGGAGAACAGTCGATAAGTATATAATCGTATTTGTCTACAATAGGAGCAAGAACTTCCTGAAGCACCCGCTCGCGATTCGGTTTGTTTACAAGCTCAAGCTCAGCTCCGGCGAGATCTATTCGCGACCCCACAAGCTCAAGACCGTCTACGCATGTGGCCACCTGAGAACCTTCTACAGGATAACTGTCGACAAGACACTCGTAGATCGACGACGACATGCTCTTGGGGTCGATACCGTAGCCCGAAGTAGCGTTGGCCTGCGGATCGGCGTCTATTATCAGCACCTTCTTTCCCTGCGAGGCAAGTGATGCCGCCAAGTTTATCGTAGTGGTGGTCTTTCCCACTCCACCCTTCTGATTGGCAATTGCAATAATTTTACCCATAAGTACTTACTATTAGCAACACAAAGGTAATGATTTATATTGGATTAACCTCACTTAAAAGCGTTTCAAAATGAGTTAAATGTTGATAAGTGAACACTTCTGTTGATAACAGCAGACGCATATATCACATTTTTTTGCTATTTTTGCATAAAACAGCAAAAGCATGAACAAAAAAAACTTACTCATACTCGTGACAAACGATGACGGCATAGATGCGCCGGGCATCCATCAGCTCATCGACTATGTGAAAGATATGGGCGAGATTGTGGCGATAGCTCCCGACTCACCAAACTCCGGACAGTCATCGGCCATATCGGTAAATAAAGTATTGAAAATCACAAACCATCCCGATTATAACGGAGCACGCATGCACTCCGTCAACGGCACTCCCGTGGACTGCGTAAAACTCGGCATGCATGCCGTGCTTGACCGCAGACCCGACCTGATACTTTCCGGCATAAACCACGGCTCCAACTCTGGCAACTCAATAATTTACTCCGGCACCATGGGTGCGGTACTCGAAGGATGCATGCTCGGCATACCGTCAATAGGATACTCTTTTCACAGCCACGACCAGAAACGCGACATATCAGCCTGCCGACACGTCGTAGAGACAATAACCTCGCGCGTGATAGAACATGGCCTGCCTCATGGCACATGCCTGAATGTAAACGTGCCTAAATGTGAAGCGGTATGCGGCATCAAGGTCGTGAGAGCGGCTCGCGGATATTGGACCGAAGAGTACGCGGAGTATATCGACCCGCACGGACAACCGTTTTACTGGCTTACAGGCAAGTTCCACAACGAAGAGCCCGGCAATCCGGAGACCGACCTGTATTGGACCGACCGCGGATACGCCTCGGTAGTACCTTGCCATCCCGACCAGTCGGCCACCGACATGATCACGACAATAGAACATCTATTAGACTAACGCAAGGGGCAGTTGTACTGCCCTTTCTTTTTAGTACGTCGGCCATAAGCCACCGCATGCGACGGACATGCATGATAGCAGGCCTGACAGAAAGCGCAATTGTCGCCCCACACAGGACGCTTCGCAGCGTCTTGATGCACATTGAACATAGGACAGCGAGCCACACAGCGTCCGCATCCCACGCAGCGGCTTCTGTCCACATTAAACGGCCGCGGCGAGGTCATGAACGCCATGAACAACGGATAAACGACCCGCGATTTAAGCCAAGGCAATGCACCTTTGACGACATCGTCGTCCGTATAACCTCCGGCTATGCGCGACGCCACATAATCTATGCGTGCCTTACTTTTCGCAAGTTTATCACGCTCCACGTCATCGGAGTCAACGTCAAAACCGGGTAAAAGCACATATGTGTTGGGCATCTGTACCGAATAAGCTCCGGAAGCCAAGCCATGGTACCTCTCCACAAGCCGCCGCCATTGTTTATGGGCAAGACCTATGTCATCACCGCAGGTACACACCATATAATGGCGTCCAGCAATAGCGGGCATCTTACGCATGAACCGCTCAACGACCTTCGGCACACCCCAAGAATGCACGGGAAATACCCATACCGTAATCTCATCTACACTGTGGTAGCGTTCAGGTCTCAACAATGAGGCGGCGTCAATATTGATGATTTTATGACCGAGTGCCTGCCCGAGACAACGAGCTACATAGCGCGAGTTTCCGGTACCGGAGAAACAGTATATCATCTTATCGTAACCTGTGTGGCACCGAAACCGTATTCTCTAAATGACGCATCCTGCACGTCACAGCTCTTATACTTGTGCTTCAGTTCTTTAAGAATGGCATTACGCAGCACACCCTCTCCTTTGCCGTGAATAAACACAATCTTCACACCCTTGTTTTTAAGATTGTCGTTCATGACGCGGTTAAATTCCTTCATCTGCACTTGAAGTATGTCCGCATTGCCAAGACCTGCCGTCGTATCAAGAAGTTCATCCACATGCAGGTCCACCTCCACGATGTCGCCTTTACGCGGATTCTTGGATACAGGACTCTTTGCCGGCCTGTCGACGGCTTTTTTACGCGCTATGCTGTTCTGAAGAGCAGAACTGTCAATCGACATAGGACGTTGAGGAATGTCATTTTTAACTATATCAAACGCTATGACAGGACTGTCGAAATATATATTATCGTGAAAACAATGCAACTTGAAAAACTTCGTTGTATCAACCGCATACTCCACCGCAACAGGCGCTTTCAGCTTAAACTCACGGTCACGCTTGAATGCGACATACTGTATGGCCACACGGTCCATTTCCGAAACCATTTCACGAGTCACATGCCCGAGATGAACCTGTATCGACGGCTCGACAATCCCCGCAAAACGTGTTATCCATCCATGACCGTCGGCACGGGTGAGATATGTAAAATACAGATAATAATTGGAGTCGTTGACAAGATATGCGTCATACCCCGTGGTCGACAGATGCTTTATCTCCTCCGGCTCATAAGCAAGCACTACATTCAGTTTCTCGCCCTCCGGCGTCTCCTCCGACAACTCGTTTTCTTTCTGAGGTTTAGTTTCGGGCACAATAACCGGAGGCGCCACATACTTGCTCTGCGCGCCTGCTTTAGGCTGCGCCGGAGCAACCACGACACACTCTTTCAGAAGCACCGGAGTCTCGAAGCCATCCTCATCCACATATGCTATATTATCTTCAATCCTTACTATACGTCCGCCTCCGACTGAATTCAGAAAGCGCACCATATCACCAGTCTGTGCCATATGACATCTTTATTATTTTACCGTAAAGTTAGCAGTATTGGTCAAAAAATAAAAGTTTTTGGTTATCTAAGTTATTTTTTATCTATCTTTGTGAACTCATCAGTCCGTACATAACCGCGGATTTTATAACACGTTATCACATATGAAAAAGGTTTTCTGTCTATTGTTGCTTGTATCAATGGCCACTATATGCGCCAATGCCCAATACAAAGTGTCAGGCGAAGTCGTCGACTCTACCGGAACAAGCGAATCCTATGTCACCGTAAGGATATACAAAGACGCCGATATGACAAAGCCGATAGCCATAGGCACATCTGACATTGACGGAAACTTCACGCAGACGCTTCCGAGTGCCGGCGACTACATTTTGCGCATAACCTCCGTCGGCAAAACTCCGTCAGAAATCAAATTCAGCCTTCACCCTGCGCACCGTACAAAAGATTTCGGGAAGATAGTCATGCGTATGTCCGAAAACACACTCGGCGAAGTCGAGGTCATAGCTCAACGACCGCTCGTAGTGTCAGAAGTCGACCGCATATCTTACGATGTACAAGGCGATGAAGACTCAAAAACCAGCACCATAATTGAGATGCTGCGCAAAGTACCCATGGTTACTGTCGACGGCAACAATGAGATACGCGTAAAAGGCGAGGCCAACTTCAAGATATACAAAAACGGAAAACCCAACAATTCGTTCACCAACAACCCCAAAGAGGTATTAAGCTCAATACCCGCATCAATGATAAAACGCATAGAAGTAATAACCGAACCGGGAGCCAAATATGATGCCGAAGGAGTTGGAGGCATACTTAACATCGTCACTATAGACAATATGAAAGTCAAAGGTGTGATAGGCAATCTTTTCGCATCATATGACACCAAAGGCACACCCAATATGGGCGCTTACCTGACCACCCAAATAGACAAATTCACAGCATCGGTCAATTATGGATATTTCGGCATCAGCGAAAAAGCGACCCGCAACAACACGGTATCCGAGTATCTATATCGGCAATCGGGCGATACGCAACGCTACGAAGACACATCAACCAGCAAAGGATACGGCAACTACATGTCATTCGAAGCGAGCTACGAGCCCGATTCCCTAAACCTTATAACAGCGGCATTCGACGGTTTCTTCTACAAAGTAAAACCTACGGGCACATCGACAACATCATTTTTCAATAATGCCGGCGAACGGCTGTACGGCTACTCCGACCGCTTCCACTTCCCTGACTTCAATAATTACAATTTCGCCGGAAAAGTCGACTATCAGCGACTTACCCGACATAAAGGCGAGTCCATAGTACTGTCATATCTGCTCAATACAACCACCAACAAGAGCACCCAATACAACGAACTCGACGATCTGTTCAATCCGCCGTTTGACTATACATCATATTATACCGACAACAATCAGCACTTCTGGGAACATACGTTTCAGGCCGACTATACAAGACCTTTCGGCAGCAAACACAAAATAAACGCCGGTGCCAAATACATACTTCGCGACAACAGCAGCAACACCGAGCAGCGATATGACAATTCGGCAACCAACGCCACCGATTTCTCACACAACACGCAGGTAGCCGCATTGTATGCCGAATACATGTTCAACACAGGTCCTGTCGGAGCACGTGCCGGAGTAAGATACGAATACTCATATCTCGCTGCAAAATTCAAAGACGGCAAAACGCCCGACTTTCATCAGGACCTAAACGATATTGTGCCTACCATAGGGGCAAACTGGCGCATAAATCCCGCCAACAGCCTCAACCTCACTTTCGGGTCGCGCATAAACCGGCCGGGAATATCATACCTTAATCCGGCCGTAATAGCCACACCGAATTCAGTATCGCAAGGCAATCCCGACCTGTCGAGCGCCCACAGCTACTCTTTCCGCTTGTCCTACATGCTAATGAAGCCTAAAATAACGCTCAACGCTTCGACAGACTATGTCTTCTGCAACGAGCAGATAACCCAAATATCGGAAGTGCGCGACAATATCATTTACAACAGCTATGGCAATGTCGGCCATGCACGGCGGCTATCGTGCAACGGCTACATACAGTGGCGCGCCACTCAAAAGACATCAATCATGGTTAATGCGTCAGGCGGATATTCCAAACTCGCCAATCCGTCGCTCGGGCTTTCCAACAGCCGATGGACATGGGGCTTTTATGCCCAAGCGTCGCAGCAGCTTCCGTGGATGCTCCGCATCGAAGCATTGGGAGGACGCTTCAGTTCAGGCATCAACGATCTTTATGGCCGCACATCGGCCATGTATTTTCACAGCATAACCCTGTCACGCTCTTTCCTGAAAGAAAACAGGCTGTCAGTAAGAATAAATGCGCAAAACCCCTTCGGTTCATCCAACATGAGAATCAAAAGCTACCGCACAGGAGGCGACTATATCGGCAGCGCAATAATTTCAAGGCATCAGCGAGCCGTAAGCGTTACCGTATCATGGCGCTTCGGATCACTAAACGCCCAAGTGAAAAAGACCGTCAAGACCATATCCAACGACGACATTGTAGGAGGAGCACAGACGGGTGCGTCAGGAAACAACGGTAGCAATACTCAGAATTAATCCGTAACTTTGCGGAAAGTTTTCTACAACGTTTTTATGAACAGCACTCCCCAGTCAATAAAGATACAGGATTTCGACTATCCGCTACCTGACGAGCGAATAGCCAAACATCCGCTCGCACGGCGCGACAACTGCAAGTTGCTCGTGCGCCGGCCCGACGGTACACTCGATACCCGCATATTCACCGAACTTCCCTCATTGCTGGCCGCCGACTCGATGCTTGTATACAACAACACTCGGGTCATAAATGCAAGACTCCGATTCCGCAAGTCTGACGCCGGAGCCATAATAGAGATATTTTGTCTGGAGCCGGTAGAGCCTGCCGATTACGCCGTCAGCTTCGCTTCTACATCGTGCTGTTCTTGGCTTTGTTTTGTAGGCAACTCAAAACGCTGGAAAGAAGGAGACCTGTCTCTGCCTCTCCATATTGACGGGAAAGAGCTTACATTAAAGGCTTCCCGTACCGGAAGGGAGGGCAACGCCTCTATCATACGGTTTTCGTGGGATGACCCTTCGGTGACATTTGCCCGCATCATAGAGAGCGCCGGAGAAATACCGATACCGCCTTATCTTAATCGCAACACGGAAGATACCGACTCTACCGACTATCAGACCGTATACAGCCATATAGACGGATCGGTAGCCGCACCTACAGCCGGACTTCACTTCACTCCGGAAGTGCTTGCCGAAATAGACCGACACGGAATAGAACGCCGCGAACTCACATTGCACGTCGGAGCCGGAACATTCCAGCCCGTCAAGACCGATACTATCGGCGACCACGGCATGCACAGCGAGTTTATTGCCGTCAGCCGGTCACTGATAAGCGAGCTATCCGAGACCTCACGCAGTGTCATAGCCGTGGGCACCACATCTGTACGCACCCTTGAAAGCCTTTACCACATCGGTTGCCTCATCGGTCAGCGGAAATGGGACGGAGAAGTTCCTCAATGGTATCCTTACTCCGACGAGCACCCCCGCCTGTCTGCAAAAGATGCACTTGCCAATATAGACAGATATCTCGCGGAGAACGGCACCGACACGCTCATAGCCTCCACTCGCATAATCATAGCTCCGGGCTATGAATTCAAGATTGTCGACGGCATTATAACCAACTTCCATCAGCCACGCTCCACGCTGCTGTTGCTTGTGTCAGCATTTGTCGACGGCGACTGGCGTGCCGTGTATGACTATGCTCTTGACGGCGATTACCGCTTTTTAAGCTACGGCGACGCCTCGCTGCTGCTCCACTGACCCATACAAAAAAGGCGATGCCTTATAGGGCATCGCCTTTTTTGTATGGGTTAATCAATAAATGTATTGTGCAGTATAAATGTGTCTTATGCTATGCGTCTCTGCATGTATTGGCTAACGGTAGTCCTTCAACGACTGCTGAAGACGCTGGCGGGCAAAGAATATACGGCTCTTGACAGTGCCGAGAGGAAGATTCATCTTTTCGGCAATCTCATTGTACTTGTAGCCGGCGACATGCATCGAGAACGGTATGCGGTAGTCATCACTGAAAGAGTTGATGGCGGCGGTTATCTCCTTGGCGGCAACCGAACCCTCCGGGGTCTCGAAACCGGAATCCTGAGGCAGATTAAGATGATACAGATCCTCTGTCTGGTCGATTATCGTAGCCGAACGCACAACCTTGCGGTAGTTGTTTATGAAGATATTGCGCATGATTGTGAAGACCCATCCCTTGAAGTTGACGTTGTCAACATATTTGTCCTCGTTGTCGAGCGCCTTTAGTGTCGTATCCTGAAGCAGGTCGTATGCGTCATCGCGGTTGGACGTTAGGATGTAAGCGAAGTTAAGAAGATTGCTTTGCAAGCTTAACAACTTTGTTTGAAAGTTAGACGAACCCATAGTGATAATTTTTTCAGTTAATACTATTATTTCAACCCTCACACAAACGTGTTACAAATTGATTACACAGCAAAGATACATAATATTTTTAATATGCAACAGCTTTGTGTAATATTTTTTCAGCAAAGTATAATATTTAACTATTGTTAATTTACAACACATTGATTAATAACACTATGGTGCATTGCTTAAGTATTTCATATTCGTTACACTTCACGACAATTTCTGTCACAACAAGCAGCAATCCGACGATTCAGGCCATAAGACAAGGTGTTTAGAGAAACATACGCGATACATTACGTTCATGCAGAAACCATCATTTAACAGCCCCCACACATTAATATATATACAACAGATAAAATTACAGAAACCTATTGGTTACAAAACCGCGTAAAGCAAAAAAGCAATAGAATATGCAAGCATCAGCACAGCTGTCATGCCAAGCAATGGATTGAGAGCGGCACCGCGGTGACTGCGTAAAAAGTTCCACAGCAATATATGCAGCAGCACATAGACAATAGGTATACCCTGCACATATGCCAATTGCGACATAATTATACAAAAAGCGACCAGTCCGTCAAACAGGTAAACAAGCGAAGCCGTACGGCGGCCGAATATAACGGCCATTGTGTTTTTGCCCACCGCTTCATCATCGTCAGCATCACGGTAATTATTTACAATCAGTACATTCGCTCCCATAAGGCCTATAGCCACCGAACCCCAGAAAACATCTGTTTCAAATGTGCCGGCTTGTATGTAATATGTCAGATTGACAGGAATAATACCGAAAAAGAAGAACACCGCCACCTCACCGAAGCCATGACGCGAAAGCGGATAAGGACCGGCCGAATATGCCATTGCTCCCGCCGCTATCATAGTCCCGGCAAGCAACAGCCACCAGCCGCCCCATATAATCAACGAGCAACCGACAACACACGCAACTCCAAGCACTGCGAAAGTAGCGGCCTTCATAGCCCGCGGAGAGATATCGCCTTCCGTGACCCCACGACGAGGCCCTTCACGCCCGGGGCGGTCAAGACCGTCACGGTAATCATAATATTCGTTGGCAAAATTAGATGCAATCTGCGCCAATACCGCAAACACAAGACAAAGTACAGCAGGCAGAGCCATAAATGTTCCGTCAAGCACATTATAACCGATTGCCGTTATAACTCCGGCTATAGACACGGGCAGAGTGCGAAGCCTCATGGCTTCAATCCAGCATTTAATCATTTTTTATCACTTTTTGTTCAGGACGCGGAGCGGTGGCTTCCTCCTCATCTATACCGAAACAATGTATTATTGCGCGCCTTATGCGGGCTGCGTCATCACCATTGCGCTTAAGTATGTCTATTATCGTTTTTATATAGGCATCTTTGTTGGCGAGGCCGCATAATCCGGCCACATTTGACGCCGGCACCATCGACTTCTGATTATACACCCGCAGAACCGAACCATAATCGTCTTCAGCCACATAGGAATGAAACTCCCGGCAAAAATTCTCATACATGGCCCGGGGCATAATCTCATGCACCAGATTGGCGATATGTTCCTCAAGACGCGCTATGTTAGGGAAGCGGCCATCAACCCGGTACTCGATAATACGTTTTACACGATGACGGGTATGCAGAAGAGCCTGCTGCTTTATATCTTGCTTGAACTGGCCGAGAATAGCCTTCTTGACATGCTGGAACACGCGAGTTTCATTGCGGCCTTGACGATGAGCCACCGTGCGTATAACCTCTTCAAGCATCAGAATATTCTCAATTTCAGCTACATCAGGCACAAATATTTTCTTATCACGCAAATATTTAACCTCTTTCGCATCACGACGGTCGCGATCGACTATGCCATGACTGTCAAGATGATGAAACGTACTTAAGTCGTTGAACGTGCGGGTGGCTTCTATAACCTTGTTGCAACTCCCGAGCGATCTAACGGTATAATCCTTAAATACAAGCGGATAAAGTTTGGCATCAATCGAGTGGCGGGCATCGCCCTCTATGAAAAGAACCGGTTTTCTCACCCCTACCAAAGTCATGTAAAGGTCTTCGCTGATGGCTGAACCGGCCGGAAGCACTACATAATCCCATGTTGCGTCCGAAGCATCGTAATCACGAACCCATACCACAAGATTGTCACTTCTCGATGATAGAAACTCGACGTCATGAGTTGTATATATAAACGTACAGTCAGGACGAAGCATCTGAACGCGGTCCCATATCATACCGGTTATACTCGGATGCAAAAACATGCCCGGATTATCAACAAACACCACCGCCTTTTCTGGAGCGTAAAGTACCGCTCCGAAATAATAAAGCACCGCCTTTTCTCCATCAGACAGTTTCATAGACGAATAACTGTCACCCACCTGACGACTGAAAAGTATACGACTTCCCTCGCGCAAGATCTTGCTATCGGGAAACACCTCCTGCCACTCGCTGACCACTTTGTCAAGACGACTCTCCTTAATAGGAACACCTTCGCCGGAAGCGTCAGCTATTTTATGAGCGAACAGATTAAGCATCTCGTCATATATAAGCAGCATAAACAACCGTTCAAATTGCGTCTTTATATCATCGCGCATAAACGACGACTGCGCGGCAGCCGACTTATAAAGTTCATCAATAGAACCGGCCGACGGGTCATGCTCGCAACGATAAAGTGCATTCAAAGCCGATATGCGAAACGACCGACCGGCAAGTTCACCAATAAGTCGTTCGGCAAAACGTGTCTTACCCGAGCCGTTGGCTCCGATAATTATGAGGCGGCGCCCCTCGGTGTCTATTGATCCGCGGCTGCCGTCATGACGTGGCGGTAAATGAAGTTTCATAGCGGAAGCTTGTTTATGTTTCTATGTAAAGTTACAAAAACTTTTTCAATAAGCACCTCCCCTATTCCAAACTAAAACGACAGATTGTATTTTTTCAGCAACATCACAGGATGATAAGACTGCTTGGCCTTGCGCAACCCTTCATCGCCCACATCCTCCTCGCGATTTATATAGGTTATACCGTAACGGTCGGTCATGGCAGCCGCAAACAGCTTGTTTATAGTCTCTCCGGCCCCTTTTACCGCATGATTCATCTTCTCGATATGCACAAAAAGAGTGTCGCCTATCACCTCTCCTATTGTAAAAGCCACAATTCCGTCCTCGGGAGTGGAAAGGACAGCACCCTCAAACGGCAACCGCCCATACTCGTCAAGCACACCAAATACTTGACGACGCTCTTCTCCGGCAGTACCCGAACGGTCCTCTCCGGCAAATGCATCCGATGCGTAAAACTCCTTGACAGCCTCTATATTACGTAGGCTGACAGGCTCGAAACTAAAACAAGGATGTTCGCTTACAAAACGATTGACATGATTGCGCTTCTTGCTGTATTTGTTCCCGGAAAGAGTGGCAAGTTGTCCGGCATCATAAAGATAATCGGCCCAGTCGGTAAGTTCCTCTATATGACATGCGCCAAGACAGTAAAAGTCAGGCAGACGGTCCTCCGGCACGGCCGAGAACAGAGGCCGCGTTCCCTTGGCAGTACAATAATCACATATCATTGCCAGCGACTTACGCAATGGCAGTCGCCCTATAGGCATCGAAAAAGCGGTTTGCGACTTATCGTTTTCCGCGACTCCACGTATAAACAAAGTATCGCGCAATATCGCGTACTCATATTTAAAATAGTCGGTCCACATAAGTATGCCGGCAAGAGTATAGTCACAAGTCCGACTCTCCGAATAATGGAGCAACGGCAGTATCTCGGAAACGGCATCGACCGTGACCGGTCTGAATTTCAACAAAGTAACAGTATTCATATTCAATATTAACAACGCACCCCCAAACATCGATATTCCCTCGAAATTCAAAGACAGCATCTTTTTATAAGAATAATGCCTATAACGCACCTATTGTTTCAAAAAAATACTATCTTTGCCATATCATTCATTGAGAGATTTGAATTCAAGTATACAGTTTCGACCGTCGTAACCATACGACAGACCGAATTTTCCGACACACTTGCTTTACAGAATTCCGATGTCGGTTACATACGTAAATTCCCCTGCTTTCAATGATGACAGAATACGATAAAGGTGTGTTGCAGTTACCTTTGATACAAAATCGCATCAAAGGGAAATGTGAGACTAAAGATATCGCACAATCAACATTCACTAATTTTTCCGGGGAAGTCTCAGTTGTGAAACTGGGGCTTCTTTTTGCACCGACAATTGCTCCGTACCGCTATGATTTATAATTTAAAATCACTAACTTTGCGCCTTGGAATGAAAACTCCAATCAGTGTGGAAACAAAATATATATTTGTAACCGGTGGCGTTGTGTCATCCCTTGGCAAAGGGATCATCTCGTCATCGCTCGCGTGCTTGCTCAAAGCACGCGGTCTAAGGGTAACGATACAGAAGTTTGACCCATATATAAACATAGATCCGGGTACACTAAACCCTTACGAGCACGGCGAGTGCTACGTAACCGTCGACGGTCATGAAGCCGACCTTGATCTCGGTCATTATGAGCGCTTCACTAATGTACCGACAACACGCGCCAACAACGTCACAACCGGCCGCATATACCAAAGCGTCATCGACAAGGAACGCCGCGGCGACTATCTCGGCAAGACAGTCCAGATAATACCTCATATAACCGACGAGATAAAACGCAATGTAAAGCTACTCGGCAACACGGGCAACTTTGACTACATAATCACGGAAATAGGCGGCACTGTCGGTGACATCGAGTCGCTCCCCTATCTCGAAGCCGTGCGTCAGCTCATATGGGAACTCGGACACAACGCACTGTGCATACACCTGACTTATGTGCCTTACATCCACGCGGCCAAGGAACTCAAGACAAAACCCACACAGCACTCCGTGAAGCAGCTGCAGGAGGTAGGCATACAGCCCGACATTCTGATTCTGCGCACCGAGCACGACATACCCAAGGAGATGAGGCACAAAATCGCCCGGTTCTGCAACGTGGCTCCCGACTCCGTAATCCAGTCGGTCGATGTGCCGTCGATATACGAAGTGCCTGTCAAGATGCACGAACAGCATCTCGACGAAATAGTACTCAACAAGACCCAAGTGGCATTTGAAGGAGAGCCGCACATGACTCCGTGGTTAAACTTCCTAAAAAAAATGGAAAGCGCACGCGAAGAAGTCACGATAGGTCTCGTAGGCAAGTACGTCGAACTTCAGGACGCCTACAAGTCTATTAACGAAGCGCTGTTTCAGGCTGCCACATACAACGACCGCAAACTCAACCTCGTATACATCCATTCCGAAAAACTTAATGACGACAATGTTGAAGAGAAGCTCTTGCCGCTTGACGGAGTAATCGTGGCGCCGGGCTTCGGACATAGAGGCATCGAGGGCAAGTTTGTAGCGCTGAAATGGTGTCGTGAGCACGACATGCCCACTTTCGGCATATGTCTCGGCATGCAGTGCATGGTTATCGAATTTGCACGTAACGTACTCGGACTTATCGAAGCTAACTCGACAGAGATGAATCCCAACACTCCCGACAATGTCATCGACCTTATGGAAGAGCAGAAATCGGTCACCGATAAAGGCGGAACCATGCGCCTTGGAGCCTACGACTGCCGTCTTACACCCGGCTCACGGGCGGCTAAAGCCTACGGTTCCACAGAAGTCAGTGAACGCCACCGCCACCGCTTTGAATTCAACAGCGACTACAGAGAGCGCTTTGAAGCTTCAGGCATGAAGTGTGTGGGTGAAAATCCCGGCACACATCTTGTCGAAGTCGTCGAACTCCCCGACCACCGTTGGTTCATAGGCACTCAATATCACCCAGAGTACTCGTCGACGGTATTGAGCCCGAACCCTATATTCATAGATTTTATTAAAGCAGCCATCGCATATAAAAACGATAAATAATGGATAAAAACACAATGTTAGGACTGCTCCTGATGGGAGCTATCATACTCGGCTTCATGTGGCTGAACCAACCGGATCCACGCCCCGACAGCAAAATGCCGGTCGAGGAGGTGACAACAGATCAGGCACAGGCCATGACCGATGATTTACTGGCATCCAAGGCCGACACTCTTACTCCCGCCGAAATAACCATGCTTGCGGGAGCCATAAGACAATACGGCGAAGCCGACTCCACAGGCCGCTATGCGCTCAACACTCCGCAGATGCGTCTGTCAACCGACGGCAATACTGTCAACGGGTATGTAACGGTAGACTCTACCGACATCAACATAAACAATCTCGTACATCCTGAACTAAGCTCAACCGCACTCCCCTCGGTCAAGGCTATGAACCAAGCCATAGCTTCGGTTAAGTCAACGCTGCGCAACCTGTCGCAGTATCACGGTTTTGCCAGATATCTGCACGGCGAAAACAAGACGCTAAAACTCGAAAACGATGTGATATCGCTGGATCTTTCAAGCAAAGGAGGTATAATATCGCGAGCCGAACTGAAAAAATACGACTCTTACCGTGGCGGCAAGGTTGTAGTGATCAACGGTGACGATGACATATACTCATTCGTGCTCAACTCGGCCGACCGTGAGTTTGACACCCGTGACTTCTACTTCACTCCAGTTCAAGAAAACGACAGCACAGTGCTCATGTCGCTTAACCTCGGCAACGGCGCGTCATTCGGCATGCGCTATACCTTGGCTCCTGAAAGCTATGTAGTAAAGATGGAGATAGTACAGCAGGGCATGCAGTCGATAATTCCGTCCAATGTGGCAACAATGGACTTCCTGTGGAGCCAAAAGATGATACGGCAGGAAAAAGGGCGCATATTTGAGGAGCGCAATTCGGCAATCTACTACAAGTACGCAGGCGGCGATGTAGAGAATCTTAAAGAAACCTCCAACGACGATGAGGAAATCAACGAACGCATCAAGTGGATAGGCTACAAAAACCAGTTCTTCTCGATGGCGTTCATACCCAAAAGCCACTTTAACAGCGCCAACCTTACCTCGCGTGTGCTGACAAAGGAGCACTCCGAGTATCTGAAAGAGCTTGATGCCGTCACCACTCTCGATTACAACGCGGGCAACCCCGTGCCGGCCGCATTTGACATACTCATAGCCCCGAACCTCTATCCGCTGCTATCCGATCTGCAAAGCAACCTGCAGCCCGACGAGAACCTTAACCTGACCCGTCTTATACCTCTCGGCTGGGCACTTTTCCGATGGATCAATACGTGGATTATAATTCCAGTATTTGACATACTCGGCCATTGGTTCACCAACTATGGTATCATAATACTCTTACTTACCATATTCATAAAACTCATTATCTTCCCCTTTACCTACAAGAGCTACATGTCACAGGCCAAGATGCGTCTGTTGGCTCCGGAGATAAAGGAAATCAACGATAAGTATCCCGGACAGGAAAACGCAATGACGCGCCAGCAAAAGACGATGGCTCTCTATTCAAAAGCGGGAGCCAATCCTATGGCAGGCTGTCTGCCGATGTTGCTTCAGATGCCGGTGCTGATTGCCATGTTCACGTTCTTCCCGTCATGTATAGAATTACGAGGAGAGTCATTCTTATGGGCCAAGGACCTTTCGGCTCCTGACGCCATATTGTCATGGACAGGCAATATACCGCTCGTGACAGAGTATTTCGGCAATCACCTGTCGTTGTTCTGTCTGCTGATGACCGCGACCAATATAATATACACCAAGATAACTATGGCCAGCCAGCCGTCGAGCACAGCCATGCCCGGCATGAAGTGGATGATGTATCTCATGCCTGTCATGTTCCTTGTGTTCTTCAACAACTATGCGGCCGGTCTGTCATACTACTACTTCCTATCATTGCTCATCACTATCGTGCAGACCTACATTTTCCGTCATGTTGTAAATGAAGAGAAAATGCGCGCCAAGATGAGAGAGGCAGCAAAGAAGCCGCGCAAAAAGTCAGGCTTCATGGCCCGCCTTGAAGAAGCGCAGCGCCAACAGCAGGCCATGTTGCGCGAACAGCAGAAAGCCAAGAAAGGCGGAAACCGACGGTAACATTTGAAGCTATCGAAAGCTATGGACAATTTTATACTCCGGGCGCCTACAAAATATATATTCGGACGCGAAACGGAAAAGTCTGCCGGGCAGCAGCTTAAAGACTTCGGCGCCAAGAATGTGCTTATCGTATATGGAGGCGGTTCAGTCATAAAAAGCGGGCTTCTTGACCGTGTAAGGCTGTCGATTGACGAAGCCGGCATAAACCACATGGAGATAGGCGGCATCAAACCGAACCCGACTGATGACCAAGTCTATAAAGGCATAGACTTGGTACGCAGCCACGGCATAGATTTTCTACTTGCGGTGGGTGGCGGTTCGGTGATAGATACCGCAAAGGGCATAGCCTGCGGAGCACCTTATGAAGGCGATTTCTGGGACTTTTATTGCGGTAAGAAGATTGTGGATAAAGCTCTGCCGGTGGGTGTTGTGCTTACCATACCTGCTGCCGGAAGCGAAGGTTCCGGCAACTCTGTCATCACCAAACGCGACGGTCTGATAAAACTAAGTCTGCGTACAGAGAGTGCCCTGCGGCCCAAATTTGCCATAATGAACCCGGAGCTCACATTCACTCTTCCGCCATACCAGACTGCCTGCGGAATAGTCGACATGATGGCCCATATATTTGAGCGATATTTTACAAACACTCCCGACTGTCAAGTCACCGACCGTGTGGCCGAAGGACTTCTGACGGCTATAATGGAAGAGGCTCCGAAAGTAATAGCAAAACCGAACGACTATCAGGCACGAGCCAATATCATGTGGTGCGGCACCCTTGCCCATAACGGGCTGTGCGGCACAGGACGTGTGGAGGACTGGGCCTCACACTTCATGGAACATGAACTCAGCGCCATATATGACGTGGCCCACGGAGCAGGCCTTGCCGTAGTCAATCCGGCATGGATGACTTACGTGGCGACCAAAAATCCCGACAAAATATTGCAGTTTGCCATCCGCGTGATGAAAGTCAACGACGAAGGTATGTCTCAGGAAGACATCATACGTGAAGGCATAAGCAGACTAAAGGAGTTTTACATCAGCATCGGTATGCCGGTAACGCTGTCGCAACTCGGCATAGAGAACCCCGACTTAGACCGGCTTGTCAACAAACTGCATGAGCACAAAGGCAACCCCATAGGCAATTATGTCAGACTTACACCTGACGACACCCGCCTTATATATGAGATGATGGCCTGATAATGACCTGCGGCTTCAATGAAGGGCGGCAGCCCCAGCTCTCCTTGAACGCACATAAACCGTAATTTGGGATCGCGGCTTCGGTCGACGGTCCCAAATCCATTATATCAAGACCCTTGTCGCGATAGTATGATGACAACTCAAATGCCATGCGGTTCATGACTCGCATTGATGACGTTCCCGGAATGTCGCCCCAGTATATCAGCTGCACTATGCCCGGCGATACATGAAATGCTACTGCAGCGGCGACATCACGCCCCAATACATTCAGTACAAAAAAGTCGGCAGGTATTATCCTGACGGTATCTATGACCTCACGGCATGACATTTTTACAGGATAGCCTTTTGCTTCATGGTTCTGCCTGACTATATCATATACACGCACGATATCAGCTTCGTTTCCGTCAAGACACTCAAAAGCAAAATCGTACCGTAAAGCCTCCCTCAAAGCTCCGCGCGCCTTACGGCTCACCGTGACAGGCGACCGGAGATCGTAATGATAGCTGACATCATATGACATAACACATTGCGGCATACGGGAAAAGGCACTCACACTCTTTGTAATAAGACTATCATCGTACGGCACCGGTGGAAATACAATACGTACGGGACAAGCGGCGGCATCGGCAAAATCGCTCATACACCGGGCCATATGCTCTATATATTCCATGCGCTGACCACGCAACAGAGTGAAGCCCCCGAAAGGAGCCGAAAAGGGCGACTGCCACATACCGTCACGTAATCCGAGGACTATGCCGCCCCGTATCTTACCTTCGCGAAATACCATATATTTCACAGCCTCGCACTTTCCGCTGTTAAGTTCCGAAAAAGCGACAGTATTGTATACGTGCAGCGGCGACGGGAAAAGTCGTCCATACTCTTCAGGCGCGACATCGACAAGCTCCATCGTCGTCATATAGAGTTAAGCGACAGTATCTCCTGAAGCAGAGCCACTGCCTCCTCCACGGTAGGCACATCAGCTATGGCAAGACTGCGGCGTCCGTTTTTCTCCCTTATACGACAGCGTCGTGGATGCGCCTGAAGATAGTTCAATATACGGCCGAACATAGGCGACTGATAATATGCCTTATTATTATCATCGACAAAGTACATATACATCTGCTCTTGCTTGAGCACGATCTTCTCTATACCGAGACGCCGTGCAAGATAGCGCAGACGCGGTACTCGGAGCAGTTCGGCGGTGACTTTGGGTATCTTGCCGAATCGGTCCTCAAGATGCATTCTGAAGCGCTGCAGGTCAAGCTCCCGTTCTATGCCGTCGAGCTCTTTATACAGGCTTATGCGCTCGCCCTCCTGTGGCACATAATCAGGTGGAAGCAGAAGTTCCATGTCGCTCTCCACCGCACAGTCGGCCACAAACTCCTCTTCGCCGGATGTGCCGTCAGAAGCGGTAAGCGTGTCGGCAAACTCCTCGTTTTTCAACTCCATTACAGCCTCTTTGAGTATTCGCTGATAGGTCTCGTAGCCAAGGTCGGCAATGAAGCCCGACTGCTCTGCGCCGAGCAGATTGCCTGCACCGCGTATATCAAGGTCCTGCATGGCTATATGAATGCCGCTGCCGAGTTCGCAGAAACTTTCTATAGCCTGCAGACGACGGCGGGCTACAGGCGTAAGCGGAACATGAGGCGGAACAAGAAGATAACAGAACGCCTTACGCGAGCTACGGCCGACTCGCCCTCGAAGCTGATGCAATTCACTTAGTCCGAATTTGTGAGCGTCATTTATGACAATGGTATTGACATTTGGCATGTCTATGCCCGACTCGATTATAGTGGTGGCGAGAAGCACGTCATAATCGTGATTGGAGAAATCCATTATGGCTTTTTCCAGCTTTTCAGGCGGCATCTGACCATGGGCCACGATAGTACGTGCGTCAGGGACAAGACGCTTCACCATAGCCTCAAGGTCATAAAGTCCCTCTATGCGCGGATTCACGATAAACACCTGACCGTTGCGCGACATCTCGAAATTCACGGCCTCGGTGATTATGTCATCATTCAGAGCGTTCAGCGACGTAAGTATAGGATATCGGTTGACCGGCGGTGTGGTTATGGCCGAAAGGTCGCGGGCACCCATAAGTGAAAATTGCAGGGTACGCGGTATCGGCGTAGCCGACATTGTCAAAGTGTCGACATTTACCTTGAACTGCTTCAGTTTCTCTTTGACCGCGACACCGAACTTCTGTTCCTCATCGACAATAAGAAGACCAAGATCCTTAAACTTCACATCCTTGCCTATTATCTTGTGAGTACCTATAAGTATGTCTATTTTGCCTTCGGCGAGGTCGGCAAGTATGAGCTTCACATCCTTGGCCGAGCGCGCACGCGACAGGTACTCCACCCTCACGGGGAAGTCCTTCAGTCGGTCCTTGAACGTATTGTAGTGCTGGTAGGCAAGCACGGTCGTGGGAACAAGCACCGCAGTCTGCTTATTGTCGGTAGCTGCCTTAAAGGCCGCACGTATAGCCACTTCAGTCTTACCGAAACCCACATCACCGCATACAAGACGGTCCATCGGGCGTGCCGACTCCATGTCAGCCTTCACAGCCTGAGTAGCCGTAAGCTGATCGGGAGTATCCTCATAAAGAAACGAAGCCTCAAGCTCCTGCTGCAGATAGCTGTCGGGCGAATAAGCATACCCTTTTTCATCCTTTCGCGCGGCATAGAGCTTGATGAGGTCACGCGCTATATCCTTAAGCTTGGACTTGGTACGGTCCTTCATCTTGTTCCACGCGCCCGAACCGAGGCGGTTTATACGGGGTTCGGCACCCTCTTTCCCGCGATACTTCGACAGCTTGTGGAGCGAATGTATGCTCACAAGCAGCAGGTCGTTGTTCAGATACACCAGCTTTATCATCTCCTGCATGCGGCCGTTGACCTCGGTGCGTATAAGGCCGCCGAAACGCCCCACACCATGATCGACATGCACTATGTAGTCACCCGGTTCTATCTGTCCGAGCTCTTTTAGCGATAATGCCAGCTTACCTGAACGGGCGCGGTCACTCTTGAGATTATATTTGTGAAAGCGGTCAAAAATCTGATGGTCGGTAAACACGCATATCTTCACGGCATGGTCCACAAAACCTTCATGGACTGTCGTTATGACAGAAGTGAAGACAATATCGTCGCCACGGTCGGCAAATATGGCCCGCAGACGTTCTATCTGCTTCTCCGAGTCGCTTAATATATATATGGTGTATCCGTCGGCCAACAATTTGCTGAACGAATCACTAATCAGATCGAAATTTTTATGGTATATGCCCTGAGGCGTACACCCGAAGCCTATAGCCGCCTTCGTACCTGACGGCACATCGAGCGCCGACGTGAACGATACGAGCTTAAAGCAGGCAAGTTCATCGGCAAAACGTTCGGGGTCGACTACCTGTGACATAGCCGAAGCATCGCCTTCATCGGCAATTAACGCACTGCTGCTGAATGACTCGGCAGCAATAGCCTTAATCCGCTCCACGGTGTAAGCCGGATCACGCATCCATATCAGAGTATCATGCGATATGTAGTCAAGCAACGAGCCTTCGGAACTTGACGCGACATTGGAAGTGACCGATATGTCATCGAACTTACGCTCCGACAACTGAGTCTCAATATTGAAACTTCGTATCGACTCAATATCGTCGCCGAAAAAATCTATGCGGAAGGGTTCTTCGTAACTGTAACCGAATATGTCGAGAATAGAGCCGCGCACTGCAAAGTGCCCGGGATCGTAGACATAGTCCACCTCCTCAAATCCGTTTTCACGCAACCATTTTTTTATTTCGGTTATGTCGGCTGACGAACCGGTCGACAGCCGCAAAGTATGCTCGTCGATAGTATCGCGCGACGCTACTTTTTCAGCCAAAGCCTCGGGATATGTCACGACATAACGAAGTGCCGCATCAATGCCCCAGCGGTTCAGAACCTCTGTGCGCATTATCTGCGACGGAGGCTCAGGCTGTCCGTACTTGATGGAGCGTTTATAACCCGACGGAAACATAAGCACTGCACTTTCGCCAAGCGCTCTCGACAGGTCATGATACAGATACCCGGCATCGTCAAGCGAGTCACCCACGACAAGCACGGGAGCCGACAAAGGCGGCAACGACGCCATGAGCATGGGAGCCGACGAACCGGCAAGCCCATACATAGTCATATGCCTTACGGCATTGTCTTCAAGGGCGCCCAAGACCGCTTTCTTCCGCGATGCGGTCAGCATCTTGGCGCATAACTGCTCCAAGTCCATTGCGTCAAGACTTTTTTCGGGGTGACAGGATTGATGTATATCGTACTTTGTCGTTAAGTATCACAGCCGCCGAATCGAGAGCCGCGTCACGCTTGAGGGTCTGTATCACCTGTCCTTCCTGATAATAGTAACGCTTTATTATCTCTCCGGCAAGAATATCCACGATATCGTCACGGTTATTATCAAGGTCATGACCGAGATTATGCTTGAGCAGTTTTTCTATGACATCAAGCTCTTTTTTTACCGAGTCGTTCATATAGCCCTCGACCTCGGCGGTCTTCTTGAGCGCCGTCACCATCTGCTCGCATGCCTTGTCGTAATTAAACTTGTCGGGATTTATGAATGACTTGAAGTCGGTGAATATCGAGTCGGTTATGTCAAACTCCGCTGCAGGAACTATCACAGGATGTTCAGCTGCAAACTTCGTAGCGTAATCAAACGCCCAGTTGTCACTGACTATATTGTAGGTAAGGCGGTTCACCTCGCCGTAATCGATGGGCACATCGGGAGTGATACCGCCGCCGTCGCGCACCTCACGGCCGTGCACTGTCTTGAACACACTGGTAAGCGAGTCGGGAATGCGTGCCACAGATCCGTCGGGATTGCGGTGACTGTAGTCGATAGCCTGTATAAGTCGGCCGCTCGGTATGTAGTATTTGGCTATGGTCACTTTAAGCATGCCGTCGTAAGGCAACTGGCGGGTCGACTGAACAAGCCCCTTTCCGAATGAACGGCTTCCGATAATGACGGCACGGTCAAGATCCTGAAGCGCGCCGGCCGTAATCTCGGAACTTGACGCGGAAGCGCCGTCTATGAATACCGCCAGCGGTATCTTCGTATCAATAGGTGCCGATGTGGTCTTGTATACCTTCTCATTAAGAAGCCCTTTACCACGGGTACGCAACACTTCGGTATTTTTGGGGACAAAAAGGCCCACTATCTTTACAGCCGCCTCAAGCAGACCGCCACGGTTGCCGCGAAGATCGAGTACAATAGACTTCACGCGGGGGTCCTTTTTCAGTTCTATAAGCGCATTGCGCACGTCATTGGCCGCCTTGTCGGTAAACGACGTAAGATATATATATCCGACATTATCCTTAACCACTCCGTAATATGGCACGGCAGGCATCTGTATCTTGCGACGCACAAGGTCAAAGGTAATTATGGAGTCCTGCACATAAGGACGCTTTACCGTCACTTTAAGCGGCGTGCCCGCCTGACCTTTCAACCGCTCGCTCACCTGAGCGCTGTGCCAAGAGGTCACGGTGTCGTTGTCAATCATCATGATGAGGTCACCCGCTTTCAGTCCGGCCTCCTGTGATGGCGTGCCGAAATATGGCTCTGATATAAACACTCCTTGACCGGGCTTCTCCACAATAAGCGACCCTATGCCGGCATATTCGCCGGAAGTCATCATCGTAAGGTCTTCCTGAGCGCTTGCAGGAAAGTATTCGGTATAAGGGTCGATGTCGTTGAGCATAGCCGCAATGGCAGTATTGATCGACTTCTCGGCATCGATAGAGTCCACATAGTTGGTCTGCAACTCTTTATAAAGGGCATTAAATATATCGAGATTGCGTGTAATCTCGGCCTTGTTGCTGCGTGTAGCCGCAATAGCGCTTAACGCGAGTGCTCCTACAAAAGCCATAACAACCCCTCGGCCCAACAGTGAATTACGTCGTTTCATCATCCTTTGAAAAATTAAGTTGCTAAGTTACTCAATAATTATAACACATAACTCTTAAATTTGTCAAAATTAGCGAAATTTTTAAATTATACTATTATTATATAACAGACAGGGCACGCCTCACGGCGCGCCCTGTCATTAGGTCAATTTTTGTAGTAAAATCGTTACTTCTTAAGTAACATGACGGGAAACTTGTTCCCGTTTTTTCGTTATTGTACGAGGAAGGGCTGTGCTGAACCTGTGGGATTCTGATCGGCCGTAGTCAGCGCGGGGTTACCCTCGATCTCCGCATTAGGAATCTGATAGAGCAACACAGCTTCGCCTGCGGGAATTTTGAACTTGAACTCGTCGCCGCAGTTTTCGGCATTGCTGCGGTCGATGCCCTTGTTCAGGCGCATGCAGTCAAAATAAGCCATGCCTTCGCCCCAAAGTTCGATACGGCGCTGACGCCAGATCTCATCGCGTATGCCTTCGGGAGTAGTGGCGGGACATACATAGGGGTTCTCGGCATCAAGCCAACGATAACGGTTGACAAACGACTCAAGCATATCCTTACCGTCGCCCGGGCTTGAGCCCATGGCAAGAGACTCGGCCAAGATAAGCTGCATCTCCTCGATACGTATCAGAGGTACGTCGCAGGCACCGAGAGTCTGCTCAAGTACATCCTTATAGGGAGCGAATTTGGTAACGGCATAGTCGGGAGCACCCATTCCGTCAAGATATTGTGCGGCGGTATAGGGTCCGTACATGGCGCTGTAGTTGTATGCGTTAGAGTAGCGGTCAGTGCTGATCCACCAGCTCTTGCGAACGTCTTCATCGGGTATTTCGTCAAAGAAACCGCTGTTTATGGTCTGCCACATACCGGCGTATGCATATCCGTAAGAATAAGAGCCCATGAATCCGGTAAATGTATAAAGACCGCGGGCATCAACCTCCGATACGGGTATACCCCATATCCAGTTGTGAGTGTCAAGTACGTTGAAGCCCGGCACACCCGCTTCATCGACCGACAACGGATAGAAACTACCCGACATAAGCACGTCGTAAGCATCATCGGCAGCCTTGTCGTACTTCTGCATGCATAGGTATACTCTTGCGCGGATAGCCTTCACAACATCAAGATCGATATATCGGTTGTCGTCACGGAGAGCGTGCGAGTTACCGTCCATTAGTTCTTCGGCACGATTGAGATCATTGATCATCTGGGTGTATACGTCCCCTACCGACGAACGCTTGGCTCCGTTTATGAGAGCCTCCTCAGCATTCTTATCGGTGATGATAGGCACGCAAGGTGCATCTTCATTACCTACGTAATTGAACTGATATACCTGAGCGAGTACCCAATAAGCATAAGCACGTGCGGCATGGGCCTGACCGATATAAAACTTATATGTCTCATTGTCGGTATCGGCATCAATCATGCCGAGCACCTCGTTGGCAGAGAAGATGGTGTTGTACATAATACCCCAGATAATACGGGAGGAAGGGCTCGTAGCGGTATTGTCCTGAAACTTCACCGGCGCCTCAAACCATCCGTAAGCGCCCGGTTCGGTAGTGATGAAGTCCTGACTGCGCGAATCAAGAGTTATCATTATTGTAGGATAACCGAAGTCGAGCATATCATCATAAGCACCCTCGGTAGCGTAGAAGTTGGCAAAGATAGCGGTTACCGCATCCTTGAGTTTCTCGGGCATGTTCTCTATCACATCCTGACGCTGATCGTCAGTGATTATACCGCCCATCGGCTCCGTGTCGAGGTCGTTACAGCCGGCCATCATAACACCGGCAAGGGCCGTATATAATATTTTACTGAATTTATTCATCATTTAATCTTGTTGTGTGATTTTACAATATTATTTATCAGAAAGTCACCTTTATACCACCCGATACAGTGCGGAGCGAAGCATAGTAGCCGGCGGCACTCTGCACGTAACTCTGACGGGGATCAAGACCCTTGCGGGCCGACCAGAGAGCCACATTGTCGGCTGCCCCGTAAACGCGCACGGCTTCGATACCGAACTTCTGCGTGAAGGCTGCCGGCAAAGTGTATCCGAGGGTAATGTTGTTGATTGAGAAATAATCTGACTTCTCAAGCCAGCGGTCGCTTGTACGGTTTGTATACTGGGCGCCCCAGTCAAGACGGGGAACGTCGGTATTGGGGTTCTCGGGAGTCCAAGCATTGCGTGAGTCCACGTGCATGGCAGTACCCTTGTCAGATGAGTTGGCGCCGTGCATCAACAGCTGATAGTCATAGTCCATGATCTTACCGCCGAGCTGATAGCCGCACTGGATCGAGAAGTCAACGCCGTAAGCGCTCAGCGAAGTACCGAAACCACCGTATACAGGAGGCAGGATGTTGCCTGTCGACTGACGGTTGGCCACATAACCGCGGGCCGCGTTGCCGGAGTAAGCGAGGTTGTAGTCGGAGGTAGCCTCTTCGGTGCCGTCAGACTTCATTGCCCAATACAGAGCGTCGCCGTTCTCGGGATCAACCCCCGCATACTTAACAAGATAGAGCTGATACATGGACTTGCCCTCTTCATATATGCGAGAGCCGCTGATCCATGTACCGTTAAGCTCGGGAGCGAGCTTGAT
Organism: Heminiphilus faecis; assembly: GCF_008728965.1. Lineage (GTDB taxonomy): Bacteria > Bacteroidota > Bacteroidia > Bacteroidales > Muribaculaceae > Muribaculum > Muribaculum faecis. The sequence goes on along the minus strand of NZ_VSMC01000007.1, from coordinate 95,080 downwards.
GACCTTGTTGCGTACGTAAGTGAGGTTGAAGTTAACGTCCCAAGTGATATGGCGGGTCTCAATCGGACGATAGATGAGCTCCAGTTCAAGACCGCTGTTACGCATCGAACCTACGTTCATAGGCATCGAAGAGAAACCGAGCGACGGACCGGTAGGGCGATAGTAAAGCATGTCTGAGGTCTGACGGAGGAAGTACTCGAGTGTACCGGAGAGCTTGCCCTGCCAGAAACTGAAGTCAAAACCGGTATTGAACGAGTTGGAGGTCTCCCATGTAAGATCGGGGTTACCTTTATAATAAAGAGTACCTACCGACCACACACCGTCGGCACCTGCCTGATTGTACTGGTTGATGTAAGCATAGTCGTTGCCTATGCCGTCGTTACCTTGCTGACCGAAAGAGGCCTTGAACTTAAGCATGTCGACATTCACGAAATCCTCCATGAACTTCTCTTTGGAGATGTCCCAAGCGGCCGATACGGACCAGAAGTTACCCCAACGATGACTCGGGTGGAAACGTGACGAAGCGTCACGACGATAGCTTACACTGCCGTAGTAGCGACCGTCATAGCTGTAGTTGACACGTCCGAATATACCGCGTGTGGCATAATTGTCCTGACTGCCGTATACATCTTTTTCGTCAATGATGTTGGAGAGCGTATGGTTATTGTTGTTGAATATGTTCATACCCTCGCCTCCCATTTCGTCGACTTGAAGCTCATAGCTTTCATAACCTACGAGAATGTCTACGTCATGAACTTCGGCAAATGTCTTGCGGTAGTTGGCAAGACCCTGAAGGTTGATCGAGCTTGTACGGGTAGAGAGTTGTTGTATCTGACCGCCGTAGTTGGCGAGCTGTCCGTACTTGCTGTTGGCAAGATAGTTGAATCGGCGGTTACGCAGATAGTAACCGGCGGTACCGGTAAGTGTAAGACCGTCGATGGGCGTGAGTTGTGCAAACCACTTGCCGTTGAACACGTCATAAAGATACTCCGACTTGTCATAGATGAGAGTACCGGTAGGATTACCTCCGGCGAGGAACGAACGTGAGTAGCGCCACTTGGTGTCACTTCCGGGAAGCACAGTGCCTGTACCGCGCATACCGAAGTCATACAGCTTGTTGCCGGTGATGGGGTCGCACACGATATTGCCGTCCACGTCACGTATAAACATAGGATAGATGGGAGCGATGAAGTTGGCCACGTACGAGGCATTGCCTGACTGTCCGGTAGACTGCTGCGACTGAGGGCTGTTCATAGCCTCGTAGGTGTACGAAAGATTAGTACCGATTTTGAGCCACTTCTTGGCCTGATACTCGGCAGTGGCGCGAGTGGCCAGACGGTCATAATTAGACTCCTTTATTATACCTTCGTCAGTAAGATATGACGCCGATACCATGTAGTTGAAACGATCGGTACCGCCCGATACGCTAAGGTTGTACTCCTGACGGAAACCGTCATGATAGGTACCTTTCTGCCAGTCATCGGGTATGAAGTAGTTGGTGGCGTCCTTATATCCGAGAGTGGCGTTGGGGTTCATTGTGCCGTCAGGGAGTATGAGGCTCTCACCTTCGGGGATGGTATACATCTGATAGCCGAAGATGTTGCTTGTGCCGGGGCCGGCGTTAATGCCGTTTACCGACCAGTTGTGAGCGAAGTCTTCGTCATAACCCATCGAGAGCACATAGTTGCGACGTGAGTTATAGAAGTCGAGCACATACTCGTCAGGATCAGTGATGACGTCGTAGTTGGGGATCATTCGGGAATTGGCACCCCAACGGGCGTCAAAAGTTATCTTGGCCTCACCTGCGCGACCTTTCTTGGTAGTAACGAGGATGACACCGTTGGCACCGCGCGCACCGTAAAGAGCGGCCGAAGCGGCATCCTTAAGTACGGTTATCGACTCAACGTCCTGCGGGTTGATTGAGCGCATGCCGCCGTCATAAGGTATACCGTCCACAACATAGAGCGGGCTTGTGGAAGCGTTGATAGAGCCGACACCACGTATGCGCACCGTAGGCTCGCTACCGGGTTGACCGGTAGTACTCTGCAGCTGCACACCGGCCACCGTACCTGCAAGAACTTTGGTGACGTCGGTCACAAGACGATCCTGAATTTCGGCTGCATTGACCACCGATGCCGAACCGGTGTAAGCCGACTTCTTGGCCGTACCGTAAGCCACGACCATCACTTCGTCAAGATTGTTTTCGGAATTGTGAAGCTTTATGAGCATGGGAGCGTCGGTTATATCGACCTCCTGAGTGCTCATTCCCACATAGGATACTTTGATTTTTGAGACTGAACGGTCGACACTAATAGTAAAGTGACCGTCAACATCGGTAGCGGTGCCCATAACGCTGCCTCCAACGGGAAGGATAGTAGCTCCCGCGAGGGGTTCGCCGTCGCCGGCGTACACAACCTGACCTTTAACTGTGCGCATCTGGGCCGATGCCGTCACTACAGTCAAGAGTGCGAAAAGTAACAAAAATACTTTCTTCATACTACAATAATTTATTTAGTTCTAAAATGGGGTTTCATGTAACCACCTGATTAGCAGGAAATTACCCCCCCCCAGAAGATTATTGCAGTATTACTGAAAGAGATAATTTTGTCAATAAAACAGAGGACAGACATTAATTATCCTCCATTACAAGCCCCGCATAAATACGAGACAAAACCGCGCCTCCGCGCAATAATTGTGGCAAAGATAACTAAAAAGTATTTAAGATTGCAAAATTCATCAAAAAAAATCTTATTTTTAACATTATGACAGCACAAACCTCATAACAAATTACAAAAAAGCATTAGTACTTATCCATAACATCATAATGATAATCCATCAATAAAAATAATAAGGACCCATATAAAAAACGGAATCAAACGGAGAGTGCCGTTTACTCTGCGTACACGCCTCCTTAAATTAACACATTCGCTGCCTAAATCTTATTTAACAAAACCTTTTGGCTATTACCGTGTTAATATTCTAAAATAAACATTTTCTATTACACACTAAAATTCAAGTTTATGAACACAGCTCCTCTACAAGGAATCAAGGTGATCGACTTCACAGAAGTGCAGTCGGGTCCCTCATGCACACAATTGCTCGCATGGCTCGGCGCCGAAGTAATAAAGATAGAACGTCCCGGAGTTGGTGACGCCACACGTAGTGAAATCCAGTTTGACCCTGACGAACCGAGTTATTACTTCCTGCAGCTCAACTCCGATAAAAAATCACTTGCCTTGGATGCCAAGACTCCTGACGGAAAGGAAATACTTACCAAGCTTATTAAGAGTGCCGACGTTTTTATCGAAAACCTTCATCCGGGAGCAATGGACAAACTCGGTTTCAGCTGGGAAGCCGTGCACGCCCTTAACCCGAAGTGCGTATACGGTACCATCAAAGGCTTCCCCTTATCGTCAAAATACAAAGACCTCAAGGCCTACGAACCCATAGCACAAGTGACAGCTGGAGCCGCCTCAACCACAGGATGGTGGGAAGGCCCTGACAACGTGCCAACTCAGTCGGGAGCCGCTCTGGGCGACTCCAATACCGGCATGCACCTCACCATAGGCATTCTCGCCGCCCTGCTTCAGCGTGAGAAGACCGGCGAAGGCAGCTTTGTCTACCAGTCAATGCACAACGCATGTCTTAATCTGTGCCGTATCAAAACCCGCGACCAGCTTACTCTTGACCGCTTAGGCTACCTCACTCAGTTCCCGCAGTATCCAAACGAAAAATTCGGCGACTTCGTTCCACGAAGCGGCAACCAAGAGGGCAGCGGTGTGCTCGGCTGGACTTATAAATGCAAAGGCTGGGAGACCGACCCCAACGCCTATGTATATGTCATACTTCAGCGCGGCGCCAAGCAGTTTGAACTCGCCGCCAAAGCTCTCGGCTTTGAAGACTGGCTTACAAATCCCGACTTCAACACGGCCGACGCCCGCGACAAGCACAAACAGGAAATCTACAAACGTGTCGAGACGTTCACCATCAACAAGACCAAATACGAGGTTACGGAACTCTTGTCGAAAGCAGGCGTGCCCGTAGGACCGGTATTGTCGACAAAAGAGATCATGACAGACGAGTCACTATACGACGGCAATACCCTTGTACGCATCAACCAAGGCGGTAAAATCGGAGAATTTGTGACTGTAGGAGTACCGTTCACCATATCCAACTACCAGCCGACCTACGGCCCGTGTCCGGAGCTCGGCGGAAATACTGACGAAGTCCTGTCGACACTCGGATATACAGCCGAACAGCTTGCACAATTCAAAGCAAACGGCACCACGGCACCTATGCCCAAGCCCGCAGAACCGGCCAAATAATACGCCTTGCAGGGACTCGATATATGCCACCATAGTGGTGCACGCCGGCAACGGCGCACCACTATGGATTTTTTCAAAGTCAACATTATTAATGATTTAACGTAGTTCAACTATGACACCCGATCCATTAGCTTCAATACCCCATACCGACCCGTCAACCGCCAATCAGGTAACGGGCATGTGGATACTTACACAAGCGCTGAAAAAAGTCGGCATCGATACGATGTACGGTCTTGTAGGCATACCGGTAACCGAATTTGCCTACATCGCACAGGGCGAGGGCATAAGATTTCTCGGCTTCCGCCACGAACAGCAGGCGGGCATGGCAGCGGCCACCCACGGCTTTCTGACAAAAACTCCGGGCGTACTGCTCACTGTATCGTCGCTCGGTTTTCTAAACGGCCTTACCGCCACCACCAACGCTACCGTAAACTGTTATCCTATGATACAGATATCCGGTTCAAGCGAACGGCCGCCCATCGACCTTATGCAAGGTACTTACGAAGGTCTCGACCAGCTCAACATAGCCAAACCGCTTGTCAAGGCCGCTTACCGTATAAACCGTCCGGAGGACATAATGACCGGCGTTGTAAGAGCTTACCGGGCAGCCGTATCGGGACGTCCCGGCGGTGTATACCTTGACATAACCACCCCGTGTCTGGGTGCAGTCATGGACCGTGCAGCCGCCGAAGCCACCCTATACACTCCGGTAGACACATGTCCGCCGATGATACCGTCGCAGACTTCCGTAGCCCGCGCCATGCAGCTCCTCGCATCGGCCAAGAAGCCGGTCATACTTCTTGGCAAAGGTGCCGCTTACGCTCAGATCGACGACAAAATCAAAAAGTTTGTGGAGAGTACCGGCATACCGTTCTATCAGATGTCAATGGCCAAAGGCCTTCTTCCCGACAACCATCCTCTGAGTGCCAACTCCATGCGCAGCGCATTCATGGAACAGTCCGACGTAGTGGTGCTTGTCGGAGCACGCCTCAACTGGCTACTGTCACGCGGCCACGGAAAATGGAATCCCGCAGGTAAATTCATACAGCTCGACATAGATCCCGAAGAAATCGACATCAACCGGCAGATAGCAGCTCCCGTAGTAGGCGACCTTGAGTCGTCGATCGACGCCATGCTCGCCGCCCTACCTTCATACAAACTGTCGATGGACCCTGAATGGGTACCGTACATACAGTCACAGAGCAAGCTGAAAAATGAGAAATTCATGCAGCGTTTCGTAGCACAAACCGTGCCTATGACACACTGGAGCGCCCTCAGTGCCGTAAGAAAAGTCATGGCACAGAATCCAGACGTAATCCTAGTCAACGAAGGAGCCAACACCCTCGACGACACCCGCAACGCCATCGACATGATGCTGCCCCGCCACCGCATAGACTGCGCGACATGGGCTATCATGGGCATGGGCATGGGTTCGGCCGTAGGAGCTGCCGTAGCCACCAGCAAGTCGGTTGTAGCCATAGAGGGCGACAGCGCATTCGGCTTCAGCGGCATGGACTTCAGCACCGCATGCCGCTTCAAACTTCCCGTCACTGTAGTCATCTTTAACAACGGAGGCATATATAACGGTATCGGCCAGAACCTCGGCAAAGACGGTGATCCGGCGCCGACCACTCTTAATGTCAATGCACGTTACGACAAACTCGGCGACGCCTTTGGCGCCCAGGCCTACTATGTGACCACCCCCGATGAACTTGAAAAAGCTCTGACCGAGGCCATAGCGTCTAAAAAGACGTGCCTCATCGACGTGCAACTCGCCGCCGACTCCGGCAAAGAGAGCGGACATATAGGATATCTGAATCCGGCCACACTCTTCCCCGTCAACGTATAACACGACGTATAGCCCGTAAATACACATATCCTAACATTTAATTCACTTTATTATGTCACATATCATATTATATGCCATAGTCCCTATTATCGTGGTGATGCTCGCCGGATATATCGCAGGGAAAAAGGGTGCGTTCAGCGCCACCGACGGTAAGGCATTCAACAAAGTCGTGCTTGACTTCGCGTTGCCGGCAGCCCTGTTTGTGTCAATAGCCGACGCAGACCGCTCAATGCTCGTAGCCGACATAAAGCTGTCGATCATATCGCTTGTAGTGATCATGTTCTGCTTCATGCTCGTGTACTATATCTATAAATACGGCTTCAGAAAAAGCGGAGTGACTCAGGCCGACGCCGCTGTCATGGCCCTTATCAACGGTTCACCTACCATCGGATTCCTCGGTTTTGCCGTACTGGAACCGATTTTCGGCACCAACGCTTACGTAGCTCTCGTGGTAGCCATAGTAGGTATCGTGGTAAACGCCGTAGGTATTCCGGTAGGTCTGTCACTGCTAAATGCAGGTAACGAAAAAGCCCTTGCCAAGAATGGCGGCAAAAAGCCCAATCCTTGGAAGCCGGTAATACATGCTCTTGAACAGCCTGTGGCATGGGCGCCTATACTTGCCGTAATATGGGTACTTGTAGGTTTGCCTTGGCCGAAATGGGCAAGCCCGTCATTTGACCTTATCAAGGGGGCCAACGCTTCAATGGCTGTATTTGCCGCCGGTATAACACTGTCATCGGTAAAGATAAACATCAACTGGCAGGGCATACTCGGTGTCATCCTAAAGTTGATAGTGATGCCTGCCCTTCTGCTCATCGTAGGCCTTATCTTCAAGATGTCGCCTGAAAACCTCGCCATGCTTGTCGTAGCCGGCGCGCTTCCTCCGGCATTCTCCGGCATCATCATCGCCGACGAGTACAACTCATATGTCGCTACCGGCACCTCGTCGCTTGCCATATCGGTGATACTCTTCATGGTTTTCTGCCCGCTATGGATATGGATTACGGAACTGTGTGTAGGACCGATACCCGGAATTTCGCTCTAATACTATAATTATTCTACGACAGACGCGGGGTCAATCTATGGCCTCGCGTTTGATTCAAAATAAAATCAAACTACAACTTACACCATGGCAGCAATAAAAAAAATCATCGACGGATCCACCGCAGCGGCATATGTAGCCTATGCATTCAGCGACGTAGCCACGATATACCCCATAAGCCCAATCGCCGAGATGGGCGACATAGCCGACCGCTGGCGCATAGCGGGAGTTAAAAATATTTTCGGGACAACTATGGAGGTAAAGGAGCTCGAGTCGGAACTCGGAGCCGCAGGGGCCACACACGGCGCCCTCGCCGCCGGAGCTCTGGCAACAACGTTTACCGCTTCACAAGGTCTGCTGCTGATGATACCCAACATGTTCAAAATCGCCGGCGAGTTACTGCCGGGGGTGTTCCACGTAGGATGCCGTTCGGTGGCAGCCCATGCACTGAGCATATTCGGCGACCATCAGGACATAATGGCTTGCCGCACCACAGGTTTCGCTTTTCTCGGATCGAACTCCGTTCAGGAAGCGCACGACATGGCTATCGTGGCCCACTTGGCGGCGATAGAAGGTTCGCTACCCGTAGTGCACTTCTTTGACGGATGGCGTACATCAAACGAAACTTCGACGATAGAGATGGCGAGTTACGATGACCTGAAAAAACTTGTTGTCATGGATAAGGTGAAAGCCTTCAGAGCCCGGGGACTCAACCCCGAGCATCCCGTGCTGCGAGGCTCGGCACAGAACCCCGACGTATACTTTCAGAACCGCGAAGCAGCCAACCGCTACTATGACGCATTTCCTGCCATAGTCCAGTCTTGCATGAACCGGGTAAATTCGCTCACAGGACGGAAGTACGGGCTGATGGATTATGTAGGCAATCCAGAGGCAGAACTTGTCATTGTGTCGATGGGCTCAAGTTGCGAAGTTATCGAAGAGACCATAAAGTATCTTGCCGCGACCGGATATAAGCACAAAACGGGACTTGTGAAGGTAAGGCTGTTCCGGCCATTCAGCGACGAAGCTCTACTAAAAGCCATACCCGGTACAGCAAAAGCGGTAGCCGCGCTTGACCGAACCAAAGAGCCGGGATCGGAGGGAGAACCGATGTACCTTGACGTGTCATCGGCGCTGCGACGCGCAGGCCGTCAGATAAAGGTTATCGGAGGCCGCTACGGGCTAAGCAGCAAGGAGTTTGACCCTTCGATGATAAAACGCATATATGACGAGCTGGCATCTCCACGTCCGCTTGACGGCTTTACCATAGGTATAGACGACGATGTAACCCAGCGCTCGCTCAAAATAGCCGACCGCATCACCCCTGATGACGGATGTGTACTGAAAAGCATATTTTACGGCATGGGGTCGGACGGTACCGTGGGAGCAACAAAGCAAGTGGCCAAGATTATAGGGCAGACCGAAGGTTTTTACTCGCAGGCATTCTTCAACTACTCTGCCAAGAAATCGGGAGGCTATACAATATCGCAACTTCGCATAGCCCGTCAGCCCGTCAAGGCGGAGTACTCAATCGAGTCGGCCGACTACATATCATGTAACAAGAACATGTACGTCAAGCGGTTTGACCTCGTCGGCAATCTGCGCTGCGGGGGCATATTTGTGCTCAACTCCTCATGGACCGCCGAGGATATGGACTCCGTACTGCCGGCTTCGCTGCGACGCGCCATAGCCGCTCGCAAAGCCCGGTTTTACAACATTGACGCCATAGCCATAGCGCGCAAAAACGGTCTCGGAGTGAAGATAAACATGATTATGGAGACGGTGTTTTTCAAGCTAACCGGCATTATACCGTTTGGCGAAGCCATGAAAGCGCTACGCGACGAGATTACCGCAACATACATGCACGAAGGAGCCGAAATGGTCAACCGTAACATAGCCGCGCTTGACCTCGTGGTCGATGCCATAACGGAGATTAACTACCCCTCGACATGGCTGAATGCCACAGATGATACCACCGGCCAATCGGCGGAAACCTCGCTGCCCCCGTTTATCCGCAACGTGGCTCGTCCCTGTCTGCGTCTTGAAGGCAACATGCTGCCTGTATCGGCTTTCTCTCCCGACGGCTCGGTACCGCCGGGTACCACCGCCTATGAAAAACGGACCATTGCCATCAACATACCGAGGTGGGACGCTACAAAATGTGTGGAGTGCACCGAATGCTCGCTTGTATGCGCACATGCCTCCATACGTCCTTATCTGCTCACACCCGAAGAGGCGCAGAACGCTCCGGAGGGCTTCGTCACCCGGCCCGCGTCAGACAAATTTAACGGCTACAGATACCGCATTCAGGTATTTCCTCATGACTGCACGGGTTGTGGCTCCTGTGCGGTGATATGTCCCGGACATGCCCTAACCATGGTCCCGATTGAAGAAGACCTGCACACACAGGAACCTCTTCTGCAGTATGCGCTCGACAATGTGGCACTTAAAGAGGGGGTCGTGCCGCGTGCCACAATAAACGGATCGCAGTTCTATCAACCGCTGTTACAATTCTCGGGAGCATGTGCCGGTTGCGGCGAGACACCATACGTGAAACTGTTAACACAGCTAATGGGAGAGCGCATGATCATAGCCAACGCCACCGGTTGCAGCTCCATATGGGGCGCCAACTTCCCGAGCAATGCCTATTGCACCAACACTCGCGGTCAAGGTCCCGCATGGGGCAACTCGCTCTTTGAGGACAATGCGGAGTACGGTTATGGAATGGAAGTGGCCGTGACACAGCGCCGCAACCGTCTTGCCGAACTCATACGCGCCGCCGTGGCCGACCAATCAACTGACGCCGCAATTAAAGCAGCCATGCAGAAGTGGCTTGGCGCATTCAATGATCCGACAGCTTCGGCTGAAGCCGGAAATGCCATACTGCAATTGCTGCCTGATGACAACTCCGCAGCCGAAATCAGGGAATTTTCCGATATGTTTGCCAAAAAGAGCATATGGGCCATCGGCGGCGACGGCTGGGCCTATGACATAGGATTCGCCGGGCTTGACCACGTACTCGCTCAGGACCGCGACATAAACCTGCTTGTCATGGACACGGAATGCTACTCCAACACCGGCGGACAGACGTCAAAAGCCACGCCTCTGGGAGCCGTAGCCAGATATTCGGCCGACGGCAAGCGCACGTTCAAGAAAGATCTCGGCCGCATGATGATGACATACGGCAACGTGTATGTGGCATCTATAGCGCTCGGGGCCAATTATATGCAGGCAATAAAAGCCTTTGTTGAAGCCGACGCCTATCCCGGCCCGTCGATAGTCATAGCATACTGTCCGTGTATAAATCACGGCATAAGAGCCGGCATGGGCAACAGCATTGTAGAAGAGCGCAAGGCGGTCAAGTCGGGCTATTGGCCTTTGTATCGCTATGACCCGCGACGAAAAGCGCAAGGGCTACAACCGCTGCAGCTCGACAGTTCAGCACCCGACGGCTCTCTCCTTGACTTCATCAACGGCGAGGACCGCTATGTCGACCTCAAGATGCTTGACGCAGAAGAGGCCGCAGTACTCCAGCCTGAACTGAAAGAGCACTGCGACCTCCTGTACGATATACTTCTCAAACAGTCACAAGGAAATCAAACTTCCTGACCGTCATGTGAATCAAACCTTATTTCTGCGCCGGAGGAGTGATGCCTTCATCTTTGGCTCGCTTCTCCATGCGCTGTATGCGCTTGTCAAGATCGGGGTGTGACGAAAAGAGCTGATTGATTTTGCTGGTCTTGCCTATGCCCTGCTCCTCCTGAATGGCCTTAAGACGCTTGAATGACATCGACATAGCCCAAGGGTTCTTGCCATTGTCCTTCAGGAAGTCGTAGCCATAGTCATCAGCCTCGTTTTCCTGCTTCTGCGAGAACTTGGCATTGGTGAGAGCCTCACCGAGGTCGCCGAGCTGGGAGTCGGTAAGAGCTGCGGCGGTGCCGCCCGTAGCGCCCACACCATCTTTCAGAGCCGATGCGAGAAGTGCAGTCTTGAACGCCTTCTTGGAGTGCTTGTTGGCTACGTGGCCTACCTCATGTCCGATGACACCGAGAAGTTCTTCATCACTCATGATATCCATCAGCGCGGCAAACACACGCACACTACCGTCGGCACATGCAAACGCATTCACGTCCACTACCCAGTAAACCTTAAAGTTAAGCGGAGTGCCGTTGACTGAAGTCAGGCCTTCGGTCAGCTTGTTAAGACGCTGCGTATAAGGATGATCAGGCTCGCATACCTTATTGTGGGTATCCATCCATGTAATGTACTCTTTCACATAGTTGTTCATGTCCTCATCGGTCAGCGTCACAGCCTCACCTACTTTCTTGGCACTGTTTATGGCCTTCTTAAGATTGAACTGCGCCATAGCGGGCATAGCCAGCGCCAGTGCAGCAAATACACAAAGTAATTTAGCTATCTTTTTCATGAAAGGTTTATTATTAGAATTACGCTGCAAAGATACACCATTTAATCCATACACCCCAAATATTTTCCCGGCCTTAACAATACCCGCACCCACCACCGTAGAGCCGACATGGTTTCAATGATTTCGGCATTCATGCCCACTACGTTTACATTGTCGGACTGCGCAGCCATTTAATATTCAAAAACATTCCATTACACGTCGACCGTTACAGAATTTTCCGTAAATTTGTCTTTGATGATTATAATGACGTGACTGCCAGTCTATATTTTTGCCAGTCAAACTTGAATTTTCGATTAATCACTTTTTCAATAGCCTGATTTTCAATCACAATTATACAAACATGAATAAAACGGTTTATTACTCAAGAATCGACTGGTGGGCATGGCTGTGTCTAATCTTTGTACCTTTACTAATGTGGATTACAGCCATAGGCCAGCCATGGTGGTACGCCGTTTTTATATGTGGCGGCCTGACGGCATTGTGTGCAGCCGCATTATTCGGTTGCCGATACGAGATCGACGGTGACGAGCTTGTCATATATCAATTTTTCCAGCCTACACGACTGCCCATTTCCAAAATAAAGAGTGTGAAAAAGACCACAGGCTATCTTGCGACGGCAGCAATGTCAAGCAGACGTGTCTCGATCAGCTTCACCGACCGTTCGGTCCTGAAGAGTTACGCTCCGCTTGAAATATCGCCTAAAGACCGCGACGCATTCATAGCCCGACTAAAAAGCATAAATCCGGATATCATCTAATCAAACGCTCCCGCGGCGGTCTGGATGGCCATAGGCAAAACTAAAAAACGCAGGCCATATAAATGCCCGGAAAGACCGGAAGTTTTGTTATAATATCCAAATTAGCTAACTTTGCGTAATACGACATCATTGCAACGTAAACCCATATGTTTAAAAGACCTCTTATCACATTCATCGCCGCAATCGCGGCCACAAGTGCGGCAATCGCCTGCACAAGTCTCATAGCCACTCCGGGCGCGACGGCCGACAACAGCGTCATGATAACATACGCAGCCGACTCCCACAACCTGTACGGAGAGCTGTATTCGAAGCCTGCAGCCGACCATGCTCCCGGCGCAATGCGCGAAGTACGCGACTGGGATACCGGCCGATACCTCGGCGAAATACCGGAAATAAGCCATACCTACGCAACCGTTGGCAACATGAACGAACACGGGCTGGCCATAAGCGAAAGCACTTGGGGCGGCCATGAGGAGCTCGTCGACACCACAGGCATAATAGACTACGGTTCTCTCATATACATAACGCTGGAGCGAGCCAAAACCGCCCGCGAAGCCATAAAAGTCATGACCGATCTTGTGAACAAGTACGGCTACGCAAGCTCAGGCGAGTCATTTTCGATAGCCGACGGCAAGGAAGCATGGATTATGGAGCTTATAGGCAAGGGCTCCAAAGAGAAAGGTGCCGTATGGGTGGCCCGACGCATACCCGACGGCATGATATCGGGCCATGCCAACCATCCGCGCATCCATAAGTTTCCGCTCGATGACCCCGAGACTCTTTACTCGCCCGACGTCATCGACTTCGCACGCAAACAAGGATACTACAAGGGCAAGGATAAGGACTTCGACTTTTCGCTGGCCTATGCAGTGACCGACTTCGGGGCACTGCGCGGATGCGACGCCCGCGTATGGTCATTCTTCAACCGCCACGCATCGGGCATGGACAAGTATCTGCAGTGGATTAACGAGGGCGACACCGAAGCCGTGATGCCGCTATGGGTCAAGCCCGACAGCGCTCTCACTGTACGCGATATGCAGTGGGCCATGCGCGACCACTTCGAGGACACGCCGTTCGATATGACACAGGACATAGGTGCCGGTCCTTTCAAGGTGCCTTACCGCTGGCGTCCGATGACATTCACCGTTGACGGCACGGAGTACACTCACGAACGCGCCATAGCCACCCAGCAGACCGGCTTCACCTTCGTGGCCCAGTTGCGCGACCAAGTGCCCGCACCCATGAAAGGCATACTGTGGTTCGGCGTCGACGATGCCAACACTTGCGTGTATGTACCCATATATTGTTGCGTGACCGAAGTACCCTACTGCTACGCTCACGGCAACGGCGACATGCTCACCCTGTCGTGGGATGCCGCATTCTGGGTACACAATTATGTAGCCAACCAAGCCTACAACCGCTACTCGCAGATGATACCCGACATACGTCGGGTGCAAAACTCGCTTGAGGACGCCATGGAGCAGGCTGTGGCCGAGACCGAGGCACAAGTCATGTCGTTGCCGGCAGACCGTCAGCGCCGCGAGCTGTCAATGTTCAGCGACTATTGGGCCAACAGGGCCACAAGGGAATTCAAGCAGCTCGGCGACTATCTGTTCGTCAAGTATCTTGACGGCAACATAAAGAAAGAGACATCACCCGGAGTATTCAAACGCACTCCCGAGGGACAGTGCGAGTATCCGCAGTTTGGCGGTTACTCCGACGAGTACTTCCGCTCTGTAGCCAATGATGCCGGCGAACGCCTGAAAGTAAAACAACCCGAAAAGATCAAGTAACATATGTCACGCAGCGATGACGAAATGCCCGGAGTGACCCTCCTCGGCAATCAAGGAGTCCAATATCCCGACCGATATGCTCCGGAGGTACTGGAGACGTTTGTAAACAAACATCCCGATAACGAGTATCTCGTGACATTCACATGTCCCGAGTTTACATCTTTATGCCCGAAAACAGGCCAGCCCGACTTTGCCAGAATCATAATAAGCTACATACCTCGCGAAAAAATGGTGGAGAGCAAGAGTCTCAAGCTCTATCTGTTCAGCTTCCGCAACCATGGAGACTTTCATGAGGACTGCGTCAATATAATAATGAAAGACCTTGTGAAACTGATGGACCCGAAGTATATCGAGGTAACCGGATTATTCACACCCCGCGGAGGCATAGCGATATATCCGTTTGCCAACTATGGTGACGCAGAACATCAGAACATGGTGAAAGCACGCATGCTGGCATCGTTCCGCAATGACTTTTAACTGCAGTTAAAGATATTACAATGACCAAAGAGAAAGACGCTTTGATGGTGCTGTCGGGAGGCATGGACTCGACCACCATGTTATATGACCATGCCGACAGCATAGCTCTTGCGGTAACATTTCATTACGGCTCCAATCATAATGAACGTGAAGCAGTATGCGCGCGCTACCACTGCGAGCGGCTCGGCATCGAACTTATCGAGATAGACCTTGCCTTCATGGGCCGACACTTCAGCAGCGCATTGCTGAATGGAGCCGACGCCATACCCGAGGGCCATTATGCCGACTCCAATATGAAAGCTACGGTAGTGCCGTTTCGCAACGGCATCATGCTTGCAGTAGCTGCCGGGCTTGCCGAAAGCCGCGGACTGCAGGCCGTGATGCTCGCCAACCATGCCGGCGACCATTCCATATACCCCGACTGCCGGCCCGGATTCGTAACAACCATGGGCGCCGCCATAGCCGCCGGCACTTACGAACACATCGAACTGCGCGCTCCATACACCGGCATGACCAAAGGCGAGATAGCCTCACGCGGAAAAGCTCTCGGCATCGACTATTCCAAAACCTACTCCTGCTATAAAGGCGCAGAAAAACACTGCGGACGTTGTGCCACATGCGTGGAGCGCCGTGAAGCTCTTGCCGAAGCGGGAATAACCGACAATACCCCCTATGAGGATTGAGACTCGGCGCAACTGCCGTTTTAAACGGCTTTCGTGAGGCCAATTAATAAATAAATGCTTAAATTTGTGTAATTTTAAAAGTATTCGAGCTATGAAGTATATTTTAGGCGCATTGCTTATTGCCTGTGCCGCAACCGAGATTTCGGCCGACAACAAGATTGTAAATCCTGACAGCACCGGGTTCAAGTTCACTGACGTAAAGGTTGTCAAGACAACTCCCATACGCGACCAGAATCAGTCGGGTACATGCTGGTGCTTCTCGACCAATTCATTTCTGGAAGAGGAGATGCTCCGCAAAGGAGGCAAGGAGGTAGACCTGAGCGAAATGTTTGTAGTGCGCTACTGCTATCTTGACAAAGCACGCAAGTATGTGCGCATGGACGGCAACGTGAATTTTGCCCAAGGAGGCGCGGCTCATGACGTCCCCTATGTCATAGAAACTTACGGCATAGTGCCTGAAGAAGCCTATCCCGGTCTTAACTACGGTGAAGACAAGCACGTGCACGGAGAGCTGTCGGCAGTACTGAAAGCATATCTTGACGCCATCATCAAAGTGCCAGACCGTCGTCTGTCCACCGCATGGGAAGACGGCTACAACGCCATCCTCGACGCTTATTTCGGAAAACTTCCCGAAACTTTCACATACGAGGGCAAGACATATACACCCAAAAGCTTCGCCGAGTCGCTCAACATCAGTCCGTCAGACTATGTGGAAGTGACATCATTCACCCACCATCCTTTCTACAAGCCTTTTGCACTTGAAGTAGCCGACAACTGGCTATGGGGCACCATGCAGAACGTGCCGCTCGACGAGCTTAAAGCCATCGTCGACAATGCTATTGACAACGGATATCCAGTAGCTTGGGGCGCTGACGTAAGCGAAGGTGGCTTCAAATGGCGCAAAGGCTATGCAGTGATGCCCGTCGAAAAAGGCGCCAAGGACCTTACCGGAACTGAACTTTCACGATGGGTACAGCTTAGCGACAAAGACCGTGCAGACGAGCGCTATGACATAAACGGACCTGTAGACGAGGTTGAGGTTACCCAAGAGTCGCGTCAGGCCATGTATGACCGCAAAGAGACTACCGACGACCACGGCATGGTCATTGTAGGACGTGCCGTAGACCAGAAAGGCAACCGTTACTATAAAGTGCAGAACTCGTGGGACACCAACCAGCTCTATAACGGCTTCATCTATGTTTCAGAGCCTTATCTGCTTGCAAAGACAATGGATATAATGGTGCACCGCGACGCCATCCCCGCCGAAATTTCCAAGAAATTCAAGCAATAACGCCATACTATGTCAGCAATAACACCCTTTAATGAACGCACGGCACTTCTCCTCGGAGAAGATGCCGTGGCGCGTCTTGCGGCCTCACGCGTGGCAGTGGTCGGCATAGGGGGTGTCGGAGCATACGCCGTGGAGATGCTTGCACGGGCCGGAGTAGGTCGCCTGACATTGATCGACGGCGACTGCGTGTCGCCCGGCAATCTCAACCGTCAGCTTCCTGCATTGCATTCAACCATCGGCATGCCCAAAGCAGAGGTCATGAAAGAGCGAGTTCTCGACATCAATCCCAGTTGCGAAGTCACTGCCGTCAAGACATTTATAAAGCCAGACGACGCCGGCGACTTCGTAGAAGGTCACGACTTTGTCATTGATGCCATCGATGCTGTAGCCCCGAAAGTAGCTCTGATCGAATACTGCTACCGCCATAAAATAGATATAATCGCCTCAATGGGAGCAGGCGGTCGCACCGACCCCACCCAACTGAGATACGCCGACATATCCGATACTTTTCATGACGGCCTTGCACGCGAAGTAAGACGCAGGCTTAAGCGCAACGGCATAACCTCAGGAGTTAAAACCGTATTCTCCACCGAACAACCTCGCCGCACAGCATTGTTATACACTGACGAAATCGAATTCAAGACATCGTCATACGGAACCGTGGCATGGCTTCCGTCAATGTTCGGCATGATGCTCGCCGCCTATGCCGTAAATAGACTGACAAAATCATGATAACCGTACGCGACATATCAAAGAGCTACGACTCGCTAAAAGTACTGTCAGATGTTAATCTCGACATCAATAAAGGTGAAGTGGTGTCCATAGTAGGCCCGAGCGGAGCCGGCAAGACAACATTGCTGCAGATTATAGGCACTCTCGACCGCCCCGATACAGGTACCGTAAAATACGACGGCGAAGATGTGCTGGCGATGAAAGATTCACGCCTTGCCAAATTTCGCAACCGCAATATAGGATTCGTATTCCAGTTTCATCAGCTTCTGCCTGAATTTACCGTGCTTGAGAATGTGGCCATGCCTGCTCTGATAGGAGGTACCGCCCGAAGCGAAGCGTTTGCCCGCGCCCGCAAGCTGATTGACTATCTGCATCTCTCCGACCGCTCCGACCATCGTCCCATGGAGTTGTCGGGCGGTGAGCGTCAGCGTGCCGCAGTGGCCCGTGCACTCGTCAATAACCCGCGCGTAGTATTGGCTGACGAACCGTCAGGCAGTCTTGACACAAAAAACCGCAACGAACTACACCGGCTCTTCTTCGACCTCCGGCGCGATATGGGGCATACGTTTGTCATAGTTACACATGACGAGTCGCTCGCCGCTGACTGCGACAGAGTGATACACATGCGTGACGGTTACATAACAACCATACAAAACAATCTGAAATGAAATTACTGCGCCGGCACATACCCCTGACGGTTATCATGCTTGTCTCCCTTCTTTCATGCAGCGACGACAAGAACTACAACGACAGCGCAATGTACAGCGACATCGTCACCATAGCCTCGACCGCGGAAGAGCAAGGAACGGTGTTCAAGTTCCGCCGTTACGACGACTCGCCCGAAATAACTCTTACCGACCCCCGATTAACTCTCAAGAAAGACTCCGAAGGTCTTCGTGTGTTATTGCGCTACTATTCCGAGTCGGGACAACCCTACACATCGGGCACCATCAAGACTCGAGCGGTATCCGCCATAAATAATGACACGACTATTATAAGGCCCGTAGAGCGCTACAACTGGGACGCCACGCCGATATACCTGCACTCTGTGTGGCGCACCGGAGAATACATAAACATGCACCTCAGAGTGGAGTATTCCGAAACACCGCGATACTTCAATCTGCTTGTCGACTCACTCACTCTCGAAGATCCAGTGCCCCAGCTATATTTGGTTCACGACAAAGGCTCCGCTCCCGATAATTATCTGATGGAGATTTACGCCTCGTTCAATATAGACAATGTATGGTCGCAGCCCACATGTGAAGGCATAGACATACACATTAACGACAGCAATCTGCCCAAAAACCTATATAAATTCAAGAAACAGTAATCACAAAAACATAAAATCAAGATGGAAAATAACAACAAGAATGAAATAAAAATCGACATAAACCCCGAAACGGCACGCGGCCACTACGCCAACCTCGCCATGATAGCCCATTCTCCTACAGAGTTTGTGATCGATTTTATAGCCCTGATGCCCAATATGCCGCAGGCCAACGTACAGAGCCGCATAATCATGTCGCCTGAGAACGCCAAGCAACTGCTTTTTGCCCTGCGCGGCAATATCGAGCGCTATGAAAACAGCTTCGGCGTAATTGAGCCCAAACGCCCCAAAAACGGTCCCAACAGCGATATGAACAATCCGTTCAAAGCATAAGAACATTAACGACACTTCAGCTATGAAACAAAACGACTTGACGATATACAACTCCATTTCCCGCAACAAAGAACGCTTCATACCAATACATGAAGGACGTGTAGGCATGTATGTATGCGGTCCTACAGTATATGGCGAAGGTCATCTCGGACATGCACGTCCGGCCATAACATTCGACATTCTTTACCGCTATCTCTGTCACCTCGGCTATAAAGTGCGTTATGTACGCAACATAACCGATGTAGGACATCTTGAGCACGATGCCGATGAAGGCGAAGACAAGATAGCCAAAAAAGCGCGCATAGAGCAGCTCGAACCGATGGAGGTGGTACAGCACTATCTGAACAGCTATCACAAGTCGATGGAAGCGTTAAACGTCCTGCCGCCGTCAATAGAACCACACGCGTCGGGCCACATAATCGAACAGATAGAATATATCAAGAAAATACTTGACAGCGGCTATGCATACGAAAGCCATGGTTCGGTATATTTCGATGTGCCCAAATACAACCGTGATTTCCACTACGGCAAGCTGTCGGGCCGCAATATCGACGAATTGCTCGCCACAACACGAGCTCTCGACGGTCAGGAGGAGAAACACAATCCGGCCGACTTCGCGCTGTGGAAAAAAGCCGCTCCCGAACACATCATGCACTGGCCATCGCCATGGAGCGAAGGCTTCCCGGGATGGCATCTCGAGTGCTCGACCATGGGTGAGAAGTATCTCGGAACCCCATTTGACATACACGGCGGCGGCATGGACCTGATGTTTCCCCACCACGAATGTGAAATAGCCCAGTCTGTAGCCCACAACGGCAAAGAGAGTGTACACTATTGGATGCACAATAACATGATTACCATCAACGGCAAGAAGATGGGCAAATCACTCGGCAATTTCATAACGCTGAACGAATTTTTCACAGGCACTCACCCTGCGCTCACGCAGGCCTACTCGCCGATGACCATACGCTTCTTCATACTTCAGGCACAATACCGCAGTACTCTCGACTTCTCCAACGAGGCCCTGCAAGGCGCTGAAAAGGCGCTCAACCGCATGCTTGAAGGACGCCGGCGCCTCAACGAGCTTACACCCTCTCAGGAGTCGACCGTAGATGTAAGTCAACTGCGTGGCAAATGCTATGAAGCCCTCGACGACGACCTCAACACTCCCATTGTCATAGCGCACCTCTTCGACGCATGCCGCATAATCAATCAGGTAAACGACGGCAACGCCAAAGCCACTTCCGAGGATATAGCCGAGCTTAAAGAGGTCTTTGATGCATTCCTTTCAGACATACTCGGCATTCGCACCGAAATGCCGGGGACAGACACTGTCGGTGGCGACTCGCTGAAACCATTTGAGGACGCAGTAGATCTCTTACTTGACATAAGAGCAAAAGCCAAGGCCGACAAAGACTGGACCACAAGCGACCTGATACGCAACAAACTCGGAGAAATAGGATTTGATGTCAAAGACACCAAAGACGGCTACGAATGGAGTATTAAAAAATAATAATACGCGGACTGACGTTTGCAGGGTCCTTACGACATCATGACAAAAACCGGCCGATTATGAACACTCTTGAGTTTGCCTCGCTTGTCATGGAGTCGCTCCCCTACGAACCCACGACCCAGCAAGTCGATGTCATAGCGGCTTTGGCCCGCTTTTGCTCGGCTCAGACTCAGGC
Organism: Heminiphilus faecis; assembly: GCF_008728965.1. Taxonomy (GTDB): domain Bacteria; phylum Bacteroidota; class Bacteroidia; order Bacteroidales; family Muribaculaceae; genus Muribaculum; species Muribaculum faecis. Next base: position 74,357 of record NZ_VSMC01000007.1, on the reverse strand, counting down.
CGACACCGTATTTCTGCTCAACGGATACGCCGGCACAGGTAAAACGTCGCTGTGTGCCGCGCTTGTCAAGGCTCTCAACACTGTCGGCACTGGTACAGTATTGCTTGCTCCCACGGGACGTGCGGCCAAGGTATTCGGCGCATTTGCCCGACATCCGGCGTATACTATACACAGACGCATATACTCCGTAGGGGGCAACGGCATAAGCGCCGAGCGCAGTGTCAGGCTTGCAGAAAACCGCTCGGTCAATACTGTATTTATTGTTGATGAAGCGTCTATGATAGGCGCAGACTCCTCGACAGGCAATCTGCTCGAGCATCTGCTTCACTACGTATACTCCGGCGTCAACTGTCGGCTTATACTGCTTGGCGACACCGCACAGCTACCGCCGGTAGGATGCGAAAACAGTCCGGCAATGAGTGTCAGGATGCTCCGCGAGGCCGGATTGCGCGTCAACCGTGCCATACTTACCGCCACTGTAAGGCAGACTTCAGACTCGGGCATACTATACAACGCCACCCGTCTGCGACGGGTCATGGGACTTGAAGAGTTACCGGCGCCACGGATGCGTGCGTCATGCTTCAACGATGTGAAATGCATTGGCGGAGAGGAGCTCGAAGACTCCATAAACTCCGCTTATGCGCGCGACGGAGTCAATGACACCATACTGATCACTCGCTCCAACATGCGGGCAACGCGCTTCAATCTCGCCATAAGGTCACGAATACTATACGCTGAGGAGGAGTTGTGCCGCGACGATCTGCTATTGGTGGCAAAAAACAATTATTTTTGGAGCAAAGACGTGAAAGGCCTTGACTTCATAGCCAACGGCGACACGGCTACGGTAGAGAAATTATACGGTACCGAGACTCGGTACAATTTCCGTTTTGCCGACGTAAGGCTGCATTTTCCCGACCGCGATGTATCTGTCGACTGCAAAGTCATACTTGACACTCTCGTCAGCGAACAGGCATCGGCATCACGGTCCGAAATGCTCGAACTCTATGAAGCCATTGTAGACGACCCGTCAGACCCGGAGACCTCCTCGGCCACACGAGCGGCCAATGCCCTTAAAAGCCCTTACTTCAACGCTCTACAGGTAAAATATGCTTACGCCGTCACCTGCCATAAAGCACAGGGAGGCCAATGGAGCAATGTATATATCGATTTAGGCTACATACCCCCAGAGTCCATTGGGCTTGAATTCTACAGGTGGCTGTATACAGCTGTCACCCGCGCCACCAAGACCTTATATCTGCTCAATCCATCCATAGAAGTAGATTAATACCCTCCTGTCAAACACAATACTACAATTACAAAGCTGTTACCAATGGGTGATAATGCTGTACACGGGCTATGATTACGGTTTTGTTTGCATATCTTTGCAGGAAAAGAAACAAAATCAATCGTCACCACATAATGAAATTTAGATACTTCTTAACGCTATCCATAATTTTTTTCGCGACCTTACCGTCGCTGTCCATTGATAAAGAGACGATAATCGACAGCCTGCGCAAAGAGCTTAAACTGGCTAAAAACCCCGATGACAGCATAACGATACTTTACAACATGTATGACTTGTCATCACGCTCAAGGAAAGGAGCCATCGGACGACAGATTTTCTATACGGCAGGCCGTCTAGGACGCACCGACGTACAACTTGATATAATCAGGAACAACACCTCGCTCTACATAACGTCAGACTCAATCATCAACGGTTATGTCGACCTCGTAAGAAAAATGCCTGATTCTGAAGACAAACGGGAGACACTCGCATATATCGACATAACATACAACTCCAACCGCATAAGAATCATGCCGGAATCGAAGCGTCAGGAAGTACTTCAGGAATTCATCCGCGAATACAGCAAGAACCCCGGTATAGATATGTACGATCAGGTCAGACGTCTGTATAAATTATGTGTGTTCCTCGGAGCATCATCACAAGGCGACCTCTATGTGGAGTATCTGACCAAACTCGGCAATCTTATCGACCAGCTGCCATATGAAAACAGCGAGGTCCTGCGCAACATGTATCTCGTGCAGAAAGCCATGATCGAGACCGACAATGACCAGCATGCCAAAGCTGTAGCTTCCGACAAAAGACTGCTTGAGGTAATAAAGCACCTCAAAGACCGGTATGTTTCACAGGGGCGCCTGTACCGCAACTACGACGTCAACGAATACGTGTGCTACAGACGCTTATTGGGCAACTATGCGGCACTGACACCCAAAGACATAGACGAGTACTACAACTGCATATTGAATTTGGTCACATCTAATCCTGATATCAGAAAAGATTTTGAAGATAACCGCCGTGCCGAGATATACTATCTCATCGCCACCAAAAGATACAAAGAGGCCATGCCTCTTCTAAAAAAATATATAGATAAGCCGCAAAACAGTATATTCAAGCGTAAACTGCTTAAATTTTACACCATAGCGGCAAAAGCTACAGGCGACAAAGACGCACTTCTTGCCGCTACGACCGCCTACAATACCCAACTTGAAGATTACATCAGTCTTCAGGCTGCGGAAAAATACAAAGAGCTACAGATCATTTATGACGTAAACAATCTGAAAGCGGAAAAGACCCAAGCTGAGCTTGACCGGCATTCGTCGACTCACACTCTACACAACCGCATACTTGTCATCTCGCTCATAGCGATGGGCATACTTACGCTGCTGCTAATCGTCACCGGACGCCTCTATCTGAAAAACAAAAGGAGTGTGAAAAATCTCGCCAAATCACAGGAGCGTCTTCAAGCTGAAAAGAAAAATCTGCTTCGCACCCAGCAGGATCTCATAATAGCCAAGGACCAAGCCGAGAGCATAAGCCGACTGAAAACGCAGTTTATTCAAAATGTGCGACACGAGATACTTACACCGCTTAACGGCATTGTGGGTTTCTCGCAGCTCATCGCTGACAGCGTGCCTGCCGAACGGCAGGACGAAATGTCGCGTTATACCGACATTATTACCGAAAACAGCGACCAGCTCGTATCGCTGCTGGCCGACGCGCTCGACATATCCATGATTGATGCCGGCGAGATGCCTATTAATCTGCAGCTATGGTCATTGAGCGACATATGCCGCACATGCGTCGACAACGTAAAGCATCGCACGGCTCCCGGAGTGAACATGACATTCGTAGATCCCGGCGACAAGTTCAAACTACTGACCGACAGGGTAAGGACAGAGAAAATTCTGACCAATTACCTGAATAACGCTGCCAAATTCACAGAAAAGGGGTCAATCACTCTTACTTACAACGTACTGCGCTCGCAGCGTCAGGTAGTGTTCTCTGTAACCGACACAGGCATAGGTATACCAGAGGCCAAGCATGCGGTCATATTCGAACGCTTCGAGAAACTTAATAATTCAACTCCCGGCACAGGACTCGGACTGCACATATGCCAACTTTCGGCAAGATTGCTCGGAGGCATAGCCAAAGTCGATCCGGAGTATCGTACCGGCGCCCGCTTCCTCTTTATTCATCCGTTGAAAGATGCTTCGGCCGCTGCTCAAGGTACCGACGGCACTTTGTAGTGACGTAAATCGTAAGAATTAGCCTGACGAGTTATAATAACGGCAAGGATGTAATAGGCAGCCGCGAGTACCCACAGCATCATATAAGGCGTTGATACGTCACCAAGTGTAGCTTCATTGGAGTTAATTCCGATGAAACCTTGCATTCCCCAAGTCGCCGGCACAAGGCTGCCAAGCACAAACCACACGGGACTCATGGCATAACGGGGCCATGTAAGACCCGACAGGAACAGAAATATCACCGATGTAAACACAAATACAAGGAATGAGCTTTCGCGTTCTACAACAAGCGGACGGAGCATCTGCCCCATAAATACGGAGGCGAAAAGCATAGGCAGCATAAAAAGCAGGTAGTCGACAGCCTCACCGTAATGAGGTAAACTGAACATCAGCGGCACATAATGAAGTATGTAAACCGTCAGTGGCATGTAAATCGTCACATAGCAGAAAGCCTCACCGAGCAGCGATGCCGACACTGGACCTTTCACAGCCTCCGGATCCACTCCATTGTTTTTGCGACGTCGTTCTCGGCTTCCGCCTCCAAGCATCAGTATACCGAGTATAAGGCTTTGCTGAAGTATCAGTATCACAAGACCTATCATGATAAATGAAGCGAAACCCTGAGTGACGTCGCCGAGGAAAAACGACTCCGTGTCTACAGTATTGCCCATGGCCGACGACACAAAAGCCGCCGGCGAGTTGTTGATAGTATTGGTACGTATGTCGGCACCTAACTGCAACTGTATGTCAGTCATGGCGAATAGCACGCTGCGATAGCGGAGCAACAGGCTCATGTCGCAATACAAAGGCAACACCGCCTGTTCCTTGCGTCCTATCTTCTTTGCGTAGTCCTCGGGTATTACAAGTATCCCGTATACCTTGCGCTCCTTCATCCACCGCCGTGCCTCGCCAAGATCAACGGCATAACAGCTGACTTCGGTGTACTGGTCGGCATCAACCATCCGCGCCAGCTCACGGCTCTCCGCCGTACGAGAGTTATCAACAATGGCCATCGGCACCTTTTCGACCAGTTCCGGATTATAGATCAGCGTGTACGTTACAGGATATGCGAGAGGCAAAGCAAGAAAAAACAGCAGCACTCCCAAATCGGAAAATACCAGACGATATTCGTTGATCCATGTACGAAACAACGTCCTCCACCAGTTCTTTATATTATCGACTATGCTTGACATATTTCTGAATCATTAAGACCTGTAAAACACTCTATGGGATATACACCGGATGCAGACTGCTGCGTTTAAGCTTCCACAACATTGTAAAAGGAGTAAGCAGGAAGAGCAACATAGCTATATACTCCCACCTTACATAATACAGTTCGTAGCCGTTAAGAGCAGTATTTATATATATAAGAAAATAGTAACGTACCGGTATTATGTAGGCAAACACACCTACCATGGGATACATATTCTCGACCGGAAAAGAGAATCCGGCAAGCGAAAACGACAGTATGCCCAAGAGCGACAATATAGACAAGGCAAAACGCAGATTGGGTATAAGACTGCTGACCAAAAGAGCGAAGGCCTGACTTGAAGCCACAAGAAGAAGCATAGCTACAATCATGCCCCACATACTTCCATTGACAGGGAAGCCCCAATAGCCGTAAAGCATACTCTGAATGGCAAGACCCACCACCGAGAATATGACAAACTGAGGTATCAGCTTCCCCGCACAGGCGACAAGTATAGAGCCTCCGGCATCATTCATCCACTGCACCGAAGTGCCTCGTTTAATCTCCTGAAGTATCGAAAACGCCGTAAATTGAAATATTATGAGCTGAAGCAGACAGGGTACAAACGAGTTACTCAGGTATATCGAATAATTGGTCCACGGATTGCCTATAGGATGCTCCTGCGTGGTCACAGGCTGAAGCATGGTGCCGACAAGGTCTTCACTCAGACCGGCACTTACCAATGTCACCTTGGCTATACCTCCCGACGAGGTGACAGCCGTCTGCTTGAATGACTTAAACGACAGTGTGCCCGGCACAAAGTAGGCCATATTGCAATAATAGGTTATGGTTGTCTCACGCCCGGCAGCGGCATCGGCCTGAAAATTACGCGGTATCATGAAAAAACCGAATATATCGCCGCTTTTCAGCAACTTCATGGCCTCATCATAGCTTACCGGACGATAATCGAGACTGACAAGCTCCGAAGCCGACAGATTTCTTGTCACGTTACGTGACGCCGAAGAATTATCAAGGTCCACAATTGCGGTCGGGGCTTTGAGCGGCAGCCCTTCATCCATCAAATCGAGGAAAAAGAAAGCCACAAACATAGGCACGACTATCATACCCAATATGTATATGGGCCGGCTTGTCAGCTGCTTTATTCCGTCTATAAGTGCTTTGCGGATCGACGACATTTCTTTCGTGTTATTACAATTAACAATATTATTTATCAGGTGCAAAATATATTATCGACATGCCGGGACGAAGTTCCGGTATGTCCTCGAGCGGACGTGCCTTTATCTGGAACGTACGGCTGTCCCACCGGCCTGTGGCCTTCGTAGAGCGCCATACGGCATATGTGCCCATATCACGCACATAGTATACCTTGGCCTTTACCTTTCTCTCGTCAAGAGCCGGTATCATTACCTCGATCTCCTTTCCTACAGGAAGGTCGTTAAGCAACGCCTCGCGCACGTTGAATGTAACCCACTTGTCACTGAGCTTCAAAAGGTTCATAATCGGTGCACCGAGCGACACAAGTTCACCTTCATGCGAATATATTATATCAATCTGTCCGTCAGCCGGAGCCGTAAGATACTGATCCTGAAGCAACGCCTCGACCTCCATTATGCCGCCCTGCGCCACGTCGACCATGGCTTTGGCGCTTAACTTATCCTCTTTCTGCGCACCCTCTTTAGCCATCATGTACTGGCTCTTTGCGGCACTCTCACCGGCCACGGCGGCATTATAGGCGGCCTGAGCCTCATCGCGCTTCTGCGCCGATACGACATCCTGCTTAAACAAAGCTTCCATACGGTTGTAGGTCTTCTCCGCTATATTCTTTGCGGCTATCGACTGCTGCCATAAGTCATACGCACTCTGGATAATCTGCTTGCGGGTGCCCGCATCAATCTTTTTGTTCTGGGCGGCCGCGGCCTCCCTCATAGCTTCGGCCTGATACAGCTTGGCCTCGGCGAGCGACGAATGTATATGGACAAGCGTGTCACCTGCTTTCACATTCTGTCCTTCCTGAACATAAAATTGAAGCACACGTCCGGGTAATTTGCCCGATATACGCACAGAGGTAGCCTCGGCCTGTCCCTCTATAATATTTGACTTAGGCTTAAGAAACATAAATCCTATAAGCGCAATGAGGGCCACTACGATAACGACTATAGCGAGTGTGGCCACAAGCGCCGACTCTTTTTTGGTGGAGACTTGATTGGTGGGTTGATCGGTATTTACCATAATAAGAAACTATTTTTCAGTATCGTAATATTGTTCGTAATCCATCGTGCCAAGAACCTTTGACAGGTATACACGACATAGGTTGACGTCGATTTCGGCATCTATATTCTCCGAGTTGGCCTTAAGCCATGCGGTCTGAGCCTCCATGACATTGTCGGTGGTCTGCACACCTTCCTTGAATCCAAGTTGGGCCTGCCGCAGATTTTCATTTGCCTTGGCCAGATTGCTCTGTGTCATAGAGTAGGTCTTCATAGCCTCACCAGCCTTGAACGAAGCCTGACTGACCTGAAGGTCTATCTTCTCTTTCGCATCCTCAATCTGCAGCTTCATTATAGTCTCGTCGACTTTGGCTGAACGGTATTTGTTATAGTTGCCGCCCCAGTGCCAGATAGGTATCGTAAGCATTGCTCCTACTGAAAACGCTCCGTTGAACTTCGTCTTAAAACCGTTGTACATGTTGGGATTGGAAAAAGTGTATGCACCTACAAGCGCCAGATTGGGAAGCATCGACGACAATGCCACCTTACTCTTTTGCTCGGTTATTTTAAGTCCGAGTTCAAGCGCATGCAAGTCAGGACGGTTACGGTACACATCTACCATGTTATAAGTGGTGGCTATGGGTTCCTGTCCGGGTCGCTCGGCATCTTCGTCAACCAACCGTAACTGTGTGTCAACCGGAAGCCCACACAATTGTGCAAGCGCCATGCGCGACAGAGTAAGTCCGTTTTCCACCTTTACAAGATCCACGTTGGCCGAGTTTAGCTTGACATCTACTGTCAAAAGATCGCTTTTCGTCGCCACTCCCTCGTTTATCATAGCCTGAACATTATTGTGCAATGTGTCAAGAAGAGCCACATAACTTGTAGCAAGTTCATGCTTTGCCTTAAGCGACACTACCTGCCAGTAAGCGGCATCAACGGCATATATAATGTCCTCGGCACCGTTCTCATGCATCGAACGCGCAAGTTCTTCGGCATACTTGGTTATCTTGTTCATCGCCACAATCTTGCCGCCCATATATACGGGCTGAGTCAATGTCACCGCTCCGAAAAATACATTATGGATGTCATAGGTCATGGCATCCTTGGGAAGATATGCCACATTTTTAGGAATATACTGTCCGTCAGGACCCTTGACAGGAAGGCCGTCAGGCCCGGTGACAAGATCAAACTGATATCCCTTGCCGTCAAACACCTGTACCGGCAGATGCTGATCAGAGTCAAATATAGATATATTTTTCTGGTTATACGTGTATCCGCCGGCAAAGTCGATCGACGGCAGATAAGCGGCAAACGCTTCCTTTTTCTGATATCCTGCGGCCTTTATACGCTCGGCTTGAATACGCATCTGCTTGTTATTGGCCATCGCCATAGCCCTGCATGAATCAAGCGAGACGGCCTCATCGACGGCCGCTCTCCCCTGAGCTGCGGAAACACCGGCTAACGACACCGGAAGCAGCGACGCCAATATTAGTCGAAGAAAGAATGATCGCATACTATTTCCCTCGTTTTAACATTAAAAAATCGGTTAAGAAAATCTCTGCAAATATAACTTAATTGAACGGCAAAAGGTTTTACCTTCAATGCCTTTTTCGGGTCGTTTTGCACTAATTTTTGGTCACTTTTCCCTGCAACAGAATTTATGCTTATCAATCTTAAAAGAAAAATAAATGGCACGGAAGCTATGCAAAAAGGAGTTAAAATGAGCAACTTTGATGGTGCCCGACGTGTTGTTGAATATGTAAACTATTATTTAAAGAATTATTATGGATACTAATGCTAACATCGCCGCACAGACCTCAAAGGCTGCGGCAGAGATAAGCGTCGACGCAGCAAAAGTCAGCGCACAGGCAGCATCGGCAGCTATCAAGGACGAGACCTCAAAGCAAGTTGAAAATCTTAAAGAAGGGGCTACCGATGCCAAAGACAAGGCAGCCGACACACTCGGTAATCTGAAAGACCAAGCATCAGATGCACTCGCTACAGCAAAAGAGAAGGGCGGCTCGTTGATTGACAAACTGAAAGACAAAGCATCGGATCTGCTCGACTCAGGAGCCGACGCCATACACAACCTTGCCGACAAGCTCGACAATTGACCTAACGGCTGCCTGAAACCCGTAGGCAGACATATAAAACAGCCATTCGGCCATAAACCGAATGGCTGTTTTCTTTACTGTTTCCATACAAATCATTAATTTTGCATACATTGATGATATTATCACAGTAACAGTAAATCTATTTTTCAGGCATGGCAATATTCAGCGAAGCAAACATGATTTCCTCCGTAGCGGCACATCTTCCTTACGGTCAAAATTTTAAAGCGGGCATACACGCTATTGTAAAAGAAGTAAAGCTCAGACGCTTCTACTCCAACGCTGCCTATGACTCCACCGCCAACCTTATCCGTCCTATGGCCGATGCACCTCTGCTATATATAACCAAGGGCAAAGAATCGACGTTTGACGCATATATAGGTTACTCGGAGGATTGCCTTGTCATCGTACCATGTGAGCAAGAGATGTGGCACTATGAGAATGTCGAGATTGACGAGCCCGACCTTACATCTATGCTAATGCAATTTGCAGTCAATGTGGAGTCGCCGGTAGATCCGCACGACATCCTGCCGATATATCACTTTTCTCAAATTGATAATTGCGAAATAAAAAAGAACTGGGTTGGAGCCTATGTGTGCGCCATCAACTTCGTCAACGGTGATTTTATAAAGATACTTCTACCTCCGTTAGGAGGACTTTTCGGCGGCATGCCCAATCATTCATCATACCGCAAAGCCATATTGGAGCTGTTAATGTCAAAATCACAGCAGCATCCTGCTACCGACTAATGCAGTGATATTTCGGTAATGACCGGCGTCCCGACAGCTGTGTTTATGGCCTCGATAATCTGCGGACGCATAAACGACAGTTCGTTTTTAAGAGCCGCCGATGATATATAGACATGCAGCACCCCCTTGTCGACAAAACGCCGCGTGGTATAACGATTGACTCCCGGCCCCACTATCTCGGGCCACAGGTACACGGCCCGCTGCTCATTGAATCGAACGTCTATGCCGTCGCGCTCGAGATACTCCTTTATTATATCAATAACCGCCTTGGCGTCAGTACGCTTCATTGATGCAGAGGTTTCAACGTTCCCGACTCAACCAGCCACATACGATAATCACCACTCGTGCGCGACATTATCTCATCAAGATGAGTACGGTTAGTATCTGTTATAAATATCTGCCCGAATCCGTCGCGGGTCACGATTTCCATTATGTGCTCTACCCTCGTAGCGTCAAGTTTGTCAAATATATCGTCAAGCAGCAGCATCGGGTGCATGGCACTCGTATCGCGCAGAAATTCGTATTGCGCAAGTTTAAGCGCTATGACATAGGTCTTGCACTGTCCTTGTGAACCGGCTTTGCGCATAGGCATACCGTTAAGCGACATCTCTATATCGTCGCGGTGTATGCCTACAGTCGTGTGACCGAGTATCTCGTCGCGTCTTCGCGCCTGTTCGAAAAGGTCGGTCAGAGTACGCCCCGGCTCGTTAAGCACACTTTCATAAGTCAGCGTCACACTTTCGTTTTCACCGGCTATGGTACGGTAGTAACGGTCAAATATTTCAGCAAGCGTATCGATACGGGCGGTGCGCATACGGTGTATGTAAGAAGCCGAGCGCTCCATCTGTAACTCTAATGCCATATACAGGTTTACGTCGGCAACACGGTCGCGCAACAGTTTATTGCGCTGCTCGAGAGCCTTGTTATAACGTATAAGTTCATCAAGATATACAGGATCGCTCTGCGATATGACGATGTCGATAAACCGACGACGCTCTTCGCCTGTGCCGCGTATTATGTCTATGTCCTGCGGCGATGAGAGCACAAGCGGGAAAGCCCCTATGTGACTTGACAGACGCTGGTACTCCTTGCCCTTGCGCTTAAGGGTCTTGCGGCGACCGCGGGCCATGCCGAGCGAAAGTTCCTCCTCGACCTCCTTGCGTATATAACTCGCCTGAACCATAGCGAAGTCCTCGCCATGACGCAGAAGCATAGCGTCAGTCATGCCGGTAAAACTCTTGCAGAAACTAAGATAATATACCGCATCGAGAAGATTGCTCTTGCCCATGCCGTTATTGCCCAGAAAGCAATTGACCTTAGGCGAGAAATCAAGCTCCGCATCGGCAATGTTCTTGAAGTTACAGATCTTTATATGAGTAAGATACATGCCTTTAACTGTCGTTTTTTGATTTGCCGGCCAGCATGCCGCAGGCAGCGGCTATGTCCTCGCCGCGCGAGGTGCGTATGGTGGCGGTTATGCCGAGTTCGTTAAGCCGGTCACGGAATGCCGTCATCGTAGAGTCATCGGATGTATGCAGGTCACTGTCGGGTATGGCATGGAACCGTATCAGATTCACACGGCAGTCAAGACCTTTCAACAGACGGGCGAGCGACTGCGCATGACGCAGGGTATCATTTAATCCACCCCACATTATATATTCTACTGACAGACGCCTCTGATGTGAAAAATCATAATGCTTCAACAATTCAAGCACGCTTTTAAGCGGATACGCCTTCTCCACCGGCATCAGCGACTCGCGCAGAGGCGCCGACGGAGCATGTACGCTGATAGCCACATGCACCTTTGCCTCGTCAAGCAGACGCTTCAGCTCGGTGATTTTACCTATCGTCGACACCGTGATACGCTTTGGGCTCCATGCAAGCCCCCACGGAGAGGTAAGAACGGTTATTGCATCAAGCACGGCATCAAGATTATCCATAGGCTCGCCCATGCCCATAAACACGATATTGGTCAGCGACTCGCTTTCAGGTATGGAAAGCACCTGATTGATTATGTCGCCGGCTGTGAGATTGCCGTGGAATCCCTGTCGGCCCGTCATGCAAAACTTGCACCCCATACGACAACCCGCCTGCGACGACACACACAGTGTGGCTCTGTCGCGATCAGGTATATATACCGCTTCGACATCACGACCGCCTTTGCCGTCAAAAAGATACTTCACTGTACCGTCAACAGACCGGGCCGAAGCCTTGGGAGCGGCACGACCCACACAATATCGCCGTGATAGCGTCTCGCGGGCTTTTTTAGACAAATTTGTCATATCGTCGACATCTGCTATACGCTTGACATATAGCCAGTCAGCCATCTGTCGGGCGGCAAACCGAGGCATACCGCATTCGGCCGCTACCTCCTGCAGTCTGTCAATGGTCATGCCCGTCAAAGAAATTTTTGCATCATCCGTCATAATGATACAAAGTTACGCATTTTCCCCTATTGATTTCTAATTTTTTTGATTATCTTTGTACCATATCGTCAATCCCGTGGAAAAGCTCATGCAATACATATGGCAACACCGTCTATGGCCTCGCGTCGACATGTTCACCGTCGACCGGCGCCGAGTGACAGTAATCGATCCGGGACAGTTGAATGCAAACTCGGGACCCGACTTTTTCAATGCCAAAATAAAGATAGGTGACGAGATGTGGGCCGGTGATGTCGAGATACATGTGAAAGCGAGCGACTGGCACCGCCACGGCCACCAAGATGATCCGGCATACCGATCGGTCATACTTCATGTAGTCGGCAAAGACGACACCGCAATAACCCTGAACGACGGACGTGTCATACCGCAGATGCGAATGCCGTGCGCTCCCGACTTCCGACATGCCTACGACAGTCTTGTGACAAAGGCCGGCTGCGGGCTGCCATGCGCCGACGAGATAAAAAGTCTCGACGCCATCTACCTGCACTCATGGCTCGACAGTCTGGCCTACGAGCGTCTTTATGCCAAGACCGACCGTATATCAGGACATCTGAGCCGTATGGCGGGTGACTGGGAGTCGGTATGCTATATAACCCTTGCCCGTGCACTTGGCTTCGGCGTAAACGGCGACCCGTTTGAGCACCTTGCCATGAGTCTGCCACTGCAGTTCATCGGCAAACACAGTGACTCGCAATTGAGCATCGAAGCCTTGCTTTTCGGACAAGCCGGCTTCCTTGACAAAGCAGCCGATGACGACCCCTACATAACTCTTCTTAAAAACGAATACGCATTTCTTTCACACAAGTTCTCATTAAAACGTACGGCCTCTCCGGGATGGAAAATGTCGAGGATGCGCCCGGCCAATTTTCCTCATCGCCGTATCGCTTTTTTGGCCAGTCTGCTCTTTGGAGGCTTCAAGCTGATGTCGCGCATCATCGACGCCACATCGGTCGATAACGTCAGAGCCCTATTCAATATAGAGCTTGCCGGCTACTGGGCACGGCACTATTCGTTCAACAGCCTGCTTGACGAACCAAAAGCAACTGCCTTGGGGAGAAATTCGGTCGACATACTTGTCATCAACGTGGTCGTACCTCTTCTATACGCATACGCCATGAACGTGGATAGCCGAGAACGCGCCGACCATGCCATAAACATGCTGCATGAGCTTAAAGCCGAAAGCAACTCCATAGTGGCGATGTTTGCGTCAAGCGGCATAGAATGCACTGATGCCTTCACTTCACAAGCGCTTATCCAGCTACGCCGCCAATATTGCGAGACACGAAAGTGTCTTTACTGCCGCATCGGTCACCGCATGCTCTCCAAAAGAGCAAAAAACAAAGACTGCATGCAATAATGATATACACCCGTCAAGATGTAAAATATTTCGTATCTTTGGCTATGTCTTAGATTTTCCCGCTCGGCAAAAGCAAATAAATTTGCTTTTGCGCTGGACTTATTCGTATCTTTGACTTTATCTTTAATTTTCAGTATACTCGATTCTTCTTTATAAAATGCTTAAACGATTTATTTTCAATACAATACAGATGTTGATTGTGATGGCGGGACTCATCGCCGGACACTCAGTAGCATTCGCCGGTGAAGTCGCCGTAGGAGCTTCGCGTATTGCCCTCTATCACCCCATGATGGAGGGCAAGCGCGTGGCACTCCTGTCAAATCACACAGGAATCGTCAACGGACGCCACACTCTTGACATAATGCTTGAACACGGCATAAACGTAGTGACACTCTTCTCGCCCGAACACGGCTTCAGGGGTACCGCCGATGCAGGCGAACACATAAAAAGCGGTGTCGATCCTGTGACCGGCATACCTGTCGCATCATTATATTCAGGAGGCAAAAACACTCCTGACCCGAAAGTCATGGAGGACATCGATGTCATAGCCGTCGACCTTCAGGATGTAGGTACACGGTTTTACACCTACTACATAACCATGCTTAACCTCATCGAGGCTGCGGCCCGGCACGACATACCGGTCATAGTACTCGACCGGCCAAACCCGTTGGGCATGAGCGTAGACGGCCCCGTACTCGACATGAGACTACGCTCTGGTGTAGGACGGCTCCCTATACCGGTGCTCCACGGCATGACCATGGGCGAACTGGCCATGATGGCAAACGGCGAAGGATGGTTAAACAGCAGTCTGAAAGCTGACATAACCGTCATACCCTGCACGGGCTACACCCATGCCACCCGTTACGAGCTACCTGTAGCGCCATCACCCAATCTGCGCGACATGACTGCAATATATCTTTATCCTTCATTATGTTTTTTCGAAGGCACAGCGGCAAGTGTAGGGCGCGGCACCGACAGACCCTTCAAGATATACGGCCATCCAGCCATGCGCAACCATAACTTCGCATTCACACCGCAAAGCATGCCCGGGGCTAAAAATCCGCCGCTTCTCGGCAAACGCTGCCTCGGCACGGATCTGTCATCGTCCGACGTAGACTCCATGATATCCGCCGGAGTAAATCTTCAATATATAATAGACGCCTACAGCTCAATGCCCGAAGCATCGAAAGCGCGCTTCTTCTCTCCGTTTTTTGACAAACTGATAGGCAACACCCGGGTAAGGCAGATGATCATATCAGGAAGAAGCGCCGACGATATAAAATCCACATGGGCCGACGAGGTCGTGAAATTCCGTAAGCTTCGAGCAAAATACCTTCTATATCCGGAAAAATGACACCTTTAATAATACTTATTAGCATCATAGCATACTTTGTCGTATTGTTCACCGTAAGCCACTTAGCATCGCGGCAAACCGACAACGACGGTTTCTTCACCGGCAACCGCAAAGCGCCGTGGCCCATAGTGGCCATAGCCACTATGGGTGCGGCCATCTCAGGAGTCACGTTCATAAGCGTGCCCGGCATGGTAGCGGCCAAAGGCTACAGCTACCTGCAGATGGTACTCGGATTCATAGCAGGATACTGGATAATAGCCTTTGTACTTGTACCGCTGTTTTACAGGCGCAACCTCATTTCCATCTACGGATATCTCGGCGAACGCTTCGGATTAAACAGCTACCGCACCGGAGCATGGTTTTTCTTCATATCAAAAATGCTCGGAGCGTCAGTGCGCTTCTTTGTGGTGTGTATAGTCATTCAGGCTCTTGTATGCGACCCGTGGGGCATCCCGTTCAGCGTAAATGTAGCGGTGACAGTATCACTTGTATGGCTATATACGTTTCGCGGCGGTGTCAAGTCGCTCATATGGACCGATACACTTAAAAGCCTCTGCCTGATTCTATCCGTCGCGCTGTGTATATATTTCATAGCCGACAATCTTGACATGCCGGTCACAGGTATAGCGGACGCAATAGGCAGCCATCACTCTTCAAAGATATTTTTCTTTGAAGATCCGGCGGCAGGAACTTATTTCTGGAAGCAGTTTATAGCCGGCATATTCATGGCCATCGCTCTCAACGGGCTCGATCAGGACATGATGCAGCGCAATCTCGCATGCAGCGACTTCAGAAATTGCAGAAAGAATATGATTACAAGCGGCATTATGCAGTTTTTCGTCATAGCGCTGTTTCTAATGCTCGGCACTCTGCTCGTAATATATATCGACAATACCCCGGGCCTTGACATACCGGAAAAAAGCGATGAGATATTCGGACTCGTGGTATCGCATCCATCCCTGCCTGTCATAACCGGCGTTTTGTTTATAACAGGGCTTGTAGCGGCGGCATACTCCGCCGCCGGATCGGCACTCGTGTCGCTTACCACTTCATTCACCGTCGACATACTGGACGGCACCGGCATGGAAGATACCCGTCTGGCACACATGCGTTCACGTGTACACATAGCCATGGCCGTAACCATGGGCTGTGTCATCATACTATTTCATATACTTAACGAGGACGACGCCATAAGCGCCGTGTACACACTCGCATCCTATACATACGGCCCGATACTCGGCCTGTTTGCCTTCGGCATGTTCAGCCGGCGCTCGGTCAACGACCGCATGGTGCCGGTCATATGCATAGCCGCCCCTGTGATATGCTATGTTATAAAACATACTCTCGGCAAAGCCTACGGCTATGAGATGAGCTTCGAACTTATCATACTCAACGCCGTCATCACTTGTGCCGGACTCGCACTCATGTCCACCAAACATACCGAAGCGACAGAAAGCATACAGGCACGATAAACAATTACATCACATATGGCAAAAGACCTCTTCAGCCGCTACATCTGGCTAATCGACACCATCAAACGCTACGGTTCGCTGTCACGCGGGGAGCTCAACAAACTGTGGATACGTTCGCCCTACTCCAACGGTGAGCCTCTGCCTCGACGAACATTTTACTCCTACCGCAATGCCATAGAGGAACTGTTCAAGATAAACATCGAGTGCAATCAGTCAACATTTGAATATTATATCGAGGAGAGTGACGAACACTATGAGAGCGTCATGAACTGGATGCTCAATTCGGCCTCGATAGGCAATCTGCTAAACGATGCCAAAGACATAGGCGACATGATATTTCTTGAAGAGGTGCCATCGGCACGCGAACACCTGTCAATGGTAGTGGATTCGCTCAAAGAGCGCCGTCCTATCAAGTTTTCTTATCAGCCGTATACCCGTATCAATCCCACCCGCGACATAATACTTGAACCGTACTTCCTCAAAATATTCAAACAGCGCTGGTATCTGACTGGACGCAATATCAAGGAGGACACGATAAAGACCTATGCGCTTGACCGCATGATTGAACCGTCGTTGCAGACGACGACTTATGCCATTCCCGAAGACTTCGATGCCGAAGCCTACTTCCACGACAGCTACGGCATAATATTCGACGAAGGACAAGTAAAGCGAGTGGCTATACGTACCGACACGCGTCAGGCAAAATACTTCCGCTCCGTACCGCTGCACCATTCACAGCAGGAGGTACTCCATGACAGCTATTCGATTTTCTATTATAACATCAAAATCACTCCCGACTTCGTTCAGGAACTTCTGTCTTACGGACCTAACCTTACTGTGCTCGGTCCGCCCGAGCTATGCGGCATAATGGTCGATTCGCTTCGCAGAACCCTTGACAACTATATGAAGCCGTCAACATCTTCAAAAGCCTGACCCACCTTTATAATCAGTGTGCCTCCAGCCAGTTCTTACCGGTACCGGCCGACACCACAAGCGGCACACGCCCTTTGTAAGCTCCCGACATGAGCCGGGTCACAATCTCCTGTACTTGCGCAAGTTCATCGGGTACTACGTTGAATATCAGTTCGTCATGAACCTGCATTATCATCTTTGACTTCAGTCCTGTCTTGGCAAACTCGTCGGCGATATTGACCATTGCCAGTTTTATTATGTCGGCCGCCGAGCCTTGTATGGGAGCGTTGACGGCATTGCGCTCCGCATATCCGCGCACTACAGCATTGCGTGAATTTATATCCGGAAGCATGCGCTTGCGCCCCATTATGGTCGTCACATAACCTTCTGACCGGGCCTTCTCTATTGCATCATTTATATAGTCCTTTATATGTGGATAGGTACGGAAGTAACCGTCTATAAGCTCTTTGGCCTCATATCGCGGTATGCGCAGTCTCTGAGCGAGACCGAATGCCGATATACCGTAAATTATACCGAAATTGGCGGTCTTGGCACGGCGACGCTGCTCCTCGGTGACATCCGGCAGATTCACATGATATATCTTGGCTGCAGTCGACTGATGTATGTCTGCATTGGCCACAAATGCCTCTATCATGTCTTCGTCACCGCTTATGTCGGCTATGACACGTAGCTCTATCTGCGAGTAGTCGGCACTCATGATAAGGTCACCCTTGTCGGCTATAAACGCCCGTCTTATCTCACGTCCTTCTTCGGTACGTATAGGTATGTTCTGGAGATTTGGACTTACCGATGATATACGCCCCGTAGCGGTAACGGTCTGGTTGTAAGTGGTATGAATTTTTCCAGTGCGCGGATTAACGAGCGACGGCAACGCATCGACATATGTGGCAAGCAGTTTGCGCATACCCCTTATGTCAAGTATCAGCTCGACTATAGGATGGGCGTCGCGATACTTTTCAAGTATCTCTTCTGTTGTGGAGTAGGCCCCGCGCTTTGTACGTTTGGCATTAGGATCGAGCTTAAGCCGCTCAAACAACACACTGCCCACCTGCGTCGGTGAACTTACGTTAAACGCTCCACCCGCAAGTTCATATACACGGCGCTCCATCTCATGAAGACGGGCGGTGAACTTACGCGACAGTTCGGCAAGTACAAGCACATCCACTCTTACTCCGGTCCACTCCATATCGGCAAGCACCTTTATCAACGGCAATTCGATGTCGGTCATAAGATGATCGAGTCCCGAAGCGGCTATGTCGGCGGATAGCTTGCCATAAAGACGCAGTATGACATCGGCTGTTTCACAGAAAAGCATTATTTCTTCACCGGGCACTATCTTTCCCGCCGATTTTCTGCGTCCCGGCTCTTCCTCAGCATATTCGAGAGTCTTATAATCAAGATACGCGAGAGCCACACGCGGCAGCGAATGGTTCATTTCCGGTTCAAGCAAGTAGTGGGCCACCGAAATATCGTAGTACGGTGATGTCCAACCGATGCCCTCTCGACGCAGCAATATAATGTCACGTTTTACGTCATGGCTAACGACAGTAAGTGAAGGTGTAGTAAATAACGGCGTTATGGCATCCAATATCTGCCGTCGCTGATCAGGAAATACCGGCATGGCTATATATCGGGCTACGCCCGTTTCGGCAGTGACAGCAAGGCCCTGCCATGACGCGGTCATGGCCTCGGCACCAGCCACATAGAACGCCACACCTATACATGACGATTTTATAACCTCGCCTACAAACTGCGATACATCGTCAACAGACGAAAGTTCACGGTAGGAAACCCGCACATCAGCCAATGATGTCGTCGAAGCATCCTGTGTAGTGACAGCCTCGTCGATATTGTCAAACAACGACGGCATAACGCCGTCGCGTTTAGAAACTGCCGTATCTTTAATATTCTCATTCTCGTCATCACCCGATACGGGACCAAGTTTTTTAAGAAACGTGCGAAACTCGAGTTCTGTAAATACTTTACGCAAGGTATTAAGATCACGGTCACCGAGTTTCAGGGCATCCAAGTCAAGATCCACCGGCACATCGGTCTTAATCGTGGCAAGAAACTTCGAGAACTTTATCTGCTCGGAGTTATCGGTTATCTTTTTCTGCACCGCACCTTTGAGGTCATCGACATGCTTTATAAGATTTTCAACGCTTCCCCATATCGATATCAGTTTGGAAGCGGTCTTCTGACCCACTCCCGGACATCCGGGTATATTATCCACAGCGTCACCTTCAAGAGCGAGTATGTCTATGACCTGCAACGGAGTGTCTATTCCGTACTTGTCGCATATCTCCTTAGGACCGCATATCTCCATGTCGCTTCCGCGCTGTCCCGGCTTGAATATGAATACATTGTCGGTCACCAGCTGTCCGTAGTCCTTGTCGGGAGTCATCATATAGGTTGTAAGCCCGCTTTGCTCGGCCTTACGCGACAAAGTGCCTATCACATCGTCAGCCTCATATCCGGGCACCTCCACCACAGGTATGCCGTAGGCTTTTACTATCTCCTTGATATAAGGAAGCGACATCGTTATATCCTCGGGCTGCTTGTCGCGCTGCGCCTTATACTCCGGATACGCCTCATGGCGAAACGTAGGTCCCGGCGGGTCAAAACACACCGCTATATGAGTCGGATTTTCACGACGAAGCACCTCGTCGAGAGTGTTGACAAAGCCGAAAACGGCAGAAGTGTTGAAGCCATGGGCCGTAAGGCGTGGCGCCCTTATCAGTGCATAATAAGCACGGTATATCAATGCATAAGCATCAAGTAAAAACAGTTTGTTGTCAGCCATCAGGATATGTATATTAATATATCGATAATAAATTACAGCATAAATATAGCTATAAATTGTAACTTTTACTAATTTTGCACAACAATTTGCCGACATGACGATTTTAGACAACATCCAGCATACAATCGCACCTGAACTACGACAGCTTAACACGCGCATGGTCGATACGCTGTCCACATCCAATGAGATGATGAACGAGATAGTCGGCAACTATCTTAAGACAAAAGGAAAACAAATACGCCCCATACTTGTCATACTAAGCGCGAAACTGCTTGGAGACGTAAATGAAGTGACCATATCGGCGGCGGCGGCGATTGAAATGCTCCACAATGCATCGCTAATACATGATGATGTGGTCGATGACACCCACACCCGGCGCAACCGTCCCACAATAAACGCCATATGGGACAATCATATAGCCGTACTCACAGGTGACTTTTTCACTTCCTGCTCGCTAAGACAAGCTGTAGCGGCCAATGACCTGCGCATAATAAACACTATAGCAGACCTCGGACGCACACTGTCACTCGGCGAGATAGACCAGATAAGCAAGGCACGCCGTCACATACTTGACGAAAAAGCCTATCTTAATATAATAGGTAAGAAAACAGCATCGCTTTTCGTGGCATGCACAAAAATGGGGGGATATTCAGTCAACGCCTCCTGCAGTGACATAGACCGGCTTGGACGCTTCGCGTGGTTATTCGGCCAATGCTTCCAGATACGCGACGACATATTTGACTATTTTGCAGATGACAGCATAGGCAAGCCTACCGGCAACGACCTGCGCGAAGGCAAGGTCACACTGCCTCTGCTATATGCCCTCTCGCGCAATGATCTTCCTGAACGCGACAATATGTACAGGCTCGTTTGCAACGACTCACTCAGTTCAGGCGAGATAGCCCGTCTTATCGACTATGCCAAAGCCGCAGGCGGCATCGACTATGCTTATCGGCGTATGGAAGAGCTCCGCAACGAGGCTGTGGGCATAATCATGGAGTTTCCTGCATCGGAAATCCGCGACACTTTTGTGTCAATGTTTGATTACATCATTGCCCGAAACATGTGATTGCATCATCCTCATCCATAAAAAATGAGCGGCATAATGCATTTTTTAGCCTTAAATGTTGCATAATAAAAAATTTGAGTGTAATTTTGCATCGCAATTTCCGAAAAGTCGGAGATAAATTAATCTTTCAATGCTTCAATAGCTCAGTCGGTTAGAGCATCTGACTGTTAATCAGAGGGTCGTTGGTTCGAGTCCATCTTGAAGCGCAAAGGAAGGCAATTAACATACAAAGCTTCAATAGCTCAGTCGGTTAGAGCATCTGACTGTTAATCAGAGGGTCGTTGGTTCGAGTCCATCTTGAAGCGCAATTCCTTCCTAAGGTCCGTTCACAAAATGAACGGACCTTTTTTATGCCAATACAATCCTACTTTGACCTAATCATCTGCAAAGCAGGTCGAAATGTAAAAATAGGCAGAGTAGACTAACAATTAAATCGTGAATTATCGACTTCCGACCGATACTTTCTTGGAATTACCTCCGCACCTCACCACATATAAACCCGGAGTAAGCGATATCACGGTCTCATCCGGCGAGGCCTTTGTTTTGGCCACAAGCACTCCGCGCAGATCATATATCTCAACCACATCGCCGGCGACACCGCTCACAACAACGGCAGAAGCACGGCTGCACACTCTGAAGCCCTCATCGGCGATGATGTCTGATATACCTGTAACGGGCCCCTCGTTGCTATACACATATTTGCCGTCGGAAGTTACGGTCAGTGTCACAAAACACTGTTCAGACACAGGACATAACATACGCTCCCATCTGCCGGCCATACCCTTCCAAGCAGGATACACTTTGTAGCTTCCCGGCTGCAATCCGTTTACAATTGACACCGGCAAACCGATATTATAACCCGGCAGACTGCCGGTAGCCATATCAGCCGCGCCCCAATCTATCGACCCAGCAGTAACGAATACACCCGCACCCACGGCATTTGACTTAACGACCTCGACACCGAGCTCGCCCTTGAACGACTGCGGATAATAATTAAATACACCGTCAGAAGTATTAAACTTGTTATCGCCATAGGTAAACGCACCCCCGCTCAATATATATCCGTTACTTTTCCCTGTGCCGGAAGCCGCCGGCTTTATACCTACAATTATATCCTGACCATAATTAAATCCGCCGACATTGCCGCCTGTGCCTTGCCCTTCTGGATTAAGGGCCGACAATGCGAAATAATCGTCATAATATCCGCCCCAGCCCCAGTTGATATGAAACAGCCCATCGGCTCCGTACCCGTCACAGACAAATGCATGACCGGCACCGGCATCATTGGTACCGGAGTATAACACTGGACGGCCTTCCGAAATCTCTCTATAAACGATATCTTCCCATTCCGACGCATAATAATAATCACGCAACAGCATGCGCGTCGCACTGTCATACTTGAAATAATTAATCAGCGCATAAGGCACCGCAAATGAATATGCACCGCTTTCATCAGGCGAATATTTCATATGCACACCTACTCCGCAAGCAAGCATAAGGTTGGCTACAGCCATTTTCTGCGAAAATCCCGGATTACCCGCTGAATAATCGTCAAGCATATTGGCCCATGCAAAAGTAGTGGCGCTGTAATTAAACTGCACCTTTGAAGCCACTCCGTTCAGCTTAATAGTATACGAATATGTTCCAGCCCCGGTACCCTGCGGCCAGTTATGATAATTAACAATCTGTGCCATTGCCGTAGCCACGCAACCTGTTACCGACTTCCGGCCGAGAGACAAAGGGCATTGGTCATTATATGGAGCGGTCTGATTCCATATAGTCGTGACTAAAGGAGCCACCGTGTTACGCTCCGCACTCTCCGTGCGTTCAGGTTGCCGGATCAGCACCGCGCTGTTTTCATCCTGATTACATAAAAACGCGGCAATCTCACGAGCATACTCACCAAGCCACCATTTCATGTTAGGAGGAAGAGAATCCACATCAAATTTACCTACCGAAGCATAACCCAATACAGGACGCAATCTGTCGTCACCCGACACAATCACATAGCCGTCATCAGTACCGCGGTCAAAGACATAATATGCCGTCTCGTCAAGAACATCATCAGATACTGAGGCAGAATATACAAGCTTCATTTCAGCTATGGAGCTTCGCGAACCGTCATTTTTCACCAAATTATTTAAGACAAATCCCTCGGCAAGGGCTGTTGCCTCATCTACCGTAAGCTGACGCGCATAAACATTGATAGCAGCCGACAACAACACCGGCAAGGCCACTCCAACTAAAAGTTTTTTCATACTTCTTCCTTAAAATATACTAATCCACGGCAATATATATTGATTTCCGGACTATATATACGCAAAAGTAATGAATTTTTCTTAACATCGCTTGTCATTATTGAAAAAAGCAGTAACTTTGCAACGGGTAAGTCCTACACGACCAGCTCCCCGGGAACTCCGCCAGGCCTTGACCGGAGCAACGGTACCGGGTTGTAGCGGTGCGATGTAGTAAGCTTGCCCTTTTTTTGTATCCATACCCAACGGGGCCATCCGTCAAAACATACGTAGTACAGGCTGACCATATAAACGTGGCGTGCATTTTCACTTCGGCCCATCGTGGAAGCCATCAGACACAATCTTTAACTATTGCTAATTAAACAATAGTCCGATATGCAGCGTTTTACAGGCAAAGAACTGAAAGACAGCGAGAGATAGTAATCTCAAAACAGACGGATGAAATCGCCGTCGTCGATGTCTGAGTATACAGATATGAACAACGCGGTTGGCCGACGAGTCAATCGCGTTTTTTCAATCAAACAGTTCCTTCAATACCGCAATTGAATTAACCGATGACAGCGATGCGTAGTGCAACGTATAATAACGCATGACCACCTCAAGAATACGACGGCGCTGAACGCGGTTAAACCTGAAGTGCCTTATATTCTCCCAGTTCATACGCGAAAGTACATATACCGCAGCGGCATCGTCACCTTCCAGAAAATCGCGGTGAAGCGGTAGCGACACCCTGAACACACCGTCAACCATGTCAAACACACGCCCCGGAGCATAGGTAGACATATCAGGTTCGATACCTGTAAACCTACCGAGCCCATACATAAAAGCGACTGGAAAATTGGCGGTCGTCATATCATCAGCAGCATCAAGGACACCTGTTGCGTGAGCTATATAACTGAACAGCATGCTATCTTCCTGACTTTCACGAAGTATAACTCCGAGGACCTCCGCAAGAAACATCGCTACCGCCACCTTGACCGGATGACTGTATATATCATGGAGAGGCATGGACTGACGTACTTCGCGCATACTCAGAATATCACGCCCCGGCTTCACATCGGCTACGCACTCAAACAAAGACATAGGCATAGTCAATGCCCGCTGCCGCGATGCCTCCCGCGACCTACCGGCAGACACAAGCAACGACACACGTCCCTGCTCATGGCTGTAAACCGTGACTATATTATGGCGGTCACTGTACCTGACCGTGCGCAGCGCTATGCAATGAAGCGATTTAAACATCAGAAAATTTACTCTTAAGACAATGCCAATCGATGAAAAAACGATATGTCTCACAAATTTAGCAATTTCTATTCTAATCCGACGTGGCTTTTGTATGAATTAAGATTTATTGCTAAATTTGTTATGACGCCCTATTTTCATACATATTTATAAATAGATAACGAGTGTAATGACTCCACAAAACATA
The DNA here is from genome assembly GCF_008728965.1 of Heminiphilus faecis. Taxonomy (GTDB): domain Bacteria; phylum Bacteroidota; class Bacteroidia; order Bacteroidales; family Muribaculaceae; genus Muribaculum; species Muribaculum faecis. The sequence continues at coordinate 49,412 of NZ_VSMC01000007.1, read as the reverse complement.
CTTGACATAAATACTCGCGACGATTTCCGCAAATGGTTAAGCGAGAATCACGACACGGCAAAAGAGTGCTGGATAGCGGCAAAGCGCGGCAAGACTCCGCCCGAAGACACTTTATGGTATATTGATGCGGTAGAAGAAGCACTCTGCTTCGGATGGATTGACTCAACTCTTAAAAATGTAGACGGAGTAGTGCTGCAACGATTCGGCCCACGGTCAAAATCAAGCAATTGGACGGAGCTAAACAAAGAGCGTTGCCGCAGACTCGAAAAACTTGGCATGATGACCGATGCAGGCCGTGCCGCATGCCCCGATCTTGACAAAGAGTTTGTAATTTTGCCGGAAATTATCGCGATTTTCGAAACAGATCCCGAGGCGTGGGCCAATTTCACTTCATCGCCTCCATTATATCAGCGCGTAAGAATCGACAACATACAAAGGACTAAATCACGTAGGGAGCTCTTCGACAGCAGACTAAAAAAACTGATTGAAGCAAGCCGACAAGGCTACTTGATTGGAGACTGGCACGATTACGGCAGACTGTTGGACTACTGATTTGCACGGTTTATTCACTCTGTCCGGGCTAAAAAAGGGCCAAAATGAAAGCTATATAGACATAAATGAGTGATTTATTGAAAAATATTTGCGAGAGAAAAAAAAAGTATCTATATTTGCACTCGCTTTTGCGCCAAGCGCATTATCGGCCCATTCGTCTATCGGTTAGGACGCAAGATTTTCATTCTTGAAAGAGGAGTTCGATTCTCCTATGGGCTACCAAAATTATAATAACAACAAAACGAACTTTTTATAATGGCAAATCATAAGTCATCTATTAAGAGAATCCGTCAGACAGAGTCACGTAGACTCCGTAACCGCTATTACGCAAAGACTGCACGCAACGCCGTACGTCGTCTTCGCGCAATAACTGACAAGACAGAAGCTACTGAAACTTACAACAAAGTAAGCTCACTGCTTGACCGTCTTGCAAGAAAAGGTACTATCTCCAAGAACAAAGCCGGCAATCTCAAGAGCTCACTCGCTCGCCACATCAACAAGCTTGCCAACGCTTAAAAGGAGTATGTGTCCGCTCTGACGGAAGCACAACCTTTTACGGCCCATTCGTCTATCGGTTAGGACGCAAGATTTTCATTCTTGAAAGAGGAGTTCGATTCTCCTATGGGCTACCACAATCTCTACTTTGCTACCGGAAGCCACCGACGCTAATTGTCGGCGGCTTCTTTTTTGAATACAATCATAACACGGCGCAACATTATAACCCGGACCAGCGGGCGCACACAGTAAACGGATCAGCGGATTTGCTACCTTTTTAATAATTGTTTTTTATGTTATCCATATTACAAATGTGTGAACCTCATATTATGCTACTTTGTTGTGAAAAGTATAATCTTAATTAATAAAAACAATGGCACACGACAAGAAAATCACAACTGAAACAGCAGAGTATCCCACAAATGAAATGCCGGGACTTCAAGACAGCAAATATGAGGAGGCGACTCTCAAAAACGTAAAGCAGGAAGTAAATGAGCTCAATAACGTAGGAGCTCCCGGCGCTAAAATCCAAAAGTAAGAACTTACATCTGTCAAATCGGTATCTACGGCAAATACGAGCCGATGCCGATTCAATAAAAGCCGTGACCATAACGAGGCCGCGGCTTTTATCGCATATAGGGCCTACCCCTACAGAGTAAGCCCTATTTTGCGCGTGTGCATCTTCATAGATTAGCAATTATCAAATATATGGGTCTTTATTCGTTTGCATGTAAAACAATTCAAATACAGCTTTGTCACATACATACACCCATAATTGAGATTAATTCACACATGCCACTTAATTTAACGCCTGTTTAACGCAAATACGCGGCAATATGCCATTATATTGCCAATCTACTCGATGTCAGAAAGTATTTTTATAATAGCTTCGGGCGAAGCATCCTTCAAGATGACCTCATTGCCCGGCGAAAGCAGATACAAAGCAGGCATCTCACGGAAAGAATACAGCCCGGCGTCCTCAACCGATTCATCGGTACGGGCCGAGACCCATGTCGGTGGTATAGATAGTGCGTCAGCCGGCATATCGCTCTCGCTCGTGTCAACGGCCAGTATACGCAACGACTTCTCGTCAAGCCGACGGTTGACCGGCTCCGAACGTGATAAAAAATCAATCACCTGATGACAATGACGGCACTCGGGGTCATAAAACATAAGTATCGTATATCCGGCCCCCCACAGAGCATGAAGCGTGGACTCACGCCCGTTACTATCGGTATAAGGAAAGTCACCGGCAATGGTGCCCGGCAGATTCTTCGATACATCATCCATCTGATAACGATATCGTATAAGCCGCGCCTCATCAAGCACCTTGTCTTCGAGAAAACGGTTAAGAAACACTACATACAGCCTGTCATCCCTCATAGGCGACTCCGTGTCGTTAAGATACATAGCCGCGATATCAGCCATAACTTCATATGCCTCCGGATTATCACGCAACTTCTCAAACATAACATCGACAGCAGTATTGACAGAGGCCGCCGACGCATGAGGAAATACGCTGACAAAATTTACGAAATTCTGCTCCATAGCCGGTCCGTCGGTCACCCACACACTGTCGCTCCAGTCCATGCCGTCCCAAAAATGACACAATACATATCCCGCACGGTCCTCCGGAACCGTTATCTGCTTGGGAACCTCCGGCAAAGGCAACTCACGCACTCCGGCAAGCGAACTCAAAGACACCGATGCAAGCATCGCAGACACTAAAAATCTACATAATACGTTCATAAATATCATAAGTCAGTATGGATGCAAATTTACAATTATTTCATATCAATAGCTACATATTCATATAGACACTACAAAAAAATAAAAGTTAATTTGCATACGTGGATTTATGCCTACGCTTCCTAAAGCATCAGAACATAGAGCACAAAAGTCTATCTGAGATAACGGGAGAAGAAATCCCAAAGAATTCTGGCAGTGGCGACATCTTTGTCAGCCCAAGAATGCTTGCCGCCTTCAATTTCGTAAACAACGACGTCGCAGCCCGAAGGAGAGTCGCCATATACAGTACGTGTAACAATCCGTTCAGGGTCTCTCATTGTTGGAAACGTATCAACCGACATGGTCGTGCAACGGTTGCTGGCTGCCACGGCCGCCACGGCGAGAGGCACTGGTATATATGCACCCCAGCCTCCCGTGTTAAGGTGGTCGCCCTGCCACATGGAGGTCTTATCGGCATTGCCGTGAATTTCAAGAAACGGCACAGGCAAAGACAACGAATGGTTATTGTACAGCCACTCAAATGTCAGCCCGGCGACAGAACCGTAGGCCCGAAACAGCGATGGAGCGGTATAAGCAAGCTGATAGCATAGGTCGCCTCCATTGGACATACCGGCCATAAACACATTTTCGCGGCTAAGATTGAACTTAGATGTAACCTCGTCGAGAAGATGACGGAAAAAGTCGGCCTCGTCTATAACCATACTCTCCTGAGGCGGATAGCCTACCTTCCAGCCGTCCTTGCCACGCGAGTCGGGCATACCGTCGGGATAACACACGGCAAAGCCGCAACTGTCGGCCACGGCATTCATGTCGCGTCGCCATCGGGTCTTTGACCCGTAACCGTGGGTATAGATCACAAGCGGAGCACCCTCTCCTATACAGTCGGGCAGATACATACTGTAGGTACGCACCGTATCGCAATAATCCATCTTATATTTGACAGGGGCATCGGAAGCATATAATGCAGAAGCGGCAAAAATAAAGGCCGCAAACATAAAAAGCCGAGACATCATAAAAACCAAATTATTGATAAATAAACAAAGATTGAGATTGCGGCACACAAAAACGTCGAGACCGCAATCTCAATCTCAAACCTAACACATCCTAATCCCTAATCTGTAATAAAAAAGAACATCTATTTCTTACATTCTCCATCACAGCCCTTCAGCATTTTCTGAAGCAGCTCAGGCTCGTTGGTAGTTATAAAATCCACACCGCGGTCTATGCACCACTTCATATCTTCGGGAGCATTTACCGTCCACACGTTGACAAGCAGCCCCAGATCATGACACTGTGCTATCCATTCGGGATGCTTCTTCATGACCTTGATTGAATAGTCGATACCGGCACCACCCATAGCTTTGACCTGCGAGGGTATATAATCGCCATTAAGATAGTATACACCAGTGCCTTTGGGAGCATGTTTGACGAAATACGTGAAGGCATCCTTGGAAAACACTATGTAATCGACTTTATCACCGAGACCGTATTTTTTCACAAGCGCAAGTATGGCCTTGGCTGCGGCACGCTCCATAGAACGGCTGTCATGGGTTTTAAGCTCACACACTATGCGGGTATTCAGTTTGGACGCCTTGGCGAGATACGCTTCAAGCGTAGGCACATTCTCTCCGTTGGCAAGTTTTTGCGCAAGCACCTTTTTCGAGGAGGATGTTTCAATATGCACTCCGTTGACATCGGCATCATGATTCACGACAAGAACGCTGTCGGCAGTCATCCACACATCAAATTCCGAAGCGAAGCAGTGTATCGAGTCGGCCTTTACCAACGCACGTATAGAATTCTGTGCAGAGCCGTCGGTCTTCCAATATCCGCGATGGGCTATCACCTCTGGTTTTGCAGCCGTTGCCGAAAGGGCCACACAAGCCATCGCCAAGCCTAAAAATAAATGTTTTACCATAACAACTGATTTTTTTATATTGATTTATTATTTAATGTAGACACATATACATTGCCGAATGGATCGGTAGCCCTGAAGCTTACCATGCGCCATCCGTCAGAGGGTTTATAAAGAAACATATGGTCATTGGGGTCGGTAGGACGGGCACCTCCATGATTGGCCGGAATGCGGCCTTTTACAAGCGATTTGCGCACGTCGGGGTCCCAGCACTTCCCCCCGGACTTCTCGGGAATCAGCCGCGCCTCATCGGGCAGGCGCTTCCATCGCCGGCCGTCCTCGCTGACCTCGACAGTCCAATTATCATGCCAGCAGAATATATTGACGAGAATACTGTCATACGGTTCGCCCTGCTTTCGGCGTGGGTTCCACAACACGGCGTCCTCCGGTGGATAAATTTTCATCTGGTAGTCACGGTCACAGCCCGCTCCTACATAATATTTATCAACGAGCCTGTTGCCCTTGAATTTAAGAGCCGCATATCCTCGAGGCGAGCCGTCATGACACAAAGGATACCAGAAAGCCCCCATGACCGAGCCAAACGTAGTTTCGGTAATATTGGGCGCTATCGTGGTAGTAAAGTTATAGTGACTGTGTCCGGAAAGTATCTGTACATCCTTGAAACCGCGCACGAGGTCATACAAGGGCTTGTTGCTTGACACATGACCGGGAACGTTGCGGCGGGCGGTAGGTATATGAACTCCGATTATTATCATCTTGTCCTTCGGCACATAACTCAGATCCTTCTCCAGCCACACAAGCTGCTGCGGAGTCACATAGTCGGAATAGTCGTTACGTCCTTTCTCTGCCCTGTAATAGATATCGTCAAGCACCACAAGATGACAGTCGCCTATATTGACCGAGTAATATGTAGGGCCAAAAACGTCTCTGAAATCACGGTCGCTCTTCTTGTCATCCTTCACATGCTCGTTATGATCATGATTGCCTATCACGGCAAATACCGGCACGCCTGTAGACCCTATACGCTTCTTATAGTAGCCCAACAGCGAAGGTGTGTTCCAGACCAGATCGCCAAGTGTTATGCCGTAGACGTCGTCACCGAGCGTAGCCACAAACTCCATCAGCGGCGGCATTATATAACGCTCGAAGTCGCAGGTATCGCCTACTGCTACCTGCGGGTCGGCCATGGCAAGAAGTGTCCACTCTTTTTTCTCGGGTACTGATGTCAGCGAGAAGTCGTGACGGGCCACGGCATCCGGGCCGTATGTTATAGTCTGGTAAAATGCCGGAGCGCCATTGGCATCAACAGGCACTTTGCAATCGGACGGAACCGATAGAAACACATGCTGACGACCATCAGTAAGCATGCTGTAATACCCGTCAGCATCGGTAACGGTGACATTAATGCCGTCGCTGACCACCACTCCATTGCGGGGCTTCCCGTCAACCGTAACGCGGCCCATAAGATTGTCGCACTGCCGAAAAGCAGCTGTCTGCAGTGAAACAAACACAACTAACGCAGCCAGCAGTACATATCGTATATGATTATATAGTGTCATTTCAGGTTACTTTCTGTTGGTTCAGTATAGACTTATCAAAACGAAACAATAAAGTTTCATGGCGCAACGAAATTACATATTTATACACAATAAACAAAATAAATTTAGTTAAATAAATCCATCCTCGCACAACAACAGAAAGCCGCGGATAAAATCACGCGGCTACATAATATTTTCCAAAATACAAGCTTTCGGCACGTGCGGATAAAAGTCCGCACGCGTTCAATTAGAGGTATCGAGAATCGAGCGAAGCTCCTCGTCGGTAGCGGTCAGACGGCTGCGACACTCGGCGAGCAATTCTGTGGCACGCCTTGTATAGCATGCCAGCAGGTCAATATCAAGAGCGTCGCTCTGCATGCGCTTCATTATATCTTCAAGTTCAGCTATGGCCTGATTGTAGGACAATTCCTTGACAGGCACAAATTCGGGAGTTTCCACCATATTTATTACTAATGTATTGTTATTGTTTTACCGACACGATTGTTCCGGATGCCACCATAGTCTCAAGCACAGCACCGGCCGGCACTTCCGCGGCATCGGTCACGGCATGCCCGTTGTAACGCGTCACAGAATATCCGCGCCGCAGAGTTGCCTCTGGCGACAGCATGTCGAGCATCTCGCCGAGCGACTGCAACCGCGCACAGCGTCGTTCCATCACGGCAGCGAGCACAACCGGCAATGACGAGGCTACGGTATCAAGCCGCGAAAGCTGAGGACGTATACGACGGTCCGAAAGCTGCCCTACCCACATCATGCAACGGTCGAGTTTACCCCGCTGTCGGTCAACGACAGCCGAAGGCAGCGAAGGCAACGCACCTTCAATACGTCCGAGCTGCTCCTTGGCACCCGAGAGCCTGTCACCGGCAAGTCTTACAATCTCCCTGCCGATAACTCCAAGACGTTCCAGCTCGTTTTTGCCCCGCTCAATCAACCACTCCGCAGCTGCCGTAGGTGTTTTCACCCTCACCCCGGCCACATAGTCGAGTATCGTCACATCGCGTTCGTGACCTATGCCCACGATGACAGGAAGCGGAAATTGCGCCACATTGGCCGCAAGTTCATAATTCTCAAAGCCCAGAAGATCACTTGTGGCGCCTCCGCCGCGTATTATAACCACGCAGTCCCAGTCATCTTGCGACGCAGCAATATCGCCCAGCGCGGCTATGACTGTAGGTACCACACGGTCGCCCTGCATCATTGCCGGAAAAAGTTTTGTCACAAAACGAAGACGCAAAGCATTATCAGTCAGCTGCTTCATAAAATCGCCGTAGCCCGCCGCTCCTTCGGCCGATATAACGGCTATACGCAATGACGGCACGGGCCAAGGCAGCTCACGGTTCATATTGATTATACCCTCGCTCTTCAGCCGTGCAATCATCTCGTTGCGGCGACGCACTATGTCGCCCATCGTGTATTCCGGATTCACGGCATTTATGACCAGCGACATACCATAGACCGGATGCATGGACACCGATGCACAAAGCATCACTTTAAGTCCGGTACGAAAATCCTGCCCGGTAGCGGTCAGAAAACGCTGGCGTATGTCTACAAACCTGTTGGCCCATATGGCACCGCGCGCTTTCGCCACAGTAGCACCGCTTGCGGAGTCCTTCTGAAGCAATTCCATATAGCAATGTCCGCCACGTACAATGACGTCGCTCAATTCGGCGGTAATCCACACATTCTGTGTGGCACCCGTCATAACGAGCGACGCTATGCGTTTGTTAAGTTGCAGCAGTGTCAGCGACTCCATCAACAGCAGAAAAGACGGTTACTTACCCATCGGCTCCATCATCTTTCCCGTCCAGCGATACTTAAGTACGGGGTGTATTGAGGCCGACACCATCTTGTAGACATCGGGCGACAGAAATTCCTGAAGATTGTTGGTCAGAGTAAGCACGGCAGTAGCATTATCGTAATCATACTTTGCAAGCATAAACGGTATGAGAGCAGCGACATTGGATGCATCCTTATCGCCGTCGGAAGTAAGCCATGCGTCAAGGTCCGGAGCCTTGAACAGAGGGGCCGACATCTTCTCCCAGCGACGATTGTAAAACGATATATGGCTGTCATGAGCCGGAGCCGCCACAGTCTGTATGACCGCAATTATCGAGTCATTACCATAAGGCAGTATGGATATCTGATAGGATGACGCGTCGGTCATGGCTATCTTTATGTCATCCGGCGTCAATGCGGTCACACGCGACTTGCCCTGCAGGGCATTCTGTGTAGGAGTGGCCGAGCCGCTGTTGAAGTAATCGATCATGTCAAGACGTGCGTTCTTGTCAAGCAACGGAAACAACGGTGCCGGAGCATCGGCAAAAGCGCCTGCAGCCGTAAGCCGTGCCGATGCATTCTGCATTCCGGCCAACGACATAACCATGACAACGGCTATATTTATCAATCTTTTCATAATTGTCAGTGTTTACGGGAACCTTTCTTTCCTTTTTTAATGAATTTATCAAAACTTCCTCCGTTCTTATCCTCTTTCGAGTCGCGTTTGCGCCGTGAAGCCCGCGAATAATCTTTCTCCGGATCGGCTATCTCGGCGTAAAGTTTATGTCCGACAAAATCGAGGCCTGTCATGCCGTCCACTACCCTGCGAGCATCGGACTTTTTCACGTCAAAAAGCGAATAGCCCGGCATGAGGTCTATACGTCCTACATCGACTCGCGCTCCGTGTATGGCATGGTTAAGTATATCTATAAGATTTCCGGCATAAAAGCCGTCGTTCTTACCGGCGTTGACATATATACGCGCCATTCCGCGGTCGGCAGTACGGCGGTCCTTTTCTGCCGCGGTGCGCGGACGCGCCGGCTCTTTCTTCTCCTTTTTGGTTTTTTCGTCGATAAAATCTATGACCGGAGCATCTTTATAATACTCAAGCAGGCGGTTGAATTCAAGCGACACCACGCGCTTAAGCAGGTCCTCCTGCGACAACCAGCACAGTTTTCGGCTTACACCGGGTATATACTTCGCTATCTCCTCATCGTCGACCTTTACGCGCTCTATGCGGTCAGCAAGATTATACAACTGTTTCTCTATGATATGCTCAGGGGTAGGCACCTCCTTGCGTTCAAAGGTCTTGCCTATCTTCTTCTCTATGTCACGCAACTTATTGCGCTCTCGCGAATGAATAATGGCCACCGATATGCCGGTTTTACCTGCTCGGCCCGTACGGCCGGAGCGGTGGGTATAGGTGGCTATGTCATCAGGAAGTCCGTAGTTTATGACATGGGTAAGATTGCTCACGTCAAGACCGCGTGCAGCCACATCGGTAGCCACAAGCAGCGACAGCACCCCGTCACGAAATTTCTTCATCACCTGATCGCGCTGTGCCTGCGACAATTCTCCGTGCAGCGAGTCGGCGTTGTATCCGTCCTGTATAAGCCGGTCGGCAATCTCCTGAGTATCCTTACGGGTGCGGCAGAAGATGATGCCGTATATATTGGGGGTATCATCGGCAATGCGCTTAAGCGCAAGATACTTGTCGCGCGCGTGAACCATATAATACACGTGTCTTACATTCTCCGATCCGGTATTTTTCTCTCCCACCACAAACTCCTGCGGGTCATGCATGTATCGCTTGGCAATCTTGGCGATTTCATTGGGCATCGTAGCCGAGAACAGCAGCATCTTGCGGTCATCGGGCACATGTGAGAGTATATCGTTTATATCATCGATAAAGCCCATGTTCAGCATTTCGTCAGCCTCATCGAGAATAACGGTATGCACGTTGGAAAGATCCACAACTCCGCGTTTCATAAGGTCGAGCAGACGTCCGGGCGTGGCCACAATGACCTGAACGCCCTGTCGGAGACTGCGTATCTGGCTCTCAATGCTCGATCCTCCGTATACAGGCAGCACCCTTACAGCCGGCATGTACTTGGAAAAGTCGGCCAAGTCACTGCCTATCTGCAGGCACAACTCTCTTGTGGGAGCGATGATCAGCGCCTGAGGCACATTGGCCGAGGGATTAAGGCGCTGCAGCACCGGCAATCCGAAAGCGGCCGTCTTACCCGTACCTGTCTGGGCAAGCGCCACCACATCACCGTCCTCATTAAGCAAATGAGGTATAACCTTTTCCTGTACCGGCATGGGGTGTTCAAAACCCATCTCTTCAATGGCCTTGCGCAGATCACCGCGCACTCCCAATTCTTCAAATGTCTTCATTTTTCTGTTTTTTTGTTTTTACGACCTACTTCTCACGCATGTAAACGTTGATCGGCGTACCTGTAAAGTCCCATTTCTCTCGAATCTTGTTTTCCAGATAACGTCGATAGGGTTCTTTGACCCACTGGGGGAGGTTACAGAAAAATATAAATGTGGGAATTGGTGACTCCTTTAGCATGGTCACATATTTAATCTTGATGTATTTGCCTTTATTGGCCGGGGGAGGATAAGCGCCTATCACCTCCTGCATGTACACGTTGAGCTGCGAGGTGGGTATTATGCGTTCACGGTTTTTATACACGTCCACAGCAGTCTCGATAACCTTGAATATCCTCTGCTTGGTAAGCGCCGAGCCGAAAATGATGGGAAAATCGGTGAACGGAGCGAAGCGGTTGCGTATAGCCGCCTCGAAATGGCGTATGGCCTCCTGCGACTTGTCCTTGACAAGGTCCCATTTGTTGACACACACCACAAGCCCTTTCTTGTTGCGCTGAATAAGCGAGAATATGCTTACATCCTGACTCTCTATGCCGAGCGTGGCGTCAACCATGAGTATACATACATCCGACGCCTCGATAGCCCTTATGGAGCGTATCACGGAGTAGTACTCTATGTCTTCGTTGACTTTGTTCTTCTTACGTATGCCGGCAGTGTCGACAAGGTAGAAGTCGAAGCCGAATTTATTGTAGCGCGTGTATATGGAGTCGCGGGTAGTGCCGGCTATATTAGTCACAATATTGCGGTCCTCGCCTATAAACGAGTTTATAATCGATGACTTTCCCGCATTAGGGCGCCCCACGATAGCGAATTTAGGTATCTTCTCCAGTTCCTGCTCTTGGGAGTCATCCTCGGGCAGGTCCTTGACTATCTCGTCGAGCAATTCACCCGTACCCGACCCGTTGGCCGACGATATCGAGTATGGCTCGCCGAGGCCCAGCGAATAAAATTCGGGAACATTGAAGCGCGACTCCCCGGCATCGGTCTTGTTGGCCACAAGTATCACCGGCTTCTTGGAACGGCGAAGTATGTTGGCCACATGATCGTCGAGGTCGGTGACTCCGTTCATGGCGTCGACCACAAAAAGTATGACGTCGGCCTCTTCGATGGCAAGATACACCTGCTTGTTGATCTCGCTTTCAAAGATATCCTCCGAATTTACGACCCATCCGCCGGTATCGACAATCGAAAATTCCTTCCCGCACCAGTCTACCTTGCCGTACTGACGGTCACGGGTAGTACCGGCTGTATCGTCGACAATCGCCGTGCGTGTCTGTGTCAGTCGGTTGAAAAGCGTCGATTTACCCACATTCGGGCGTCCGACTATTGCTACAAGTCTTCCCATAATTATCTTTTAAACTGCAAATTTAACATTTTTAGCCCAATAATCTTCATTTACCGGGTCGATTCTCATGTCGCACCTTTATAATCACCGGTGTCAGACCTCTTCACTTTAAGCGGAGCACTGAACATAGTCGTGCCGCGCCGGCTGTTGTAACGCTGTACCAATCCGGTTATATACACCGTAAAAAGCGGAAACATCATCATACCCATACCGGCAAGTATCACGGCAAGTATCTTGCCCGCTACTGTCACCGGGTATATGTCACACCCTATAGTTGTAGCGTTCATACACGCCCACCATAGAGCGGCCCCGTAGTCAGGCACCATATTGTTGACCGGCTGCTCCTTTTCAAGAAATATCAGGCTCGCGAAATAAATCACTGACAACATTATGGCCAGATAAGAAAACAACAGCGACGACAATCTATTGGACGTCATGTAGCCTATCACTATCGACAAAGCGAGCGCCCCGCGCACCAGCGGCACAAAACGCAGGAAATACAACACCTCCCTCGAAAAATCAATATGCCACAGGCTTATAATGTTGAGATACGGTATCGACACCATGAAGAAAAACCAGCGCTGACGCATGTATCGCCATTTGTCATCAGCCATAAACAACTCTATAAAAAAGTCGGTCATAAACACCACACATACCAAGAGCTGAAAACGCATATAACTTTCGTTTTTCAGGAAGTCCACGCCGGTGAAAGTATCGATGGATATGTAAACGATAAGACCGAGCGACAGCAAAAACACCATCACATACAGCACCGTCTTTATATATCGTGTATCCCTCGTCGAAAGCTTCATGACAATACATACGTTATACTCTTGTATAACAATCATCATGCGGTTTTTGATTAAATAAAGATAGTATCGGTTTTACACAATACAATATTGTCTCGTAACGGTATTTATTCTTAAATTTGCGGCGCCAACAACCGAGCAGACAATGGAACAAGACCTCATAAAGCATCTGAACGCGGGCGACCGCCATGCATTTGACAGGCTCTACGGCCTGTATGCCGGACGCATAATGTCGTTTTGTATGAAGTACCTTAACTCGGCCGAAGATGCCGAGGACATAGTGCAGGATGTATTCATAGCGCTGTGGAACAATCGTAACAAGCTGAAAAACACCACAAGCGTAAAACCGTTTTTATACACCGCCGCCCGCAACCGCATAATCAACATATACAGAGCGAAGGTCAATTCGCCACTTTACGAAGACTATGTGGCCATACGGGATGAGCACGCACAGGAAGCATCGGGCTCGTCAGCCATTGAGTACAAGGAGTTTGAGCATATAGTCATGGACTGCATCAACTCCCTGCCCAAAACCCAGATGGCGGTAGTGACACTATCGCGTCTGTACAACATGCCGGTCGATGAAATAGCCCGAAGGCTTCAGCTTCGTCCACAGACCGTAAAAAACGCCCTGTCAAGCGGGCTAAAGACCCTGCGTCAGCGCCTGCTGCCTCTGTTGAAGTATGACTCTGTCATAATTTTCGCGTTTTTAAAAGTATTTATCGACAATATACGTGTCTAATAATATAGGAGTCCGAAACCAAAATTCAATATATCGCATGTCAATGGATGAATTATTTAACAAACTGAAAAATGACCGGCTTACGCCCGACGACCTCAGGCGTCTGAAAAGTCATATCAACTCTTCGTCCAACGATGAGCTCGCACAATACCTGAGTGAAGACACAGGCGACAACGCGTGCACCGATGACGATATGCTGCGCCGTATAAAAAAGAGAATAGACTCCCGTATAGATACGGATCAGCTTAAAGCGCGGCAGATACGCCGTTACCGCATAGCGCTAACGGCTGCATCCATACTGCTGCCTATATTCATAATAGCCTCCGCATATCTTTATTTTTCAGGGCGTGACATACCGGACGGCTCATCGGCCATGTGTTCCGTAAGCACGGCCGCAGGCGAAATATCCACCGTGACACTGCCCGACGGTACGGCAGTGACGCTAAACGGCGACAGCCGATTGGAGTTTCACGCTGATTTCAGCGTGAAAAAGCGCCGTCAGGTCACCTTTCACGGTGAGGCATACTTTGACGTGGCCAAGGATGCCGACCACCCGTTTGAAATACTCGCTCCCGAAATGACCGTAGAGGTTCTCGGCACAAAATTCAATATCGTAGCCGGCGATAGCGGCCACCCGTCCTCACTGACCCTTGAAAGCGGCAAGGTAGCCCTTACCGCTACAGGCTCGGATGAGAAAGTGACCCTGTCACCCGGTGAACGGGCCACACTGACCCCGGGAAGCGACAAATTCAGCGTAGACACCGCCGCTATCGACGGTAGCACACAATGGATGGCAAAAGAGCTGATTTTTGACGATGCATCGCCCGAAAGCATAGTGGCCGTGATAGAAAACCATTATGGCGTAAAACTAAATCCCGCGATTAAAAATAAAATCAACGAAAACTTCTCCGGAACCCTACCGGGCGGAAGTTTGTCGGAAACACTCGAAACACTCAGCTACATATACGGCTTCGACACATCAAACCCTACCGTAGAATAAAAACGCGACAACGCTTCTTGAAACCGATACGGTAAATTTCACATATGCAAGAATCACAAAATATGTTATAAAACATATAAATTTGTTGGTATAATAAACATAGGTCCGTGTCTTAACAACAGTATTCCCGATGGGATACCTATAATGAACCAAAACCTAAACCAATTATTAAACCAACAAGACAACTCATGAAAATGCAATGTGAAATCAGACATTGGATTGTAGCTATCATTATCGCTATGACGGCCGATTTGTGTATGTTCGCACAAGGCAAACCACCGGTAGCGACTATCGAGGCGCAAAACTCCACAGTCGAGCAAGTACTCCGATCCATTGAGTCGCAAACCTCTTATCGCTTTGCTTACAAGACAGCCCTTCTAAAACAGCTGCCCAAAGTCAACCTCAAATGTAAAGACACTCCGGTAAAAAATATTCTGGATAAAATTTTTGCAAACACCGCGGTGAGTTACCGCATAGTGTCGCCAAAGTCCATAATCATAGAAGCCAAGACAGCCGACAAGACTCCGGCAACGGCTCCCAAAAATATATCGGGCACCATAACCGGACCCGACGGAGAGCCTCTTATCGGAGCCACAATCATGGCCGATGGAGCACAGCAAGGCACAATAACCGACATAGACGGCAAGTTCAACCTTAGCGGGATAAAGGAGGGCCAGAGCGTAAGCGTGGCCTATGTAGGCTTTACTCCCCTGACCTTTACCGTCGGCAAGAACAATGTGTACAACTACAAGATGCAGGAGAACACCGAAAATCTTGAAGAGGTAGTGGTGGTAGGCTATGGCAGCATGAAAAAGCGCGACCTTTCGGGAGCTGTAGGTCAACTTAAAGGAAGCGACCTCATGAAGGGCAATCCGACCGACTTCGGCCGCGGACTTCAGGGTAAAATAGCCGGTGTCGAAGTGACACAAAACGACGGTGCGCCCGGCGGCGGTATCAGCATTCAGGTGCGAGGCGCCAACTCGTTCAGCACAAGCTCACAACCGCTCTACATAGTGGACGGTGTACCGTTTGACACCGGATCAGACCCGTCCCGCTCCGAAACCAACTACGACAGTAACAACAACAGCAACCCGCTGGCATTCATCAACCCTCACGACATAGAGTCGATTGAGGTGCTCAAGGATGCCTCTGCAGCAGCCATATACGGCTCGCGAGGAGCCAACGGCGTCATCCTCATCACCACCAAGCGCGGCGAAAAAGGATATGACAACGTAGAGTTCTCCGCCAACTTCTCGTTCTCTAGAATAGGCAAAAAAGTATCGACACTTGACCCGGTGACCTATGCCCGCTACCGAAACGAGCAGATGGAAAACGGCGCCATATACAACAACCGCCCATACTCCGACCTGCCGTTTCCCGGACAATGGTACTACAAGGAGGATGAAGACGGCAACATACTGTCAGGCGAGTATTCACCCGCTCCCGACGACTTTCTAAATCCCGAATGGTACACCGACGAAAACGGATTCAAGACATGGGTAGGAGGATCGGACTGGCAGGACCTCATATATCAGAACGGATTCTCTCAGGAATACAACATCACGGTATCGGGCGGTTCAGACCGAGGATGGTATTCATTCTCGGGCAACTACCTGAACCAGCGCGGAATAATAAAGAAGTCGGGCTTTACCCGATACTCCATACGCGCCTCGCTGGGACGCAAGATCAACAGCTGGCTCGACATGGGCACCAACATCAACTTCACAAATACCGATACCGACTTCTCCCGAACCAACTCCTACGAGTACGGTGTGATACGCTCCAGCCTCGTGTTCCCGCCCAACTACGACCCGCTGCACATGGACGACGTACCTGAAGAGGAATACAACTGGCTCGCATCCAACCCCTACGCCTACATCAATGACTCATACGACAACATACGCGCCGTAAACGTATTCACCTCATCGTACCTTGAGGCCACCATACTGCCCTGTCTGAAATTTCGCCAGAATATCGGTATCAGCTACTCGGGCCGTGACCGTGGCACATATTACGGACGTCAGACTCAGGAAGGATCGGGCAGTTTCGGAATAAACGGCAAAGGCTCAAAAGCCGACAACTGGTACAACAGCATAACAAGCGAGTCGCTCATAACATTTGACAAGCGCTTCGGCATGCACTCCCTCAACGCTGTAGGCGGATTCACGGCTGAAAAGATAAGCTGGGGCAGCAAGTCAATGTCAGCCACCGACTTTCCCAACGACAATACTCTGTATCATGACATGAGCCTCGGCAAAAACCAAGGCAAGCTCGAGAGCGACCGTGGCGAGTCGACAATGGCCTCATTTCTCGGACGCGTCAACTATATATTCAACGACCGCTACATACTCACGGCATCATACCGTGCCGACGGGTCGAGCAAATTTACCGAAAAGAACAAGTGGGCACATTTCTTCTCGGCGGCCGTGGCATGGCGACTTAGCGAGGAGAAGTTCATACGCGACCTCGGCCTGTTCAGCAACCTCAAGCTGCGACTAAGCTATGGCGAGACCGGCAATCAAAGTATAGGCAGCTACCGCACACTGCCCATGCTGTTTGCGGCCCAATATCCGTTCGGAGGCTCGCTATCAAACGGGTTCGCCAATGTCGAGTGGCGTGGCCCGGCATCAGGCGATCTGCGCTGGGAGACCACCCGTCAGTTTGACATAGGTATCGACATGAGCTTCCTCAACAACCGCATCAACTTCACAGCCGACTACTACCGCAAAAAGACCCGCGATCTGCTTCAGGAAGTCATCATAGCCCCGTCCAACGGCTTCAACCGCAAGATGGTCAACAGCGCCTACGTAACAAACGACGGTCTTGAACTGAGCGGCAGTTTCGTCATACTCGCCTACACTCCCGTAAGGTGGAACATGAAAGCCAACATATCGTTTAACCGCAACAAGATCGGAGGACTTCCGTTAGACCAGTACGCCACCCGCCTGTGGCACGCGGCCGACCAAGTGTTCATACAGCGCAACGGCTACCCCATAGGCGCCATATACGGCTACGTGGAGGACGGTTTTTACGACAATCTCGCCGAGGTAATGGCCGACCCCGATCCGGCCATACGTAAAAAAGGGCTGGCCATGGTAGGCGAAATAAAATACCGCGACCTCGACGGACAGCCCGGCATCACCGCATCGGACCGCACTATAATCGGTGACACCAACCCCGACTTCGTCTACGGCATAACCAACAATTTGGAGTGGAAAAACTTCACCCTCAGCATCTTCTTTCAAGGAAGCTACGGCAATGACATATTCAACGGCAACCTGATGGACGTTCAGATGGGAAATATCAACAACATTCCGGTATTCGCCTATAATGAACGGTGGTCAAAAGACAATACATCAGGCGCCCGGTGGCCCAAACCGGTTCAGGGCTACGAACGGGAATGGAAAATCTCTGACCGGTATGTCGAGGACGGCTCCTACCTTAAGCTGAAAGACCTTACCATCGGATATAACCTTAACAATCCGGTAAAAGGCATAAAGGGCATAAAACTTTACGCCAGCGCGTCCAACCTTTTTACAATCACCAAATACCGGTGGTTTGACCCCGAAGTAAACTCATTTGGCTCCGACGCATCGCGCCGCGGTGTAGACTGCTACTCATATCCGTCAAGCCGCACCTATTCGGTTGGCCTGAATGTGTCATTCTAAAATTAAAAACTACAACACGATGAAATCAAACAATCTCATACTGCACACAGCACGCGCGGCTGTAGTCATGTTTTCACTTATTATGGCCTATGCCTGCTCCGATTTTCTGGAAGAAAAGCCTTATGCCTTCGTAAAACCGGGTCAGGTCGGCGACAGCAACGAGGCGGCCCAGCAGTGGGTGACAGGCACTTACAGCAAAATGCTCGATGATATGGCCCGCTGGAGCTACTTCCCCCGTGTACTTGAGATGGACTGCGACTACACAAGCGGTCCCGACTGGGCATTCTCATCGGTAGGAGCGGGCAACTTCCAGAGCGACGAGATTATCGACAGTTTCTGGAAAGGCTTCTATAACCTCGTATTCCGCACCGCATATTCCGAACATTATATAAGCCTGATGTCAAACGTCGACAGCGATGTCAAAGACAACTGCATAGGCGAGATGCGGTTTCTCAAAGCATTCTCTTACTTCATGCTCACACGCGCATATGGCGAGATACCTCTGTTCTCGACACAAGAGAGCGTGGCGGTGATGAACGATGGCGAATCACTGAACAAACCCCGCGCCGCCATCAAAGATGTGTATGCCGAGATAATACGTCTTCTTGCCGGCGAAGGCGAAGAGCACGGAGCCATAGACCTGCTGTTCAGCAATACCGATTCAAAATTTGTAGAAGGACATGCATCAAAAGGCGCGGCCGCAGCGCTTCTGGTAAAAGTGTACGCTACAATGGCATCGGCGTCAATGCCGGCCGGAACGGAAATAACGGTAAAGACCGGTGAGGCATATCATTACGACGCTTCCGGCGTAAAAGCTCCCACAAGCATCGTGAACCGCACATTCGCCAAGACCGCCGTGGCAGGATACGACTTCGACTGGCAGGAGTGCTATACTAAAGCCGCCACTTATGCCGAGAATATAATAGAAGGCCAATACGGCAACTACAGCCTGCTGCCGTACGACAACCTTTGGAAGCGCGGCTTCTACAACAAGACCGAGCACATGTTCATGCTCTGCTCGGTAAGCGGCGATGAAAAATACGGCACCCACATACACCGCTACTTCAGCGGACAGCAGGACGGCGCCGGCAACGTAAGCAGCGGTATGTGGATAGGAAGCCGCTGGCACTGGTATCAGCTCTTCGAGTCGACCGACTATCGTGTGCTCAAGGGCGTAAAGCACCGCTTCCGCTATACCGATGACGTGTCATGGAACGGCGGCAGCTACTATCCCGGCACCACCGAGTATGAACGCATGGCCAAAGGATACACCGATGATGACGGAACTGTACATAATCCGGTGGCGCCATATAACGACGGAGTAAGCTACGGTTATGAATTCGGGTCAAGCCGCTGCATGGCGTTTACCACAAAGTACGATGACGTCACCGATCCGAAAATAGAGCGCACCGACGCCTACTGGCCTTTCCTGCGCTACGCCGACGTACTGTTACTATATGCCGAAGCCAAGTGCGAGCTTGACGGGGGCGTTTCGGCCGAGGCTGTAGCACGTCTTAATGAGGTACGACGCCGCAGCAATGCCACCGAAGCCACCGTGTCGGGCAACGGAGCCATTACATCGCAGGCTGCGTTACGCTCGGCCATCATCGAAGAGCGGGCCAAAGAGTTCGCCATGGAGGGCGACCGACGCTGGGACCTCATACGCTGGGGCATATATCGATGCCATGAACGCTATCGGCGGCATAAACAGCGACGGTTCACAAACCCGCTACGATGAGAACAACATATATAAATACCGCGAGAGCAAACATCTGCTGTGGCCGTTGCCCGTATCGGAGATAGACAGCAACACATCGATAGCCACCAACAACCCGGGCTGGTCATAAAACAATCATTAACCACAAGCACAAATACAATGTACAGATACTATTTCAAACTCTTGTGCGCAGTCATCGGCATAATGACGGTGACAGCGTCATGCAACGATATTGTCGACTATAACGACAACTACGATGACGGCATGACCTCTTACGGACCGCCCGTCATAACCGGGGTCTATGACGCAAATGACACCGAACTGACAGAACCGCTCGAAGCGGCCGACTTCGGACGCTTCATAATGCTGCGGGGCAAGAATCTGAGTAATATAACTAAAATAATGCTTAACGACATCGAGATAGTTGTCGATGACGTCTATGCCACCTCTACCGGCGCATGGCTCGAAGTACCCGCCAAAGCGCCCGAAGTGATAAGCAACAAGATATATTATACGACAGCCCTCGGCAAGACAGAGTATGACTTCACGGTCATCATACCTGACGTGCAGATAAAAGGACTGTATAACGAGATGGCTCTTCCGGGGTCGCTTGCCAAAGTATCGGGAGCATACTTCGACCTGCACGGGTTCGGACGCAAGGAGACTTCCAAAGTCATCATGAACGGCGAGGAACTTGCCGTACAGGACGTCACCGACTCCGAAATGACAATAGCCATACCAGAAAACGCGACACCGAACTCGACCATAAGATTTGAATGGATCGGCGTCAACGGACAGTCAGCCGTCACTGTTCCCTATGCCCGCAAAGACGACCTTATATTTGCCGACTGGACCGGCATGTACTGGGGCGACGGAGTGTTGGTAAGCCAACCTGAGGCCGGTCAGCCTCCCCTGCTGTGCGGACCATACTTCTACATAAAGAAACCGTTCGGCGCATGGGAGTGGTACACGGTATTCGGCGCCGGGTTCGGAATAGCCGATGACATAGCCGACAATCCTGAGGACTACGTATTTAAATTCGAGACATGCTCCAACATGAACACTCCGTTCCCCGACTGCGGCGACTTCGGCTATCTTATCACATTTGTCAACGACACCAATAAGTATTGCTGGAATCCGTCGTCAGAAAAGAGTTTCAACACGTTCGGCGAATGGTGTACGGTAAGAATCGAGTTCGCTGACCTTGTAGCCACGCAGAAGCCGGCCGGATGGTGCGACTTCCGCATGAATTTCCAGCCTTCCATGGAGGTGGATATAGAGCATTGTTTCAGCGGATTCCGCATCGAAAAGAAATTAACTGACTGAACGCCATGAAGCATATTACTATAGGGTTGTTTTTGCTGACTGCCGTCGCCGCACAGGGCGCCGGCGGTCAGGACATGGTGCTCGACATAGACCTTTCCTCGCGTCAGGCCGAAGTGTCGCCTGCCATGTACGGTATCTTCTTTGAAGAGATAAACCATGCCGGCGACGGAGGGCTGTATGGCGAAATGCTCATGAACCGCAGCTTTGAGGAACGTGTGATGCCCGAAGGCTATCATGTAGAAAACGGAGCTCTCGTGCCACCGGTGGTAGACAATTATATCACGGGCGAACCCACGACCAAAAGTTACCGGTGGGGTGATGACCCGTTTCCGGGCTGGGAGATAATAAAACGTGGCAATGCCGCGGCAGAGGCCCGTACGGTTACGGACAATCCCAATTTCGCCACCGCGCCCACATCCCTGCGCCTGACTGTCAAGAATCCCGGAAAGGGAGTGGCGCTTGTCAACAAGGGCTATTGGGGAGTTGCATTACAAAAAGACGCCCGTTACCGTCTGCGCATGTATGTACGCACTGCCGACGGCGGCAAGGATATGACTGTCAGGCTGACCGGAGCTTCGGGCGAGGAGCTCGGCAGCGTGCCCGTGACACTCGACACCGACGGGGAATGGCACGAATACAAAGCGGTGCTCCAAGCATCAGACACAACCTCCGACGGCCGTCTGTCAATAGAACTTCCCGGAGCCGGCACCTACTACTTCGACTATGTGTCGCTGTTTCCTGAAGACACCTACAAGGGCCGCGAGAACGGCATGCGCAAAGATGTGGCTCTCATGCTCGAAGAGCTGCACCCCGGCTTCGTAAGATGGCCCGGAGGATGCGTGGTCGAGGGCATAACGCTCAATAACCGGTTTGACTGGAAAAAGACTCTCGGCGATCCGGCATCACGCCCCGGAGAGTATGACACATGGGGCTACCGCACCACTTACGGTTTCGGCTACAAGGAGTTTCTCGACTTCTGCGAGGACCTCGGAGCCAAAGGCATGTATGTGTGCAATGTAGGGCTCGCATGCTACGGTCGCTCAGGTGAATACTGTAGCGACGAGGAAGCGCTGTACTACATACAGGATGCATTGGATGCCATAGAATACGCCATAGGCGACACCGACAGCCGATGGGGCGCCGTGAGAGCGGCCGAAGGACATCCCGAGCCGTACCCGCTCGCCTACGTGGAAATAGGCAACGAGAACTTCGGCCCGATATACGACCGACGCTACAATATGTTCTACAAGGCCATAAAAGAAAAATATCCTGACCTCACACTGATATCCAATTACGGCCTTGAAGGAAGCGAAGGAGCCGACACGATCGAAATGGTCGACCCGCACTGGTATGTGGAGCCCAAGCACTTCTTCAATACCACACGCCTCATAGACAACTACGAGCGCGGGAAACACGACATATATGTCGGTGAATATTCATGTAACCAGAATGTAGGAGGCGGCAACATGTTGGCGGCGCTAAGTGAGGCGGCATTCCTCACAGGCATAGAGCGTAACGGCGATATAGTGAAAATGGCTTCTTACGCACCGCTAATAGAGAACCGCAACGACCGCGCATGGCCCGTAAACCTTATATGGGTTGACAATGACCAAGTAGTGGGCAGGTCATCGTACTACGTGCAGAAAATGTTTGCCCAAAACCGTCCCGACTACAACCTCAAGGTCAACGCCGACATAAAGTCGGCCGACTCGGCACCGCTCATAGGCGTCGACAGCTATATCGGCTTAGGCACATGGAGTACGCAGACACAGTTCCGCAACCTGAAAGTGACCGACGCAAACGGCAATGTCATAAAAGCCGACATGAATGACGACACACAGTGGGTAACTCCGCGCGGCCAATGGACACGCGGCGACGGAGTTGCCTCACAGACAGGCATTGAAAACCGCACAGCCCTTATATGGACAGGCGGCCGGGCAACGGACGGCTCCGTAATCGAATTTGAGGTCAAAAAGACCGGTGGTAATGAAGGCTTTTTATGCTTCTTCGGCCTGCAGTCGCCCGATCTTAAAAAAGGATACATGCTTAACGCGGGAGGCTGGAACAATACGGCATCGGCCATAGAGGGTCTGGAAGACGACAATTCATCGCCGATATCACTTGTTGTGCCTGACAGACTCGACTCAGGCCGTTGGTGCAAGGCTCGCATAGTGCTCAGACACGGCAAAGCCGAATACTATCTTGACAATAAACTGAAAGTGACCTACGCGACCGAGCCTATGGAACGCAAGTTCTATGCAGCCGGATATGACGAAGCATCGGGTGAAGTAATACTTAAGATTGTCAACGCCACTCCTGAAAAGTGTAAAGCGCGGATAACATTTACAAACGGCGACGTAGAGCATACCGGACGTGTCATCGTACTTAAAGCCGATGCAGCCACCGATGAAAACTCCTTTGACGAGCCGCTGCGCATATCGCCGCAAGAGCATACATACCCGGGCTTCTCCTCGAAATTCGATTACAATTTCGAGCCCAACTCACTTACCGTAATAAGACTGACAAAAAAATGATGGTTGTCATCATGAGCAGATAAAACATACCGTCATTGCATCGGAGAGGACGCGGAGCGACACAAGCCGCGTCCTCTCCTTTTTTATATTCGGGAAAAGCAACTTTAATCCGACATAGCTTGTTTTTGATTACACAATGTATTAATTTTGTATACTAAATAATATCAATATGGATTTAGCACTTGAAAAGAAAGCCCATGTATTCCGTCTGCCTGTTTATCTTCTTGACGCCTTAAAAGAACTTGCAGCCAAAGATCGTCGCAGTTTGAACAATTATGTAGAATGTCTTCTGCTCGACGCAGTTTATCATGAGCCTAACGAGACGACCAAGGCCGCATTAAAAGAGGCAAAATCAGGTAAACTTGACGGACCGGTTGACACGTCAAGCGTAGAATCCATGCTTGGCTCAATAGGTTTATGATAGAGCTAAGATACACCGGCCAATTTAAGAAAGACTTAAAGCGTATTCTTAATCAACCCCAAAAGCTAAAAGCCCTCAATGAAGTTCTACGGATGCTCAAGAATGAGATAAAACTTCCGGAGAGATACAGGCTTCATGAGCTGATCGGAGAATACAAAGGATGCTTTGAATGTCATATAGAGGGCGATTTTTTATTAATTTGGTTCAATGAGGAGACCGATACTATTGCCTTGCTCAGGTTAGGTTCCCATTCTGAACTGTTCAAAAAACAATCATTAACACAAGACTCGATAACGATATGAAATATGTAGGAGCACACGTGTCGGTAGAGGGCGGAGTAAGCAAAGCGCCCCTCAACGCCCGTGCCATAGGAGCCGAAGCATTTGCGCTGTTTACCCGCAATCCGTCGCGCTGGAAATCCAAAGAGATATCCGACAAGGAAGCCGAAGCGTTCAAGAAAAACTGCGAGGAGTGCGGCTACACTCCGGCACAGATATTGCCTCACGACAGTTACCTTATAAATCTCGGACAGGCCGACGCCGCCAAGCTCGCCCAGTCGCGAGAGGCATTTCTCGACGAATTTCGCCGCTGCGAACAACTCGGCTTAACCATGCTTAACTTTCATCCGGGCAGCCACCTCAATCTCATCGCGGCCGACGACTGCCTCGACCTTATAGCCGAGTCTATCAACATGACCCTTGACAATACCACCGGCGTAAAAGCGGTCATAGAGAATACCGCCGGACAAGGCACCAATCTCGGGTTTACCTTCCACCACCTCGCCCGTATTATCGACAAGGTTCACGACAAGTCGCGCGTAGGAGTATGTATCGATACATGCCACGCCTTCGCCGCCGGCTATGACTTGGCCACCCCCGAAGGCTACGAAGCGGCATGGAAGGAATTTGACGACACGGTAGGCATGCAATACCTGTCAGCCATGCACATCAACGACAGCAAAAAGGGTCTCGGCTCACGTGTGGACCGCCATGAGAGCCTCGGCAAGGGAGCCATAGGTCACACTCTTTTCACGATGCTCATGCAGGACCAGCGCATGGAAGGCATTCCGCTCATTCTCGAGACTCCCGACTGGGACATCTGGGCCGAGGAAATAGCATGGATGTACTCGCAGGTCAAGGCGTAATTTCATAAAAGTTATGTGTATGTGTGGGATTATTTGTAATTTAGCGGTATATTTCAATAAATTGCAATGAAAGACAATAGAAAAATAAAGATAGGCATCACCCACGGCGACATAAACGGCATAGGCTACGAGGTGATTTTAAAGGCCCTCGAAGACCAGCGCATGACCGAATTATGCACTCCCGTCATATACGGCTCGGCCAAAATAGCGTCGTACTACCGCAAAGGCGCCGACCTGCCCCAGTTCAATATGGTGCAGATACAATCGCCCGAAGAGACTCGCGACGGCGAGGTCAACATAATAAACGTAGTGCCCGAGGACACAAAGATAGAGCCCGGAGTAGCGTCGAAAACAGCCGGCGAAGCAGCGTTTGCCGCTCTCGAACGTGCCGTGACCGACCTTCGCGCCGGAGATATAGACGTACTCGTGACAGCCCCCATAAACAAAGACACCATACACAGCGACACATTCCACTTCCCGGGTCATACCGAGTACCTCGAAGCATCGCTCGGCGACGGCGACAAAAGCCTCATGGTGCTGTGTACCGACGAGATAAGAGTGGCACTCGTGACAACACACCTGCCCATAGCCAAAGTGGCCGCGGCCATAACAAAAGATGCCATTAAAGAGAAACTCGGGATATTCAACCTGTCGCTGAAACGCGACTTCGCCATCGACGCTCCCCGCATAGCCGTACTGTCGCTCAATCCCCACTCCGGCGAAAACGGGCTGCTCGGCAACGAGGAAAAAGACATAATATCACCAGCCATCGAGGAGGCGCGGCAAGAGAAGGTGCTGGCTTTCGGACCCTATGCCGCCGACGGCTTCTTCGGTTCCGACGCCTACACGAAGTTTGACGGCATACTCGCCATGTATCACGACCAAGGCCTTGCCCCGTTCAAGACTCTGGCCATGGACTACGGCGTCAACTTCACCGCCGGATTGCCGTTTGTGCGCACATCGCCCGACCACGGTACCGGTTTTGACATAGCAGGCAAAGGTTTGGCATCACCCGAGTCCATGCGTCAGGCCATATATATGGCTATCGACGTATACCGCAACCGCATAAACTACTCGCGTGCACGGCGCAATCCGCTGCGCAAGCAGTACTTCGAGAAAGGCAAGGACAACGTGGTGCTTGACCTGACAAAAGACGACACCGAACAATAACCCCCTCACTCACGAAGCATGAACTACGCCATAATTGCCGCCGGCGAGGGATCGCGGCTCGCACAGGAAGGGGTGGCACGCCCCAAGCCTCTTGTACTACTCAACGGAGTGCCCATGATAAAGCGTCTGATCGACATAATGATGTCGTGCAATCCGGAATCGCTGTCTGTTATCGTAAACGAACAGATGACCGAAGTACGCAGCTATCTCGAAGGACTTGAGTTGCCCGTACCGTTCAATCTCGTCGTCAAATCGACTCCGAGTTCCATGCACTCTTTCAGAGAGGTAAGCCGCGAGTTCCCCTCAACCGGCAAATTCATACTCACCACCGTCGACACAATATTCCGTCAGGAAGAGTTTGCCGACTATGTAAAAGCATTCGAAGAAAGCGACGACGCAGACGGATATATGGCCGTCACCTCATTTATAGATGACGAGAAACCGTTGTACATAGATGTCGACGCCAACATGACTATAACCGCATTTCGCGACAATCCGTGGGACGGAGTGAAGTACATATCAGGTGGCATATACGGCCTCACACCTCCCGCGCTCGACATACTCGACAGCTGCATGGCCAAAGGCGTAAGCCGCATGCGCAACTACCAGCGCTCGCTCGTCGAAGGCGGTCTGAAGCTGAAAGCATGCCCTTTCAAGAAGATAGTCGATGTGGACCATGCAGGCGACATAGCCACAGCCGAGAAGTTTATCAACGGCGACTGACAGGCAACGCGGTCCACCGGCCAATATAACAAAACCGACCATACACTACAACCAATCATGACAGATATAAAAATCGCCGGCATCATGAGAGCCGGAGCATACTCGCCCAATCATATAGGAAACGACGCGGCCATATTCAACGCCACCGCCGACCAGCTGCGCAAGCGCGGGTGCATAGTAAGCATCTACAGCGAGGAGCAGTTCATAGCAGGCGAGGTCAAAGAGGATATCATAATCAACATGTGCCGCGAAATGAAATCCATACACCTGCTGCAGAAACGCGAGGACGAGGGTGCGCTTGTCATAAACTCGGGCTACGGCATAGAGAACTGCACCCGCGAGCGCATGACCCGTATTCTTGTAGGCTCTGGCATACCGTATCCTGAAAGCCTTATCGTGAATACGAACGAGGGGGTGACCGCCGCACTGAAAAAAGGCAATTTCACCCGATGCTGGATAAAACGCGGCGACTTCCACGCCATGCACAAGGAGGACGTAAGCTACGTACGCCACCCCGAGGAAGCACAGGAAGTGCTTCAGGAGTATTTCCTGCGCGGCATAAAACGGGCTGTAATAAACCGTCATCTCGAAGGCGACCTCATAAAGTTTTACGGCGTTCAGGATACTTCGTTTTTCTTTTGGTTCTATCCTTTCGATGCCGGTCACTCTAAATACGGCCACGAAGCCATCAACGGAAAGTCGCAGGGCATCGGTTTCGACAAGGACAACCTGCGCGACATATGCCGGCGCGCCGGCGAAGCACTTGACGTGAAGATCTACGGAGGCGACTGCATAGTAAGCCCCGACGGCACCATACGCATCATCGACTTCAACGACTGGCCCAGCTTCGCTCCGTGTCGTCAGGAAGCCGCCCCTTACATAGCAAAGTGCATACTCAACACCATCAAGGACCGTAAATAGACCGCACGATGAACAACGACAATAAACCGGCCTCGACCAACTACCGCGACACCCTGAAGTCGATGGACACCGAGGAACATATCGATCTGGCTTTTTACCGGCCAATAGGATATGCATGGGCATGCCTCGCAAAAAAACTCGGAGTCACCCCCAACGCCATAACCATAGCATCGATATTTCTCGGCATTGGCGCAGGCATAGCATTTTACTTCAATGACATGTGGATCAATGTCGCCGGCATGCTCCTGCTTGTATGGGCCAACTCGTTTGACTCGGCCGACGGACAGCTCGCACGCATGACCCGGCAGTACTCACGCATAGGACGCATACTTGACGGACTTAGCGGCGACCTGTGGTTTGCCACCATATACGTAGCCATATGTCTGCGCGAGAACTACAGTTCCGAATTTTTCATGGCTCACCCGTGGCTCATATGGGTCATAGCCGTGGTGACCGGCATATGTCATGCCAAACAGGCGGCCATGGCCGATTATTACCGGCAGTTTCACCTGTACTTCCTTAAAGGCGAGGAGGGCAGCGAACTGGAAAATGCCGACAATCTGAAAAAGAAACTTGCCGAACTGTCATGGAGCCGCAACTTCTGGAAAAAGCTCACAATGACGTTCTACACCAACTATACGGTAAATCAGGAAGCCACCACCCGCTCCATGCAGGAACTCCGTGCCGAATTGCGCAGGCGTTTCCCCGACGGAGTCGTTCCGCAGTCGTTCCGCGATGCATTCCGCATCAAGAGTCTGCCGTTGATGAAATACACCAACATATTGTCATTCAACTGGCGCACGATAGCCCTGTTTACATCGCTGTTTCTGCAGATGCCATGGCTATACTTCGCCTTTGAGCTGACAGTGCTCAATATTCTCCTTATATATATGGTAATTCGGCACGAAAAGATATGCAAGACGTTTACAAACCAATTGAAAGATGGCAAATACTGACATAAAAGGCATTATATTTGACTACGGCGGCACGATAGACAGCCGCGGCACCCACTGGAGCGAAGTCATATGGGACGGATACCGCGCCTCCGGCGTGGACATAGACAAATCTGCATTTCGTGACGCATACGTTTATGCCGAACGCGAACTCGCCAAGACTCCCCACATACTCCCCGACGATAACTTCTACGACCTTCTGCTAAAAAAAATGAAGATTGAGCTCGGCTATCTTGCCGACAAGTCGTTCATAAAGACATCGGAAGCCGAACTCCTCGCACCCGACATTGCCAGTTATTGCTATGAACGCGCCCGTGAATGTGTAGAAGAAGCGCGCCCCATACTTGACCGTCTCGCCGGCAGCTATCCCATGGTGCTCGTCAGCAACTTTTACGGCAACATCGAGTCGGTACTCTCCGACTTCGATCTGCTCCGCTACTTCCGCAGCATCATAGAGAGCGCTGTAGTTGGTGTACGCAAACCCGACCCGCGCATATTCGCCCTCGGCGTGGAGGCACTTGGCCTAAATCCGTCGGAAGTACTTGTTGTCGGCGATTCTTATAAAAAGGACATAGTTCCGGCCGAAAGCATAGGCTGTAAAGTGGCTTGGCTCAAAGGAAAAGGCTGGACCGCCGATGAAGACGCAGTCATGCACCCGGCAATCATAAAAAGCCTTGCCGACCTGCCCGAGGTAGCATTATAGCATTTTAACAAACGCTCCATATATCACATTTATTATTAACCCATTTAAACTAAAAAGGCTTATTTTTAATTATTCTTCACGAAAAATAATAAAAGTTAGCTGAAAAATCTTTTTACGTTTGAAAAATTAAGACTACTTTTACGCGATTTTCCCTTTGAAAGAGAGAATCATCGTAGTGAAAGAAGTATAACTAATATAAGAATTTAATTTACTATCACAAACATGAACCAGAATGACGTAAAGAAGGCCGAAGGTAAACTTGGCATTCTCGTTGTAGGACTCGGTGCTGTAAGTTCTACATTTATCACCGGTGTATTGATGGCCCGCAAAGGCCTTGCCAAGCCCGTAGGCTCTATGACACAGTACGACATAATGAGAGTAGGTGAAGGCGCCGACAAAAAATATCTTAAATACAATCAGATTGTTCCTATCGCCGACCTCAGCGACATCGTATTTGGCGCATGGGACGTATATCCGGCCAACGCTTACGAATCAGCCATAAACTGCGAGGTTCTTAAAGAAAAAGATATCAACCCCGTAAAGGACGAACTCGAAAACATCAAGCCCATGAAGGCTGCTTTCGACCATAACTACGCCAGCCGTCTTGACGGTGACAACGTCAAGGACTGCAAGACCCGCTGGGACATGGTACAGGAGCTCAAGAAAGACATTCGCGAGTTCAAGGAAGCCAACGGCTGCTCACGCATAGTTGTACTCTGGGCTGCTTCGACTGAAGTCTACGTTCCTGTAAACGAACAGATCCACTATAACCTCGCCGACCTCGAAAAGGCCATGAAGGAAGATGACCGCGAACACATCGCTCCCTCGATGTGCTACGCTTACGCAGCCCTTACCGAAGGTGCTCCTTTCATCATGGGCGCTCCCAACACCACTGTTGACATACCCGCCATGTGGGAACTTGCCGAAAAGACCAAGATGCCTATTGCCGGCAAGGACTTCAAGACCGGCCAGACACTTGTAAAATCAGGCTTTGCCCCCATCATCGGAGTACGTTGCCTCGGACTCGCCGGATGGTTCTCAACCAACATCCTCGGCAACCGCGACGGTCTTGTGCTTGACGAGCCCGCCAACTTCCGCACCAAAGAGGTCAGCAAGCTCTCTACGCTCGAGTCAATCCTCGTGCCCGAAAAGCAGCCCGACCTGTACACCGATTACTACCACAAAGTACGCATCAACTACTATCCCCCGCGCAACGACAACAAAGAGGGATGGGACAACATCGACATCTTCGGCTGGATGGGCTATCCGATGCAGATCAAGATCAACTTCCTCTGCCGCGATTCTATCCTCGCCGCTCCCTTGTGTCTCGACCTGTGCTTACTTTCTGACTTGGCGGCACGCTGCGGACGTTACGGCACACAGCGCTTCCTGAGCTTCTTCCTCAAGAGCCCTATGCACGACTACACCAAGGACGAAGTGCCTGTAAACAACCTCTTCGAACAGTACGTAATGCTCAAGAACGCTATTCGCGAAATGGGCGGTTACAAAGCCGACGAACTCATCGACTAACAACGATAGCTCAAGAATAAAATCACCGACGGGAGGCTGCTTATGCTGCAGCCTCCCGTTTTTTACAATCGACCAAAATCCGATAAATGAAAAAAACGGTTGTCAGTCGCATTTACAAAAATCTAATATAAAATGGGAGAGCGGGAGTCTTAAACAGACTCCGCAAGAGAGATGGGAATCCATACCGGAGACTGCGCCGACCAAAGGCCGTCTTGTCCCCGGCTAACGGGCAGCAGACGACTTTCAGTCGTCCCGGATGCCTGTGGGGAGGTGGAACGGCAACTGAAAGTCAGTAACCGGATCAGCGTGGAAACAACGTGCAGCGACTGAAAGTCAGCAACCGTATCAGCGTGGAAACAACGTGCAGCGACTGAAAGTCAGCAACCAGATCAGCGTGGAAACAACGTGCAGCGACTGAAAGTCAGCAACCGGATCAGCGTGGAAACAACGTGCAGCGACTGAAAGTCAGCAACCAGATCAGCGTGGAAACAACGTGCGGCGACTGAAAGTCAGCAACCAGATCAGCGTGGAAACAACGTGCAGCGACTGAAAGTCAGCAACCAGATCAGCGTGGAAACAACGTGCGGCGACTGAAAGTCAGCAACCGGATCAGCGTGGAAACAACGTGCAGTGACTGAAAGTCAGCAACCGGATCAGCGTGGAAACAACGTGCGGCGACTGAAAGTCAGCAACCGTATCAGCGTGGAAACAACGTGCAGCGACTGAAAGTCGGCAACCGTATCAGCGTGGAAACAACGTGCGGCGACTGAAAGTCAGCAACCGTATCAGCGTGGAAACAACGTGCAGCGACTGAAAGTCAGCAACCGTATCAGCGTGGAAACAACGTGCGGCGACTGAAAGTCAGCAACCGGATTAGCGTGGAAACAACGTGCAGCGACCGAAAGTCAGCAACCCGATCAGCGTGGAAACAACGTGCAGCGACTGAAAGTCGCATGCTGTCGTTAGCCGGGTACGCAGTGCCCGGAACCGGGAGCCCGACCAAATTTTGAGTCTGAAAGACTCAAGCCAAACATAATATTTTAACGCAATGCCGATATAAGAAACCATTTAATGACCTTTTAATTATTGCGATACCCGAAAACATGTAGCTTAATACTTTTGATTCAGAAACGCTTGCTTATTCACTCTTGATTTTCTCAGGATACTCAACCAAAGATAATGGCAATGTATCTCACGTATTCTTTTTTATTTAAATCCGCATAGGTCTGTAGCGAAACAATACCATATTGCGGTGGTCTTTCGACTCTGCTCCGCGTGGTGCACGCACATAATAAGATAAAGAGTTTAAAATAACTATAATACGTCCAAACACATAAAAACACGGACAGCATGGTATACATGTCCGTGTTTTTATTTTACACAAGTTTAGAGGGCGTTTATTAACAGCCTAAATTCATTTAATCAAGCTTTTAGCGCGTGACGTTTTTGCCAGTTGAGCCACCATGCCTTGCATGCTCCGATGAAGAAGGGTACGGCTCCGAACAATATGAATACCACATCGCCCGGCATACGCATCCACCCTGTAGTGCTCATGGCATCGCCGGTGACAAACTCAATCGAGCGTGCATGCCAGTATCCGTTGTGTATTACATCCCAAAGCTGTATGAAACCCGACGGGAGCAGACTCAGTACGATCATCATGGCCAGTCCGATATTGAAACCATAGAACGAGCATTTGATCCAAGGTTTGATTTTTGACCACTGGGCGTCATCGGTATTCTTGCGCATGGCGTAAACGCACATTCCCAGCGACAGGAAGCCGAATACACCGAACATTGCCGCATGACCGTGGTTAGGAGTGAGATAGGTGCCTATTTCAAAATAGCTTACGATAGGCATATTGATAAGGAAACCGAATACGCCGGCTCCAATGAAGTTCCAGAAACCTACCGACATAAAGAAATTGAATATCCACTTGTGCTGTTGTGCGAGACCCGGCTCTCCTCCAGTACGGGAAGCGCGGTAAAAACGCCATCCTTCAAGACATAGCAGCACAAGAGGCACGACCTCCATAGCGGAGAAGCATGATGACACGGCCATATTGAATGTGCTCTGACCTTCGAAATACCAGTGGTGTCCCGTGCCGATTATACCACCCATAAATGTCAGTATGGCTTCGAGAATTATTATTTTTGAAGCTCTTTCACGGCTTACAATACCCATCTCCACAAATACCATCGCTACCATAGTAGTAGCGAAAGCCTCAAAGAATCCTTCAACCCATAGATGTATGACCCAGAAGCGCCATGTGTCAACAACCGTATAGTTGGTCATGTCGTCAAAGAATATGGCCGGAATGTAGAATACGGGAACGCATATGGCAAATATGAGGAAGAGCCATCCGAGAAATCTCTTACCGGGCACTTTCAGCGCCGGCATCGTGTTGCGTATCAATACATATGCCCATACAAGGAAGCCGACAATCATCAGCAGCTGGAAGCCGCGGCCCATTTCGATGTACTCCCATCCCTGACTGCCGAGCCAGAAGGAACCGTCGCCGTTGCCCCACCATCCGGCAAGGCCTGCCCATTCAGCTAATAGCGAGCCGAATATGACCACTCCGAATGCCCCAAACAGGAAATAAGTCATCTGCATGAGCCCTTTCCACTCTTTGCCTCCGAATATACGCGATATTATCAGACCGCCGATAACAAACCCGGTGGCAATCCAAAGTATGGCAAGTTGTATGTGCCATGTCCTTACAAGCTGGCTGGGAAACACCGATGACAGGTCAAGACCGTAGAACGATCCCGGGTCGGCACGATAGTGCGCTACTGCGCCGCCGACTAAAGTCTGACCGAGCAGCAGTAAACCTACAATGACTACAAATTTCAGCAATCCCCTTACCGATGCGGGCTGTTCGCCGTCGGCTGTCATAGCCGGGAATGCCGGCGATGCGGCTTTCCAGTCGGCCTCCTTGTCACGTCCTGCAAACCACATGCAGGCTCCGATTCCGACAAGCAAGAAGATAAGCGACGCCACACTCCATACTATGAGCGGGTCAGAGGGGCCTTGCCCTATCTCCGGCTCGTAAGGGAAGTTGTTGGTATAAGAGTAGTCTTCGCCGGGGCGGTTGGCCGAGCATGCCCATGCCGACCAAGCAAAAAAAGCACTCAGCTTATGCAGCTCGGCCCGGTCCGTGATAAGGTTGCGCTGTAGACCGCCGTTGTTTGACGGGTCGCTCAGGTATTCTTTCCAATAGTCAGGTGCCTCTGCGAAAACGGATGTCTGAGCATTATCCAAGACAAGACGCCCGGTAGCGGAGTCATATCGATTGGTCTTGGCGATTTTGTTGATTTGTTCAGTTGATTTGCCGGGGTTTAACTCCCGTGTCGCCATAGCCACCTGATGCAGATAATCGGCTGAGAAGTCAGGACCGAGATATGCGCCGTGTCCCCATACCGAGCCGTTGTCATGAAGTCCGTAACGCAGAAATACGGATTGACCTTCGCGTATGTCGTTGCCGGTAAAGAGCAGATTGCCTTCACTATCAGTGACGGTTTCGGGAATTGGCGGCCTGCCGTCATACGCTTTGTACGTGACGGTAATCAGCACTGCAAAGCCATAGATAAGCACAAATGCGAGTACAAGTATCCACCATCTTGAGATAAGCGGCGACGAGTAATCCTTTTCAAATTGCAGGTTTGGAGTGTCCATTGTGAATAGAATTTATTAGTGAATTATATGTAGGCTTGGAGCGAATCTGATAGCTTTGAAGACGTTTGTAAAAATTAAATATTTTATGCTTAATAAAACAAAGCAGATATTATTAATGTTTAAAATATGATAAATTACTATTAGCACCTGACATAACTGCACCTACTAAATAAGTACACTCTCTATAACTAAAAATTATACTAATATGAAGATTGGTTTTTTCGTGCCTTGCTATATTGATGCTATACATCCGCAGGCAGCCATCTCCACTTACGGACTCCTGAAAAAACTGGGCCTTGATGTGGAATTCATCGAGCGGGGAGCCTGTTGCGGCCTACCGGAGCTCGATATGGGCTACATCAAGCACTCGTGTACCCTTGAAAAGGGAATTGCACCTTACGTTGCCGATAAAGGATATGATTACGTAGTGGTGCCTTCAGGTATATGTACTGACCAGTTCCGCGACCATTTCACCGGAGTCGAGCAGACTCCTGAAGTTGTACACTTCCGCAGTACCGTACATGATCCCGTAGAATTTTTACATGACGTATTGAAAATCACGGAACTTCCCGGTAAACCTCGTTTTCCCTACCGCGTGGCTTTGCATAACGGATGCCACTCACTCCGTTATTTAAATGAAGCACGCCCTTCCGAACTGATGATCAAGCCGTTTGATAAATGTGCCGATCTTCTCAGACTTGTTGACGGCATTGAGGTGGGCTATGCTACAAGACGTGACGAATGCTGCGGTTTCGGCGGCACTTATGCTATCTGGGATCCGGAGTGCTCCGGTCAACAGGGCCGTGACAAGGTCAGCGACTATACAAGAAACGGCTTCAAATATGTGACATCGCAGGACATGTCCTGTATGCTTCACCAGCAGACCATAGCCCGTAAAAACGGTCTTGACCTGAAAATGTTTTATATTACTGAAATTTTAAATGGAGATGCAAAGCCATGAAACAGGTAAATCAAGTTAAGCTCGGAGCCGAGTATATAGCAAAACGCGACCACCGCGAGATGCACGACCGTTGCTTATGGGCTGCCCGCATGAGGCGCGACAAAGTAGCGGCATCCATACCGGAATGGGAGGAGATGCGAGAATTGGCGTCACAGATAAAACTTCATACACTTTCCAATCTTGATAAATATCTTGAGCAGTTCGTGGCCAATGCAGAGGCCAACGGTATTCATGTACATTGGGCCCGTAACGCCGAAGAACACAACGAGATTATATTGAAGATATTTCGCGACCACAATGTGAAAGTAGTCACAAAAGGCAAATCCATGACTATGGACGAGTGCGGAATGCGCGAGTTCATGGGCAAGCACGGCATCGAAATCAACGAGGCCGATTTAGGTGAGAGAATACAGCAGCTCGACAATCAGCGTCCGTCACATATAGTCATGCCGGCCATACACAAACTGCGCAGCGACGTCGCCGACCTTTTTGCCCGCACACTCGGTTCTGACAAAGACATTGACGACCCGCACTATCTCAACAGTGTGATGCGTGCCGATATGCGCAAGAGGTATGTAAAGGTCGACGCCGGTATGTCGGGAGTGAATTTCGGCATAGCCGAGACCGGCGGCATAGTAGTATGCACCAATGAAGGAAATGCCGATATAAGCGCAAATCTGCCGCCGCTATATGTGGCGACAATGGGCCTCGAAAAGCTCATACCCCGTCAGAGCGACCTGCCGCTGTTCATACGTCTGCTGTCGCGCAGTGCGCTTGGGCTTGATATGACACAATATACATCGCACTACCACGGTCCGAGGAAAGGACAGGAGATGCACCTTGTCATTCTCGACAACGGACGAAGCGAGCGTTTGGCAGCCAAAGAATATTGGCCCGTGCTGAAGTGCATAAGATGTGGAGCATGTATGAATACATGTCCGGTATTCCGCCGCACCTCCGGCATCAGTTATGATGCCATTTACATGGGACCCATCGGCATTGTGCTCGAACCGAGTTATGACCTTTACAAATATGCCCGACTGCCTTATTCGTGCACCCATTGCGGATCATGCGGCGATGTGTGTCCGGTTAAGGTACCTATACCGGAACTGGTGTTTTTCTGGCGTTCGGAAGTTGTCAGGCACGGTTATGGTCAGCTGTCGCACAATCTTGAAGAGGGTATGGCGGAGCCCTTGCTTAAAAGCAGCACCAATCTTGCTATTGCCGAGAAAATGGGGCTATGGGCGCTGCGCAACATTCCCGAGTCGATAGCGGAGTCGCCTCTCAATCCGTGGGCCAAGGAGCATAAGGATCCGGAACCTCCGCAAGAGACATTCCGTCAGTACTACAGACGTGTCATAAAGCCCGAAGAGGATGCTGCCGGCACCTCGGACAATAAACAATAAATAAGTGTTTACGATTATGGATCAGCAAGAAGTAAAAGATCAGATACTCGCTCGCATAAGAGCCGGTAAACCCGCATTACACCCGCTGCCCGATGTGCCGATGTACGGATATTCCGGTAATCCGACAGAAAATTTCATCAGCCATCTGCTGAGTTTCGACGGAAAAGCGGTGACGTTCAAGACACGTGCCGATGCTATAGCATGGCTCGGAAAACAGCCCGAAATGGATGCGTCAAAGAATATAATCTACTCTTCAGCCAAAGATGTCGCCGGCAATATACCCGAGGAGGAGCTGGCGGACCTGCATAATGCCCACCGTATAGAGACTTGCGTCACCGAAGGTGAACTCGGAGTGGGTGAAATGGGGTCGATATGGGTGACAGACGACAGTCTCGGGCATGCCGCATGTGCTCTGTTGTCACGCCGGCTGTTTGTGTTTCTTGACAGCAAGCGCATATTCGGCGGTCTGCATGAGGCCTATGCCAACATCAAACTCCGCGATCATCAATACGGCTCATTCTATACCGGGCCGTCGGCAACCGCCGACATCGAAGCCGTCCACATAACCGGGGCGCAAGGTCCGCTTTCGTTGACGGCATTGATATACAACTGCGACGAAGCACCTGCACAGCCGCAACTGATGGTCAACCCGAATGCCGACACGTCGGTGTGGCAATAAACAATCTGCTTAACCAACGAAGAGTGTATCGAAGCAATCCATTCGGTACACTCTTGTTTTTTATGTTCAGGTTTAAGACATATATAATATTAATGTATTGGCTGGTCGGGATATGACGAAAAATTAGTAATTTTGCACTTGTTAAAATCATAATATCACGTCGTGAATGCAATTGACATTTTTCTGCTGGCTGTAATAGGCATAGCTCTTGCTTACGGGCTTTACAAAGGGCTTGTGCGCCAGATAGCATCATTGGGCGGTCTGATATTGGGCATTATTGCGTGTCGCCTGTTTTCACGCGACTTCGCCAACGTGCTTATCGGTTGGTTCCCGTCGACATTTACCGACAGCACCGCGGCAGTTGTCGTAGCCGCGGTAATCATCTATCTTTTGGTGTATTTCTCGGTCGGGGCATTGGCCTCACTTGCCCACAAACTCACTCACGCCCTTATGGTAGGATGGCTCGATCATCTGCTCGGAGCTGTATTCGGAGTTTTTAAATGGTTGCTTATCGTGAGTATACTGCTCAATCTATGGCACATCATAGCTCCGGAAAGTCCGGTGTTCACCTCCTCGGCTCTCATGGGCGGCAAATTGTTTAACTACGTGATAAGGTTGGCTCCTGAACTGTTCGGTGTGGTCTCAGACCATATAAGCGGTGAGGTGGCCAATATATTTTAACGGTACAACTTTACAAAACCGGTAGTTGTTAATACCGGACAGAATAACAAAAAGGAAATGACTGAAGACAATCAAGATAAAAGACAACAGCTTCCCGGCGACGACATAATAAGCGACGTCACCGGCAGTGAATACAAATACGGTTTTGTAACCGATATAGACACCGACGTCATACCGCAGGGACTTAACGAAGATGTCATAAGGCTTATATCGGCCAAGAAGCATGAGCCAGAGTGGCTGCTTGAGTTTAGACTCAAGGCGTATCGTCACTGGCTCACACTCAAGATGCCCGAATGGGCGCACCTCGACATTCCGCCCATTGACTATCAGGCCATAAGCTACTACGCCGCCCCGAAGAAGAAAGAGGGGCCCAAAAGCCTCGACGAAGTGGACCCGCAGCTTCTTGAGACATTTGACAAA
Source organism: Heminiphilus faecis (assembly GCF_008728965.1). Taxonomy (GTDB): domain Bacteria; phylum Bacteroidota; class Bacteroidia; order Bacteroidales; family Muribaculaceae; genus Muribaculum; species Muribaculum faecis. The sequence goes on along the minus strand of NZ_VSMC01000007.1, from coordinate 10,480 downwards.
CTCGGCATACCGCTTGAAGAGCAGAAAGCATTTGCAGGAATGGCAGTTGACGCAGTCATGGACTCTGTGTCGGTAAAAACCACACATAAAGAAAAACTGGCCGAGCTCGGAGTCATATTCTGCTCATTCTCTGAAGCGGTAAAGGATTATCCCGATCTCGTACGACGTTATCTCGGTACTGTTGTAGGCTACCGCGACAACTTCTTTGCCGCATTGAACTCGGCGGTCTTCTCCGACGGCTCTTTTGTCTACATACCGAAAGGTGTGCGGTGTCCTATGGAACTGTCGACATATTTCCGCATTAACGCCGCGGGTACCGGCCAGTTTGAACGTACTCTTATCGTGGCCGATGATGACGCTTATGTAAGTTATCTTGAAGGGTGCACCGCTCCCATGCGCGACGAGAACCAGCTCCATGCTGCCATAGTGGAGATTGTTGTCGAGGACCGCGCCGAAGTCAAGTATTCCACTGTCCAGAACTGGTATGCCGGCGACAAGGACGGCAACGGAGGTGTATACAACTTTGTCACCAAACGAGGTCTGTGCCGTGGCGACTACTCCAAACTGTCATGGACGCAGGTGGAGACCGGCTCTGCCATAACATGGAAGTATCCCAGCTGCATACTTCAGGGCGAAGGTTCGGTCGGCGAATTTTACTCTGTGGCTGTCACAAAAAACTACCAGCAGGCCGACACCGGCACCAAAATGATACATGTAGGGCGCAACTCCCGCTCGACGATAGTCAGCAAGGGCATATCGGCCGGACACAGTCAGAACTCCTACCGCGGACTTGTCAAGGTCGTGCCCAAAGCCGACGGTTGCCGCAATTATACACAGTGCGACAGCCTGTTGCTCAGCTCGACTTGCGGTGCGCATACATTCCCCTATATCGATGTACTTAACGATACCGCCGTTGTCGAGCATGAGGCTACGACATCGAAGATAAGCGAGGACCAGATATTTTACTGCAATCAGCGCGGCATACCTACCGAAGACGCCATAGGGCTTATAGTCAACGGATATGCAAAAGAGGTCATGAACAAGCTCCCTATGGAGTTTGCAGTCGAGGCGCAGCGTCTGCTTCAGGTAACCCTCGAAGGCTCGGTAGGATAACACACTTTTCACAATGCATAAATAACAACCCAAATGGATAACAATATATTGCTTGACATACGCGACCTCCATGCTTCGGTCGACGGTAAAGAGATTTTGAAAGGTATCGACCTTCAGGTGCGCGAAGGCGAAGTTCACGCTATAATGGGCCCTAACGGTTCGGGTAAGTCGACTCTGTCGATGGTGCTCGCAGGCGCTCCCGGCTACTCGGTTACCGCGGGGGAAGTTGACTTCCACGGCACACGTCTGCTTGAGCTGTCGCCCGAGGACCGCAGTCACGAAGGATTGTTCCTGTCATTTCAGTATCCGGTAGAGATACCCGGTGTGTCCATGGTCAACTTCATGCGTGCCGCAGTCAACGAAAAACGCAAATATTTCGACGAGGCGCCTCTGTCGGCCAGCGACTTCCTGAAACTGATGAGACAGAAACGCGCCATAGTCGAACTCGACAACAAACTTGCCTCTCGCTCGGTCAACGAGGGTTTTTCAGGCGGCGAAAAAAAACGCAACGAAATATTTCAGATGGCCGTGCTCGAACCGCGGCTGTCGATACTTGACGAGACCGACTCTGGCCTTGACATAGACGCTCTGCGCATAGTGGCCGGCGGTGTAAACAAACTTAAGACCGACCGTAACGCCACTATCGTCATCACCCACTACCAGCGGCTTCTCGACTATATAAAACCCGACTATGTGCATGTGCTTTACAAAGGACGCATCGTAAAGACCGGCGGACCGGAACTGGCTCTTGAACTGGAAGAAAAGGGCTATGACTGGATCAAGCAAAACAATGAAAACTGACATTATGAACAGTCTTGAACAATATATCGATATATACCGCGAAAACAGCGAGGCTATCGACGCACATTCGGCGCCGGTCATGAACGCCGCGCGGCCGCGTGCCCTTGCTTCGCTTGAAGGCCGGCGCCTGCCCGTACTCGGCGACGAAGGTTATGAGAAGACGTCGGTCGACGACATGATGGCGGCCGATTACGGACTTAACTTCAACCGTGTGGGTATTCCGGTCAATGTAGCGGCATCATTCCGTTGCGGAGTGCCTAACATGAGCACCCTGCTCGGTGTAGTCGTAAACGACGAGTTTCATCCATCCAAGAATCTGGACGAGAAGTTGCCCGACGGGGTATTGTACATGTCGTTGAAAAAAGCTGCCGAACTATACCCGGAGCTTGTCGCTCCTTATTATGGACGAATCGCATCGACCGATAACGTACCCGTCGCCCTCAATACGCTTTTAGCACAGGACGGAGTGTTTGTCTACGTACCAGCCGGAGTAAAGGTCGAAAAACCGCTTCAACTTGTCAACATATTCAGCTCACCGACACCGCTTATGGCCGTACGCCGCATGCTTGTCGTGGTCGGCGACAGCGCTTCGGTACAACTGCTCGGCTGCGACCACACTCAGGACTGCGGCCAGAACTATCTTGCCCTACAGGTGACTGAGATCGTACTCGGTCGCGACAGCCGGCTCGATTATTATGACCTTGAGGAGTCATCTGAAAATACCGCACGCCACTCTCAGATATTCGCCAGTCAGGATAGCGGTTCTTCGCTTCTTGTCAACGGCATGACGCTTACCTGCGGCACGACCCGCAACGACTACTTCATTGACATTACCGGTGACGGATGCGACACTCTGCTCACCGGAATGGCGATCGGCTCGGGCCGTCAGCACATCGACAACAGTTCGGTGGTGGTGCATACAGGCACACACTGTCACAGCCGTCAGCTGTTCAAGTATGTGCTTGACAACGAATCGACAGGTGCTTTTGAAGGATGTATACGCGTCGACGAGGGCGCATGTTTCACGGAAGCTTATCAAAGCGACCGCAACCTGCTCGCTTCATCAGCCGCCCGCATGCACACCAAACCGCAGCTGCTTATATACTGCGACGACGTCAAGTGCAGCCACGGAGCCACTACCGGACAACTCGATCAGGACGCTTTGTTCTATATGCGTTCGAGAGGCATTTCTGAAAAGACCGCGCGGACCATGCTCATGGAAGCTTTCATGGCCGAAGTGATCGACACCGTGCGTATGGACGGCTTGCGCGAGCGTCTGCGCATGCTTGTCGAGAAGCGTTTCCACGGTCAGTCATCGTTCTGCGGCGACTGTTCGGGTGCATGTATCGACACAACTTCTCTTCAATAACAGCCTATTGATGTCAGCTATGAAAGAGACTTATGACCTGTCGGCTCTGCGACATGACTTCCCTGCTCTTGACAGAGCGGTATACAAGCATCCGCTCATATATCTGGACAATACAGCCACATCACAGACTCCATCCTGTGTGATCGACGATATAATCAAGGCATATTACAATACAAAGGCCAACGTGCACAGAGGCGTACACCTGCTTTCGCAGGAGATGACCGAACTTCAGGAGGCGGCGCGCCGCTCCGTGAAAGAGTACATAAACGCATCGTCAATACAGGAAATCATCTTTACCCGCGGCACCACCGAAGCTATAAATCTTGTAGCCTCGTCGTGGGGCGACATGCTGCATGACGGCGACGAGATCATACTCAGCGTGATGGAGCACCACTCCAACATAGTACCGTGGCAGTTGCTGCAGCGCCGCAAGCGCATCACTATAAAGGTCATACCCATGGATGACTCCGGAGTTCTCGACATGGATGCCTATCGCCGGCTCTTTAATGAACATACGGCTTTTGTGTCAGTGACCCATGTTAGCAATGTGCTCGGCTCTGTCAATCCGGTCAAGGAAATTATCGCGGAGGCGCACCGCCACGGAGTGCCCGTACTTGTCGACGGCGCTCAGGCCGTGGCCCATCAGCGTGTCGACGTCATCGGCCTCGATTGCGATTTTTATGCATTCTCATCGCACAAAATGTATGGCCCAACAGGAGTAGGCGTACTTTACGGCAAGAAGGAACTGCTTGAAAAAATGCCTCCATATCAAGGCGGAGGAGAAATGATCGGCAACGTCACGTTTGAACACACGACATTCGCCGAGCTTCCGTTCAAGTTTGAAGCGGGCACCCCCGATTTCGTCGGCATATCGGCTCTTCGCACGGCCATAGACTATATAAACGGCATAGGTATGGAACGCATCGCCGCTCATGAAAAAGAATTGCTCGAATACACCACAGCCCGCATGATGGAGATACCCGGCATGCGCATATTCGGTACCGCTCCGGGCAAGGATGCCATAATATCTTTTCTTATCGGCAACGCCCACCACTACGATACCGGCATGTTGCTTGACAAACTCGGCATAGCCGTGCGCACCGGCCATCACTGTGCGGAACCGCTTATGCACCGCCTCGGCATAGAGGGCACTGTACGGGCCTCATTTGCGCTATATAACACCAAAGAAGAGTGCGACGCATTCATAACCGCGCTCCGTCGTGTGGCCTCGATGCTATTGTAGCCAGCACTCCGGCATAAGCATAAATAATCGGTAAATAATCCTGCAGACCATCTATGGGCCTATGGATAAAATGATTATTTTTGCAAAAATACATTGTCATGCCACTCAACAGAGCCACTCTTATACGCATATCAACCATCGACCGGTGCCTGCAAAACCACCACAGGCGGTGGACCATCAACGACCTGATCGATGCCTGCACCGATGCTTTGGCAGAGTATGAGGGACGCATCTGCCCTATAAGCCGCCGAACATTCCAGAACGACCTCGCGCTGATGCGCAGCGACCGTCTGGGCTACAATGCTCCGATCGTTGTGCGCGACAACAAGTATTACGAGTATGAAGATCCTGACTACAGCATCACCCATCTGCCGCTGAATGACGAAGGTCTTGACGCTCTCAATTCGGCTCTCGACATCCTGCGTCAGCTTCAGTGCTTTCCGCAGTTGGCATCGTCGATCGACACCATAAGCAAACTCAACGAGCAGATTTCACGGCATACCGGCTCAAATCCACCGGCCATGGACATGGAACATGTTCACGACTATCGTGGAGCGCAGTTTATAGGCATTATATATGACGCGGTACGCAAACACCAGACCATAATCATCGAGTATCAGTCGTTCAAGGCACAACAACCGGAGGCATTGACAGTATATCCGTATCTGCTGAAAGAGTATCGCAACCGATGGTTTCTGATTGCGGAGAAAGCCTCCAACCGCACTCCGAAAGTCAATATATTTGCTCTTGACCGCATCCATTGCGTCAAGATTGACAAGGAGCATCCTTTCAGAAAATGCGTGGCTTTCGACGCCGAGCACTTTTTTGACGACACAATAGGGGTGACACGTCAAATAGGTGACAAGGCGAAGCGCGTAGTCGTCAAGATTGACCGGCAGCAGGCACCATATGTCGAGTCCAAACCCTTCCACAAATCGCAGAAAGTCGAGCAACGGCTTCACGACGGCAGCATACTGCTGTCGCTGAAAGTAGTGATCAACAACGAGCTGGAGCGCCTGATACTCGGCTATGGCGGCCATGCCGAAGTCATGGCTCCGCCGGAATTTCGCGCAAAGGTAGCCGAAAGCATCAGCCGCGCCAGCTCCAATTACGGGCTTCGGCCTGAGGAGTAGGCTTATATTTAAACGATTTTCTGAATACCCTCCTCAATGCAGGGAAAATACGACTCCGAACAACGGCACAAAACCTCTTCGCCGCCGTCAAAAGTATGGATTATGGTTCATGACATTGTAGTACAGATTTAATAAGTCAAGATGTACATAGATTATTCGCTAACTCCGCTGTGATTTTGCTGGCATCCCGAAAAAAAAATAAATATCTGAAAAATAATTACAGGTGCGCAAAATGGTTGCGCAACGGCTATCTAACTTTGTCGGCGTAAGGAGTGGCAAACCACCATTTAGTATAAACCAAATAAACTCAAAATCATGAAGACCATTGACGGATACGACGTGAAGATTTTCACAGACAACATTGAAGAGAACGCCTTGGAGCAGATCAGGACGCTGCTGTCAATCGACGTATTTGCCGACAGGAAAATACGCATCATGCCCGACGTTCATGCAGGAGCAGGGTGTGTAATCGGGTTCACAGGCGACCTCGGCGACAAGGTCATTCCAAACATTGTGGGCGTCGACATAGGATGCGGCATGCGCATCCTGAAACTCGGCCAACTCGCCGACATCGACTTCCACGCATTCAATGAACATATACGCGCAAATGTGCCGTCGGGCATGATTGTACGCGAGGACCGTTTCGGCTTCAAACCTCTCGTAGGAGAGGAAATGGACATTTATCGCGAGGCCAAGCGGCTTGTCACTGAACTGTACTGCTATCGTGAACTTAAAGACTCCGGACGCATCAAGAAAGCCATAGGGTCACTTGGCGGAGGCAATCACTTCATCGAGCTTGACAAGGACGATGAGGACAACATATATCTTGTAATCCACACCGGTTCACGCAATCTCGGCAAGCAGGTGGCGGAGATTTATCAGGCAAAGGCCGTCAGGCACCTAACCGCGGGAGCCGATGAATTTGAAGCTGCTGTCAGCCGCACTATCGAGGAATACAAAGCAGCCGGACGCCGTTCGGAATTACAGGACGTAATCAAGAAGATGCATAAAGAGTATAAGGAGGCCGAGCCTCTGCTGCCGGCCGCTCTATGCTATGTCGAAGGTGAAGCCCGCGGGCAATACCTCCATGACATGCGCCTGTGCCAGAAGTGGGCCGTGCTCAACCGCAAACTCATATCTCTTCTGCTAATGAAGTTTTTTACAGGCGTTGAAGTCTCGGAAGAGTTTGAATCGGTCCACAACTATATCAGCGATGACAACATCATACGCAAGGGGTCGATATCGGCTGCCGAAGGTGAGCGTTGCATCATACCGCTGAATATGCGTGACGGATCTCTGCTATGCACAGGCAAGGGCAATCCCGACTGGAATTGCTCGGCACCCCACGGAGCCGGCCGGGTATTGAGCCGCACACAGGCTTATGAAAAGATAACAATGGCGGATTTCGAAGCATCAATGACCGGCATATACTCCGAGTCGGTCAACGACTTCACCCGCGATGAATCGCCTATGGTGTACAAGCCCGCCTCGGAGATAATCGCCAATATAGGCGACACAGTCACCATCGACACCATAATCCGTCCGATTTTTAATTTCAAGGCTTCAAAATAAAAAGTGCCTATAAAGTGCAGCGGGCCCACATTATTTTGAATGTGGACCCGCTTTGTGCCGTCATAGTCTCTTTGGCCATACCACAGCGCACAAGGTCGAAATAGCATTCACCTTCAAGGGCTTTTTCAAGCCGCATTTCTGTACGCAGAGCCTTGCGCGCATAGTCCTGCGTCCACCCCGCCGCCGGATATAATCCTATTTTACAATTAGCCGCATTTTTATGCGGAATCATTGAAGTCTTTGACGTAAAAGCTGTTCATGGCACATTGGCGTATCTGGTTGATTATAGCACTGGCTTCGTCAAGATCTTCGCCAATCTCGATAAGGGCCTCGGCCTTGTAGAGAAGGAAGTCGGCGTAACGTATTATCTGCCAGTCGAGTTGCGAGGCTCCCCACGGCCATCCATGATACATGTCTGATGACTCGGGCGATACACAGAACCGCCTGCACCAGTTGACACGTCCGGCGTCGGGCCGGCGACTCATTCACTGCAGCGTTCATCTCGTCATTACTCAAAAAATGCGATGTGGCGGAAGCTCACCTTGTAGCCGTCGAAATACTGGTATATATATGTATGCACTCAGAATGGCACCATGCCCGTACTGCCTGACAAATATACAGCACTGCGACAGATTGGTCTGGTAAAATAGGTTAAAAACATCCGGCATTGGCGATTGCCTATTGCCATTTCCGGATGTTTTGCTTAAATTTGCGGGCTTATCGCACTTATACGGGGCTGACCGGCTTTGACAGCGTGTAGAGGTGGTGTGTAAGCATGCAGAGCAATGATGGCTACGCTCTATAATCTGGGACATCACAATTTTAAATGGCGAAAACAACTACGCTCTTGCTGCTTAATCGAAGTACAGTAGATTAGCTTAATCTCCGCCACAGTGGTGGAGACAAGACATCGCCCGATTGTCCTTTTTCCGAGACGGATCGACAAGGCGGTGCAGATAAATCGGAAATAGGAAGCCAAGAGCCTTGCGCGGCTTCCGAAATCTTAAAGGCTAAGGCGACGGTTGGTGGTCTTGATCCTGTCGGCGCCCTACAATCAAGTCAAGACTAAGCATGTAGAAAGCTCATTAGTTCCACGTTTGGACGAGGGTTCAATCCCCTCCAGCTCCACTTGACGGGTCGGACAGATTCCGGCCAACAAAAGTCTAAACAAGACTAAACCGCACAATATCAACTTATTGTGCGGTTTTTTAATGCCTAAAAATGACGACTCAGGACCGTCATCGGACAGAAAAAAGACTGAACAAGACACCCATTGGTTGCAAATCTGCTACACAAAAATCGTGAGATGCCAAATGTAGCAGTTGTGTAGCAGTAAGTGTCGTAACTATGTTTTGTGCAGCACTTTACGAAACCGAAACTCTGACATAAGTCGGAAAATAGCGGCCAAAATCGGACATCTGATGGCACACAAGAAATGGAGTCCGGTGGCATAGTCCGAAGCTTACATTTGATACCTAATTTTCTATTCCCATGCACTCCGTCAGAATACGCAGGACATCATGTCCGCTATTCGTCCTCTATTGGCCGAGGTGAGTCTAAGCAAAATTAAGTTTAACTCGTTATGAATTTTGCAAGGGGGTAAAAACCCTGCGCAATCATAACCACCAAATCCAAATGTAAGATGAAACAGAACACATTTAAGATTCTGTTCTATCTCCGAAGCAATCATGTCAACAAGGATGGTACATCCGCCATCATCGTGCGCGTGTCTATTGACGGAGAAAGACAGGACTGGAGCACAAAATTGGTTTGCGAGCCAGAAAGATGGGATGGGAAAGCCGGTAAAGCCACCGGTCGTTCATCCAAGTCTTTTGAGATCAATAACCATCTTCAGGATATTCAGACTATTCTGACCAATCATTTCTATGACATCCAGCGTCGTCACGGCTACGTTACCGTAGAAATGGTGCGCAACGCCTACATGGGCATCACCCAGCGGGAGGAATCACTCCTGAAACTCTATGAGCAGCATCTGGAGGACACCAAGAAGCTCGTCGGACTCAGCAAAGCCGACCCCACCTACCGCAAGTACGAAAGAATGTACCGCCGCGTGGTGGAGTTCATGAAGAAGAAGTACAATATCACCGACATTCCCCTGAGAGAGATAAAGTATCAGTTCATCGTGGACTTGGAGTTCTTCCTCCGTACCGAGTATAAATACTCGCAGAACACCACCTACAAGTGCATGAAGTTCTTCAAGCAGGTAATCAACAAAGCCATCCGCGCCGGACTGATAACCGTTGACCCCTTCAACGGCTACAAAATCTCCATCGAGCGTGTTGACCGTGGCTATCTTACCGAAGACGAGCTTTGCAAGATGATGCAGAAAGAGTTTGCCTCCAAGCGACTGGAACAGGTGCGCGACATCTTCATCTTCGCCTGCTTCACCGGGCTGGCATACATCGACCTCGCCCACCTCCGTGTCGACAACATCCAGAAGATGTTCGACGGTCGCTTGTGGATAGTCACCCACCGTCAGAAGACCAACACGAAGGTAATGGTACCCCTACTTCCGCCGGCCCTGAAAATCCTCAACAAATATGAGGGCTGCTACACCGACGGCCAGCTCATGCCGATAATCACCAATCAGAAGCTCAACTGCTATCTGAAGGAGATAGCCGACATCTGTGGCATCGAGAAGAACCTGACGTTCCATCTCGCCCGGCACACCTTCGCCACTACCATGACCCTCGGCCGTGGAGTGCCCATCGAGTCGGTATCAAAGATGCTCGGCCACACAAATATCCAGACCACACAGATCTACGCGAGAATTACCGCCGACAAAATCGGAAAGGATATGGACATTCTTTCCAAAAACCTCGGCAATCTCGATTTCTAAGCTGAACATTCCATAAGCCTCTTGCGAGTGCCGTTCGGGAATGCTCGGACGGCACTCGCTGTGTCCTGACGTGAGATTTTCAAAAAAATTTCCACAAATTTCTACTTTAACATTCATTAAGAGTATTTGTATAAGTCGCTGTTATTCAACGATGAATTATTGCGGATTTTAGAAAATCAAGCGTTTTTTATCCTACACTTATCCCAACTCTATCCCGGAGTTATCATAGATGCACCTCCTTTTCCCGAAGTAACTTTGCATCTGGAAAAGCCACTCTACTTTGACCCTTTTGGCCAAACAGAATTCACCCCTTTGGCCATAATATGATTGACCCTTTTGGCCCAAATAACATTAACCGCTTAACACAAGAGTTATTAGAGATTTTTTGT
>NZ_VSMC01000078.1 GCF_008728965.1 Heminiphilus faecis | reverse complement strand
TCCTGACTACATTTTTAGACCCGCAGAAAAAGCATTTTTTTAACCATATCAATAATTATCTTCGCAAAGATAATTAAATCAATGGTTTACACGCAATCCATCACCCCAAATGTCCAACCTGCCAAAAAATACATATTTTATTCAAAACAGCCTTTAAAATATGTTCTTAATCAGCTTTTGGGTGAAAGTAACGAAAAAGTGTTGCAATTATAAAAAATATGTTATACATTTGCCCATGAACGCTTGGATATAAAGTTTTCAAACATAATCACATCCCTGTATACACTTTACAACATGTTATGGAGGACCTTGTCGAGAGACACGGCCCTCTGATTTTATGCTCCGGCCGGGTCCCTGCTTACGAATAATTTTTGGATCAGCGGATTTTCCCGGTGGGTGGTAAGATGTCAAGAGTAAAGTGTTGCCAGTCTGAACATGAAGAATTTGATGTCACCTACTCCGCGGAACTGAGTTCTGAAAGCTTTGATTTTGGCATTGAA
>NZ_VSMC01000077.1 GCF_008728965.1 Heminiphilus faecis | reverse complement strand
TAAAGCACCGTTGGGACGCCATCAATGCCGATACCGACGGCAGGGAGAGCGCAAAGATCGAGGGACGCAAGTATGTGGCGGAACGTCTTGAAAACGGCGACACGCTCAAGGAACTGCTGGCAAGAGGACGCTATGCGCTGTTCAAATCTCCCGAAAAGTGGACGGTCTCGCAAAGGCAGCGGGCCGGGATGCTGTTCAGACTATACCCGGACCTGAAGGAAGCCTACAGGCTGTCCCAGAACCTAAGGACCATATTCAACAGACGCTCGACAAAAGACTGCGCCCGATTGAATCTTGCCCGATGGTACAACAGCGTCGCCCAAGCCGGATTCAAGTCATTCAATACCATTGCTGCCACATTTTATGAGCACGCCGACGAGATACTGGGTCAGTGGATTTTCCCGGTGGGCGACGTGGATGTATCGTGGTATAGTATTACCTTTGCATCATGAAATCGGAAAAACTGCTTCGAGCCATCCTGCCGGAGGTACTCATAGATAATTTTGAAGTCGATCGTATT
>NZ_VSMC01000076.1 GCF_008728965.1 Heminiphilus faecis | reverse complement strand
GCCGGGGGTGCCTGAAGTGCGTGACCGCAAGGAGCGCCCTAAGGTAAAACCGGTGACTGGGGCTAAGTCGTAACAAGGTAGCCGTACCGGAAGGTGCGGCTGGAACACCTCCTTTCTGGAGCGGACCGTACAGAAGTCCGTTCTCGACCGGAACCTGTTGCAGAAGAGCGTTCATGGACGCATTCTCCTACTGCTTCGTCTGTTGTAATTTATATAGCATTATCCTCCCGCCACGGCGGCAGTTGAAGTGCAGTCCCTTAGCTCAGTTGGTTAGAGCGCTACACTGATAATGTAGAGGTCGGCAGTTCAACTCTGCCAGGGACTACGATAACAGGAAAGAGTACATTGACATACTGGAAGCCGCGACCATGCGACCGCAAACGCATGGTTGACGAAAGAAAAAGATACGAGTAGAATCGAAGCGAACGAAGTATAGCAGTCATATCGCAAGGTGTGACGGCATCGTTATAAAGAAACAAAGGAAAGGAGACAAGGGCACATGAAGGATGCCTTGGCTCTCGGAGGCGACGAAGGACGTGATAAGCTGCGAAAAGCCGCGGTAAGGGGCAAATACCCATTGACCCGCGGATTTCCGA
>NZ_VSMC01000075.1 GCF_008728965.1 Heminiphilus faecis | reverse complement strand
GCCGGGGGTGCCTGAAGTGCGTGACCGCAAGGAGCGCCCTAAGGTAAAACCGGTGACTGGGGCTAAGTCGTAACAAGGTAGCCGTACCGGAAGGTGCGGCTGGAACACCTCCTTTCTGGAGCGGACCTTATTAAAGTCCCGATCGAGGAGTATGAAGCGACGCGAGTATCTGCCTTTTCTGAGGCAGGTGTCTTGTACTACGGAGTCTGTTTAACCTCATAATCCTGCTGCGGTCCATCCGCAACACGAGGGGGATTAGCTCAGCTGGCTAGAGCACCTGCTTTGCAAGCAGGGGGTCAACGGTTCGAATCCGTTATTCTCCACGACAGGATGAAGCGTCTATGACGATTCATCACAGGAAAGAGTACATTGACATACTGGAAGCCGCGACCATGCGACCGCAAACGCATGGTTGACGAAAGAAAAAAGATACGAGTAAAATCGAAGCGAACGAAGTATAGCAGTCATATCGCAAGGTGTGACGGCATCGTTACAAAAGAAACAAAGGAAAGGAGACAAGGGCACATGAAGGATGCCTTGGCTCTCGGAGGCGACGAAGGACGTGATAAGCTGCGAAAAGCCGCGGTAAGGGGCAAATACCCATTGACCCGCGGATTTCCGA
>NZ_VSMC01000074.1 GCF_008728965.1 Heminiphilus faecis | reverse complement strand
CTACGTCGTTGTACCATCTTGCCAGACTGAGCCTTGCCACGCCCGGGGAGGTTTTACGGTTGAATATATCCACAAGTTTCAGAAACAGACCGTAGGCTTTCTCCAAGTCAGGGAATTTGCTAAATAGTATTTTTGCACGGGATTTCTGCTGACCGTTCCATTTTGTCTTGTGTTTGAGGATGATATGTCTGCTTCGTGCCATGATCTGGGGCAATGTCTCGCCGTTTTCCATCCTTTGCGGTTCCCACTGGCCAATTTGCTCCCGTTCTTCCTTTGTCTTGGCGGTCTTGCGCTTTTCCCGATGCTCCTTTATTGACTTGTTCTCGGCATCGAGCACTTCCCAACGGTGACGTATGCGCAACTGGTCCACCGCCTCGGAAATGAGCTGCTGTACATGGAAACGGTCATTGACCAGAGACGCCGCCGGGAAAACATTGCGGACTGTCAGCATCATGGCCGATGACAGGTCTGTCGTGACGGTTTTTACCTCCAGCCTTTTACGGAGCGGGATTTTCTTCAGAACGGCAGACACGGCATCTGTCGCCACGCCTCTTACCATAGCGGCCAAGGCTCCTTTGCGGCCGTGCGCCGTCTTGTTGGTCAGGATGGTATAGACATCGCCGTTGCTCAGACACGTCTCGTCAAG
>NZ_VSMC01000073.1 GCF_008728965.1 Heminiphilus faecis | reverse complement strand
CGGTCCTATACGCTGTGTACGCGACGTTGACGAGTAAAATATTCATAACTTAATTTTTATTGACTTTATCCGCAATGGCAGTTTTTGCAAAACTTATCAACATATCGGCTACGGCGCTGTTGCTTATGACAGCTTCGTGCAGTGACGAACGCTTCAACGACACGATAATCGACACCGACGCACTCCCCGGCGACCGGGCCGAGACTTTCGAGGTGCCTCTGCGGCTACATACCGACAAGCCCACACTCATAGGCAAGCCCCTCGTCAACGACATACCGTCGCGCGCCGAAGGCGATGACACTGCCGATGACCCCGAAAAAGCGGCCGAGGAAGCGCTCCACGACATATGGGTGTTCCAGTACGACAACGACGGAAAGCAGCTCATAGCGCCACGATATTATGAAGTGACATCGACAGAGATCAGAAAACTGAACATACGTCTGGCAGAGGGAAACGACAGCCGCGTATTTGTCCTCGCCAACACATGTGACCCCGAATGGGCCAAGGACAAGGACCTGTCCACTCAGGAAAAATTCATAGACTACAAATATCCATTCACAGAGGATAATGTCGAGATGGGAGAAGACGAGTATCTGCTCATGGAAGGCTCCGTAAAAGACACCATACGCAAAGAGACTGACCTCGACCCGATAGACATACACCTGACGCGAATGATGGCAAAGATAAGCTTCAAGTACG
>NZ_VSMC01000072.1 GCF_008728965.1 Heminiphilus faecis | reverse complement strand
GAAGATTCAAAATCGAAGTGCAAAAACTTTGCTTAGATAAGCAGACCAACCTCACTCCTCTCGGAGGGGGATGCCCAAGCGGCGGGGGCGGCCGAGTCCGCCCCCAAGAGTGAATCGGTAGAAAAAACAAGCAATACAAAAAAGGAGACCGAAGTCTCCCGGAGATTAATTAACTTTGTATTGCTCATGTACAAACAACTAACCTCGGAACAAAGGTCGCAAATTTTCGCGTACCTACAAGACGGAATCGCAAGAAAAATCATCTGCGACCGCATCGGCATTTCACAATCAACGCTCTGCAGAGAGCTAAAGCGCAACAGCGGGAAACACGGAAAATACACATGGCAGCTGGCGCACCGGAAGGCCATGGAGCGACGGGAACGCATCTGTACAAACCGACGCACCCCTCGGTGGATTATCCACAAAGCCTTGCGGCTGTTACGCGAGGAAGACTGGTCGCCAAGGCAGATTTCCGGCTATCTCAGACTTGAAGGACTGAGGATCAGCCATGAACGCATATATCAGATAATACGCGCAGATGAAACGGGAGAGCTGAGAAAACATTGCCGGCACAAACTTAAATACCGCAGACACAAAGGCCGTAAACGCAAACCGTCGGGACGGACAATCATTCCCGACCGTGTATCCATACATCAGCGTCCGGCCGAGGCTGACGGCACACGCTTCGGGGACTGGGAAATG
>NZ_VSMC01000071.1 GCF_008728965.1 Heminiphilus faecis | reverse complement strand
TACGCAAAGAGACTGACCTCGACCCGATAGACATACACCTGACGCGAATGATGGCAAAGATAAGCTTCAAGTACGTGACGGCAGAAGCTGCAAAAGGACTGGTCGTGAACCGCGTCATAATCAACAATATGCCCGAGGACATGCGAATGGAGGAGACGCCAAAGGAGGAAGACTACCCTGTAGGCGACTTCCCCACACGCTCCGTAACTCTTGACAAGCAGCTTGTATCAGGCAGCGTATACACCTTCTACATGCCGGCCAACCGACGAGGAAAGACCACGAACACCGATCCTAAGCTGAAAAACAACGACGCTCCCGACAAAGCGCTCTATGTACAGCTCTTCGTATCGTCCAAAACCAACGGGTCCAACTATCTGTACACCATATACCTCGGCGAGAACGACTATAACGACTTCAACGTACGCCGCAACCACAACTACAATATAACGCTAAATATAAAATCGGAGAACCGCGACGACCGTGTGCTCGCAGCCCCCGCCAACTGTTATGTGCTCGGCTTCAAAGAGGAGATCATGTTTGACCCCTATAACCGCACCGAAACCGGCGGCGGATGGAAATACTCCGACTATGTGAACAAGAAAGACCCCGCCAAGAAAATAGCCCAAGTCAAAGTACTGTGGCAGGAGCAGAACGTTATAGGCGACAACACAAAAGGCGACAAAGTGTGGCTCGACGAGTACAACCGTGTGCACGTGAAGTCGCTCACTACTGCCGGCAATGCCGTGATAGCGGGTTACAACGAGGCCAATGAAATTGTATGGTCATGGCACATATGGGTCAACGATGACA
>NZ_VSMC01000070.1 GCF_008728965.1 Heminiphilus faecis | reverse complement strand
GTCGTCAAGGTGGATAAAACCAAAGAAACCCTTGATGTCACTTTGGAGGAAAGAGATAATGGAGTTGACGGTTACACTGCCGGGCAACTTCGCCCGAATGGCTTCTATGAGGAAAGCATCGTGCGTGATTATCCGGTGAGAGGCCGCAAGATGTCGTTCCATATCAAGCGTCGCCGCTGGGTTGAGACAGAGACAGGCAGGAGCGTCAGCCGACGCTGGGATTTAGTCGCCGAAGGTACCCGCTTCTCGAAAGAGTTTGCGGCTTTTTTAAAAGATATGCTTGGACAGATACCCGATTACGGGCCGCTCTCTTGAGTGGTTCTTCGACATAGACGGCGATCTGTTTGAGCGCCAGTACAAGCGCCATCTGAGCGGATACCGGCAGTGGAAGGACACTCCGGAGGGTCTTCATGCCGGGCAGTGGCGGGTGTTTCCGCAGAACATAGGGCCGCATCTGAGCATCGACGAGACCTCGCTCAGCCGCGGAGAACTTTACACCATTGTGACAAACAAAGAGGCACACGGCAGAAAGCATTCCATCGTGGCGATAGTCCTAGGTACGGATTCAGATGTGGTCTTACGTGCTCTGCGCCAGATTAAAAGCGAGCTTCGCAATAAGGTTAAGGAAATCACCCTTGACCTGTCGGAAAGCATGCACCGCATCTGTCGGCTGGCATTTCCGAAAGCCTCACGTGTGATTGACCGGTTCCATCTACAGCGGCTCGCCCTTGACGCTGTTCAGGAAATACGTATAAAGCACCGTTGGGACGCCATCAATGCCGATACCGACGGCAGGGAGAGCGCAAAGATCGAGGG
>NZ_VSMC01000006.1 GCF_008728965.1 Heminiphilus faecis | reverse complement strand
AGGCAGAACTTGACAGAATACAAGCAAAAATCAACAGAAGACCGCGAGAAAAATTAGGTTTCTCAGCGCCTCGTATTGAGTTCTTCAAACTATTGACTTAATTTTGCACTTGCTTGTTGACTCTACAGGATAAAAAAATCAGGAGGTTTATTTCTAAATCTCCCGTTTAATTTCTATTTTTGCATACGAAGAGTTCTTTGAAGGTTACGCAACGCGCAGAAGGATAATGCAGTAGATAACTAACTAATTCGTAACCTATTACTATCATGAGCAATTAACCTACGCTCATTTCCAATAAATTACACTCTTTTCGTAACTTCATATGACAAAGTCTGTGATAATGTTGAGTATACGGTGGCGGATATGTGTGCTATGGCTTTGGCGGCTTCTGCTTCGTTGCCCTTGAAATCCTTTACAAATACGGCCAATGTATAACAAGTATTATCGGGCAGACATATATAGGCTACGTCATTGTGCGCTACGAGCACTCCGTCATCATTAATGTAGCCTGATCCTGTTTTGTGGGCTATGCTAATGCCTTCTTTGTCAAGCAAGGGTGCTGCTATTCTGTCATTGCCTGTTTTACATTCTTTCAAGGTGTTCGCAATGAACAATTGATTTTCGCGACTTACCAGACTGTCGGTAAACATGCGGTTCATCAATATTGCCGCGCCGAGAGGTGATGTGCAATTGGCATATGCCTTGTCGTGGTCAGTCGACATATCCTCTTCAGTGTAAGCTATATGAAAACTTGAACGAGGTATGAGAGTGGCAATGAAACTATCGGTCCGTGCAACGTCAACCAATCTTTTGAACATGAGATTGCTTGCATTGTTGTCGCTTTGACTTAGTGTATAATGCAATAAATCTTTAACCGTTAATGAAATCACCGGCTCTAAATGTTCTTTCATCATGGGGCTCCATGTTTTGGGGTCGAGTTCTTCTCTTGCTATATTCATCAATGAATCAAGAGAAAGACCTTTGCGATCAAAATCGTGACATACTGCTAATGCCTGATGAACCTTGAATACACTCATCATCGGGTAAATGTTGCTGTTGTTGACAGTAACTGTATCAGTATTATTTATGATTACGGCCACTCCGATTTCGCTCGGGTATTGTGATGTAATTTTGGTGATTGTATCGGCAAGGATATCGGGATATCGTGCTGGGGTGCCATTCTTTTCAACCGATTTGTACAACGACAAACCTGAGACAGCAACAAAACAAACCAACGCGAGGCATAGAGCTAATATATGGTGCCTATTGAATCTTACCATGGATATAAAAAACATAATGGATACCGTTCACAAAATTACAAAAAGGTTTTGATTATTTGTCGGGGATTAATGTGTTTTTAATAGCTGTGCTAATGTGTGGTATTTAATTTTGCATATGTTAACCGTCCGGAGAGGCCTATTGACGGCATTCGGGATTATGACCATAATTACATTAATTAAACAGCATTATGAGAAAGATAATTTTCGCTTTGGCTATGGTGGCGATACTCTTGTCGCCTGTCTGTTCATCGGGTGCCCGGGTTATGCGTGGCGGCACTGCTAAAACCAATATCACTCCTGTCAAACCATACTATCCGGTACATGATTCTGTCTATGCCCGCGCCCTTGTGCTTGAGGCCGACAGTATGCGGCTCGGTTTCGTATCGCTGGATCTTGGCGGATATACCAACCCCGGGCTTGTAGAGCGCCTGCGTAAGCGTCATGGCATTGACCGTTTGTTTTTCAGCCTGTCGCATACCCACTCTTCGCGTGTCACTCCCGAGAATGCCGCGTATGTAGAGCGCCAGATAGAAGAGGCCGTGGATGGTGCGGTAGCCGATATGTCGGATGTGTGTCTATCAAGCGGTTACCGTTCGTTTCCGCCGATAGCATTCAATCGTCTTATAATGCGTGACAACGGCAAGGTGCTCGAGTCGTGGGAGGGCGACGATCATTGGCTCGCTGTCAATCCGGAGTGTATAGTGCATGGCCCCATAGACCCGGCTGTCGGCGTTATAAAAGTTGAGGATGTAGCGTCGGGCACACCGAAAGCTGTAGTTATGAATTTTGCCTGTCACCCCGATGTGGTCTGGAACAACTTTGAAGTATCGGCCGATTATGTAGGATATGCGGCCCGTTATGTCGAGGAGGCTTTCGACACTCCTGTGAACTGCTTGTTCATTCAGGGTGGCGCCGGCAATCAGGCTCCGTTGTTTAAGGATGGCGGACGTGAAAGCGCCGATGACCCGAGGCCGGCCAAATACCATCTTATCGAACGCATGGGCAAGTTGCTCGGCATCGAGGCGGTAAAACTGACCAAGGCGCTTTATCCTGATCCTCGTCAGGAGGCATCTATACAGATAATGACTGACTCGCTCTGTTTTACCGGACGTCAGGACAAGTCGCTTGACTATAACGTTCACTTTTCCAATATAGTGCTGAACAATAATATCGTGATTGCGGCAGTGCCCGGTGAGCCGTTCATAAAATTTCAGATTGACTGGAAGAATGAGATGGCTCCGGAGGGAACACCCTTTCTGTTCGGTTACACATGGGGCAGCGGGTCGTGGCCTGTGTATCTGCCTGACATAAGGTCGGCGTCATTGGGCGGCTTCGGAGCCGAATATGGCCCCGGAATGATAGAGTATGGTGCCGGTGACAAGATTTATAACCGGCTTACTGAAAATCATTATCGTCTTACACGCGGCATAAATCCGTGAAAATAATCTCGGTCATGCGTGCTTCTGTTTTTATTGCGGCTGTACTGTCAGTCGTCGCTGCGGTCGGCCATGTGTCAGCTGCTGCCGGAGTATCGCCCGTGGATTATGTCAATCCTATAATCGGGGTTACGACTCATGACGAACTTGCAGGTGCGACAGACGGCCTCGGGAAAACATTTCCCGGGGTATGTACTCCTTATGGACTTGTACAGTTAAGTCCTGATACCAAAACCGGCGGCGACAACGGCTCAGGATACTCATGGCATCACAAAACCATAGAAGGGTTCAGTTTTACCCATATGAGCGGAGTGGGGTGGTATGGTGATCTTGGCAATTTCCTCGTTATGCCGACAGTGGGGCCGTTGAAAACATTCAAAGGTACTGAAGATGAGCCTGAGCGCGGCTATCGAAGCCGGTTTTCGCATGACCGTGAGTGTGCCCGCATCGACCGTTATGCGGTGATGCTTGACGACTACGGTATAAAAGCGGAATTGGCTGCGGCGCCCCGGTCTGGTATGATAAGGTTTACATATCCTGAAGCCGATACGGCCCGCATACAGATAGATCTTGCCCGTCGTATAGGCGGATCGTCGACACTGCAGCGCGTAGAGGTTGTAAACGACAGTGTGATACGTGGTTATATGAAGTGCCCGCCTGAAGGTGGCGGCTGGGGCGACGGCTGGGGTGGAGCCGACTATACGGTATATTTTTATTGTGTATTCAGCCGCCCGATGACAGATTACGGTATGTGGAGCGCTGATATTCCCGACGGTTGGTCGCGGAAAAATTCAACCAATGACGACCCCGTATACCACAGTTTGTATGAGAATGCCGAGATAATAAGAGACCGTACTGAGTTGGAGGGAAAGCATATCGGATTCTTTACCGAATTTCCATCGACCGAAGGCATGGAGGTGGCGTTGAAGTGCGGCATTTCTTTTGTGGACATGGAGGGTGCCCGGCGTAATCTCGAAGCCGACATGACCGGCATGGACTTTGACCGGGTATGTGAACGTTCACGTGCTCTATGGGAGCGCTCTCTATCAAAAGTGAAAGTCGAGAGCGGCAATGACGATGACCTCACGGTGTTTTATACGTCGCTCTACCACACGATGATAGACCCACGGTGCTTCTCCGATGCTGACGGCCGGTATATCGGCGCCGACGGACGCATACATGAGGCCGACGGATTCGTATACCGTACTATATTCAGCGGCTGGGATGTGTTTAGAAGTCAGTTCCCGTTGCAGACCGTGATTAATCCGTCTCTTGTTGAGGACGAGCTGAACTCTTTGGTGCAGATTGCCGAGCTTAGCGGTCGCGGTTACTTCCCGCGATGGGAGTTTCTTAACTCTTACTCGGGATGCATGGTCGGTAATCCGGCTGTGTCGGTCCTTGCCGATGCTTTTAACAAAGGACTTCGCGGCTATGATACGCACAAGGCCATACGTTACGCCGTGAATACCCAGCGCCGGTTCTCTAACGGGGAGGCCGGTTTTGTGCCCGGCGACCTGTCGTCGACACTCGAGTATGCCTATACCGACAGATGTGTGTCGATGCTGCTTGACTCGGTTGGATGCCGTGAAGAGGCTGCGGAGTTTGCCCGCAAGTCGCAGTCTTACCGTTCGGTATGGTGTGACAGTGTAGGCTGGTTCAGGGCGCGCGACGATAGCGGGGCATGGACCCCTTGGAAGTCGCGCCTCACGTTTCTTCAGGGATGTGTCGAGTCCAACAACTATCAGCAGGGATGGTTTGTGCCTCATGACATAGCCGGTCTTAAGTCACTGATGGGCGAGGAGCGAATGTTAAGCGAGCTGGAGGCTTTTTTCAACGGAGCGGACAGTCGTTTTACATGGGGCGATTATTATAATCATCCCAACGAACCCGATCATCATGTGCCGTTCATGTTCAACTACACATCAAAGCCGTGGCTGACACAGTACTGGACAAGGCGTATATGCCGCAATGCCTATGGAGCCGATGTCAACGGACTCTGCGGCAATGAGGACGTCGGGCAGATGTCGGCATGGTATGTTTTGGCATCTCTCGGTTTTCATCCGGTGTGCCCCGGTGTACCGCGTTATGAACTTACATCTCCCGTATTTGATCGGGCACAGATAGCGCTTGATCCGAAGTATTATCAGGGAGGTACTTTTACAATCATCGCTCGTGACAATTCGCCCGAAAATGTCTACATACAGTCGGTGACTCTCAACGGCAACCCTCTTGACCGCCTTTGGATAACGCATGCCGAGATTGTAAACGGAGGCACATTGGAACTCGTTATGGGTCCCCGGCCAAACGAAGCACTACGTGGCCACGAGGCAACAGAATAACGGATTAGTTGCAAAACTTAAAATAGGGCCATACCGATAGACGGGCGCCAGTAGTACGGCGCCCGTCTATCGGTATGGCCAATATCTTGGTGAAACCGGAAGCGACGTTAGCATAGGACCATTCGGGCTGCAGCCGGGCGCCGTGGTACTGGCGCCCCTACAATCGTACATGCTAACTTCACAGCGTTTTTTATATTGGTCCGAGACTCTATGTGGATGATTCTCCGTTATTATTGGCGCATGCTGAGATTGTAAACGGAGGCACAGGCCCCCGGGCAAACGAAGCACTACGTGGCCACGAGGCAACAGAATAACGGATCAGTTGCAAAACATAAAATAGGGCTGTAAGGTAGGGGCGCCAGTAGTACGGCGCCCGTCTATCCGTATGGCCAATATCATGGTGAAACCGACGGCGTTAGCATAGGACTATTCGGGTGGCAGCCGGGCGCCGTGGTACTGGCGCCCCTACAATCGTACATGCTAACTTCACAGCGTTTTTTATATTGGTCCGAGACTCTATATGGGCGATTGCTCCGCTTCTATGAATAGAGTGTTGTTTGTGCAGGTGGGTATATTCTGATTATTCGGTAATTTCTATTACGTTGCCTTCGACTCCGATTATCTGGCTCTCATAGTAGCCGTCGCCGGTAACTCTGGGGCCACTGACAACTTCATACCCTCCGTCTTTGAGTATTGATGTCAACTCATCTACGTTATCCCTGCCGCCGACACTGAATGACAGATGTATATAGCCGGTTCGCATCTGCGCCTCGTTCTGTACATCCAATCCGGGACGGGTCATGATTTCGAGCCTTGCGCTGTTGCCAAAACTCAGGAAATATGACTTGAAATCTGTCTTCGGGTTGTGGTATTGTTCAGATGGTTCGGCATTGAAATACCGTATGAAAAAATCTCTTGCCCCGTCCAAGTCACGGACATATAATGCCGTATGGTCTATTTTTATATTCATTGCTCAATATTATTTGTCGTTCTCAAGCCATTCGGTGCGGACTGCGTCAGGCAGGTGACGAACCGAGAAGTCGGAGAATGTGACGTTGAAGCCGTCTCCGTCGGGACATGCGCCCATCATGCCGATTTTCACAGGGCAGTTGGCTTCCATCCATGCGTTTCGCATCATGGTATACTCCTTGTCGTCAAACGAATAGAAAATCTCTATCGCATCCTTTCGGCGCACTGCCTTTATCCAGATGAAATCGACAGGCTTATCAAGGGCGATGACACTCCAGTCGGATGTGTGATGTGTCACTACTGTGCTGAGGTTGTATTTGCCGTCAACGTATTCTATACCGGCCTTGATATAGTTTTCGTGGTCGATACGAATCATCATGCCGGCTTGGTCGAAACGCACCTTGTAATCGCCGGCCACCTTTACCTTTGCCTCGAACTCTCCGCCGTATTCCGCATAGTAGAAAGGTGCGTCATCAACGGTGAAACCATAGTGCGATATGCGCCAGTAGTCACTCTTGGGCGTTACCGACATCGAAAGCTCGTTGCCGGAGATATTCCACTGCGACGGTTCGTTGAACCAGTTCATTTTTTCAAGGGTCTGGGCTGAGAGCGACAGTCCTGTCATCAGCGTAAGTGCCATGAATAAAACTTTTTGTACCATGTCTGTCATTTTATCGTTTTTATTACTTTGCAAGGATTTCCTACGGCTACCGAGTGAGACGGGATGTCTTTCACCACAACACTGCCGGCTCCGATTACGCAATCATCGCCGATGGTCACGCCGGGCAGCACACATACATTGGCACCAATCCATACATTGTTGCCGACGGTAATCGGACGGGCGTATTCGAGCCCCTTGTTCCTCTCGACGGCATCAATCGGATGTCCTGCCGTGTAGAATCCGCAATTGGGAGCGATAAACACGTTGTCGCCGAATCTTACAGGCGCTCCGTCAAGTATGACTAAATTATGATTGGAGTAGAAATTATCACCGATATGGATATTGTAGCCGTAATCGCAAAGAAACGGCTGCTCTATCAGGAAGTTTCCTTTCACACTGCCCAACAGTTCCATTATAATTTTCTTTCTTTCCTCGACATCCTTTGGTCTGAGATTATTGTAATCATGACACAATTCTTTGCACTCAAGCCTCTCGGCGATAAGCAGAGAATCATTGTTTGCATCATATATCATGCCGGCCAGCATCTTTTCTTTCTCTGTCATTTCAAATAACCATATATTGGAGTTAACTTTGCAAAGTTAATCGCTTGTAAAATAATGCGCAATGGCTATAAATAACCATTTTTTGACATGAGTAATCTTCCAAGACTAAATCAGCTTCTGAAAAATCAGTCGGTCAGAGTTGAAAAATCTGATTTGCCGTGGTTACTGAATTATGCAGAAAACGTAGCCCGAATCGAAAATGTCACAGCTGTAGTCAGTGATCTGAGGAGTGGAACGAGTCGGATATTCCCCGGCAAATTCGGGATCCTTCTGGGTATAGGTAATTACGGGACTGAAAATTCCATCTGGGAGAAGGCTATTCTCGACCTGATGACAGAAGATGAACGTGAGGAAAAATATCTTGCAGAACTGCGGTTCTTCAATTTCCTGCGTCATGTACCGCGTCATACACGCCCCGATTACTATCTGGTGTCAAAGTTGCGCATGACTGTGGAAACGGGTTGCACTATAGATGTGCTCCATCGCATGTATTACATCTATGCCGATGATGCCGAAACAATAACCCACGCATTATGCCTGTATGGGAGCAGCGCCATAGGCTTTGTCGGCAAGAGCATCGTTGCCAATTCCCTGACAGGTGTTTCTGAAGAGCTGACATCCTCCTCCGACGCATCGATACTGAGCCGACGGGAACAGCAGGTGCTAAGGCTCATAGACTCCGGCAAAACCAGTGCCGATATAGCAGTGGTCTTGTCTATCAGCAAAAATACGGTAAGCCGCCACCGGCAGGAAATACTCGCTAAACTGCAAGTAAAGAATTCGATGGAGGCTTGCCGCATAGCAAAAGCCATGAAGATAATCTGAGGCAGTGCGTTAACAGAAAAACGGGCGCCCGGGTTACTGTTCCTCGGCAAACATGGGGTCCCACGCCGGCAGGAGTATGGGTTTAGTGTCGAGTACGGAAGCGGCTTTGGCGGTGAGATACTTTTTGTTGACCACGAGGCGGAACATGTATTCGTCAAACCATCGGTCGGTCATTATAAGATGACCGTTGTTGGCTCCGGGGCCCCAGCTGTTTTCGACCATCCACTTCTTAGGCCGTCCGTCTTTGTCAAGGTCCACGGCCATCAGGGTCATGGCGTGTGACGACGAGCTGGCAAAGGTGCGTATGCGGTCGGCCTTGTCCATCGGAAATCCGGTGTCAAACAATGAACCGTAGTCGAAATGGTTGACATCGAGCAGTCCGCGCTCACGATCGAAGCATTTGCCTACGTCGCAGGAAAAGTACATCATGGTGCTGTCCTTGATCGACGCTATGGCCATCTCTTTTATATCTTCGACCGGAAGGTTTACGTAGGTCCAGTTTTGTCCGTCGTAGGTGTGTCGGTCAAAATCTATCTCATACAGTCTGTAATATTCTCTAGTGGGGTCGTTCATGAGCATGACATAATCGTTTTTCAGGTCATTGCCGGCATATGTGGCGTAAAACGACTGCGGAGTGTAGACTGCGGAGTCTATTATATTGCCGTCGCGGTCCTTTCTTGACCACGAGAACTCCGTCGGCGGCTCGCCGAGGGTCAGTGCCAGCATCTTGTATACTTCACCGAGCATTTCGGTTTTCCTGTCGGCAAGAGCTTTGCCCCCGGTGCCGGCGGCAGCGCTTTTGCGGAGTTCAAGACCCCACTCCTTGAGCTTGAGTCCTATAAGATTGCGCATGCGCGACGTGTTAGAACTGCTGAATGTCTCCACCATCACTTCCGAGGGAACGACACCGTACTTCGATATGTTGTCAGACAGACCGGTGTACTGGCCTCCGTCGCTGAGCGGATTTTTAAACAGCCATTCGACGGTCTTGTCATCCATAGACCGGTCGGCGGTGTCGATGATGCTTTGAAGAAACAGATTGGACTTTTCGAGCTGGTCCCAGAAGAAATTGTAGTTTTGCGACAATGTCAGCTCCGGAAGATTATGCTGTGCCATCATCTGGGAGCGCAGCACGTTAAGACCGGTAAAGAGCCAGCATCGTCCCGATGACTTCTGGTCGGTGATGCCCTTGCTTTTCACTTTGTGTGAAAAATGGGTGTCGAAATTGTTTTTATTCGCGGCATTGACGGCAAGCCTGTCAATCGAGTTTGCAGCGATAGCATTGTGTATGGCACGCTGATGAGGGGTGTCGCGATATGTAGCGCGTATCTTGTCGACCGTCGCTTTGTCGAGACCTCCGGGTGATGCCGCGTGTAGCGTGGCTCCGTATAATGCGATGGCTATGACGGCAAAGACTGCTTTGTTCATGATGATAAATTGATTATGAGGTTAAAACGGATTTTGTCGGTTTGTCGAGTTAATGCAAATTTAGTCTTTTTCGTTGATAAACCGAGGATATAGCCGGGGAAATTGTTATTTTTGCGATGCAAAATATATATATTGTCATGAAAGGAAAGGATGTACCTGTGCTGCTCCTTACCGGATATCTGGGAAGCGGCAAGACAACATTGGTTAATCACATACTGACCAACGAACGAGGCATAAAGTTTGCCGTGATAGTCAATGATATAGGAGAGGTAAACATAGATGCTGACCTTATACAGAAGGGGGGTGTGGTAGGCACGGCCGATGACAGCCTTGTGGCCCTTCAGAACGGTTGCATATGCTGTACGCTGAAGATGGATCTTGTGAATCAGATAGTAGATCTGCTTCATATGGACAGCTTCGACTACATCGTGATAGAAGCGAGCGGCATATGTGAGCCGGAGCCTATAGCGCAGACTATATGCTCGATACCGTCTATGGCTCCTGTTGTAAATAAGTTCGGTACCTGCCGGCTCGACTGTGTGGTCACGGTTGTGGATGCTTTGCGACTGCAGAGTGAGTTCTCGTGCGGCGACAGTCTTAAAAACGAGAACATGGATGATGAGGATATCGAAAATCTTATAATACAGCAGATAGAGTTCTGCAACATAATCCTGCTCAACAAGATATCGGAGGTTAGCGCCGAGGATAGCAGTAGGATAAAAGAGATTGTACGCACTCTTCAGCCGCAGGCCGAGATAATAGAATGTGATTATGCCGATGTCGATCTCGGCCGCATAATCAATACAGGGCTGTTTGACTTTGAGAAAGTGGCTACCTCGGCGACTTGGATCAAGGAGATAGAGCGTCCGGTCGACGAACTTGAACACGAGCATCACCATCATCATGACCATGTCCATGACGAGGAGGATGAGCATGAGCATGGTAACCACCACCATCATCACCATCATGATCATGAGGAGGGTGAAGCTGAGGAATACGGCATTTCGACGTTTGTTTACTACCGACGCCGTCCGTTTAATCTTAATAAGTTTGATTATTATGTGGACAAGAAGTGGCCGCGCAATGTCATCCGGGCCAAAGGTGTGTGCTATTTCAGTGACAATACCGACGTGACATATCTGTTTGAACAGGCGGGTGTGCAGAAAAAAATTACCGATGTAGGACAGTGGTATGCCACTGCACCCGAGGAGGAGCTGCAGCAGCTCATGGAGCAGGAGCCGGGACTTATGCGTGACTGGGACGAGACCTATGGCGACCGCATGGAGAAGATTGTTTTTATCGGCCGGCACCTTGACCGCGAGCAGATAACGCGCGACCTCGACGCCTGTCTCGACTGACAGCTGTCAAAATGCCCCGGATGGTCCTCTCTGACCGCACTGCCTGCATGGTCATACGGTAGTGCGGCGTCCGGCTACGCTGCGTATGGTTAACCGGATTGCTAACTTCTCATACTTTTGGATTTGTAATTTAAGGAAACGGTCAAACGGCGACAATATTGGTAGGGACGCCAGTACCACGGCGTCCGGCTACGTCCGGTATGGTCTTCTGTAACTGCCTTGCCGGTATGTCCATCCGAATCTCTGCGGGCGCCGTGATACTGGCGCCCCTACGTGCCTGCCTGCTCCCAATCAAATAACGTGGACATGTGACCCCGTCGGTTATTTTGCGGGTGGGGGATGAAAACAAGGTCGGCCACGTCATTGACGCAGCCGACCGGTGTAGTCGTTAAGCAGCACGTGGCTTACTTGCGGATACCAAGCTCTTTCTGTGCGATGATGGCACGATAGCGGTTGATGTCCTTCTTGATCAGGTAATCAAGAAGACGACGGCGCTTACCTACCAATGCTTTAAGAGCGCGTGCAGTAGTATAATCTTTGTGATTTGACTTCAGGTGTTGAGTCAAATGAGCAATACGAACCGAGAATAATGCTATCTGAGCTTCAGGTGAGCCAGTATCAGTCTTGCCCTTACCGTATTTCTCAAAGATTTGTACTTTTTCGTCAGAATTCAAGTGCATTCTTATTGAAAATTTAAAGTTAATAATTATATTGGTGCTCTAAATGAGCGCACAAAGTTAGTAATTTTTATACAACCGACCAAACTCTCAGTCGAGATTCTTATCTTTTGACGGATTGCGGAAGTGGATTTTTCCTTCAAGATACTCTTGGGTTGCGATAAGAGTGGGCTTGGGAAGTTTCTCGTAATAACGTGAAATCTCGATCTGCTCGCGATTTTCCGAAATTTCTTCGAGGTTGTCGTTGAGCGATGCAAACTCCTGTAGCTTCTTTTCGAGGTCGTGTTTCATCTCGCCGGATATCTGGTTGGCGCGTTTTGCGATGATGCACACTGTTTCGTAGATGTTGCCTGTGTCCTCCGACATCTTGATGAGGTCGCGGGTTGTGGTGTTGAGAGGTGCGTTGGATTTCTTGTAGTCCATTATTATAAATGTTTATTCGTTTACGTATTTACCGGCTATCTTCATGATGTTGTCGGCCTCCTTGCGGTTAGGCGACTCGGGATAGTTGTTGATAAACGAGTAGTACTCGTCGACTACGTCACGAAAGCGGTCGGCCTTTTTCTCTTCGACGCTCTGTGCGGCTTCCTGATAGCGCGACTTCAGAATGAGCATCTCGAGTTCTTCTTTATACTTGGAGTAGGGGTAGTTCTTGATGGCGTTGCGAGCCACTATCACCGCCGATTCGTAGTTGTTGCCCATATAGTTGCCCATGTTGTAATAGAGCTGTGCGTTCTGCAGTTCTTTGAGCGTGAGTTTGTCTTGCAGCTCGAAGATGGTGTTCTGGGCCACAGGCACTTTGTCGCTCTTGGGAAAGTAGTCGAGAAAAGCCTGAAGCTCCTCGATGGCCTTTATGGTGCCGCTTTGGTCAAGCTGGGGTTCGGGAGAATCGAGGAAATATCCGTAACCGCAGTAGAAGCGGGCCATTTCAGCATACTTGCCTTTGGGGTAGCGGTTGTAGTAAGTCTGGAAATAGGCGCCTGCATTTTCGTAGTCTTTGTTCTCGTAGTGGCTGAGGGCGAGCAGATATAGAGAGTCTTCGGCTTTTTGGGTGCCTTTGAACATCGTTACGATATCGGTGAGCACGGTGGCCGCCTGAGTGTACTTTTTCTGTTCAAACGCACGCTTGGCGTACTCGAGACGCTCGTCCGGGTCATTGCTTTTAAGTATGCGCTGATATTCACCGCATGATGTGAACACTACAGCGGAGATAAGCACTGTTAAAATATGGATGTAATTACGCATAATATGCTATCAAATATTCAAGCTGCAAATTTAGTAATAAATCATGAGTGTAATAATATATTGGCTCAAAATTTTACAGATAAAAGATTATTTAAGATTTTTTGCCTACAAATTGTACTTGACCGCGTGTTAATTCCATCCGTTTTATATAATTTTGCACATTATTCGTAAAATGTCGTGTTATTATGAGGGTTTATAGGATATCGCGACAATTGCTTAATTAATAAATAGTGAGACGTGGAAGAAGCGAGTCAACCCGGAAAATATAAAAATTTTATCAAACGGCATCCGATATTATTCAATCTGTTGTTAATGTTTATTGCCGGATGCGGTGTGGTATGGATCACTCTGGTAGCCCTTGACGTGTGGACCGGCCACGGTAAATACGAGGTGGTCCCCAACATGCGCGGGCTTACTTACAATCAGGCGTCGGCGGCACTCGCCGCGGCCGGACTCAACGTAGAGCTGTCAGACTCGATATACGACGAGCACACGCAGCCGGGCACCGTTCTTGACCAGTCGCCGCGACCCAATACAAAAGTTAAGCCCAATCGTGTGGTATATCTTACTGTCAATGCTTTTTCGCCTAAAATGGTGTCAGTGCCCAATCTTGCCGACATGTCTTTGCGGCAGGCGCGTTCAATGCTCGAAGGTATAGGTATAAAGCATATCAAGGAGCATTACGTGCCCAGCGAATACCGCGATCTTGTGCTTGGAGCCAAATTCAACGGCATCTCGCTGCAGCCGGGAGCCCGTATCCCCGCTTCAGCCACAGTTACCATCGAGGTGGGTGGCGGATTGCCCGACGAGGATGACAGCATAGCTGTTGCCGAGGCCATATCGGATGATCTTGAAGCAAGTGAACTTGACATCAATTGACCGTTGTGTTATGGCTGTTGACAATATAGATGATATTATGCCCTCCGACGATGCGGTTGCCGGTAACGGATATGACGCCGATATCGAGGATGCTGACGGAGGCGAGCTTTACGAGCATTTCAGATTCGTAGCCGACAAGGGGCAGCAGCTTCTGCGTGTCGACAAGTTTCTTGTGGCGCGTCTTGAAAAGTCGTCGCGCAACCGTGTGCAACAGGCTGCCGACGCAGGATGCATACTTGTCAACGGTCGTGCGGTCAAGTCCAATTACAGGGTAAAGCCTCTTGATGTGGTGACTGTGGTCATGGACCGCCCCCGTTATGAACTGGAGATAATAGCCGAGGATATACCGCTCGACATCGTATATGAAGACGAGCATCTGCTTGTGGTCAATAAACCCGCCGGACTGGTAGTGCATCCCGGCCACGGCAATTACCACGGTACTCTTGTCAATGCGTTGGCCTATCACTTCAAGGATAATCCCGAGTATGATGTCAATGACCCGCGCATGGGGCTTGTGCACCGTATCGACAAGGACACATCCGGATTGCTTGTCGTGGCCAAGACTCCCGATGCCAAGACTCATCTCGGGCGGCAGTTTTTCAACAAAACGACCAAGCGCGAGTATGTGGCCGTAGTGTGGGGGCGCCCAGAGCCTGCTGACGGACGCATAGAGGGGAATATAGGCCGGAGCCTTAAAGACCGGTTGCAGATGACGGTATTTCCCGATGGCGATTACGGCAAGCATGCCGTGACCCATTACTCTACAGTGGAGCCGCTTGGCTATGTTAGCGTGGTCAAGTGTGTGCTTGAGACGGGGCGCACTCATCAGATAAGGGTCCATATGAAGCATATAGGACACCCGCTTTTCAATGACGTCCGTTATGGCGGTGATGCCATACTGCGGGGTCTGACGACTGCTCGTTACCGCCAGTTTGTAGCCAATTGCTTCGACCTGTGCCCTCGTCAGGCATTGCACGCCCGCACACTCGGATTCGTCCATCCGGCTACAGGCGAGGAGATGTTTTTTTCGGCTCCCGTGCCGCCTGACATGACTGCTCTGATAGATAAATGGCGTAATTACAACAATGCCGTAGATATATAAAAAATCGTAAAGAAACGGTAATTTTAGACCAACTTTTAGATTAAAATGTTATCTTTGAACAACCGAAATTATAATTTAGGATAATTATGACACAGGAACAGCTACAATTTGAGGACATCGCTCCTTATCCCGACAGTGTATTCCATGAAAAAATGCAGCATCTTGTAAAAGAGCCGGGATTTGAGCATGCGGTAAGATGGGTGTTGCCTAATGTTGATTATGACGAAATGTGCCATGACCTGCTTCAGGTGCATGACAAGGATACTTTCCAGCGTAAGATCATGTGGCCGTTTCTTGAAATGCTGGCATCAAAAACCACTTCAGGTATTACTGTCGACGGTCTTGAGCGTGTAGACAAGACAAAAGCATATACATTTATAACCAATCACCGCGACATCGTGCTCGACACGTCGTTTCTGAATCTGTGCTTCCTTCGGGCGGGCTATCCTACGACCGAAGTGGCCATAGGCAACAATCTGCTTGTCTATGAGTGGATCAACGACTTGGTAAGGCTTAACAAAAGCTTTATCGTGAAGCGTGACTTGCCGAGGGTGAAGGCCCTTGAAGCGGCGCAGGAACTGTCGGCTTACATACATGATACGGTATCGCGCCGCAACCAGTCGGTATGGATTGCGGAGCGTCAGGGACGCAGCAAGGATTCTGACGATAAGGCGCAGGATTCTTTGGTCAAAATGCTCGGACTTGCCGGAGGCAAGGAATTTACAGATAACCTGATGGATATCAACCTGCTGCCGGTGTCGATATCATATGAGTATGACCCTAACGACTATCTGAAAGCACGTGAGTTTTTGCTACGCCGCAATGACCCGGAGTTCAAGAAGACTCAGCGCGACGACTTGTTTGCCATGGAGACCGGCCTTTTGCAGCCTAAAGGACGCGTGCACTTTGCCGTAGGCCATCCGATCAATCCTGAACTTGCCGCTCTTGACGAGTCGCATGACAAGGCCGCAGTGGCCCGTGACGTATGCCGCATGATAGACTGTCAGATACACTCCGGCTACAAGATATACCCTATAAACTACATAGCGTATGACCTGCTTTATGCCACGAAGGAGTTTGCCGACCGCTACAATGCGGAGGAGGTAGCTGATTTTGAGACATATATCAGGGAGCAGCTTAAGAAAGTGGATGTACCCGAACTTACATCTGATGATAAGGATTATCTGTATGCTATGATGCTTACCATGTATGCCAACCCGTTGAAAAACAATATACATGCCGATGAATCCTGTCACGACGAGTGTCACGGCTGATAAACTTTAAAGCTGTTATTGTACGATGAGGCTTGGGATAATACTTATTATCGTTATAGCCGCGCTCAACGTGGCGGTGGATATATATATATGGCGGCGTCTTACCGCTTTCTGTCACCGTCGTTGGCCCGGAGTCGTATATGCGTGGAGCTCCCTGCTCCTGCTTGTGTATATGATAACGGTGGTGTGTCTGCCGCGCAACAGCGGCTCCGACGGTATGCTGGTAGCCATAATGTGGATGTTGTACGCGTATGTCACGGTGTACCTGCCCAAGTATGTGTACTGCATATTCAGTTTCTTTGATTATCTGCCCCGGTTGTGGCGCCGCCGCAAGTGTTATGCCGGCTCCGTGGCAGGTATAGCGGCGGCCGTGTTTGTGTTTGCCGTCATGTGGTGGGCGGCTCTTGCCAACCGTACCGATTATCATGTAAACTACATGGAGCTTGAGTTTGACAATCTCCCTGCCGGCTTCGATGACTACGTCATAGTCCAGTTCTCCGACTTTCATGTGGGTACTTACGGCAATGACACTACTTTCGTGAGCCGCATTGTGGATGAAATAAACTCACGCAATGCCGATATAGTGCTCTTTACGGGCGATATAGTGAACCGCCGTTCTGACGAGTTGGTGCCGTTTGTGCCGGTACTGTCCCGGATTGACGCCCGCCACGGAGTATACTCCGTGCTCGGCAATCATGACTACGGCGATTACAGCTCGTGGAAAGACGAGGCGGCCAAGGCCGGAAATATGAAACTCATGCGCTCGCTCCAGCGACAGATGGGCTGGAAAGAACTTGACAATACTACGGCATGGCTTCGCAATGAAGCCGACTCCATAGCCTTGATCGGTGTGGAGAACTGGGGCGATCCTCCGTTTACCGTATACGGAGATCTGCAAAAGGCTTATCCGCAGTTGTCCGACAGCGTATTTAAAGTGCTGATGTCGCATAATCCCGCTCATTGGGACAGTAAAATAGCCGACAATGACACAGTAAACATAGATCTTACACTTTCAGGCCACACCCATGCCATGCAGATGCAGATAGGCGGCTGGTCGCCTGCCGCATGGCGTTATTCAAAATGGGGCGGTCTGTATAGCGACAAATCAGACAGGCATAAACTATATGTCAACATCGGAGTCGGAACCGTAGCCCTGCCGGCACGTATCGGGGCTACTCCTGAAATAACGGTTCTTAAACTGAAAAAGAAGGCACCAAACACAAAGTAAACCCTTATGAATCCTGAATTATCTACTATTATCGCGGATGAGCTGAGTATTTCTAAAAAATCGGTGGCGGCAACGCTGAAACTCCTTGACGAGGGTTGCACGATACCGTTTATAAGCCGTTACCGCAAGGAAGCCACAGGTGCTCTTGACGAAGTGGCTGTCCATAATATACAGTTGCGCTATGATGCTCTGCTCGCTTTGGAAAAAAGGAAAGATACCATTCTTGAGACTATCAGGGAGCAGGATAAACTGACTCCGGAACTGAAGAAGAAGATCATCGATACTTATGACGCGACTCTGCTCGAAGACCTGTATATGCCTTACAAACCGCGTAGGCGTACAAGAGCGCAGATGGCTGTCGAGAAAGGACTTGAACCTCTTGCCCGTATGCTCATGGCGCAGACTTCGGCCGATGTAGAGTCGCCGGCATGTCGCTTTACGGGTGGTGAAGTAGCCGATGTGTCCGATGCTGTGGCCGGAGCCGCTGACATAATGGCCGAGTGGATGAGCGAGAGCGAGAAGGCACGCTCTATAGTACGTGCCCGTTACAACCGCAATGCCGTCATATCGGCCAAAGTGGTGAAAGGTAAGGAGAAGGAGGGTGCCAATTACGAAAATTACTTTGAATTCAGCAGTCCGTTGCGTACGGTCACATCTCATCGTCTGCTCGCCATACTTCGGGGTGAGGCCGAAGGCTTTCTGAAGGTATCGGTGTCAATTGATGACAACGAGATGATAGAGCGGTTGTCGCGTATGTTTGTAAGAACTACCGCTTCCGAGCCTGTGGCCGCTTTGATCAGGTCGACGGTAAAGGACAGTTATCGTCGTCTTATAAAACCCTCGATAGAGACCGAAGTGCTTGCTGTGGCAAAAAGCAAGGCTGATGATGCCGCCATAAGCATGTTTGCCGAAAATGTCAGGCAGCTGCTTCTCGCTCCTCCCTTGGGACGGAAAAGAGTGCTGGCTATTGACCCGGGATTTCGTACCGGGTGCAAGGTCGTGTGTCTTGACGAGCAGGGCAATCTCATGCACACCGAGGTCATCTATCCCAATCCGCCGCAGAACGACTTTCATGGTGCCGCCTTTAAGGTAAGCCGGCTTGTGGAGTCGTACCGTATAGACGCTATTGCTGTGGGCAACGGTACCGCCAGCCGCGAGACGGAGAAGTTTCTCGGATCGTTGCGCTATCCGCGTCCGGTGCAGGTATTTGTGGTAAATGAGAACGGGGCTTCCATTTACTCCGCGTCCAAGATAGCGCGTGAGGAGTTTCCCGATTATGACGTGACAGTGCGCGGGGCCGTGTCTATAGGCCGTCGTCTGATAGACCCTCTTGCTGAACTTGTGAAGATAGAACCCAAGTCGATAGGAGTAGGGCAATATCAGCATGACGTCGATCAGACCAAACTGAAGGAGGCGCTTGCCTATACAGTGGAGAGTTGTGTCAACTCTGTCGGGATAAATGTCAACACAGCCTCAAAGGAGTTGTTGGCTTACGTGTCGGGCATAGGGCCGGCACTTGCGTCCAACATAGTAGGCTACCGTGCCGAGCACGGTGACTTCAAGAGCCGTCAGGCGTTGCTTGATGTGCCTCGCATGGGTGAGAAAGCGTTTCAGCAGTGTGCAGGATTTCTTCGCATTCCCGGCGCCGACAATATGCTCGACAATACGGCTGTGCATCCGGAGCGATATGAACTTATCGACAGGATAGCCGCTGACAACGGCTGCACGGTCGATAGTCTTGTCAAGAACCCTAAACTGCTTGAAAAACTTGACCTTTCTCCATATGTGACCAAGCAGGTAGGACTGCCTACGCTGACCGACATAGTGCTTGAACTTGAAAAACCCGGACGCGACCCGCGTTCGACAGTCGAGGTGATGGAGTTTGATGACCGCATCCGCGACATTCATGACCTTCAGCCCGGTATGCAGCTCAACGGCATAGTCAGCAATATCACTGCTTTCGGCTGTTTTGTCGACATAGGTCTTCATGAAAACGGGCTTGTTCACATATCGCAGCTCTGCGACCGTTTTATATCGTCGCCTGCCGAGGTGGTCAACGTGCATCAGCATGTCACTGTGCGGGTGCTTGACGTGGACTATGCGCGTGGCCGCATAGCACTGACCATGAAAGATGTGCCGCAGCAATGAACAGAGTGGTCGTCGGCATAGGCAGCAACACTGCTGACCGCGACAAACGCATGGCGGCTGCGGTGGATTACTTCTCCGCATCATTCAGTGATGTCGTCGTGTCGTCGATTTACGAGACTTTGGAATGGAGCGGGCGTTACGCACCCTATCTTAACTGTGTGGCCGAGGGCCTTACCTACAGGCCTATCGAAGAAATAACCGACGAGTTGAAGCAATACGAAATCGACAACGGGCGTACTCCGGAGATGAAGCTCACGGGAGCCGTGACGATAGACATGGATATCGTTCTCTGGAACGACGAAGTCATACGCCCCGTTGACATGGAGCGCGAATATTTCAGGAGGGGTTATGATCAACTCAACGGCTCTTCACGGTAGCCGGTGTCGTGGAAAAGTTCCTTATCTTCAGCCACTCCGTTGCCTACGGTTGTGAGCATGTCGCCCATGAGCGCTCCGTTCATCCCGCCGCGCAGTATCCGGGACATGGTCTTTTTTGACAGCCTCATGCGGCCGCCGGCAAAGCGCAGTGTCAGTTTTGGGGCTATCAGTCTGAACAGAGCCACTGTGCGCACAATCTCTTCCTCTCCGATGAGTGGCACGTTTTCAAGCATCGTGCCCTTGATGGGGTTAAGTATATTTATCGGTATGGATACAGCTCCCGCTTCGCGGGCTTCTTCGGCCAGTTCGAGTCTTTGGCGCATCGACTCGCCCATGCCTATTATGCCTCCGCAGCATATCTCCATGCCGACTTCGCGCGCGGCTTTTATGGTGCGCAGTTTGTCTTCATGTGTGTGTGTTGAGCACAGCGAGGGGAAGAAACTTGCCGATGTCTCGAGATTGCAGTGATAGCGACGTACACCGGCTTGGCGCAGTTGCTGCAGTTCGTCGCGGTTAAGCAGCCCCATGGAAGCGCACATGTATATACCTGTTTCGGCATCGACCTTACGATATAGGTCGCAGAATCGTTTTATATCGCCCGGAGCTACTTTGCGCCCGCTTGTCACGAGCGAGTAGCGGCGTACTCCTGCCTCCTTGTTCAGCCGGGCGGCATGCATGGCTTCGGCCTCCGGCACAAACTCGTACTCATCTATGCCTGTGGAGTGGTAGCGTGACTGGGCACACCATTTGCAGTCTTCTGTGCAGCGCCCCGAACGTGCGTTGACAATGGAGCAGGTGTCGATGACGTCGCCACAGAATTTTAGTCTGACTTCGTCGGCGGCGTCGGCGAGTTCATCGGCGGTATATCGCAGGTTAAGCTCGAGTGCTTCATCCACGGTGGAGGGGATGCCTTCAAGAGCTTTTTGTTTTATCGTTTCAAGCATTTACGGATGTATTTAGTACGGCAAATTTACGAAATAATACCGTTAAGTTGATTAACTTTGCAGAAGTTTAATAAACATAACCATATTATACCATGTCACGGAAAAATTGGCGCATATTTGTCATAAGCGTCGTTATGGTAATTGTACTTTTTATTTTAGGCCTTGTACTGCGGATGAATTATGAAGAGCGCGAGCTCGAAAAAGGATCGTGCGACATAAGCGGTGTCGTGGAGAAAGTGACGCGGCATCATACCGAGGAGTCCACATACAGGGTCAATCACCGCCTTGTTCGGCGTCCGGCTTCTACGAGCTATAAGGTATACTATTATTATATAGTGGATGGCGATACGTTGCGCGGCAATGTGTCTACCACGCGTCCTATGCTGCGCAGGGTGGGAGCCGGGGCACGCATACCGGTGACTTACGCGCTGAGCAATCCCGAAATACATCGTGCCCACACCGACCGCATGACGGTCAAGGGCGGGCACTACGTGTTCGGACGTTAGGCGGTTACTCGCTTTTCAGGCTAATGGCCGGATTTTCCCGTGCTGTCCTGACGGTCATGGCCGTCACGCACAGCAGTATCGCTGCCAGTACCGCTACAGCGGTCAATATGTAATATATCCACAGGCTATCGATCTTTGACGCAAACTGCTGCATCCACAGGTCGCCGGTCCATGCCGCCGCAGCCGCTCCTACGGCTACTGCGGGTATGGCCACAAGCATTATGTTGCGCGATATCAGTGCAAGTATGTCGGCGGTTTCCGCTCCGTTTACCTTCCTTATGGCTATCTCCTTGCGCCGTCGCTGAATCTCGTCGGCCACGAAGCCTATGAGTCCCATTAGTGTGGTAAGCAGTATTATGACAGATGTGGTCAACACCGAGTTGCGGAATATGCGTATGTCTGAATATTGCATTTTTACCACGTCGGTCATCAGCATGAACTCGGCGTGGGCATCGGGATATGCCTCGGCCACGGCCTCGTTCAGTTTGTTGAGATTCTCTTTGTACGGAGGCTTAAGTTTTACGGTGATGATATTATGGTTCCATCCCCATTCATTGTATACTATTTCTGGCGGACAGGCTATCATGGAATTAGGTGCTTCGTTATAAGCTCCGTAGAGGTCGATGTCACCTATTATGCCCACTATGGTATAAGGCCCTCCATATCCCGGATTTATGACTTTGTCCTCGTTCAACGCTTTTTCCGGTGTAAGATGCAGTGAGTTCATCAGTTTTTGATTGATAAGTATCTCGCCCTGAGCTTTCAGCGTTCGTCCATGAAGTATCTTCAGCTCCATTACGTCTGCCATGTTGCTTTCGACAGCTGAAAAGGCGCTCATTATGCCGTTGTTGAATCGAGTGCCTTCAAATGAATCGGCTATGAGCCATGACGACCCGGCACAATCTTCGACATACGGCAGGCTTCGCAGAAAACCGGCCACCAGCTCGTATCCGGATTTGTTTTGTGTCCAGTTGGACTCAAGCGCCATAGGAGCGGGATTGTAATTGCGGATGTTATCTACTATATATCGGTACTGAAAAGTCATTACACACAGTAGACCGCAGGTAAATGACACTCCGGCAAACTCTACAAAAAGCAGTGCTCGCTTCCATGAACCTTTGCGTTCGGTGACCCGACGGAACACCTGCGACACCGGTACGGACGCAAACGTGCGGGCCGGGATGACGCCGCCTATAAGTAGTACAACGGCTAAAATACCCAATATAATCGATGTGCGTCCTTCCTTGAACAGCGATGACACCGGTGTGGCGAGCATCTCTTCGATGGGCTCGCGGAAGTTCAGGGTCAATATGGCCGCGAGCAGAAGCGCGAGCGCGAGTATCAGAGCCGTTTCCCATATGAACATGCCGAATATGCATCCGTTGCCGGCACCGCTGCATTTCTGTACGCCTATGGCCTTGGCCCGCTTGCTCAATGAGGATATGGAGAGCAGCACGTAGTTCAGCGATGCGATAAGCAGGAGCGATATGCCGAGTATGGCCATGATGGTGCACATGCGTTTTATATAGTCGTCGTTTTTGTACACCTCATGCAGGGGGCCTAA
The DNA here is from genome assembly GCF_008728965.1 of Heminiphilus faecis. GTDB lineage: Bacteria > Bacteroidota > Bacteroidia > Bacteroidales > Muribaculaceae > Muribaculum > Muribaculum faecis. The sequence goes on along the minus strand of NZ_VSMC01000006.1, from coordinate 107,467 downwards.
TTTTACTCCGAAGAGGTCCCATTGGCCGTTAGGCGGATAGGCCGGTCGTATGGCCTTTTCTATCATTGCGTCGAGGCGCTCCTGCGGTATGTCCTTTTTGAGGCGGAAGTAACCTTTCCAGCAGTTGGCTTGGAAGTTCCACTGTCGTCGGGCATCGGCGAGCGAGAATACAGCGTCGGGCCTTACGGTGGAGTTGTCGGCAATGGTTCTGTATATCCCTTGAACCCTGTAAAGTCCTCCGTCGGTTCTTACGGTTGTGCCTACGGGGTTTTCGCCGTTGCCTATCTTTTTAGCCGTCTCTTCACTTACAAATATGTTGTCAGGCTGCAAAAGTGTCTCCGGATTGCCCTCTATTATGTCGATGCCGAGCGTCTTGAAAAAGTCCGGCTCTCCGGCCCAGCCGATTATTTTTATTTCACGGTCGTCTACCATTATGCGCGAGCAGTATCGGCCGCTGAATGTGGCGGTATATGACTCTATGTCGTCGGGATACGCTTCGGCTATGAGTTTCGGCAGCGGCCCGAGGCAGCGGTGTTCCCATACGGCCTTGTCGGCTATGCCGTATTTCATCGATATGCCGTACAGCTTCTTGTAGTCGTTGAAGCCGGTGTCGAAACTCTGCAGGTAGGCTATGCGTGCAAATAGAAGCGCGCACATGGTTATGGCCAGTCCGAGCGACACTACCTTTATCAGAGTAGTGCCGCGGTTGTGCCACATCGTGCGCAGTACGTAGTGCAACTGTTTCATCGGGTCAGTCGTTTAGTTGGGTATATTGGCCACTATCGAGCCGTCAAACAGATGAACTACGCGGTGGGCATATCCGGCATCGTGCTTGGAGTGCGTGACCATGACTATCGTGGTACCCTGACGGTTAAGTTCGGTAAGCAGTTCCATGACCTCGGCTCCGTTTTTCGAGTCGAGGTTACCTGTGGGCTCGTCGGCAAGAATGAGTCCCGGCTCGGTGATGACGGCGCGTGCTATGGCCACACGCTGCTGCTGACCTCCGGAGAGCTGTTGCGGGAAGTGCTTGGCCCTGTGGCCTATGTTCATGCGTTTCAGCATGTCGTTTACACGGCGTTTGCGCTCCGATGCGGGCACTCCGAGATAGGTCAGCGGCAGTTCCACGTTTTCATACACGTTGAGTTCGTCGATGAGGTTGAAACTCTGAAACACGAACCCGATCTTGCCCTTGCGCAGGCGGGTGCGCTCCTTTTCTTTAAGCGAGGCCACCTCGGTGTCGTTGAGCCGGTAGCTGCCGCTGGAGGGGTTGTCGAGAAGTCCGAGTATATTGAGTAGTGTCGACTTTCCGCAACCCGAGGGACCCATGACAGCCACAAACTCACCTTTGTCGACATTGAAGTTTACGTTGTTGAGTGCTACTGTCTCGACTTCGTCGGTACGGAATACTTTGTCCAATTTTTCAATCTGTATCATAATATGTAAGTTTATATTGTTATCGTAAGTGTTAAATTATTCGCTTTTGAGGCTTTTTGACGGATTTTCTCGGGCGGTTTGCCATGAGAGCAGAGCCACGCTTGCCAGAATTATGATTAATATGGTCATGGCGGTCAGTGTATAATATATCCATAGGTTGTCGACTCTCACGGTAAATATATTGAGCCATATGTCGCCGGCCCATGCTGCGATGGCGGTGCCGATCGCTACGGCGGGAAGTGCCACCTTCAGGATGTCGCCCGACATGAGCCGCAGTATGTCGGCGGTTTCGGCTCCGTTGACTTTTCTGATGGCTATCTCTTTGGAGCGGCGGTTGATCTCGTCCTTCACGAACCCGACAAGTCCCATGACTGTGATCATTATTACCGCTATAGCGGCGAGCAGGGTCATGTCGCGAAATACTTTGACGTCTTTGTAAAGCTCTTCGTTCATCCGCTCCATGCTTTTGAATTCTATATGTCCTGCCGGGAAAGCTTCGGCCATGTCCTCGTTAAGACGGTTGAGGTTTTCTTCAAACGGCTCTTTCAGTTTCATTACCATCTGTCCTTTGAGCGGATAGGGGTGATAGTACATTATAAATGGCTGCTGCTCCGAGAAGAAGCCGTTGATGGTGAAGTCTTTGAGTATGCCGGTTATTCTTACTCTCTGGTCATACGCTATAATCGTCGGGTTCTCGGTAAGTACCGTTTTCTCGTCCCAGCCCATGTATCGGATAAAAGTCTGGTTGGCTATGACTTCATCCGTCTTTTCGGGAGCGCGGCCCTGAAGTATTGTCATACCCATTATGTCAAGATACTCTTTGTTGCCGTAGTCGTAGCGGGTCGAGAAGTTGGTGCCATGGTCCTCTTTATAGACAATTTCTCCGGAGTAGCCGGTAAGAGGCGTGTAAATTGACGAAGAGAACTTTTCCACATAAGGCAGACCTCTGTACACGGCTAACACCGCATCGCTGCTGTCGTACACTGACGGCAGCGGTCCTGTGGCGAGCCGGGTGAGGTCATAGCCTTTGTCTTTGCTGACCACATACCTGTACTGCGCAAACATGACGCACAGCAACGAGCATATGAACGCCACTCCCGAAAACTCTATGAAGAGCAGTGCACGTTTCCATGAGCGTTTGCGTTCGGTGACCCGGCGGAATACCTGCGACACGGGTACAGAGGCGAATATGTGGCCCGGCAGTATGCCTCCCAATATGAGCACTCCGGATATTACGGCCACAGGTATCCATAATCGGCCGGCGGCAAAGAGAGAGGATATGGGAGTGGAAAGGGAGTATTCTATAAAATCGCTGAAATTCAGGATAAGCAGCGCCATGACCGCGGCCGCGCCGATAAGTATGAAGAGGGTTTCGAGCAGAAACATTGTGAATATAGACCCCGAGCCGGCACCGCTGCACTTATGTACGCCTATGGCCTTTGCCCGGCGGTTGAGTGACGATATGGATATCAGCGAGTAGTTGAGCGAGGCTATGAACAGCAGGGTTATGGCCAGCACCCACATTATTGTGTTTATGCGACGCACATCCTCGTTCATCTCTGCGTGAGCATCGGTGATTGGACGCACAAACGCATACAGACCTACGTCATCGGTGTCGGGTGCATGCTGCTGTATGATTTTGTTGATGTTTTTGTTGAGCAGGTCGATGTCGACATCCTTGTCTTTAAGCCTGATGTATTCATACCAGCTGTCGCCGCCGTCCCAAGAGTGGTTGCCTATGCCGCGCAAAAGTACTGTGGGCAGTGATATGACAGCCTGAGGACGTATCGATGCATTGTCGGGGATGTCGCGGTATATGCCTCTTACATGTAGAAACCATGTGCCGTTATAGGTTATCTGCTGGCCGAGCGGGTCATTTTCGCCAAATATCTTCTTTGCGAGGCTTTCGCTTAAAAATACTGTGCCGGGCTGTGCGAGGTCCTCAACAGGTTTACCTGACAGGACTTCTATGCCGAGAGTGCTGAAAAATAGTGAATCTGCAAGAATTTTGGGCTCATCATAATATGACTCGCCATACTTCAGCGGCTTGCCGATCATGCCGCCCGGCTGTAAGGTCACCGCCGACTCCACAATATCGGGAAGCCCTTCCATCACAGCTCCGGCGAGAGAGCCTACACACATCATCTGCGGGTCATTAAGTTCTCCGCCAAGCTTCCACTGCATCCACAGCTGGTAGATGTTTTGATGTTCCTTGAAGCATGTGTCGTAACTGTTTTCAAAATCGATACGGGCAAACAGCAATATGCACATGGTAAGGCCGAGACCGAGTGATATGATTTTGGTCAGGGCCATACCTTTGTTGTGCATCAGCGTTTTCCATGCATAATGTAATTGTTTCATCATTTTGTAGTATTTATCGCTATAAGAAATTACATAAAGCGTGCCAAACAAGCAACTCGCTGCTGTTTAGTTGATTGCCTTTGCATGCGCTGCGATGTTTGTCAAAAAATCATACACCGGCGTAAAAAATATAGACATTATGGAGTATATAAAAATTATGGCAGTAATTGATATCCACATTAAAATTAGTAGATTTGCAACGATATGAAAAAACATGGTGCCATACTGGTAGTTGACGATCACCGTGGCGTATTGTCGGCGGTGAGTCTGTTGTTGCGTCCTTACTTCGAGCAGGTCATCACACTGCCGTCGCCGGTGCGCATAGACGAGACTTTGCGCAATCACCGGCCTGACTGCGTGTTGCTTGACATGAACTTCAGCGCCGGTATAAACAATGGTAACGAGGGCCTTTACTGGCTTGCACATATAAAACGTATGAACCCCGATATGCCTGTGGTTTTGTTTACGGCCTATGCCGATATCGATCTGGCAGTCAGAGGTATCCAGCAGGGAGCGAGCGACTTCATAGTCAAGCCGTGGGAAAATGCCCGGCTTGTGGATACTGTGCTGAAGGCAAGCAGCCGTACCAAGAGGGCTTCGTCGGCTGACAACGGTATGTTCTGGGGAGAATCGGATGCGATGAAGCGGCTGCGCGACATGGTGGAGCGTGTGGCTCCCACTGATGCCAATGTGCTTATAACCGGTGAAAACGGAACCGGCAAGGAGGTGCTGGCCCGTGAAATTCACGGTCTATCGGGGCGCCGTGACAAACCGATGCATACTGTCGATATGGGTTCTGTGACCGAAACTCTTTTTGAGAGTGAACTGTTCGGACATGTGAAAGGTGCGTTCACCCATGCTGTGACCGATCGTCAGGGTAAGTTTGAAGCGGCCGAGGGGAGCACACTGTTCATGGACGAGATAGGTAACCTGCCGCCGCATCTTCAGTCAAAATTGCTTGTGACGCTGCAGAACCGCGAAGTGGTGAGAGTGGGCAGCAATAAACCGGTCAAGGTAGACATACGTCTTATCTGCGCTACCAACCGCAATCTTGACGCAATGACGGGCGACGGGCGTTTCAGAGAGGACCTGCTTTATCGCATAAACACCATACACCTGCAGTTGCCTCCGTTGCGAGAGCGCAGAGAGGATATAGTGCCGCTCGCGCGTATATTCATGGCGCGCTTCGCCCGTCAATATGACCGGCCGGTCACGGAAACAGGCGGTGACGTTGAGCGTCTGTTGCTTTCGCATTCTTGGCCCGGAAACATAAGGGAACTGCAGCACGTAGTGGAGAAAGCCGTGATACTTAGCGACGGTGAGCGCCTTGACCCAAGGCATTTCTCTCTTTCCGGACCTCGTCCTTCAGACCTGACAGGTGACCGTATGGAGACTCTTGAGGATATGGAACGCCATATGATAGCTAAGGCTGTCGGCGACTGTGGCGGAAATCTTAGCGCTGTGGCCTCGAAGCTCGGCATAACACGCCAGACTCTGTATAACAAACTGAAAAAATACGGGCTATGACATGGGCTTGGCTCAACATAGGCATCTTTATCGGTATCATTGCGGTAATATGGGTTATACATGCCGTAGTGAAGCGTGCAAGGGCTGACCGCCGCAAGATAGCTCTGCTTCTCGACGCGCTTGAAAACGGCGATACTTCCATAACGTTTCCTGTAAGCAGCGACAGTGATGTAAATGTCATGCTAAACCGTATAAGCGGGGTGCTGAAACGTATACGGGTTGAGACCGGGGAAAAAGAGCGTTATTATGAATCGATACTTGACCGCGTGGGGGCCGGAGTGTTGTCGGTATACGACAACGGAGTGGTGTTTCAGGTAAACAGGGCCGCGCTGTCGCTTCTCGGATTGGATGTGCTTACCCACATGAGGCAGATGGAGCGCGTAAGTGCCGATCTTATGTGCCATATCGAGGCGGCCGGAAATAACGACCGCTTGTCGGTGGAGGTTGCCACTGAAGGGCGCAGGCGCACACTGTCGGTAAATGTCTCGACAATAACGCTTCAGCAACACCGGATTAAGATAATAGTCCTTGATGACATAAGCGACAGTCTTGACCGAAAGGAGGTGGACTCGTGGATAAAACTGACACGTGTCATGACTCATGAGATAATGAACTCGCTCGGCCCGATAACTTCGCTTAGCGAGACTCTTGCCGAGAGGGCCGGCGACGGACCGGGAGAGTTGCGTGAGGGACTGTCGACCATCGCCGTTACGGGAAAGTCGCTTGTGAGCTTCGTGTCCTCATACCGCAGACTCGTATATATGCCAAAGGTCGAGCCGCGACTATTTTCAGTAAAGCCTTTTCTTGAGCGCATGATGTGCTTGGCCATGCAGTATGGGGCTTCGTCCGATGTCAGCATAATAATACGGAAGTGCGATGATGAGCTGATTGCCTATGCCGACGAGAATATGATGGGGCAGGTATTGGCCAATCTGTTGAAAAATGCGGTAGAGGCAGTATGCGATATGCCCGACGGCCGTGTAGAATTGTCGGCTTACTGCAATGAGTCCGATACAGTGGTCATGACAGTTAGCGATAATGGCCCTCATATACCTGATGAGGTGGCTAACGAGATATTTGTACCTTTTTTCACTACGAAAAGCACCGGTACGGGTGTAGGATTAAGCATAAGCCGGCGCATGGTGCAGCTTAACGGCGGCTCACTGACGCTATCGCCTTACACCGGTCCTGACGCCCTGACCACCTTTACCATAAATCTGCCTTAGGAACAAAATACAATAATCAGCCATGACAGGTAGCGGGCGCGGTCTATCTTTCTCCCCATCGTGAGCGCAATGGGTAGCGGCCCGGGTGTATGAGCAGCCGCAACGAGGTGGGGTAGGAGAAATAGGCCCATACCCAATTGGTGAGTACCACAAGCTTGTTGCGCATGCCGAGTATGGATATAAGATGTATGAACATCCATGTGAACCATGCCGGAAAGCCCGTAAGGTGCATGTGGCGCAGATCGGCTACGGCACGGTTGCAGCCTATGGTGGCCATAGAGCCCTTGTCGTTGTAAACAAACGGATGCTCCATGCAGTCACTGTTCAGATTGCGTGCGAGATTGCGTGCCTGCTGTATGGCTACTTGGGCCAGTTGCGGGCACCCGCGGGGATATAGGTCGTCAGTGTGCAGAGCGAGGTCTCCTATTACAAAAACATCGTCGTGACCTTGCACTCTGTTGTATTCGTCGACAAGAAATCGATGTCCCGGTCCTGTAGGCAATTCTCCTCCTCTGACTTCAAACGTTTCTCCCGTTACTCCTGCAGTCCACACCATCATCTCGGAGTACATGGTCGACCCGTCGGTAAAGGTGATGATGTTGTCGCGGTATGACTGCATCGTTTTCTGAAGATGTACGTCGACATAAAGCGATTTGAGATACTTCAGGGCGTAGCGCGAAGCGGTACCGCTCATGGTATGCAGCAGGCGGTCGCTGCCCTCGATGAGAGTTATGGAAAGTTCATCGGATTTTATTGTCGGATATTCACGATGCAGTATGTAACGCTTCATCTCGCCTATGGCTCCGGCGACTTCTACTCCCGACGGACCTCCTCCTATGACCGTGAAGCTTAACAGTTTGCGCCGGGTGTCGGGGTTGGTGCTGTTGCTGGCCCGTTCGAGGCGGTCAAGTATCTCGTTGCGGCATCTTATGGCCTGTCCGGTGCTTTTTATCGTAAATACATACTTGTAAAGATCTTCTATGCCGAAAAAGTTGTTGGTGGTGCCGGCGGCAATGACGAGCTTATCGTAGTGTATAGTTTCAAACTGGGTCACGATCTTTTTGCCGGCAATGTCCAGAAGTTTCACTTCGCCCATGTGAAAACGCGGCTTTATTTTCATTTTGCGTATTTCGCGTCGGAACGGAAACGATATGCTTGCCGGCTCAAGGCCCGATGATGCTATCTGGTAGAACAGTGGCGGGAAGCTGTGGAAGTTGTTACGGTCAACCAATATCACGTCATAGCGGTCGCGGTCTATGCGCTTGATAAAATTCATTCCTGCAAATCCTCCGCCCACGACAACGATAGTCTCTTTATTGCCTGTCATAGATGTTATTTTTTATAAAATTACTCGATTATACGATTTAAACATGTAACTTTACAACAAAATACAGCAAATTATAGTATCGGTATGCCTGAATTAGTCACACGTATCAAATATATAATACTAACTGCCGTAATAAGTTCATTTTTTTGCGGGCAAATCAAGGCTCAGATCAATACCGAGCAGGTATTGCGTGTGGGGCAGAACTCTCTTTATCTTGAAGATTATGTGCTCTCCATACAATATTTCAATCAGGTCATAGCGGCCAAACCGTATCTTGCGCAACCTTATTTTTACAGGGCTATAGCCAAACTCAGTCTTGACGATTATCTTGGCGCGGAGGCTGATGCATCGCTTGCGATAGAGAAGAATCCGTTTATAACCAATGCATACGAGGTAAGAGGTGTGGCGCGACAGAATCTCGGACGTCACCGCGAGGCTATAGAGGACTACACCACCGCCCTCGAGCAGCTGCCCGAGAGTAAAGGCATATTGTTTAACAAAGCTCTTGCCGAGGAGGAAATCAAGGACTACGAGGCATCGGAAAAAAGTTATGCGGAGTTGCTCAGGATATATCCGCGTTATGACAACGGTTATGTGGGGCGTGCCCGTCTGCGTCTTGCCACCGGCGATACGATAGCTGCTGTCGATGATATAAACAAGGCGCTTGAATTAAATAAAAATGCGGTCAACGCCTATATAATGCGCGCCGACATAGCCATAAAGTCATCAGGTGACTACAAGAGTGCGCTTGCCGATATGGACGAGGCCATAAAACTACAGCCGCAGTATGCCGGCTTTTTCATAAACAGAGCGTTTCTCAGATATAATCTTGATGATTATTTCGGAGCAATGGCCGATTATGACTATGCCATACAGCTTGAGCCGCTCAATGCTACGGCTCTGTTTAACCGCGGACTGCTTCGTGCGGAAGTGCACGACAACAACAAGGCCATCGATGACTTCTCCAAAGTGCTTCAGTTGGATACCGATAACTATCATGCTCTCTATAACCGCGCTCTGCTGTATAAAGACATAGCCGACTACCGAAGCTCGATAACCGACCTTGACCGGGTGATCGAGGCATATCCGGGTTTTGCCGGGGCATACTTCGTGCGGTCGGAGGCCAAGAGGCTTATGGGCGATACCGGATCGGCAGAGAAGGATTACCGCAAGTCGATGGCGCTATCCAAGTTGCCGGTGGCTGATGATGCAAGTGATGAGTCTGTGGCAAAAGGAACCGAGACTCCCGAGACACAGCAGGATGTCGCAAACCGTTTTACCTCGCTGTTGACAATCGATAACAACGCCACAGTCAAGGAGGAATACAGCACCGCCGGCATTAAGGGGCGTGTTCAGGACCGCAACATGGCTGTCGAGATAGAACCCATGTTTACTTTGAGCTATTATGTGACCTCTACCGAACTTAAGGAGGCTCCCTATTATATAAAGGAGATAGACGAGATCAACGGCACACGCATGCTCCGGTTTATTGTCATGGTGACTAACCGTGAGCCGCAACTTACCGACGAAGACGCCATAGCCAAGCACTTCGCTTCGATAGAGTACTATACATCATATATATCCACCCACTCTCCGCGCGCCATTGACTACTTCGGCCGCGCTATGGACTACTGCACACTTCACAATTATCAGGCAGCTATAAATGACCTTGACAAGGCCATAGAACTGACTCCCGACTTTGTTCTGGCTTATTTATTGCGGGCTAATGCCCGACTTAAACTTGCCGAGGTCGAGTCCATGAGCCATAACAAGACCAATGCAGGAGTACCGGGGCTTGTAAAACGAACCGAACAGATGGTGCGTACCGAAGTCCTCGACGATATAAACAGGGTGATAGAACTGTCGCCGCGAATGGCTTTCGCGTACTACAACAAAGGCAATCTGCTGGTGGGTGCAGGCGACTATACGTCGGCCATCAGCGCTTATACAAAGGCTATAGAGCTCAAGCCCGATTTGGGTGAGGCTTTCTATAACAGGGGATATCTCTATCTGAAACTTGGAAACCGTGATGCCGGAGTGACGGACCTTAGCAAGGCCGGAGAACTTGGTATAGTGCCGAGTTACAATCTGCTCAAGCGAATGACTCGATAATATAATAAGCGGCAGCCGGTTTTTACGCGAATATTTCTTATTTTTGTGCAAAGTATTAACCAAAATCAACAATATGACCAATCAAGACGAAAAAACACTGGAGCAAAGAGGCATAGCCCCCGAACTTTTTGAAGCGCAATTACGTCGTTTCGAGACAGGTTTCCCTTATCTGCGTATTCTCGACACCGCCCGTGTGGGCGACGGTATAATAAGCCTTGACGATGCCGGCCGTGAAAAGGCGGTAGCCCGTTGGGACCGTTTCCTTGCCGATGGAGGTCAGGTGTATAAATTTGTGCCCGCGTCGGGTGCTGCATCGCGTATGTTCAAGGCGCTGTTTGAATTTCTTGACGGCAGCGAGGATGTGCCTGCCGAAGGTTCGGCTGTCGACTCCTTTATAAAAGAGCTTCCACGCTTCGCGTTTTATGACGAGCTGAACGAGGCCGCCAAGCGCTTGTACGAAGCAGATCTTGATTCACTGAAAGGTGCCGGCCGATACAAAGACATAGTGGCAGCTCTTCTGAAAAAGGAGGGTTTGAATTACGGAGGTCTGCCCAAGGGTCTGTTGAAATTTCACAATTATGCCGAGGGACCGCGTACTCCGCTTGAAGAGCATCTCGTGGAGGGAGCGCAGACTGCTGCTAACTCACACGGCGTTGTCAACCTGCACTTCACGGTGTCGCCCGAGCATCGCGAACTCTTCGACAAGAAAATAGCCGAGGCGCTGCCGGACCTTGAAAAACGTCTTGGGGTAAAGTATAACATAAGTCTGTCGGAACAGAAGAAGTCTACCGACACCGTAGCTGTAAACACAGATAACACTCCTTTCCGTGAAAACGGTGAGCTGCTTTTCCGCCCCGGCGGTCACGGTGCCCTTATCGAGAACCTTAATGACATAGACTCGGCCGTGGTGTTTATAAAGAACATCGACAACGTAGTGCCCGACAGCCAGCGTCAGACTACTGTCGACTACAAGAAAGTGATAGCCGGATATCTCGTGGAGGTTGTGGATACTATCGACAATTATCTTGACATGATCAATACGGGCCGTTATACAATGGACGATGTCAGAGCCATGATAGCATTCATGCACGATATCCTGAATATACGCGATGAGAAGATGAAGTCACTTGAAGACGTGGATCTGGTGCTCTATATAAAGAATAAACTGAACCGTCCGGTAAGAGTGTGCGGCATGGTACGTAACGAGGGCGAGCCGGGTGGAGGCCCGTTCATCGCCTACAATCCCGACGGGTCCACTTCGCCGCAAATCCTTGAGAGCACGCAGATTGATCCGGCCAATTCCGCTTATAAGGAGATGATGGGCCGCGCCACTCACTTCAATCCTGTGGATCTTGTGTGCTATGTGAAGGATGCCGAAGGCCGGAAGTTTAATCTGCCCGATTATGTGGACCCCGACACCGGTTTTATATCATCCAAGTCCAAGAACGGCAAGGAGCTCCGTGCTCTTGAGCTTCCGGGTCTGTGGAACGGAGCCATGAGCGACTGGAACACGGTTTTTGTGGAGGTGCCTATCGCTACATTCAATCCCGTAAAGACTGTAAACGACCTTTTGCGTCAGGCTCATCAGAGCTGACAGAACTTTCACTCCGGGGACACTGTTATTCAGTGTATGGACAAGAAGGACTCTGTATTAAAACTGTGGCGTGAATGTTTCGACGATACCGATCAGTACGTCGACATGTTTTTCAGCGAGGTTTATCGTGATGAAGACGCTCTCGTACTTGAGGAGGAAGGGCGCATAGTCAGTTCGATGATGCTACAGCGTTACACCATGAATTTTCATGGTGTAACGTCATCTGTGAGCTATGTGTGCGGCGCGGCTACAGCCAAGAGTTTGCGCGGTCACGGCTACATGAGGCGACTTATGGGACATGCCTTGCGCGAATCCTACCGTCGCGGCGATATTCTGTGTACGCTTATTCCGGCAGGCGAGTGGTTGTATCACTACTACGGACATATGGGATTTTCGCCGGTGTTTTATATGGATAAGGAGCGGTATACTTCAGCCCACAAATTTCGCAGTACCGGGGTGTACAGCCGTTATTATGATCTTTCAGGCGTTGAGGCATACGGCTTTTTCAATAGAATCATGGAGTCGAGGCCATGTGCCGTTCAGCATACCCGCAGGCAGTATGACGAGATACTTATGGATAATTCGGCCGATGCCGGTGCGGTCATAGCACTTGCCGACAGTCATGGCTCGCCTGTGGCTATGGCGTTTGCAGTTCCCGACGCAGACGAGGTTGTGGTCAAGGATGTGCTTGCCGTTGACGGTGATTCGCGTGCGGCAGTACTTGCCGAAGTCCTTAGAGAGTTTGCCGGGTGTCCGATGACCGTATATGGATATTACGATGCCGTACGTGACAACGACAATTATGTCGTTAGGGGTATGGCGAGAGTGGTAAACGTGGAAAAGTGTCTTTCAGTGATAGCGGGGCGTTATACCGGCATGAAGCTGTCGATAAGAGTTAACGACGCCGAGATAGATGAAAACAACGGTGTATATACTTTAGCTGACGGAAAATGTATGCGCAATGACGAATACAGTGGTGAGCTTGACTACGATATAGATGTGGAGGTATTTACATCTATAATTTTTGGCAATGACGTTACGCGGCGGTTGCTGGACTTTCCGGCCGAGCGCCCGTTTATAAGTCTTATGCTTGATTAAAACATGATAAAATGATAAAGAGATTTTTTACAGCTTTGTCGCTGACATGCATACTCGCAATGTCGGCCGAAGCACAGGAACCTGTAAAGGCTATAGGTCAGGAAGAGTTTATGAAAGAGATATTTAATTATCGAAGTGACACGGTGCAGCCCGTACGTCCTACGTTGGTCGACTTCTGGGCGCCTTGGTGCGCTCCATGTCTGCGCCTGTCGCCGATAATCGACTCTTTGGCGGTCAAGTATAAAGGACAGGTTGACTTCCGTAAACTTAATATTGACGAGAATAAGGATCTGGCGCGTGATTTGGGCATAAATTCCATCCCGCTTGTCGTCCTGTTTCCTAACGACGGCCGTCCTATGCGTGGCATGATGGGTGTACAGCCGGCCGAGTTTATCGATCAGTCTATAAAGGAATATCTGTTGCCCAAGAGCACAAGCGAGTAGACGCCTGCGCTCTTGGAGTCATGCCGACAGTACAATATTGTTTTCGGCTGCTATGCGGCGCATGTTTAGGATGGCATACCGCATGCGGCCGAGAGCAGTGTTTATGCTTACGCCGGTGGTCTCTGCTATTTCCTTGAAGCTCATGTCGTTATAGTAACGCATGACGAGCACTTCTTTCTGCGGGTCGGGCAGGGCGTCTATTATGCGTCGCACGTCGGCTTTTATCTGGTCGTTAACCATTATGTCTTCGATGTTTTCCTCACATAGGTCACGGCGGTTGAGCAAATTGGTGTCCTCGTCATCGGATGACATGTTGTTTTCAGCCTTTTCCTGACGGAAGTGGTCTATGATCAGATTGTGCGCTATGCGCGAGAGCCAAGCGCTGAATTTGCCTGATTCTATATAGCGTCCCTGACGCAGGGTCATTATGATCTTGACAAATGTTTCCTGAAATATGTCCTCTGCAAGATCTTTGTTTTTGACAATGCGTATTATGTAGGAATACAATCTGGACTTATGGCGATGCAATAAAGTGTCAAACGCTTTGTTGTTACCGTCAATGTATTTTCTCACAAGCTGTTCGTCAGTGAGAGTGGTCAATATGTGCATTACTTAAAGTTGTTATAGTTAGAGTAATGTCAAGCTATAGGCGTTAAGGTTTTAATCGGTTTGTACTGGTTTGTTGATATTTGCAAAGATAGTGCCGAGTCATGACAAATACAAATCAATTTAATATTTTTTGCGGTTAGCACACAATAAAGCCGTTTGAATCGTGTTGTGGCGTTAAACATAATAAGTATTATATAAAATTCATTTATGTTTACATGTTTGTGTCATGTCAGCTATAATAAAACAGACATAATTGCCGTTTACAATATAAGTTTAATGATTAACCGCCTATAGCCATGGATAAAAAGAAAACCGGACACAATTCGGTGTCGGCTGACAATGGCAAGAGCGGCGGAGTCGGCAGTGAGTTGCCCCGAGCGGCAACAATCGAGTTCATACGGCAGTTTGCCCGGAGCTACAAAGCCGATTCCGGATTGCCTTTGCCGTTAAGCGGCTTTATCGTAAATTGACCCGACATAGGCAGCCGGCTCCGGCACGACTGCCTATGTCGGCTTTTTATTGTCGCCCCCTTCATCGTGGGCTGTACTCTGATTTGACGAGGGTATTGCGTGAGTTGTAAAAGTCTGATGACAGTATGTCCTGCGGCCCGGTGACGTCGTTGTGTCGCAGATAGCTGTCGACTATGCGGTAGCCTATGTACCGGCCTGCGCGTCCCGGTACTTCCGGACCTATGATCGACGTGTAAGGAGCTGGGTTTACAAGACGGTCGGCGACAGTAGCTACGGTTGAAAAAAGCAGCCGTTTAGCTATAAGCGTGTTCCATATGTCTGCTTCATGCGATTTTATCAGGTCAAGTTGTGCGGAGTCATATCCGAGGGCGTCGGCAAGATTGAAACCGGGCATAAGCATCTCGATTGATTTCAGCAAGGCCCCTTCGTAGAGCATGCGGCTCAATGCCGTCTGTTTTTCATCAGGTATGAAAGGATGACTGCCGGCCAGCACAGCTTCGACTATGTGGTAAGGCATGTGCCGGGCGGTCTTTATATGCCGCAGATAACTGTCGAAATATCCGTAGCCCTCATAGTCGGCTCCGAGATAGTGGTTTAGCCCTATGAGCATAATGCTGTCGGTCATGATTATCGATTGGTTGTAAGGCGATACGATGCCATACATGCGGGGCCATTGCAGCTCAGGCATCAGGCGATGTTTAGCCGCCATTATCGCCCCGAGCACTTTCTCCACCGAGTCATGACTGTCATAGCGCGACATGATGTCAGGGGTGAACACCTTTACCGCTCTGCTGTTTGCATAAGCGTTGACTGCGGAGTCTGACACAGCGGTATTCATGAGCAGTACAGGCAGTACCCGGGCATATGAGTCGCGGAATGCATTGCGGGCGGCGCTGTCCATGTCGGGATATCTGAATACATCAAGGTCAAAGCGGGTTACGGTCGCTTTACTGTCATCAGGTGAAACCGGTCTTCTGCCTCCGCATGAGCATAATGCCATGAGCAAAATGGTTATGAGCAGCTTGCGGTGCAGTATGTCGATATTGTCTGTCATGATGCAAATGTAGTCTATATTTGTCTGTGATACTTGAAAAAGTTGTTTAAAACATCTGATTTTTTATTCCATATGGGCAAAAAGTGAAGTTTTATCCACAAAATTACCTGCCAATTTAGTAATTTTGCACTATATTAAATAAAATATGGGCCGATTGTTCCAAATCTTATTCATTTTTGCGGCTTTAACATGTCAGTATACCGGTGCGGAGGCAAAGGATTTTGTCTTGGTTATTGATGCCGGTCATGGAGGACATGATTACGGAGCCGTCGGCGACAAGACCAATGAGAAATCGATAAATCTCAGCGTTGCCCTTAAATTTGGCCGTCTTGTCAAGCAGCACCATAAAGATGTAAAGGTGGTATATACCCGCGACGGTGATTATTTCAAGACGCTTCAGCAACGGGCCGAGATTGCCAATAAAGCCTCGGGAGATCTGTTTGTGTCGATACATACCAATTCGGTAGACAAGAGAAACAAAAACCGCCGTAAAATAAAAGGTACCGCCACATACACGCTGGGCCTTCATCGAAGTGCCGAGAATCTTGATGTGGCCAAGCGTGAAAATGCCGTGATGATGCTTGAGGATGATTTTACGGCCACATATCAGGGCTTTGACCCTAATTCGACGGAATCCTATATAATATTTGAACTTAGCCAGAACAAGCACATGGACCAGAGCATTGACTTCGCAAGCAAGGTCCAGTCCGAGATGGTGTCGACGGCCGGCCGTCATGACAACGGAGTCAGACAAGCGGGTTTCTGGGTGCTTGCCAAAACTGGAATGCCTGCCGTGCTAGTAGAACTGGATTTTATATGCAATCCGGTGTCGGAGCGGTTTTTAGGGTCTGAAAAGGGGCAGACTAAATTTGCCAAAGCCATATATAATGCTTTTACATCATATAAGACGGCTTATGACCATAGTTCGGGCGGAAGACCGGTCAGTGGGGGTGATGCTCCGCTATTTACCGATGACGACTCCGATGATGAGGATGACGACATGACGGATGATATTGCCTGCAATGACGGAGAATTGCGGTACAGAATACAGATACTGGCTTCGGATGTGAAGCTGAAGTCAGGGTCGTCGCAATTCAAGGGATTGAACAATGTCGACAACTATTATGACGGTGGATTGTATAAATATACGGTAGGTGACTATACTTCGATGGATGAGGCTCTTCGTGAGCTCAAAAAAGTACGGTCCAAGCACCGTGAAGCGTTTGTGATAACCATGCGCGACGGGAAGCGTGTAAAATGACATAAAATACTTTAACTACAGAATATAATTATGAAACGATATTCCAAAGAAATGATAATAGGACTTTCGGTACTGATAGCGGCTTTGGTGCTTTTTTTCGGTATCGATTATCTTAAAGGAATCAATGTATTCAAGGCCTCGAATTATTATTATGTATCGTATACTGATGTAAACGGGCTTTCCGTTTCCGCCCCCGTCACTCTGAACGGCTTCAAGGTAGGGCAAGTAAGAGACATCACGTACGAGTACGACAATCCCGGACATGTCATGGTGGAGCTTGCCCTTGACCATAAACTAAGAGTGCCGGCCGGAAGTGAGGCTGTGATCAGCAATGACATCCTCGGCACATCGACCGTGGTTCTGAAATTTTCATCGGCTACCGATCATCATGACGTCGGCGATAAACTTATAGGAGTTACCGAGCCGTCGATGATTGACGGACTTACCGATGCACTCAAGCCGGCTGCCACGTCCATACTGCCTAAAGTAGATTCGTTGCTGACATCGGTCAATGCCCTTGTAAGCGACTCGGCCCTTATCAGGTCGGTTAAGCGTCTTGATGCCATAACCGCGAGTCTTCAGGCCTCTACGGCATATCTTAACCGCACACTCGCCACCATGCCCGGCACGATGTCGACAGTCGGCGGAGTGGCGTCTAATCTTGATTCTATAACGCGTGATCTTGCCGTGGTATCGGAAGACCTTAAGCGGTTGCCGCTGAAGGAGACGATGGACAATGTCAATTCCATAACTTCAAACGTCAATGAGGTCACCGGTCAGCTTACAAGGACTGACAATACTCTCGGCATGCTGCTTAACGACCGTGTACTCTACGACCGCATAGACAGTATCACACTCGGTATCGACTCTATATTAGGCGACTTCCAGAAGAATCCCAAGCGCTACGTTCCGCCGATAAAGATATTTTGATGCCTATTTTACGCTATTTAGATTAATTCTAAATAGTTGATAACTTCCTCCGCTATTTGTTCCACACCTTACGTATGCCGCATATCTGACTGATACAAGGGTTTCACAGAAAATGCAGGAATAATGAGGCAATGTCGATGGTTTGCTCTAATTTGCTGATATACAGGGTGGTGGCAAAATTTAGCCTGACTTTTAGGGCCTGAAAGTTAGCGTGTCCATAATCGGCTGAAAGACAGATGGGTTGTAGAATGATTATAAAATCCAAATATTTTTCGCATTGTTTTTCAGAAAAAAGTTGGGGAAATTTGCATCTACAAAGCAATGCCTAATTTACAGACTTCATGAACGAACCTCAACAAGAGCTATGGGAGAGGTGTCTGAAAAAGATACAGGACAATCTCCCGGCCGCTCAATTCGATGCATGGTTTAAGCCGATTACATCTTTGAGTTTCGATGGTACGAAACTCCGGCTTAAAGTGCCTACATTCTTCTTTGTCGAGCAGCTCGAGGAGCGCTATGCCCGATTGTTTTTCTTTGCGTTGCGCCATGTTTACGGCAAAGACGTAAAGCTTGAATATTTATATAATCAGGTAGGTGCCGACCCGCAGTCGTCGGTAACCATCAACAGTGCCAAACCCAGTGTGGCGGTAAAACCCCATGTTGGCAATCCTTTCGTGACCGATGTAGTTGAGGAGTTTGATTCTCGTCTTAACCCTAAAAATACTTTTGAGAACTATTGTGCGAGTCCCTCTAATAAGATAGCTCGTTCGATAGGCATGGCCATTGCTTCCGATCCAAAGTGCAAGACGTTTAATCCCATGTTTGTATTCGGGCCCACAGGGGTGGGAAAGACCCATCTGATACAGGCTATAGGCATCGGCATAAAGGAGCGCGACGAATCGGCGCGTGTGCTTTATTTGTCGGCACGTCTTTTTGAAAATCAATACACGGCGGCTTCTACAGCCACCCCGAGCAGGGTTAACGAATTCATCAATTTCTATCAGTCGATCGATGTACTGATTATTGATGATATTCAGGATCTGATGCACAAACCCAAGACCCAGAATGCATTCTTCCATATATTCAACCATCTGCATCACAATCAGCGACAGATAATAATGTCAAGCGATTGCGCTCCGGCCGATATGAAAGATATGCACGAACGTCTGCTGTCAAGATTTAAGTCGGGTATGACTGTCGAACTTGAAAAACCCGATATAGACCTGCGGCGTGAGGTGCTCGCACGCAAGGCCGCACAGGACGGTCTTGACATTGCTGACGATGTGCTTGAGTATATAGCTGCCAATGTCACTGACAGCATTCGTGAACTTGAGGGTATAATGGTGTCGCTTCTGGCCCATGCAACTATACTGAACTGCAAGGTCACCATAGATCTGGCCCGTACCGTACTCGGCAATGCCGTGAAGGTCCACAAGAAGCCTGTAAACTTCGAAATTATAACGCAGTGTGTGAGTGATTACTATCATATCGATCAGGATGCTATATTTGCTAAATGCCGTAAACGCGAGATTTCTGATGCTCGTCAGATGGTGATGTTTCTTGCGCGGCGCGATGCAAAGATGCCGGTGACGGCTATAGGTACGCGTCTGTCGCGCAGCCACGCCACTGTGCTGCATGCATGCCGTAATATCGAGGAGCGGCTCTCTATGGAGACTGCTTTGCGTGATGACCTCTCCAAGCTCGAAGCCATGATAAAAGGATGATATAAAGGCTTGTTCCAGCCTGTTTATAGTCCAAGCGGATGCCCCTGACGGCGTCCGCTTTTTATATTTATTGTATAGACGTCAAATCATTGATCCTATGTCTCTGTTTAGGATTGTTTAACGTGGGTGTGCCTGATTGTGGCCCATGTGCGGTGCTACATTTGCCATGTAAATTTTAGGCAAACAGAGATGGGTACAATCAATACAACCGACGTTATTTATGCTACGCTCATGCAGCGCGGACGTCAGATAGCGACATTCAAGTTCAGCGGCCTTGCTTCGTTCAGCGATATAATCAGCCATGTGCGCCGTGCCACATCGGGCTGCATAGGCCTTGTGACTCTGCACATGCGCAACCGTAGTCAGGGGTGGAGCCAGAACCGTTCGTTTATCATGTCGCCCACGCCGTCTGTGCCCGTGCAGCTCTCGCTTTTCTGATAAAATATCTTTTTAAGAGAAAGAGCATTACTTTTATGCAATGTGGCTATTTTTGAAAAGTTTTATTAAATTTGTGCCCGTATAGTCAAAAACTATACGTAAGAATCATAGTCATATTAACAATGAGAAAGTATTTTAATCGAATGCTGCTGCTTTTCGTTCTGATGGCAGCGGCGTCTGCGCCCGCTAAGGCGCAGCAGATGCCCCCGATTCCGGTCGATCCCAATGTGAGGATAGGGCGTCTTGACAACGGCCTGACGTATTACATCCGTCACAATGAGTATCCAAAGGATCAGGCCGACTATTACATCGCACAGAAAGTAGGGTCAATTCTTGAAGAAGACAATCAGCGCGGACTCGCTCACTTCCTTGAACACATGTGCTTCAACGGCACCAATAACTTCCCGGGCAACGACATTGTGTCGTGGCTTGAGACCGTGGGCGTGAAATTCGGCCGCAACCTCAACGCCTATACCTCTGTCGACGAGACAGTATATAATATATGTGAGGTACCTACCGCCCGCGAGTCAGTTCAGGATTCGTGTCTGCTTATACTTCATGACTGGGCCGACGGACTGCTGCTTGACCCGGAGGAGATCGACAAAGAGCGTGCAGTCATTCATGAAGAGTGGCGTAGCAGCAATGTGGGCCAGCAGCGCATACTTGAGACCCTTCTGCCTGTTATGTATCCCGGCAGTAAGTATGCGTATCGTATGCCGATAGGCACGTTGGAGGTGATTGATAATTTCCCATATCAGGCGCTTCGTGATTATTATGAGACATGGTATCGTCCCGATCAGCAGGGTATAATCGTGGTCGGTGATATAGATGTTGACCGCATTGAGGCTAAGATAAAGGAGATATTCTCTGACATCAAGATGCCTGAAAATCCTAAAGAACGCAAGTATTATCCCGTCGGCGACAACAAGGAGCCTATCTTTGCTGTCGGCAAGGATAAGGAGCAGGACCGTGCTATAGTGCAGATAATGTTCCGCAGCGATGTGCGTCCCGACTCTCTGAAGGGTAATCTTGACTATCTTGTCGAGCTTTATGCCATGGACATGATCGAGAGCATGCTCCGTGCGCGCTTCAATGACATGATGTCAAAGCCTGACGCTCCGTTTGCTATCGCGTCGGCCAATGACGGTGATCTGCTCGCCAAGACCAAGGATTCGTTTAATCTGTTCGGTATACCTAAGGGCAATGACCTTATGCCTACTTTTGAGGCCATATACCGCGAGGGTCTCCGCGCCCAAAGAGGCGGTTTTACAGCCTCGGAATACGGACGTGCACGCAGCGAATACCTGTCACAACTTGAAAACAGATACAAGAACCGCAATTCGGCTACATCCACTTCGCTGGTGATGGGCTATGTGCGCAATTTTATTGACAACGAGCCTATACCCGGCATAGAAAACGAGTATCAGATAATGAGCATGCTTGCCAATCAGGTACCGGTTGAGGCTCTTAACATGGCTATGACACAACTTATGCCTGACAGCAATGTCGTGGTACTTGCCATGTTGCCTGACAACGGCGAGTTTGTCATACCTACAGAGGCGCAGCTTGCCGATGCCATGAAAAGGGTGGCTGCCGAGAATATCGAGGCTTATGTGGATGAAGTAAAGAGCGAGCCGCTCATCGCCGAGCTGCCCAAGCCCGGCAAAATCGTGAGCACCGCTGATGACAAAGAGTTCGGTGCTATAGTGTGGACTCTCTCCAACGGCGCCAGAGTCGTTGTAAAACATACTGACTTCAAGGATGACGAGGTGATATTCGGAGCTGTAGCGAAGGGTGGTACATCCTGCTATGGCAGCGACTATGATCTTGATCTCCGTTACTTGCCGGTGGCATTGACCTCGACAGGGCTCGGTACTTATACTTCGGCCGACCTTCAGAAGTACATGGCCGGAAAGCAGGCATCGGTAAACGTGGATCTGTCAGACTATGACCGTTCGCTCTCGGGAAGAGCCGTTCCCAAGGATATACCTACTCTGATGGAGCTTATTTACATGACGTTCACAGGCTTCAATCTTGACCCTGCGGAATTTGAGGCAACGCAGAATCTGTATGTGGGATATTTCCAGAATCAGGAGGCTAGTCCGCAGTTCCAGTTCTCCAAGCGTCTGCAGGAGGCGCTTCAGAATTCACCGCGCCATTATGCCGTGGATGTGAATACGATCAAGAATGCCAACCGCGACAATATACTTGAGATTGTAAAATCGCAGCTTGCCAATGCCGGTGAATACACCTTCTACTTTGTGGGCAACGTCGATGTCGAGACTCTCAAGCCGCTGGTAGAGCAGTACATCGCCTCGATACCCGGAAAGGCTGTTCCCGCTGCCAAGATAACGACTGCCGGTCTCGGTCTGAAAACCGGTTCGGCCACCGAACAGGTGACTCAGAAAATGGATACTCCGCAGACTTATGCTGCTGTTCTTGCGCTTGCCGAGATGCCTTATTCGTCAAAGAACCAGAAGCTGACGTCTATAGCAGGTCAGATACTTTCGGCCCGTCTTATTAAGATTGTACGAGAGGATGAAGGTGCGGTATACTCGATAAGCGCCAGCGGAGTGATGTCGCGTATCGGTGATAACGGTTACAATGCCATAATACAATCGGCATTCCCGATGAAACCGGAGATGAAGGATAAGGTGCTTGAGATTATTGCCGGTCAGTTTGAGGACATGACCTCCAATATTTCTGCCGAGGAGCTTGCCAAGGTCAAGGAGTTCATGATAAAGGACGCTACCGCCAACCTGAAGAAAAATACCGCATGGGAAGGTGCCATGGAAGGATACTGCATCCTGCCGGTAAATACATTTACCAATGCCGTGGATGAAATCAACGCTATCACTGAGGATGACGTGAAAACCTACATGAAAGAGTTTATGAAGCAGAACAATTACTGTGTATTTATAATGGATCCGGAAACAGCCGAATAATCGTCTTACAGCTAAAAAATAACGGTCTGCTGAATTTCAGCGGACCGTTATTTTTTTATCCGGTGCGGTTTTATTTGAAAAATGTTTTGTCGAGGTACTCGTTGAGCGTATCGGAAAACAGTACGTTGGTCGCACGCGGATACCTTACTTCGGCATATACTTGAGCGAGTGTCTCTTTTGAATTTTCGGCTATGAAACGCGAGCTCTCTTCAAGAGCTTCCTTGTGGGCGTAAAGCCGGTTTATGTCGGCATCGGTGTAGTCATGATACAGTTCGTTGTGTATTATGCCCTCTGCCGGCAGTCTGTCCGATAAGGGAGCTTCTCCGTCGGGGTATCCTACGGTAAGGGCGGTTAGGGGCACTACTCCGTCAGGAAGATGCAGAACTTCGGCTATCTTTGGGGCATTGTAGGCTGTTGTGCCGAGGTAGCAGCAGCCGAGTCCGTGCATTTCGGCCAAGGTATTGAACTGCTGAGCGAACAGTGTTGTGTCGATGGTGGCGGCCATCAGCATCTGCATGTTGTTGAAGCCGCAGTCGGCCCGGTTTATTTCGCACCAGCGGTTGAAGCGGTTTATGTCTATGCAGAATGTGAGCAGCACACTGCATCCGGTCACGGACGGCTGGTTGAAGTGTAGCGGAGCCAGCGCGCGTTTTCCCTCGTCAGAGCGGGTCACAATAACGGAGTACAATTGCATGTTTCCGGTATTGGGAGCGTGGGTGGCTTCGTCAATAAGTCGGGTCAGCAGATCGTTGTCAACTTCCTGCGCAGTATATCGGCGTACTGTGCGCCTTGTTGAGAAATATCGGTCTATGTCCATAGAATATATATTGTTTATCGAATACGAAAATACGACAATATTGCGTAAATTCCAAAATGCGGTTAAAAAACATTGTTGCATGACTTGATCTGATGTCGTTCTGTGACAACATTGTATGTGGCCTATTGGCGTGAAGTTTACCGGTATGTATTGGTAATGCTCTGTTGGTCAATTGTTATTGTTGTTGTGCTGGACCGGAAAGTTTCCCAAAACAAAAATTGTTGATAACTTAAAACTGCATGATGTTGTTTATTTGGACAACAGTATGTAGATTTGCATAAGTAATTAAATCATTGTTTTTCGTGGAAACTAAAACTTACACTTACGACGAGGCGCAGGAGGCTTCGTTGCACTATTTTGACGGTGACGAGTTGGCTGCGAGGGTATGGGTGACCAAGTACGCCCTTAAAGATTCATTCGGAAATCTTTTTGAAAAGACTCCCGATGACATGCATCACCGCATAGCCCGTGAAATAGCACGTATTGAGAGCCGTTATCCTTCGCCGATGAGTGAGGAGGAAGTGTTCGAACTCATGAGAGGGTTCAGGTATATTGTGCCGCAGGGCAGCCCTATGTCAGGTATTGGAAATGATTATCAGGTGGGTTCGTTGAGCAATTGTTTTGTCATCGGACTTGACGGTAATCCTGATTCTTACGGAGGCATAATGAAAATAGACGAAGAACAGGTGCAGCTCATGAAGCGTCGTGGCGGAGTGGGGCATGACCTCAGCCATATCAGACCCAAGGGTACGCCGGTGAAAAACTCGGCATTGACCTCGACTGGTCTTGTGCCTTTTATGGAACGCTACTCCAACTCCACTCGTGAAGTGGCTCAGGATGGTCGCCGCGGAGCGCTCATGATGACCGTAAGCATAAAGCATCCCGACAGCGAGTCGTTTATCGACGCAAAGATGACCGAGGGTAAAGTGACCGGCGCCAATGTGTCGGTACGCATTGACGACGAATTCATGAAAGCCGCCACCGAAGGCCGTCCGTATATGCAGACTTATCCGGTGACCGGTGATAGCGAGCCCATTGTGAAAAAGGAGATAGATGCCTCCGCTTTATGGGGCAAGATTGTACATAATGCGTGGAAGTCGGCCGAGCCCGGCGTCCTGTTCTGGGACACCGTGACACGCGAGTCGGTACCCGACTGCTATGCCGATCTCGGCTTCCGTACTATTTCCACCAATCCTTGCGGAGAGATACCTCTGTGTCCTTACGACAGTTGCCGGTTGCTGGCTATCAATCTGTATAGCTACGTAAAGAAGCCGTTCACTCCCGAGGCATATTTTGATTTTGAACTTTTCCGCGAGCATGTCATGAAGGCTCAGCGCATGATGGACGACATAATAGATCTTGAAATGGAGAAGATCGACACCATCATAGCTAAAGTGGATGAAGACCCCGAGCTGCCTGAAGTGAAACGCACTGAGTGTCATCTGTGGGAAAAGATAAAAGCCAAGACACTCAAAGGACGCCGTACCGGAGTAGGCACTACAGCGGAGGGCGACATGCTTGCCGCTCTCGGGCTGCGTTATGGTACGCCTGAAGCTACCGATTTTTCAGAAAAGGTACACAGGACACTTGCATTGGCTGCTTACCGCTCGTCGGTAGAGATGGCGCGTGAGCGCGGTGCCTTTGACATATTTGATGCCAAGCGTGAGGTTGCCAATCCATATATAAACCGTATAAAGGAGGCCGATCCGCAGTTGTATGACGACATGGTCAAATACGGTCGTCGCAATATCGCGTGTCTTACCATAGCTCCTACCGGTACCACGAGCCTTATGACCCGTACTACTTCAGGCATAGAACCGGTGTTTCTTCCGGTCTACAAACGCCGCCGCAAGGTTAATCCCAATGACCCCGATGTGAGAGTTGACTATGTAGATGATACGGGCGACGCCTTTGAGGAGTATGTCGTGTATCATCCTAAGTTTGTGACTTGGATGGATATATGCGGTATAGAGAGAAAAGAACGTTACACACAGGAGGAACTTGATGAACTGATAGCCCGGTCACCTTATTTCAAGGCTACGTCCAACGACATTGACTGGTTGGAAAAGGTCAAGATGCAGGGCCGTGTGCAGAAGTGGGTGGATCACTCGATATCAGTCACGATCAATCTGCCGTCCGATGTGTCCGAAGAGCTTGTCAACCGGTTATATGTGGAGGCATGGAAGTCAGGATGCAAGGGCTGTACCGTGTACCGCGACGGCTCACGCTCGGGTGTTCTTGTATCGCTGGAGAAAAAGGCTCCTGCCGACGAGGTGAAGATTTCTGAAGCCCATGTGCTCAAGCGTCCTATAGAACTTGAAGCCGACGTGGTGCGTTTTCAGAACAATAAGGAGAAATGGATTGCGTTTGTCGGTCTTGTCGACGGACAGCCTTATGAGATATTTACCGGACTTGCCGATGATGAAGACGGCATATTCTGTCCGAAGAGTGTAACTCACGGAAAGATTATAAAGGCTATAGACGAGCATGGCTACAAGCGCTATGACTTCCAGTTTATAAACAAACGCGGCTACAAGACTACTATCGAGGGACTATCCGACAAGTTCAATCCTGAATATTGGAATTATGCCAAACTGATTTCGGGGGTATTGCGCTACGGAATGCCGATCGATCAGGTGCTGAAACTTGTCAGCGGACTTGAACTTGACAGCCAGTCGATCAATACATGGAAGATGGGTGTCGAGCGTGCGTTGAAGAAGTATCTGCCTAACGGTACAAAAGCCAACGGACAGAAATGTCCCAACTGCGGCAACGAGACTCTTATCTATCAGGAAGGATGTCTGATATGTACTTCATGCGGCACTTCAAAATGCGGATAATAGACGTTAAATAGTGAAAAACGGCCGTTTCGATAAAAAAAATACGAAAACGGCCGTTTTTTTTGTAAAAATAAGTAACTTTACAGCACTGTGATACGATTATTATATATAGCGATTTTTAAAAATTAATACCAAATAAACATGAAGCTGAACTTCAATATTGACTATCGTACCAATTGGGGCGAGTCGGTATATATCGTGGCCTCTATCCCGCAGCTGGGTGGCGGTGACGAGGGTAGTGCCGTCAAAATGGAACTCGACGGAGTGGGTTTGTGGACTTTGTCGGTCGATGTGCCCGAAGGTACTCCCGCCTTTGACTACCGTTACTTGGTACGTCATGATAACGGGTATGTGCGCCATGAATGGGGCTGCGCTCATCGTTTTGTTCCGGGATATGATGTAAATACATTTGAAATCTATGACCGGTGGCAGGAACAGCCTTATGACAAGCCTTACTATTCGTCGGTGTTTGTTGATTGTATTAACCGCCGCGATCATCGTGACGCGCCATTGTCGATACATGGCGGTACATTGACCATAAATGTAGATGCTCCGATGGTAGGATCTGACGAGGTGCTTGCCATATGCGGTGACAATATGGCACTTGGCGAGTGGGATCCTTCACATGCGGTGGTGATGAATGACTGTAACTTCCCGCAGTGGAGTGTCAATATTGATTTTAGGGAGCTTGATCTGCCTTTCAGATATAAATTTGTAATTCTGAAAAAGGATACTCTGCAGCTTCTGTCATGGGAGAACGGCGACAATCGACTCATGAACATAATACCGGAGCATAAGAGCTCGGCTTTAGTGATAAGCGGATTAAGACTTAATAATTCGCGTCCCTCATGGCGTGGAGCCGGTGTTGCTATCCCTGTATTCTCGGTTAGGTCCAATGACGACTTCGGTGTCGGCGACTTCTATGACCTGAAGCTGATGGTGGACTGGGCTGTAGCTACCGGACAGAAGTTTCTTCAGATACTTCCCATCAACGACACCACGATGACTCATACATGGACAGATTCGTATCCGTACAAGGCCAATTCTACGTTTGCGCTTCATCCTATGTTTCTTCGTCTTAGCGAACTCGGACGTCTTGACGATGAAGGGCGCCAGCGCTATTTCGACGACCTTGCAAAGGAACTTAATGCTCTGCCGGCAGTCGATTACGAGCGTGTAAACAATGCCAAAAACGAGTTTACCCGCGAAATTTTCAAGCAGGAGGGTGCCAAGACACTCGGTACTCTTGAGTTTAAGGAGTTTGTCAACAACAACGAGTCGTGGCTGAAGCCTTATGCGGCTTTCTGTCTGTTGCGTGACAAAAACGGTACGGCGCAGTTTGACCGGTGGGGTGAATATGCTGTCTATGACGCTGATAAGATCGAACGGTTTGTAGAGGACAACCGTACCGACATAGACTATGTGTACTATATACAATACCATCTTGACAAGCAGATGCGTGAAGTACATCGCTATGCCGGTGAGCATGGTGTGGCTTTCAAGGGCGATATACCTATCGGCATATCGCGTGACTCGGCTGATGCGTGGATAAATCCGCGTTTATTTAATCTTGACTGTCAGGCAGGTGCTCCGCCCGATGACTTCTCTGTACTGGGCCAAAACTGGGGATTGCCGACCTACAATTGGGAGGAGATGAGCAAGGACGGATTTGCGTGGTGGAAAGCCCGCTTCCGCAAGATGTCGGAATACTTTGATGCTTACCGTATAGACCATGTGCTCGGTTTCTTCCGTATATGGCAGATACCTATGGATGCTGTGCACGGGCTGCTCGGCATATTTAATCCGGCTTTGCCATATACTCCCGACGAACTGCGTAATAATTATGATTTCTGGCTTGATATCGATCTGCAGACTACGCCTTTTATTATGGACTATTTCCTTTACGACTTCTTCGGTGAGTTTACTGATGAGGCTAAACGGCGGTTCCTTATAAGCGTTGGCTACGGTCGGTTTAAGTTGCGTCCTGAGTTTGACACCCAGCGCAAGATAGTCGACTACTTTGCCGGTGAGGAGAAGTGTGATAAAAATGACAGGCTCTGTAAAGCGCTTATGGGGCTCGTTGATGAGGTGCTCTTTATCGAGGACCCGTATGAAAAGGGTAAATATCATCCGCGTATCTCGGCTCAGTTCACTTACATATACCGTTCGTTGACTGACTACGAGCGCTGGTGTTTCAACCGTCTGTACAACGATTTTTACTATCACCGTCATAATGATTTCTGGTATGGCAAGGCTATGTGGAAGTTGCCTCCGCTTATTGACTCGACAACTATGCTCACATGTGCCGAGGACCTCGGTATGATACCCGATTGTGTGCCTGCCGTCATGAGCGAGCTGCAGATGCTGTCGCTTGAGATACAGCGTATGCCCAAGGACCCGGCCGCAGAATTCGGCAATACGTGGACCTATCCTTATCTGTCGGTATGTACGACTTCGACCCATGACATGGGAGGCATACGTCAGTGGTGGGAGGAGAATCGCGACGTTACCCAGCATTATTACAACAATATGCTTCATGAAAGCGGCGCGGCGCCCCGTTATGCCGAACCGTGGGTGTGCGACAAGATAATCACGCTCAATCTTCAGTCACCCTCTATGTTGGCCATATTCCCGCTTCAGGACTGGTTGTCGATAAACGGCATCCTGCGTCGTGAGAATCCTCATGACGAGCTGATCAACATACCGGCCAATCCGCGTCATTACTGGCGTTATCGTATGCACCTTACCGTCGAGGAGCTTTTGAGTGCTTCGGAGTTCAATGGCTATCTGCGCGATAAGATACGCTCTACCGGCCGCTGATAACTGGCTATTATATACTGTATATAAAGTGCGTTCCGGCCTAATCACTTAGCCCGGAACGCTTCATTTTTCTTAAACCATAGGCTTGTTCAGTGCTACAAGCCTTTAATCAGACTATGGCACGCTTTCACAAGCGTGAAAAAAGAAGTGGGAAATGAAAAGGAGGCAGTGACTGCGTTATCCCACGAACACAATGGTGTCACCCTGCGGAAAGGCAGGTCTTCTGACTTACTCCAATTACCGACGCCTTCCCGGATATAAATATCCAGTGGCGGAGATTGCCGGCAATTATATTGCAGGAGCTTACAGCAGCGGGACTGTCGGGGATTCTCACCCCGTTCCCTTTTAATGACCGTCGGATGAAAACCGACCGCCAACCTATCCGCACTGCAAAGATAATAAATATATCAGGAGCTGACGTAAAATTCAGCTACTTTTAGCGAGAGTACGTATACGGTCAGGCCAACTGCAAGTTATCTGCCGCCTGCCGTAGATGTATTCACATTGGCATCCGCGTTTATGAGTTTTTGCGCTCCGCGTTTTTGTCGCCCCCACTGGATATTGTAGCTGATGCTTACGTAAGGCATTCTCATGTCAAGACGCGTGTGCTGTTCGTTTGTATTCCATTTGCTAAGCATTTTTGACCCTTGGTCATATTTGCCGAATGGCATGATCACACCGGCACCGAACTGCCAATTCTTCCAATTGTAGGATAACTGTACGATTGATAGATTTTCGCCCCAACTGATCTTTTCGCCCCAAAGTTCGTGTTGGGCACGTACGTATTGCCCTACAAGTTCAAATCCCCAATGCGCGAGCATGATGTTGACATTGCCGCTCCAATTGCGGTTATGAAGTCTGTAGTCGCTTCCTCTCATGCGCTCAATACGGTACTGTATATGTCCGCTTGCCATCAACCAATCGGGAATAATCTCTATTTGCGGTGATAAGAAAAATGTAAGATTCTGCAAGCCTCGGCTGTTTTCATATGAAGTGATCAGCTTGTTTTCATTCCAGTAAAGATAAGGCGTGATGGCATCCGGACTTGTAAAGGCGCGAACTCCGAATGTTCCGGCAACATGCGGTATATTGAAATTATACCGTAATGTCAGCATATACGAACTTGCGGTTTTCAAATTCGTATTTCCTATACGCCATTGGAAGCCGTCTATCTGTTGGGGAGTAACATTTGACTCGGCAAGCGAAGGTGTTGACTGCCATGATTGAAAACTTAACCGAAACTGATGGGCTTGATTAAGGCGGTATGATATTGTAGCTTGTGGTCGAAGATTCCATGAATGATTGCCTTGATTGGTCTCTTTGAACAGATAGTCGGTGTATTGGGCTCCGATGCCGGCAGTCAGTGTCACTTTATTGACCCGTTGGAAATACTCGGTAAAAAAGTATGCTTTATCTTGTCGTTGATGAAAAATCTGGCCTCCAAGATTTTCATATACCGAACGGTTTCGGTTGGCTGTATAGGATGCTCCTGCCGTCAAGCGCGAATTACGCCATTGCTTTATATAATTTGCCTCTATGGCATAAGCCTGATTGCGGTCTTTGATTTCGGTGTCGATTGACGTGAGATGTTCTCTCTGTTGATCGCCGGCAGCTTTTTGCTCGAGATAAGTTGAATATGAACGTCCGAAGTAAAAAGAGCTGTT
This sequence comes from Heminiphilus faecis, assembly GCF_008728965.1. Classification (GTDB taxonomy): domain Bacteria; phylum Bacteroidota; class Bacteroidia; order Bacteroidales; family Muribaculaceae; genus Muribaculum; species Muribaculum faecis. Next base: position 76,773 of record NZ_VSMC01000006.1, on the reverse strand, counting down.
GAAGTCAACAACTATTGTCTGCTTGTTGGATAAATGATGCTCGAGATACGCCGATAACTTTGGAGTTGTGCCCTTGCTGCCGACTGATTCAGTAAGTATTATGTCTTCAGTCCCGTCACTGAGCGATAAGAGGCCTTTTGACATTAGATTGTCGGAAAATTTCGGGTCGACACTCGCTTCAATATAGCATATTGTGGTGTCGGGCTTTATATAACTATATGAACTCCATAAGCGACCGAAGGTGTTATCTACATGGCCTCCGATAGGTGATTCTGTTCTTGTCAGAGAATTGCCGTCGGGATATCTGAATGTCTCGTTATAATCTCTGTGTGATTTAACCTTGTCGGTTAACTTGAACAGGGCGCCGACTTCAAATTGCGAACGCCCGTTGTTGAATTTGCCGTCAACGAAGTAGTCACCCCAAGCAGTATTCATGGCTTGACGTCCTTCTGCTTGCAGAGAGCCTCCGAGTGTAGGATTAGCTACGATGAAGTTCAGTACATAGCTTGCCCCGTTATAACGCACCCCGGGATTGTCAATCCACTCGACGCGTTTAACTGTTGAAGGGAGCAGAGACTTCACTTGCTCGACAGATGCCTCACGCCCGTTTATACGTACTTGCACCGACTGCCCTGCGGCTTTTATGGTTCCGAGTGCGTCTGTTACCGTCAGGGAGGGAATCATAAGGTTGGTCAGAAGTTGCATGCCGTTGTGTGAATTTTCTACTGCGCTTTGCGAAGGATAATACACATCCATGTCCGCCTTGCGTATAACTTTAGGAGCCTTAACAACGACTTCATTGAGTTCATGTACAGCGATGGTGTCGGTCACCTCTTGTGCGGTGGTGGTGGCGGGAAGAATAATTGTGAGTACCGCCGGCACGATTGATTTAAAGATTGTCATTTTGCGATAATATTTAATGATTTTGTACCGCAAAATTATATCCAAATCTGTCTTAACGCCAAAGGCAAAAGTCTTAACAGTTGCTGCGTAATGTGTTGAATTTCAGCATTTGCTCCTCTCAAAAGTTTAAATGCGGACTGTATTTATCTAAACGCGCCTTAATCTGAAATCTCCTTACGGAGAAATGCCACTATGTCTTCCTTTTCGGGAACTCCGAGCTTCTTCCTTATCGATGATTTACGTACATATATTGTAGCGGTCGTCTGCGCTGTAATGACGCTTATCTCTTTTGTAGAGAAGCCGGCCATCATAAGGACTATAATCTGCTCTTCCTTATCAGTGAGTATCTCTCCGTGGCGTTTATGAAGCCGCGTATAGAAGCCTGAATACAGGTTGTCAATTATTTCATATATGCTTTCCCGGTTTATGAGAGCCCCGTTTGTATCGCTGTCAATAGACGATATTTTCCGTAACATCTCTCGGTTCTGTTCTGTCGGTGTCTCGGCTACCATCTTGATGATGCCGAGTTGCTTGAGCATGGCACGGCGTAATGCCTCTTGTCCGTTCAATGGCGTCGCGGTGACGTTCATCTCGTCAACCATTTTTTGTAGGGCTTCAACTCTTTCTTCGGCTTCGATAGTCTTGCGTTTACGTTTCTGTATATTCCATATGGCGGTCAGACCTATTATTATAGAACAAAGCGCCACAATAATTAAGATTGCCGTTTTGCGTTCATTCTCCGCTTTCAAGGTTAATGCACGATTCTCCTGTCGCAGCGCATTCTGTTTGGTTTCCCATTTTGTCGACTCCATGCGTAGGAAGCGGTCGCGCTGACTGTTGTTTAATGTCGCCAGCTGACTTATTCTGATCGTGCCGTTTTTCCGATAACGCAAGAACTCGCGCAAAGGTCCTGCAAAACTTTCATAATAGCTGTTGTCGAAATGTTTTGTATCTGCCGCGCAGCTGTCGGCTATAGACAACTCGCGGAAGGACCGGGCGAAATCACCCATATTGAAATGGTTCAGCGCTTTCCAGAAATGCAGATATGGAATGGCTGAATTATGCGGGGCATGTTCTAATATATAATCTGTCTGAACATTGCTTTCTTCATATCGTCCAAGCTCTTCAAGTATACCGATTCTCTCATAGGCATATGTGAAGTAATCTTTTCCGTCGGGTTGGTTTTTGCGGGCGTAATCAATCAGTTTGTCAATTATAATCAGCGCTGAATCACTTCTGCCGACAAACTGATAGTTTTCACACAACTGATATGTGTATTCAGTCTGATTGGTTGAATCTTTGTCTAATTCTTGCAGCCGTTTTATATATTCTATATTTCGCTCGCAGTCAAATTCGGCTCCGCCCACTCCGATTCTTGAACGAAGCAGCGGTATCATCAGACTATCCGGCATTTCTGGCAGCGAAATCATTGAATCAAGCAACGCCAATGCCCCTTTTCCGTCACCTGTCCAAAAACGATACAATGCATATAGGTCGGCGCTACGTATAAATCTGGTGTTGTCGCGGGTCTTATAGTAATCAAACGAAAAACGGATAAGGGAATCCGATGCCATTGAACTCTCCTTGGTTTTGTGCGCGGAAGCTGTGACAAGATAATATAACGCCCTCATAGAATCCGAATTGAGATCGGAGGGCTCAATGTCGTTCATCAAGGCTAATGCGCTGTCAGGCTTTGCATAGACAATTCTTTCAGAGTCTGAAAGTGTTTGCATATGTTGTCCTGAACGTGAGCAAGAAATCATGCCCACAATCATTGTCAAGATTATCCACGCTATATACTTCATATCAGGTGCAAAATTACAAAATTGTGTAATGATGTAAAAAAATACGGTCTCCAAAGGTTTGCATTCTGCTTTGGAGACCGTGGTTCCGCTCTGTGCTTGTCGTTTATCAGTCGTTTGTGTCGTTGTCGATGGAGATGACCTTTACGCCGAGTGACCGGGTTTTTATCTGCGGGTTGCCTTTGTAGTAGACTTTACCGGAACTGGCCCCCACGATGTTGAGCATATTTACCGGTGCGCATTCAATGAAGCCTGTGCCGATCAACGAGCATTTGATTTCGTCGGCTACAAGTTCGTCGGCCTGTATCGAACCCGTGCCGATGAGATTGTACTTGGCTTTGGCTGCTTTGCCATAGAGTGTTATCGAACCGTTGCCTGTGTCAAGAGATGCGTCAAGGTTATTGGTGTCGATATCGTATACCGACAGACGTCCGTTGCCTATCACACGTGCTTTGAATGCCGGTACGGGTTGCATTGACATTACTCTTACAAGTGAATCACCGCTGTTCTCAACCATGCTGAGAAAGCGGGAGTATACTGTTATGCGCGGCAGGTTCTGGTAGTCGATGCCGTCGGTAGATATCTGTATGTCAAGCCGGTTTTTGTTGTTAGTGAACATCAGTACCGATGCAAGGTCGGGTGAGGATGTAAACGTCACGTACCCCGCCGAGTCGGCGCTGTATTTGTAATCTACGGAAAGGCCCTCTATGACTCTTAGCTCGCTGAAGTCTTTCACATCGAGCTCATAGCGGCGTTCGTTATTGGCAGATTTAATCGCAATTGTGCCGCATAAAATCGCGACGCCGAAAAGAAATAACTTTTGTATTGACATAATTGCGTTATTTATTTGATAGTTTGTATTTAATGTACCGATATATGTCGTGTTTTACCTGAACGGCTTACATTGGCCGGTGAGCCGAGGCAGTCGATGTTGCCTGATTTTAACACATTGCCGGAGAAATCACGTGAGGCATAGCAATCAATGCTTCCGCTGCCATTTACTGTTGCCGTAACACTTGTGGCTTTTACTTTGTCGCAGTCGATGTCACCGCTCCCGCTTACAGTATAGACCGCATTTACGGCTTTTCCTGCTATCTCTATATCACCCGAGCCATATACATCTGCCGATAGTTTGTCGGCGTTTAATGCTTTTATATCAATATCACCCGAGCCTCTTACCGCAGACTCAAGTATGGTGGCGGTAGTGTTGCCTGTAAGTTCTATGTCACCCGATCCGTTGACAGATGCTGACAGATGGCTTACGCTTGTATCCTTAAGCTTTATATCGCCCGAGCCGTTGACACACAGATTGATTTTGTCTCCGAGCCTGATTTTAGAACCGGCTTTTATTGTGCCTGAACCGTTGATTGTGATGTCGTCAAGCTTGTGAGGCACGTATACAATTATCGTGGACATGTATATGACATCCTTTGTCTTTTTTCGGAAAGTGTCTTTGTATACGCTGGTGCCTGATTTGCTTTGATGAATCGTGTAAGTCGACGGCCCTTGTTTTATAGTGAACGAGCCCTCTTTTTTAACAGCGCAATTTAGAACACCGTTGTTTACCGAAAATGAAAAGAGGTCTTTGTGTATGGGCGATATGTTGAATGCTATCATTCCGGCAGAGTCGGGATTATTCGCAAGTATTATTTTGCAAGGGATGTTTGATGCTATACCTGAAAAGTTGCCTGCTTTCAAAGTTACAGGCCGCATGTCGGTCTCCGTCTTTGCCGCAAAAATGCTTAGGGCCGTTATTGTCGGTAAAATAACAGAAAAGATAAAACGTTTCATTATAATAGTTGATTATGTGTTGGTACATTATTCTGTATGGAGGGTATTATCTCGTGCTGTATACGGTTGAGCGTTGAGTCGAGAGCTTCCCATGTATCAGCGCGGAGCATTTCGATGCGTGTGTCGCGGAAGTGGGGTATGCCCTTGAACAGAGGCGATGCGGCGAGATGCCGGCGTATATGCAGTATGCCCCGGCGTTCGTCGATGTTGGCAATGCTTTCTGTGATCTGACGGCGAAGAAGGGCAAACTTCTCATCTAAAGATAGTTGTGCCGGGTGGTCCATGTCATGCATGTAGCTCTTGATATCGTGGAATATCCACGGTGCGCCTATAGACGCGCGTCCTACCATCACACCGTCCACGCCATAGCGGTCAAACGCCTCGACAGCTTTCTGCGGTGTGGTTATGTCGCCGTTGCCTATGACCGGTATGTTCAGACGCGGATTCTCCTTGACGCGGGCAATCATGGACCAGTCGGCTTCGCCATTGTACATCTGGGAGCGTGTACGTCCATGTACTGTAAGAGCCTTTATTCCGCAGTCCTGAAGCTGTTCGGCCAGCTCTACTATGATTTTAGAATCATGATCCCAGCCCAAACGTGTCTTTACCGTAACCGGCAGATTCACGGCATTGACAACGGCGCGTGTTATGTCAAGCATTTTCGGGATGTCGCGCAGCATTCCCGCGCCGGCTCCTTTTCCGGCCACTTTCTTTACCGGACAGCCGAAGTTTATGTCGAGTATGTCGGGACAGGCGGCCTCGACTATCTGCGCGGCCTCGACCATGGGGCCTGTCTCGCGTCCGTATATCTGTATGGCTGTGGGGCGTTCTGCCGTGTTTATATGCAGTTTGCGTGTAGTGGCGTCGATATTTCTTATCAGCGCATCGGCCGATACAAATTCTGTGTATACCATGTCAGCCCCCTGTTCTTTGCAGATCAGGCGGAAAGAATGGTCGGTGACATCCTCCATCGGAGCAAGCATCACCGGACGTTCACCTAAATCAATATCTCCTATTTTCATGCGGTAGAAGGTAAATTTTACAGGTTTTCCTGATAACGGGCATGCCGTCACTTATGCGAAGTTAGTCAAAATATATCATAAATAAAATTTCAGCGGCATTTTATACCAGCAACAGCTACCCAAAGGTGAGTACGGAGCAGTGACTGCGGGTGATTTTTTCTGCGGCCATGCGCAGATCCTCTCCGGTTATGCTCATTATGCGTTCAACTATTTCCGATGCCGGAGCCGCATAGCCGTTAAACAGCATGGCCCGGCCTAATGACAGTACAAGCTGTTCCCGGTTGTCGGATGCCACGGCCGATTGTCCGAGATACTGCTTTTTGGCCGCGTAGAGGGCTTTTGGGGTTACAGCCGATGATGCCAGACGGTCAAACGCGTTGAATATCAGCCGGCGACACGGTTTTACATGCTCTTCGTCGCATCCGAAATATACCGAGAACAGGCCGCAGTCGGTAAACAGTGACGAGTAGGCATCGACAGAGTATACATAGCCGTGACGTTCACGTAGCGCCACATTGAGTAACGAGTTCATGCATGGACCGCCGATGATGTTGGTTAGCAGGGCATAGACGCGGTTCTTGTCGCCGAACATGCCGGGTATGCGTGCTCCGATCACCGTGTGCGACTGGTGGGTGTTGAGTTTTCTTATGCGGTCAAACGGTTCGTTTACTTTAGGCTCGATGTGATTTATGGTTTCGGTTGTATGGTCAAGCGGGCCCAGAAATTTCTCCGTCACTTTAACAACCCTATCGACCGGTGTCGGTCCCATATAGAAAAATACCATATTGCCGGGAGTATAATATCGTGACAGGAAGTCGCGGCAGGTCTGTGAGGTGAAGGAGTTTATCGTGTCAGCATTGCCGAGTATGTTATGGCCGAGCGAGGAGCCGGCAAACATAAGGTCGTTGAAATCGTCAAATATAGCTTCTGCCGGAGAATCAAGATATGAGTCAATCTCGTCAAGCACAACCTCGCGTTCACGGTCTATTTCGTTCTGGGGAAAGCAGGAATGAGCCACAAGGTCGGCTATAAGATCTACGGCTCTTGTAAGGTTGCCTTTGGGGAAGGCCGAGTAAATCATGGTCACCTCCTCAGAGGTGTATGCGTTGATTTCGCCGCCGACTGACTCCATACGGTTTATTATGTGCCATGATCTGCGCTTTTCGGTACCTTTAAATATGGTGTGTTCGACAAAGTGGGCCAGCCCGTATTGATGCGGCGCTTCGTTGCGGCTTCCGACTTTAACGGCCAATCCGCAATATTCGACGGATGATGACGACTCACGGTGTATGATGCGTAAACCGTTGGATAGCACCCGATAAGAAAATATGTTTTTGTCTTCTGCCATCATATGAAAGTTTTGATAATTGTACAAGGGCAAAAAAAAATTACTCGTCATCACGACGAATAATCTTTTTACCTTAAATCTAATACCATGAAAAACTGATACAAAGTTAGATATTGTTGTCTTATCAGCAAAATAAAATGCTGAAAAATATCGAGTTGTTAACTATTTTTAAACAAAAATGCTTGCCCGCAAAGTTGGCTTATACGATTAACTTGTTTGTTAACAGTCTGTTCGCTTGATGAGATGATGTTAATTGTCAAAAATCATTCTTGTTTGTTCAAGCCACATGTCAGCCATTTTGCGGTGACCGGCCGGAGTCGGGTGGATGCCGTCCCATATCCAATAAGTGTCGTGAAGTGATGGATAGTCAGTGGCAAGCTGTTTAAACAGCTCGTGATACGGTACAAATACGGCTTCATAATCAATCGCTATTTTCTCCACTATAGAATCGAGCTGCTCTATGACCGACTTACGCAGGCTGAAGTCATCCGGTGAATTATAATTGCGCATATTGCCGGTATAGGCTGTAAACGGACAGCCGAGAACGAAGTTGACGTCAGGCAGTGAGTCGCGTGTTATGTCGAGCAGAGCGCGATAGCGCTTTTCCCAACCATCGAAATCGAAAGGTCGGTTTCTGTCGCCCTCCATATAACGGTGTACGTCGTTGGTGCCTATTAGTACCGATACGACGTCGGGGGAGTGGGCTATGACATCGTCATGCCATCGTGTCTCCAAGTCATCGAGAGTATTGCCGCTGATGCCACGGTTGTAAAAACGGTAGCCTTTTTCAGGAGTCTCGCCCTGAAACTGTGAGGCTATCAGAAACATGTAGCCGTGACCGTAGATGTGGTTCATATCAGTAGTGCTTCTCGCTTGGGTAGGGCAGGGGTAGCCTACCGGATTTCCCCAATTGCCGTCGGTGATTGAGTCACCGATAAACAGTACGGTCATTGAATAAACGGTAGCGGCAAACACCGTTGCCGCTACCGTGAAAGTGATAAGACGTTTCATTCGGATATAACTTTTATAAGTCTGCCTGACGAGTGGGCCGACATAGCAGGTGCGTATTGGCTCTGCAATGTGGCGATACCCGAGGAGAATGTCCCGGCGTTGTTTGCATACAGTTCGTAGCTTAGGCGGTATACCCCTTTGGGCAGTCGGGTGACGAATATGTTGGTCGAGGAGTCGCGATTTTCACGATAGAAATATATACCCTCCGATACTACGGGCTGTGGCAGCTGTTCTACGGGCTGGAAGCAGGCTCCGCGTTGGTCTGTGATTGCCACATAGTCCATATCGCGCTTCACCGTTATCGTTAGGTTGACCTGTACTATGTCGCCTGTTTTTATTGAGTCAGCTACAATCCATTCTACACCCGAGGAGCTGTTTGTACGCTTGTAAAGCTGCTTGTCAATCGACACTTCAGGACATGATGCGGCTTCTATTTCGGTCATATCGCTTTTGAACTGACAGTACACGGCTCCCCATGAGGGCGTTGTTCCGCTCTTTTTTACCGAGAGTGTGGCTTCTGACGGATGTAACGCCGACACGTCGCGGCGGAAGTAACCGAGCATGCGGTCGGTACTTTCAGATTCAATGACGGTATCGCCGATTTTTATAATTGCAGGTGATGCGGGCACGGTCCATTTTGATCCGCTCGTGAGCAGCGAGGCTATGACGTCTGATGTAGTAACCGATGTGCCCCAGTTCTTGGTCTCTTTCTGAAGTATGAGCCATTGCCTGATGAGGTCGATGTCGCGGCATCCGGGTTCAACGGTGTTGAATGCGTCGAGTATGAGTGATGTCGCCCCTGTTTTACCCATAGACCAAGCTGTCATGTCATCGAGCGACGGCCACCACATGCCTTTTTCGGGAGTACTTACGGCAAACTCCCGCAGAGAGGCGATTATGTTTCGCGATACGGTCTTGTAGTTGTGCCTATACAGTATCAGCGCAGCGATAGCCTTGCCGGCTACGTCCATTGTCTGCCAGTTGCGGGAAAGGTAGGTGACTGTATTGCCTGTGAGCCGTTTTGCACCGGCGCTCATGGGTATGTTGTCGTAATAGTCGCGTACGAGGACATATGATATGTCGGTTGCGGAGGCATCGGACTCTATAGCCATATCGGCTTGTCGGTCAAGATAATTTATGCCTCGTGCAGTCATTTCGTCAAGACGCTTGTTGTCGGGCATGAAGCCGAGCTGCTTCAGCCGGCCTGTCATGGCAAGAACATTGCGGGTTATCCATGATGACGGTTCTTTATATTGCGATATCCAAGCCCATCCGCCGTTGGCCGCTTCAAGAAGTGCCAGTTGTTTTACGGCTTTTGTATAGGACGAGTTGATGACATTTTTGTCAAACAGCAGAGCCAACCGAGTCATACGCTCCGTATCTGATTTGGCATCCATGACCCACGGTGTGGAGTTGAGAAGTACCGTTTTGAGGTCTTGGTTGCGTTCTAGCATCGATACGAGTGTGGAGTCGCTTCGGTCTGAGGTGCTCCACTGTTCGAGGGCCGAAGCTATGGCCGGATCAGTGTTTATTATGCCTTCGGCTATTGCGGTCGAGAAGAGCAGTGCCGAGGCCGACAGTGCGTCATCAGCATCATCTTTGCGAAGTCCGGGCAGTGCGGTGACCACGTACCATACCGGGTTGTCGCAGTACTGAAGCGTGACACGTGCGTCATCGGGCATCTTCGGCAGTCGGGTTGAGAAGCCGGTGCTGTCGGGAGCGATGTAGAAAGGCACGGTTTCGATGACGGGTTGTACGGAGGGCAATACGGGTATCACACTCTGTTCGCCGTCGGCAAATGCATCGGTTGATGATTTTATTCTGTATCCTGTCATAGCTGTGTCGTTGCCGGCATTGACAGGTGTCGTTACTATTGCCGATGCTCGTGGAGCCACAGTGTCGGTAAACTTATAAATGTCAGTCACTACGTCGGTAACCGGGTCAAAAATTTCCACGACGGTGTTTATGACTGCTGTCGTGTCGGTATTGTTCATTACCGATGCGCTGATATACGCTTTGTCGCCGTTACGCAGAAACCGGGGCATATTGGGCTGTACCATTACCGGTTTGTTGGATACGATCTCCTTGGCCATGTTACTGACAAGCATGTCGGGAGTAAAAGCTATGGCACAGAGCTGCCAAGTGGTATTGGCGTTGGGCGCGGTGAAGGAGAATTCAAGGTTGCCGTCTTTATCGGTAGTGAGGTCGGGACGGAAAAATGCAATTGGATTTTCCGCCGCGCGATATTCGAAATTATCGTTTGTCGTTTTACCTGTAGTCGTGGCAACCGAACCGGTCATTTGCACGGAGGAGTCTTCTGCGAAATCAGCGGATTCTTCTTCCGCCGCAATCTCCTTTTTGTGTTTTCTTACAATGTTGCCCGCATCATCAACTGCAGCGTATGATGCCATCTTTCCGGTACCTCGCACGCGCACTCCCGAGGTACGGGCCGCCATCATATTCATGACGTTGTTGTAACTGTATAACGGATTGCCCCATGTAAGAAATTGCGGTATTGTGATATCAGTGCATTTTACAGGAGAATAAGTGCTGCCTGTATAGGAGTCGGCGGTGCGCAGACCTGCCGGTGACGACATATTATAATACGATGTGCCGCCAAATGTAGGAATTAAATTGAAGTCAAGAGCCGCCAGTTTGTCGAGTGCCTTGCTGTACATGTCGAGCATGACGGCCGATTTCACGCCGTTGCCGTTGCGGTCTATGACTTTAAAAGTCCAAGTTTCTTCGGCTCCGGGGGTTATATGGTCGCGGAAACTTTCGATATTTATGGATATACCCTTTGCCGATGACTCCGTAATCACGGTCACATCGCCTTCTGCATGACGGTACTCGCTTGTGCTCGATAGATTTATCTGTACTTTTCCTATGCTGTCGGGTATGACGTATTCAAAACGGTGAAGCCCGCGGGTAGTCTCGATCCAGCCCTGTTCAAGCATGTCTTCGCCATTAAATACCGCATAGTGCACGTAGCTCTTCACTGCATTTACTCCGTAAAGAACGGAGGCTTTGCGTGAGTCTTTGAGAGTGTAATGACGCACGGGTATCCATAGCGGAGTATCGGTGACAGGCGGTAGACTGTCGGACGGCTTGTACAGAATTGTATTTTCGGAAATCACCGGCATGGCCAATGCGCTGTCGGCGGTATTGAATTCGATGTCGTATGAACCTGACGTCACGTTGCTCCAGTCGACTGTCGGAGCCGATGACATGAACGAGCCTTCATAAACTGTTTTTTTCGCTTTGTCAAGTATGCGGTAGTTGATAAGAGCGTCGGTCGATTGTCCTGACAGATCTTGAAGGCTTATGTTGAGCGACACCGGATTGGCGATGTCTATGTCGCTGTCGAGCGATGCGGTCAATATATACGGACGGCCGGTGGTGAATGCCTTTGATGTATTTTGATTTTCGCCGGTCGATGATGTGGCGGTCAAGGAGGCGTTGAATATGCCGTCGGGTATCGGAGATGAATCAAGAAGCTCTTTAGCGAACTCTATGTCAAATTCTCCTTTGGCGTCGGTAGTGACTTCGGCGGAATAGAACGATACGTCACTCGCACCACGCCACCACCATATGCGCGGGGCCACACTCAGGTCGACATTCACGTCGCATCCGCTCATCGGGAAACCCGAGTAGGTCTCGACCTTGCCCTTGAGTGTAACGGCGCCTGACTCGGGCCGGTCGCGCATTATGTCGGTAATCTCTATCTTATATGTCGGAAGTCTGTAGTCTGACACGGTGAAGTTGACGGTGCCGTAATTGCTTTGTCGCTTGTCGGAGCGCGGATGACTGAACTGGAGTGAGTATATGCCGGTGAGTCCATCGTCGGGTATGGTAAACGAGCCTTTTATACGTCCGAAGTTGTCGGAGACCGCTTTCGCGGAGTCCTGAAGTTGGTAGTTGGCGTCACGCAGTGATACGTTTACGGAGAAGCCCGGTTCGATTTTTGCATCGCGTCCCAAATAGCTCTGCACTACTCCCGACCACTGTACGGTATCGCCGGGGCGGTATAATGAAAGGTCGGTGAAGCCGTGAATAATGTATTTACGAGTTGTGTCGGGCTTGTTTGAGTAGGGGATGTAGCATGGTGAGGCATAACGGTCGGTTCCGGACTTGGCATAGACCCGGTTACAGGCAACCGGGAGCTGTGCCGTGGCGTCCTTGCCGGTGTTGACATTAGATATGACTGTGCCATTATAGTTTGACACAGTCAGACTTACCGGTACGCTTACCGGTTTTCCGGTTGCCGGGTTGAACACATACGCCCAGCGGTTGCCGGCATATGCGGCAGTCTGCAGCCCGAACTGTGTGCAGTGCACCATCTCATAATAATTGTCAAGTTCGTTCTTGTGGCCCGGGATAACCGGTACGATTATATAGCATCCCGGTCGGTCGAGCACTATCTTTTCCGATGTTTCGGTTCTAAACGGCACGTTACTGCCGTTGGTGCATTTTACCGTTTTGACAAGTCGCGGCATGTTTTTCTTCTGCAACCTATATGATGTTTTGCCATTCCATGCATAAGGCACGTTGTACACCCGTATTTCATAAACCGGGGTGTTGCAGTTGGTGGCTTTTACCGTAAGAGTATCGCCGGGCACAACGGTCGTGTTGTAGCTTAGGTTGATCGTTTTAAGTGTGATGCGTTTAAGCATGTTTTCAAGACATCCGTTGCGGAAATATCCGGGATGCTCCTTCAGCTGCTTTTTTATGAGCGGATACAGCTCTGCTCCTTCATCGGAGTCTGTGTCATAATCAAGTTCCGTAAGAATTTCGGCTGCATAAGGACTGTTGTCATACTTATGGTACAACTCTAATAGCAGTCCGTTTTTGCGGTCGCGAGTCGAGAGTGATGCTTCATTGTAGTATATATGTTGTGCTATGAAGTCGATGCGCCTTATGTCGCAGTTTATGAACGGAGCCACGTCATCGCGGTGAAAGTCAAGTAACTCGCGGTATATGTCAAGAATTTCATTGACTACAGGCGACCGATAATTGAATTTCATTTTTGAATACACGTCATAACGGCACAGACTATTTATGGAAAACATATGTGCGGCCTCTGAAAAGTCATCGAGTGTCGACAGCGCCTGTGAGGTTATAAAGTCGTATAGCGTAGGGTAAAACTCCGTAGTATGCTCTCCTATGTCGACTATGCCTTCGTAATCTTTTAACGGCGCTTTCCTGAGCGCTTCGGGCGTTTTTAAAGCGTCGCGGGTCAATGTAAGTATCTTCTCTCGGAAGTTGCGTCCGTTCCACAGAGTATAGTTGTCGCTGTCGGCGGTTGCCGGCAGATCGCGGCGGTCATATACCCAGCGGTTGGCCTGATATATGTCAAGATATACATGTGCGAGCAGCGTGTTTAACAATGATTTGATACATGGGTCCTTTTCGTTGTCTGTTATGCTTTGGATGCGTGCAAGTACATGTGTGAGGCTGTCCGGGTCTATGGCGCTTTGTGCGAGTTCATAATTAATAAGAGATCGCACGGCCAGTTTTCCGTCTCCGTCAGAAAGCGCCCTGTCAAGTTCGGCGAGCGATGTTTTTATGACCTGTTTCGGATATGCAAAATCGGGTTTTTCATACCGGTTGGCTGAATGGAGTGACATAACGGTGAAGATAACGGTTAGGATGAGTAATATTTTTTTCATTGTGTCGATACGTGAAGTTATGTTACGGGTTGACTCTATTATAACAAAACAGACGCGTCTTTGTATCGGAGCGCGTCTGTTTTTTATTTATGCGGTGCCATTAAGGGTAGGTGACGTGACCTATCTTTTCTTGCCTGCCCTCATGCGTGAGTGCTGCATCATAAGTTCTTGTGTGAATTTTCGCTCCGCTTTTTTCAGTTCATACATCTGTCTGGGAGTAAGTATGGTCTTGAATTTGTTGAAATAGGCCATCTCTGTCTCTGCTTCTTTACCTTTAAGTTCGTACAGGGCTTCGGCCGCTTTCTCATATTCGAGGTCGCTTATCGGCTCTTTTGAACGGTCTATTTTCTTCTCCAGAGCACGTGTCTGCCGGTTTAACTGATGGATAGATTTGTCCATCTCTTCATATAGCGGGAAAAACTGTTCCTGCTGCTCCTTGGACAGATTAAGTTCCTTTATAATGAACTCGTGCTTGTACTGCCTAAATTCTCTGAACCACTCTTTTCTACCTTTTTCAGACTGTGGATCGGCAGCGGCCGTGTTGAGGCTTACGGCTGCTAAAACCATAATAAACAAGAGTGTAAACCTTCGCATTATCATGTGAGTTATAATTTGAAATCAGCTAAAGTGACGCCATCGTCATACATATCTTCAATGAGCTCGTATTCATCGATGTCATTCATCGGGTAGTAGTCGTAGAAACGGTCACTGCCGAGTACGCCGGCCATAACCGGATTGCTGCTCATGTCGCTGTTGGTGTTGCGGTCGCTGATGTCGTTGAAAATCCACATCATGAGCCATATGCCTGAAAACATTGCCGCCATGTATATGTAAGGGCGGCACCGTTGCCATACGCTTTTGTGCAGGACTTTGCCCGACGGTGTCGCTTTGTGCTCGGGAAGCTTGGCTTCCATGCGGGCGGCGAAATCGGCAAAATAGTTCTCAGGAACTGTCATTCCCGAGCGTCGGCCGATTTTATCAAGTATGTCGCTGTCCTTTACCATATGAATAAAGTTTGATTTAATATGTTGACTAAAGGCGATTCAAATGGTTTAATCGTTATTGGTAAAAAATTGCTCTATTTTTTTTACAGCAAGGTGATATGAGGCTTTCAGAGCGCCCACAGATGTACCCAATACTTCCGACATGGCTTCGTATTTCATGTCATCATAGTAGCGCATGTTGAATACCAGCCTTTGTTTTTCGGGTAGTGAGGCGATGGCTTTTCGGAGTTTCAACGCCAGTTCGTCGCCGTCGACATATGTGTCGGCTTCTATGAGGTCTATAAGCCTTGAATCCTCGTCGTCAATCGAAAGATTCATGCGCTTCCTTTCGCGGGCGAGAAATGTTATACTCTCGTTGATCGCTATCTTGTAGAGCCATGTCGACAACTTGGCGTCACCCCGGAAGTTGTCTATTGAACTCCATGCTTTCATAAACGTATTCTGCAACAGGTCATCGGCGTCTTCATGGCTCTCTACCATGCGGCGTATCTGCCAGTACAGAGGCTCGCCATATAGCTTTATCACCTCACCGAAGGCCTCTCGGACAGTGGCCGGGTCGCGCAAACGACTTATAAGCATCGGGTCGTCTTTTGTTATGTCTTTTGCCATCGGGGTATGATAATGTTGATAATTTTGTCCAAATTTAATGAAACTTTTCGGGATGTCAACCTACAAATTACTTAAATTGTTATAAATGGTGGATTATGGAAACGATTCTTACCACAGAGAACATACTCATTGCCTTGGGCATGACTCTTGTAGCCGGACTCTGTACCGGCATAGGCAGTCTTATGGCTTTTTTTACCAAGCATACCGATACGAAGTTTCTTTCGATGGCATTGGGCTTGTCGGCCGGCGTGATGATATACATATCTTTTATGGAGCTTATGCCGGAGGCTATGGATGACATGATGGGGCTTTATCCAGAAAAGACAGCTGCCATGTATGCGTTACTTGCTTTTTTTGCAGGAATGGGCCTTATAGCCCTTATCGACTTTCTTGTGCCTGAGGATGAGAACCCGCATGAATATCATGTGTCGGGAGGCAATCACAGGCATCTTAAACGCACCGGCATCATGCTTGCGCTTACCATCGGCATACATAATTTTCCCGAGGGTATAGCCACATTTGTGTCGGGGCTTGAGAGCATCGACATAGCATTGCCCATATTGATAGCAGTAGCCATACACAATATACCGGAGGGTATAGCAGTGTCGGTGCCGATATATCATGCTACCGGCAGCCGCCGCAAGGCTCTGTGGTTTTCTGTGGCTTCGGGATTTGCCGAACCGGTGGGCGCGCTGTTTGCTCTGCTGTTTTTAATACCTATATGGACGCCGGTAGTCAATGCCGTGTGCATGGCCGGCGTAGCCGGTGTTATGGTCTATATAGCCTTTGACGAACTGCTGCCTAACTCGGAGGCATACGGTCATCATCATTATGCCATAGGCGGTGTGGTGACCGGTATGGCTGTAATGGGCTTCGGACTTCTGCTATTCTGACATGACCCCGGTTTTGACGGGAGCTGCCGGACCTATGTATGATTTTTTAAGACCGCCCCAGTCGACAATGATTTTCTGAACCATCATGCCCGGGTCGCCGCATATAAGCGATAGCTTGTGTGACGTTTTGCTTTTGTCAATGGCAAAGCGGAAGTGTTTCACCACACCGTTGCGCAGTACCTGATCTTTCCACTCGCGTGAATATTCTTTGAATATGTTTTCGAAAACTTTTACCGAATCGTCTACAGCGACACCTATGCGCGTGCTTCTGCCATCATGAAGAGGCCATAGAGGTACGGCGTCGACATATACGTCTATGCTGTCAGCTACGAAAGCAGGCAGAGTGTAGACTGCTTTGGCCCCGCTAAGGTCGGTGGCGTCAGCAACAGGCTCGGTGGCCTCGCCTAATTTTATTACATGCCCGTCGTAACCGATGCCTTCTACTATATTAATATTGTGTTCTGACGCACCGGCGACAAATTCGTAGTCGGTGAGGTCAATCACCATGCATCGGTCAGTGAAGCCGGCGTTGTCGGAAAGTGTGATGTCTAGCTCCTTTTCGCCCGCTCCTGCCGTGACTGTTGTGGCGGGCTTGTTCTGATACAGGGCGCACCAGCCGGTAGGAATACTCATCATGCCTCTCCACTTGCCGTCAAGCAGTGAATTGTATTCATTCATCAGTGTCTGTATGCTGTCGTAGGCTATGTCGGTTTCACGTGCAGCCCGGTTGGCTCCGGCGGCGTCGCCCGAGGCAAGCAGTTCGTGATTCAGTTGCGCCATAAGAAATTTGCGGTTCATCTGGTAAGCGCTTTTTACCGGGAACGCCAACATCTCGAAAAACGCTTCTCTGTAACCCGGTTCAAGTGAGTGCATGACACTGTCGGTCATATCCGATATCATACGGTAATCGGCAAGTCGCCGCTGAGCCTCGTTGTAGTTGTCAAACGAAAATTCGGTGTCACGCAATCCGGTGTGGGCGGCATCGTCCCATTCACACTCGAATCCCATGAATTCCGGCTTGCGGCTCCACGCGAGGCGGTAATAGTGGTCAAGAATCACCTTGAAGTCACGTTCGTATCGTTGGCCGAAAACCGATGACAGGTATTTTGCCTGATGTTCGTTTGCGGTCTTGGCATCGAAGCGGTTGAAATCACGTGCCATTTCGAAAAATGTCTGTATGCCGAGTTCCATAGGTTTTATGTCGCCCACGTTGAGCAGCCAGTAGCGGTCGGCTCCCGTGTCATAGGCTTTTTTCAGCTCTTCGTACATGAGTACCGGCGGAGTGGTGCATATCCAAAGATAGTCGTGCGGGGCACCGAGGTACGACAGATGATAGTACACTCCTGCGCCGCCGCTGCGTTTGCGCTCGTTTTCATTGCTTACCTTTTTGAAGTATCCGTAATTGTCGTCGACCCATACGATGGTTATGTCGTCGGGTACTTTAAGCCCGTATTCATATATGTCCATCGTCTCTTTGTAAGGTACGAATATTTGTGGTATTTCGGTAATCGGTTTTCCTGTATGCCGGGCAAGCATATCACGCTGGTCGCTTATGACCTGTTGAAGAAGTGTTGCCTTTTTGTCAGCCGGGATTTCGTTCACAAGACCTGCGTCATGTACGCCGCGCATGGCCATTGTGTATATATTTTCAAATGACGCGGCTTCGTTAAGGCGGTTCTCCCACTTGCCGCGTATGGTCTTGCTGTTGGTAAGATAATCCCAATTGCCGTCATGCCGCGAGTCCCATTCTGACAGGGCGGCATTGTTGAGCAACAGCGGCTCGCAGTGTGATGTCGTTATTATTATGCCGAACGTATCGGCTACGAGCTTGCTTTCTGGATGCGAGTAGAAGGCTCCGGTGCAGGTGTGCATGGCCGGCGCCAGCATGTTGGCTTGTAGTCTTAGCAAGAGCTCACACACGCGGGCATAGGTCTTTGGCCCTATATCGCCGAGTTCGCGCTCATAGTTATGTGATGACCACGGTTTCAGACCCCAGTCTTCGTCATTGATGAAAAAGCCACGGTATTTTATCGACGGCATCTGTGATACGTAGTTGCCGCCTACCCATACTTCCTTCTGCTCTTTTACAGGGATATCGGCCCACCAGTACCACGGCGATACTCCAATGCTTTCGCTTATCGAAAGCAGTCCGTAGGCAGTGCCGCGTCGGTCGCTTCCTGCAATCACCAATGCTTTTTCTACTCCGTCTACCGGATTTTCTATTACCGATAACATATATTGTTCATATCCGCCTGCAACCGCATTAGTATCGAGCTTGCCGCGGCGTGCCATGTCGTCAATTAGCCTGCTGTGTCCGATAGTGCCGGCAATGACGGCATGTCGGCTTTCGGGTGAGTCGGTGATTACGGCTTCGGCGTTTTCAGCTCCGGTAGCGGTCATGTCGCCTGCAAGCAGTTGTGCCGCTTTTTTAACCGTTATGAAGTCCTCGGGCGACACCACGACAGCGGCGCTTTCGCCGTTGCCGAAAAGTTTTATCATACGGTTGTTTTTGCTGTGCGATACCTCAACCTGCGCATTTACAGTCATGGCGCAGCAGATAAGTATTATCCACGCGATTATTCGCTTCGGTGATGAAATGCGATGTAGCATAATGATTGGTGATAATAGCTGAAACAATAATGATATTCCAAAGTTATAAAAAATTGGATATAAAGCAAAATATTGACGTGATGTCATCTAAAATGTCCTGCTAAGATTGTCAATGCCATTCAATTATAAGCCGAGGTCAGTGCGTAGCGCCGATGACAATGCAGCGGCTCCGCTGTCATTTGTCAGATGTACGGCATCCCAGAAAAAGTTGTCATTGTCAAATCTGCTGTCACCGGCATAATTGATTGCTTTCACACAGTCGTGGCGTTCATCCATATTGTGGATAAGCTTATCCATTAATGCAAACTGTAAGGAGTCAATGCCGGTCAACAATGACCTATGCACCGGAGGAAGTACGAGATAGAGCTTGATATCCTCACTACAGCACAGTGACGCGAGGCTGTCAAGCATATCGGCATGGCGGCTGAACTCACGACGGCTCTCCTCGCTTGCCGGATGCTGCCTTGACTGAGCGTCGACGCGATGACGTAATTCCTTGCCGCGTATATCAAGTGAATGCCGGTGTATAAAACCAAGTGAGTCGGTGTAAACGGTGGGACGGCTTGACAGATAGCCTTTTATGCACTTTGAAATGGCCGTCTGCGCGTCGGAAAGAACCTCACTGCCTGTACGTAGGCCTCCTCCGACATCAAGACCCATGTAAAGACGGTGGTTCATGGTCTGCACGCGGATGTAGGGCCGGTCGTTATCGACTGCTTCCCAGTACATTTCAGGATATATGACATAAATGACATTGCGTAGCGACGTCATTTTTTTATAATGTGTAGTAAATTGAAGTATATTGAATATGGGGCGTTGGCCGTCAATAGCGAGATTGTATACGCTGTCGCCTAACAATGCCGGATTGACGCCTTCCTGTGCTACCGACGGGCCGATTATTATTGTTTTCATACCGGCACCGTGCTCCTCGATAAGCATTCGCTTTGCAAGGACAGGATTTGGAACATGTCTTGCCGAAATTTCGAGTATGATGCCCATTGCCAATAATATCGAGAAAAATACACAGCAATATTTAAGAAAATGTCTCATGATGTCAAAATTGGAAATAGATGAAGTCGGCTTGATTGCCGGAATAGCCGATTATAATAATTATCATGATATAATATATACACCAACGTACCGTACGGTTTCTGAATATGACCATATCGGGAAATTCATAAGGTTGTCGCCGCTTTCGCTGGACACATTCGACTATGACAAGTACTGCCGACCATGCAATAGCCCGTCCCCACGGCACATGGTCGAGAGTAGGAAAACGTGAGAAGATGCCATAAATATAGTTCAATGCGTCGTGGATGGTATTGGACCGGAAAAGTATCCATCCTATTGTGACCAAAATAAAAGTCGACAGTATCATCGAAAGTTTATACAGCACCGGCCGGCGTGCATGTGATACGGGGTCATGCCGTTGTCCTGCAATAATATAAGGCATAGACAGGGCGGCATGATATATCCCCCATGCCGCAAAAGTCCAGTTGGCCCCGTGCCATATGCCGGAAGCAAGAAAGACAACAAGTGAGTTTCTTGCAATTTTGCTTTTATTGCAGCGGCTGCCACCGAGCGGTACATACAGGTAGTCGACAAACCATCTGTTTAACGATATGTGCCATCTTTTCCAGAATTCTCTGATATTGTGAGAGAAATAGGGAAGGTTGAAATTGCGGGTGAGTTTTATGTCAAATAATTTTGCCACACCTATGGCAATATCTGAATATCCTGAAAAGTCGCCGTATATCTGAAATGAAAACAGGATGGCTCCTATGAGTAGCGTAAGGCCTCCAAGCGATTCATACTGGCTGAAAATTATATTGACGGCGGTAGCACAGTTGTCGGCGACAGCCATTTTCTTAAAAAGTCCCCATAGTATTTGCCGGCAACCATCGACAGCCGTGGCATAGTCGAAATGTCGTCGATGCAGAAACTGCGGCAACAAGCTTGTAGCCCGCTCAATAGGTCCGGCAACAAGTTGCGGAAAAAATGCGATAAATGCGAAAAACGCGGCAATGTCGCGTGTCGGCTCGATGTTGCCGCGATATACGTCTATAGTATAGCTTAATGCCTGAAATGTATAAAAACTTATGCCTACCGGAAGTATCAGGTCGAGGGTCACGGCATCAAGAGTTATGCCAAACGCGGCCAGCAATTCCGAAAGAGAGCGTGTGAAAAAGCCGTAGTATTTAAACAGGACAAGTATGCCTAAATTAAACAATACATTGCTCCACATTGTGGCCTTGGCGCCCCAACGCCCGCGATATCGCTCTATAAGCATGCCGCTGATATAGCTGCATATGGTGGTGAGTGCTATCAGCAGCAGAAAGCGCACATCCCACCAGCCGTAAAAAACATAGCTTGCGATCACTATGAATACATTTCGGGCGGTATTGCCTTTTAACAGTAGCCAGTACAAAATAAACACAACCGGCAGGAATACCGTAAACTCAATTGAATTAAATAACATAACTATAGCATTTTTAACGAATGCCATAGTCCGTAAACAATAAACCGAGAAATGCACATGGGCGTTACTTACCCAGAATGCACCCCTCGGAAAGGTGTTACGAATGGCAAGTCACGCCCATGCAAAGCAAGGACGTTCACTGACTTGTTCCCATTCGTGAAAATAATGAAATTTCCGAGGTTTCATTCTGTATGGAACAAATAGCAAACGCTATTAATATTATTTTGGCCGCGACTTTTCCCAGCCTATGTCTATTAAAAGTAGAGTCGCAAATATAGTCATTTATTTTAATAATACAAAACCGGTTTTGTACAGTCATTGTTTATAATCCGGTGAAGTATAATGCAGTCTTCGGAGCTATTGAGGACAATGCTTATATATTATATGCTTACTGTTATGGCGCGTTTTATTGCGGCCTGTCGTTGCCGGCGGGTGCGGGAGCGCTTTCCGGACCTGCGGGCGACTTGCTGTCGCGGTTGTAGAAAGGATAGGGTATGCCGAATACGTTTTCGGGTTTTCCGCCCGGACTCAGATAGCCGTCGATGATGGTGTCGCGACCTGAAGGCTGCTCGAATGTATATAGGCGGAAGCGTGACAGCATGGTTGCGAGATGTTCGAATACGGTATCCTGTATAGCCTCATATGGAAGCCATGCCGACGTGTCGGTAAAGCAATAGACTTGGAACGGTATGCCACCTCCGGTCTGCTGGAGCGTCGATACGAAGCATGTATTGTCGTTGCCGCGTGCTATAAGTTCGTTGTTGTCGAGCCACATCCTCATATAGGCCCGGAACAGACCGAGATTCGTGTCGATAGTGCCGTCGGCAAGTCCTTCGGAATTGTTGACATCCTCGACTTTTCCGGCTGCTTTCTGTGCTAGCTTGCGGGTTATGTAATTGTCCATGAACTGTATGCTGCGGAACTCCTCGAGCATGTCGGGAGTAAGAGGTACGACACTGTCGGCATCAATCATATAAGTGCGCTGTATGCGCCGTGTGTTGCTTAGCTGCATGCTCCGGTAATTGGTAAAGCTTCCGCTTACAAGGCTGTAAGGTGGCAGCATAGTGGTGGTCTTATCCCAGTTCAGGACTTTTACGGCGGTTAGCGATACTTCGATCACGGTGCCGTTGGCATCGGTGCCGTTGACTTTTATCCAGTCGCCTACATGCAGGCTGTCGTTTTCCGACAATTGTACTCCGGCTACAAGTCCGAGTATGCTGTCCTTGAACACCAGCATGAGAACAGCCGCGAAAGCTCCGAGACCGGCCAAAAGTGAAGCCGGCGATTTGTTGACAAGCAGAGCCACCGCTATTATTATGGCTATAATCCATATTATGCCTCTTATAAGTTGTACGAGACCTCGCAGTGGCAGATGCTTTTTGTTGCGTTTTGCGTCGATGTTGGCCCATACGGCTCCGATGAAAGCCGACAGGGCCATGACTGTAACGTATATGACATAAAGCAGGGTGATCCGGGTTAGTATGTCGGCAAGACGGTTGTGCATCGACATGAGCGTAAACTGTATGAAGATAAGGAATACGATGGCCGGAATGATGCGGCACAGTTTGGTGAAAAACATTTCCTGACGCAGGAAGCGGTACAGGTCGTTATCCCAATGGCGGCTCAGCCGGCGCACACCTCCGAGTATGATCCATTTGGCTACGTATCCAATGGCAAACGACACAATAAATACCACTACCGTATAAGTCCATGTCACAATAGTGGGGTTATGCTCAAGTCCTACTATGCCGAGTAACCAATTGACGATATTCATCATCAGCGAGGCAAGGAAGTAAGTTTCGACAGGAGCTGCATTTATGGCATTTAGAGTAGCTTCCGATATATTGTCGGAGTGCTCGGATATAAAGCCGGCTGAAAGACACAACATGAGGAACAGTTATATTAAAATTAGTTTACAATAGTTACTAAATAGACAACAATATCCAATAAATTGTTCTGGCGGGTCACTATAAATAGTGGTTGCACGAGCCGAAATTACCTCGTAATTTTGCATCGTGATTAAAAGAGCGGATACATATGCAAAAAGAGCCTTGAGCATGCTCTCTGTGGCAGCCGGAACGATTGTGACAGCCGGTGCTATGGATGTAGCCGTACCTGCTGATACGACTCTGTTGCTTGACGAAGTGTCGGTGACTGCTATAAAACAAGTCAGAAATGTCGATGCTCTTCCGATAGCGTCGACAGTGGTGGGCGCCGATGAGATAGAGCGTCTGAATATAGTGACCATGAAGGGTGTGAGCGAGATAGCTCCCAACTTTTATATACCCGATTACGGTTCACGTATGACTTCGTCTATTTACGTGCGCGGCATAGGCGCGCGTATAGATCAGCCTGTCATAGGTCTTAATGTTGACAATGTGCCTTATCTAAACAAGGACAATTATGACTTTGACCTTGTGGATATAGAGCGCATAGAGATGCTGCGCGGTCCACAGAGTACTCTTTACGGACGCAATACCATGGGGGGACTCATTAATATATATACGCTCTCGCCGATGAGGTATCAGGGATTCCGTGCCATGGCGGAGTATGGCCGCGGCAATTCGGTGAAAGGGGCTTTGTCATATTATCATAAACCGGCACGTAACCTCGGCATGTCGTATACGGGATATTTCACTCATACCGACGGTTTTTTCACAAACAAATACGATGGCCGGAAAATAGACAAGGAGAATCAGGGAAGTCTGCGGTGGAAGACCGTATGGTATCCGGTCGCTGACGTGTCGGTTGAAAATGTGGCTTCGTTGCAGGTGTCGCGACAGGGAGGATATCCTTACGAGTCATATGAGACTGGTGTCATAAACTACAACGACCCGTGTTATTATCATCGTACGGGAGTTACCGACGGCCTTACTGTGAAGTGGATGCTTGACGGCGTGACTTTGTCAAGCATAACAAGTTTCCAATACATAAATGACAACATGACTCTTGATCAGGACTTTCTGCCGGAGTCATACTTTACTCTCACGCAGGACCGTCGTGAGTGGGCTTTGACGCAGGATTTCATAGGACGCGGCAGGATAGGGGACTATGACTGGCTTGGCGGTCTGTTCGGATTTTTCAAGCGTACACATATGGATGCTCCGGTAACATTCAAGGAGACCGGCATCGAAAAACTGATATTGGAGCATGTGAATGAATTCAGCCCGTCTCATCCTTTTCGCTGGAATGAAAACAGTTTTGTTCTCGACAGCGAGTTTCGCAATCCCGTCTGGGGACTGGCTCTGTACCATCAGAGCGGCTATGAGTTCGGCAACTGGGACTTCTCGCTCGGTCTGCGTCTTGATCTGGAACATACAAGCCTTGACTATAACAGCAGGTGCAATACGGCGTTTACCATAATGAGTATGGCAGAAGGTGTGGAGACCCCTTACCAACACGTGCCTATTGACCTTGACAATGACGGCTCGCTGTCAAAGACATTCATTGAATTTCTGCCTAAATTTACCGCGACATACAATATGCCGGGTGTGACGGACGGCAATGTGTATGTGTCGGTAGCTCGAGGTTACAAGGCCGGAGGCTTCAACACCCAGATGTTCAGCGATGTGCTCCAGCAGGAGCTTATGGAATACATGGGGCTCGCCAACCGCTATGACGTAGACAAAATAGTGTCGTACAAGCCTGAATACAGCTGGAACTATGAGGTCGGTGCCCACTTGTCGACTGCTGATAAGAAACTATCGGGGCAACTGGCTGTTTTTTACATAGACTGCCGTGATCAGCAGCTTACCATGTTTCCCGACGGACTTACAACCGGCCGTATTATGACAAATGCGGGAAAGACCCGTAGCTACGGAGCGGAGGTGACGTTAAACTACAAGCCGGCGGAACGACTGGAACTTAACGCTTCATATGGCTATACCAACGCCAAATTCAGGGAGTTTAACGACGGCATACATGATTTTTCAGGTAAGTATATACCTTATGCGCCCCACAATACTTTTTTTGCGGGGGCCACATATCGTCAGCCGATAAAAGCTTCATGGCTTGACCATGTGGCGGTAGATGTGAACTGTCGTGGAGTCGGCGATATCATGTGGGATGAGGCAAACAGTGTTAAGCAGCCGTTTTATGCCCTTGTCGGGGCGTCGGTCAGACTGGAGCACGAACGCTATTCAGTGACATTCTGGGGAGAAAATCTTACCGATACAAAATATAATACGTTTTATTTCGTTAGTATAGGGAACACATTCCTCCAACGAGGTAAACCGTTGCGCATCGGTGCTACTGTGAGAATGCAATTTTAATACACACTAAATATCAATAAACAAAACAAATGACAATGAAATTTTTCGGAACAATTTTGGCAGGCGCCGCGCTTGCTATGTCTGTAACTTCTTGTAATACTGATGGTGACAGTACTCAGACGCAGAATGTAGAGGTACTTAATATTACTACTACCGGTAATACGCAGGAATTAGAAGTGGGTATAGCGCAGTTTGTTGTGTCTACCGCCACTGATGCGGACCAGTTCGCTTTGGGAATGGGAGACGAGACATGGCGTTTTTCCAATCTTAAGCGTACAATGGGTCAGGACGGTTATACTTGGAAAGAGACTGCGACTACTCAATTGACTGGATGTCCTACCATGCCAAGCCCCTTTACTGTAAGAATGACAGGTATAGCAGGAAATACCTACTATAAGCTTGGCTTTACCGATAAGTCTATAACAGGTATCGCTCTCGCTACCGGTTATGTAAGTCGGACTACGGTAATCAACGTCGAGACAGGAGAGCAGGTTCTTTACACATCTGAAATTAAGAAGAACCAGTTTATTGTTGAAATAATAGGTGAGGATATCAAAAAAGATAAAAAATGTAATCTGAACCTGCTTATCGGCGGGGCTTCTTTCATTGATGGCATGCCTGCTATGAACATGCGTTTCAAGTCTATACCGTTTAAGATTGAGGGTGATATGCTTTCATTTGAAACCGCTTCTCTGATTCCTGAACTTGTACAAGGAGGCAACTCTTTTGCACCGCAAGAACGTTTCCCGATCTCTGACTTACATGCTTCAGGCACTCTCGGCGGCCCGATCACTCTTGAATTTGACTGCACTTACAAGGACAAGAACGATGTAGAGACCAAGTATCGTGTCCGTTCTCAATTGCTTGGCGTACTTCCCTCAAGCAGCTCTAACTGATAAACAGCTACATAACAGAAAAACGCCGACCGGTTTTCCGGCCGGCGTTTTTCTGTTATAAAAGTCGATAAAGCTGTCATGCTTGTAAAATTACGTTGCAATTTGTAAGCTGACTTGAAAAATAATTACTATATTTGCACTGAATTTTATCATGCAGTGCGTCATGCCATGAAGCATTTCTTGGATGAAAGTATATAGATTAAACATATGGTATCATTAGTTTTTGGTATTCAGAATTCTACCCTCGCGGTAGTGGCAGCCCTCACGGGTGTGGCCCTCGTAGCGTTGGCGTTGATTGTTGCAGGGCTTATCTCACCGAAGTCCTACAACGCCCAGAAGGGAGAAGCCTACGAGTGCGGTATTCCCACACGCGGCTCGAGTATGGCCCAGTTCAAGGTAGGCTACTATCTGTACGCGATTTTGTTTTTAATGTTTGATGTGGAGACGGTGTTCCTCTATCCATGGGCCGTGAACGTACGTTCGCTCGGGACTGACGGATTGCTGTGCATCGCCGTATTTTTCGGAATATTAGTGCTGGGCTTGGCATATGCTTGGCGGAAAGGAGCGCTTGAATGGAAGTAACAGCACAAGGCATGCCTTATGCCGACTGGAAAGACAATGAATATATAGAGCATCTCGTCAAGGAGCTCAAGGACAACGGCACAAACGTTGTGGTAGGCACACTTGACAGTGTCATCAACTGGGGGCGCAGTAACTCTTTATGGCCGCTCACATTCGCAACCAGTTGCTGCGGTATTGAATTTATCGCACTCGGAGCGGCGCGCTACGACATGGCGCGCTTTGGCTGGGAAGTGGCGCGAGCCTCACCACGTCAGGCCGACTTCATGATGGTGGCCGGTACGATAGTGCATCGTATGGCCCCGGTTGTACGCCGTCTTTATGATCAGCTCGCCGAGCCCAAGTATGTTATTGCTTGCGGCGGTTGTGCCATATCGGGCGGTCCGTTTAAGAACTCTTACCATGTGGTGAAGGGAGTAGAAGAAATCATCCCCGTCGATGTATATGTGCCCGGATGTCCGCCACGTCCCGAAGCCATGATATACGGTATCATGCAGCTTTCGCGTAAGGTTAAGGTAGAGAAGTTCTTCGGCGGAGTCAACCGTCAGGAGAAGCAGAAGGAGTTTTTCGAAACCCATCCTTTGGAAGAGGCCGAGAATTAATTAATAATAGAATATAACACCCATCAATATCACGATTATGGCAAATGTTCAGGAAAAGATAGCCAAGTTGTTTCCCGAAGCGACTTTCGAAGAGGGCGAATGGCTGTTGGTTAATATTCCCGATGCCAAGTGGCACAGTCTTGCAAAGACACTTAAAGAAGATCCCGAGCTGGGATTTGATTACTTGGTGGCTTTAGTGGGTATGGACTGGACCGATGCTCTCGGTTGCATGTACTATCTCACATCGACCACCCATAATACGCATGTATCGGTTAAGGTGACCACCGACAACCGCGAAAATCCTATGCTTCACAGCATATCTGACCTTTGGGCTGTGGCCAATCTTTACGAACGTGAAGTCTACGACTATTACGGCATAATATTTATCAACCATCCCGACATGCGCCGTCTGTTTCTGCGCAACGACTGGGTGGGCTATCCGCTTAGAAAGGACTACAATGACGATCCGGCGGTCAATCCGGTGCGCCTCGACCATGAGGAGGTTGAGGATACTACCGTGACTTATGTAGAGACAGCCGACGGCACGGTGGAAAAACGTGATGTGACCATATTCGCTCCCGAGGAATTTGTACTCAACATAGGCCCGCAGCACCCCGCCACACACGGTGTATTGCGTTTCCGTACTTCCGTTGACGGCGAGACTATCAAGAAGATTGACCTCTATCTCGGCTACATACACCGAGGCATCGAGAAGCTGTGCGAGGGGCTCGGTTATTCGCAGACATTGCATTTCACCGACCGTCTTGATTATCTGTCGGCCCAGCAGAACCGTCACTGCCTGTGTATGTGTATAGAAAAGGCTCTCGGCCTTGAAGTGCCACGCAGAGCTCAGGTGATAAGGGTTATGATGGACGAGTTGATGCGTATATCGTCGCACCTGCTCTTTATCGGTACCTTCTGTATGGACCTCGGTGCTACAACTATGCTCTTCTACGCTCTTCGCGAGCGCGAGACCATACTCAACATACTTGAAAAGACCTGCGGCGCCCGCATGACATTCAACTATAACTGCATAGGTGGTGTGATGGCTGATCTTGACGCCGATTTCGTTAAGGATGTTAAGCATCTTATCGAGATAATGCCTGCCGCCATAAAAGAATACAACACCGTATTCACCGGCAATGTCATAGCCCACAACCGTATGATAGGAGTGGGTAAGCTGACCAAGGAGGACGCCATATCGTACGGTGTCACCGGTCCTGCCGGCCGAGCTTCAGGCTGGGCGTGCGATGTGCGCAAGACCACACCTTACGGCATCTATAATGAAATCGACTTTGACGAGGTCATCCTTAAAGAGGGCGATTGCATGGACCGTTTCGTAGCCCGTGTGGAGGAAATCAAGCAGTCGGTAAGGATACTTGAGCAACTTGTCGACAAGATACCCGAAGGCGAGATTTGTGCGAAGGTGCCTAAAATCATCAAACTTCCGGAGGGACATTGGTTCCAGCAGGTTGAGGCCAGCCGCGGTGCGTTTGGCGTATATATCGAGAGCCGTGGCGCCAATACTCCGTGGCGTGTGAAATTCAACTCTCCGTGTATGAATCTGGCCGGAGTAGTCAATCATCTGACATGCGGAGGCAAGATTGCCGACCTCATAACAATAGGCGGTACCCTCGACTACGTGGTTCCCGACATAGACCGATAAGTAAGAAAAGAAACGACAGAACGATATGTACGATTTATCAAAAGGAGCCGATTGGCTCAATCAATGGTTAAACGGTTGGTGTGCTCCATGGGTGACCACCGTAATTGAATGTGTACTCATAGGCGTGGTTTTGCTCTTGGCTTACGCATTGCTGGCGCTGTTCTACATCTACTTCGAGCGTAAGGTGTGTGCCGCGTTTCAGTGCCGCCTCGGTCCTAACCGTGTAGGTCCCGCTGGTATCTTCCAGAGCGTGGCTGATATGTTCAAGATACTTATCAAAGAGCTTATATCGCTGAAATATACCGATAAATTTTTGTTCGCACTCGCTCCTTATCTGGTGATTATAGCTTCGATGCTCTGCTTTGCAGTGCTTCCTTGGGGCAACGGACTCCAGATTATCGACTTTAATATAGGTATATTTTTCCTTGTGGCCGTGTCATCGATAGGTGTGCTCGGCATATTGCTTGCCGGATGGTCGAGCAACAATAAGTTTACACTTATTGGTGCTTTGCGTTCGGGTGCTCAGATGGTGAGCTATGAACTATCCATCGGCCTTTCTGTTATAACAATGGTCGCTTTTGCCGGTTCGATGTCTATCACCGATATCTGCATGGCGCAGAAAGATGTGTGGTTTATAGTTTCAGGACACATTCCCGCGATAATAGCGTTTATCATCTACATTATAGCGGGTACGGCCGAAACCAACCGAGGCCCGTTTGACCTTCCCGAGGCCGAGAGTGAGCTTACCGCCGGCTATCATACGGAATATTCCGGTATCCATTTCGGATTTTTCTATCTTGCCGAGTACCTTAATCTCTTCATTGTATCGGGAGTGGCCACGCTCCTCTTCTTCGGCGGTTGGATGCCTCTTCACATCCCCGGATGGGAAGGCTTTAACCAAGTCATGGATTATATACCGTCGCTTATATGGTTTATTGGCAAGGCGATACTGCTCTCGTTTGTCATCATTTGGTTTAAATGGACATTCCCCCGTCTGCGTATCGACCAGCTTCTGCACCTTGAGTGGAAGTATCTGTTGCCAATCAACTTGGCCAATCTTGTGCTGATGGTGATCGTGATATGCTACGGATTGCATTTTTAATGCGGTGATTTAAAATAGAATACAATATAAAACTCTGATTTCTCGAAAAGATGAGCGATAAATTCGGAATAGTAAGTCAGGTGATCGGCCCGGTAGTCGATGTGACTTTTGAAGGAAAGGATAATGTCATCCCTCCCATTTATACGGCTCTTAAAGTAGTCCGTAACGATGGCTCGGAACTTATTCTTGAGGTGGAACAGCACATAGGAGAGGACACCGTGCGCTGTGTGGCGATGGAGAGTACCGACGGTCTGCAGCGCGGTATACGCGTCGAGAATCTCGGACGGCCTATCGCAGTGCCTACCGGCGATCAGGTGAAAGGCCGTCTGCTCAATGTGATCGGTGAGGCCATCGACCACTTGCCCGAGCTAAAACGCGATGACTTGCGTCCGATACACCAGCCGGCGCCGGCATTTGATGATCTTACCATCGGTACCGAGATCCTTTATACGGGTATCAAGGTTATCGACCTGCTCGAACCTTACAGCAAGGGTGGTAAAATCGGTCTGTTCGGTGGTGCCGGAGTCGGGAAGACTGTGCTCATCATGGAGTTGATCAACAACATCGCCAAAGGCCATAACGGATTCTCCGTATTTACCGGTGTCGGCGAACGTACACGCGAGGGCAATGACCTGCTGCGCGAGATGATAGAGAGCGGCGTCATGAAGTATGGCGAAAAATTCCGTGAAGGCATGGAGAAAGGCGAGTGGAACCTTGCCGATGTGAACATGGACGATGTAGCCGACTCTCAGGCCACTCTTGTGTTCGGTCAGATGAACGAACCCCCGGGCGCACGTCTGCGTGTGGCTCTTTCGGGACTTACGGTGGCCGAGCAGTTCCGCGATCAGGATGGCGGTGGCAAGGAAATATTGCTTTTTATCGACAATATATTCCGCTTCACGCAGGCCGGTTCGGAAGTGTCGGCGCTTCTTGGCCGTATGCCTTCGGCTGTGGGCTATCAGCCTACTCTGGCTTCGGAAATGGGTGCTCTTCAGGAGCGTATCACCTCTACCAAGCAGGGTTCGATTACTTCGGTTCAGGCCATATATGTGCCGGCCGATGACTTGACCGACCCGGCTCCGGCCACGACATTCAGCTTCCTCGATGCCACTACGGTGTTGAGCCGTAAAATAGCCGAGCTCGGTATCTATCCTGCTGTCGATCCTCTTGAATCCACATCACGTATTCTTGACCCTCACATCATAGGCGAGGAGCATTATCAGACAGCTCAGGCTGTCAAGCAGTTGCTCCAGAAGTACAACGAACTTCAGGACATCATCGCCATCCTCGGTGTCGACGAACTTTCAGATGAGGACAAACTTGTGGTTGCCCGTGCCCGTCGTGCCCAGCGTTTCCTTTCGCAGCCGTTCTTCGTTGCCGAGCAGTTCACCGGACTTCCCGGTGTCATGGTGCCGCTTAGCGAAACCATCAGAGGCTTCAAGATGATACTCAGCGGAGAAATGGATGAGTACCCCGAGCAGGCGTTCCTTAATGTCGGCACTATCGACGAGGCTATCGAGAAAGGAAAGAAACTGCTCGCAGAGGTAAAATAATAAAATTGTAGGATTATGATACTCAAAGTTATATCGGCCTATGACATCTTATTTCAGGGAGAGGTTGATAAAGTCACTCTTCCCGGAGCCGAAGGCACTTTTATGGTGCTCCCTCATCACGCATCGCTCATATCCACCCTCGTAAAAGGTGAGGTGGCGTATGAAGCGGATGGGCGTCAGGGGGCTATAGAAGTTGCTGGCGGCATAGTCGATGTCGATAACGATGTGGTATCAGTGTGTATATATTGATATGAAACGACTTTTACTCTTGCTGGCTGTCGTGTGTGCCGCGGTATTATACCCGGTTCACGTCCCTGCGTCGCAACCTGCCGGAGATGCCGAGGGTGAGAAAATCAACCCTAAACAGATAATCTTCGAGCATCTTGGCGACGGTTACGGCTGGGAAGTGCCGTTCAATCATCATGTGCGTATACCGCTGCCGGTTATCGTACGTGATTATGAGGGTAAGTGGCATTGTTTCAGTTCGTCGCGTATTCAGCATGGCGAGACCTATGACGGTTTCATGCTTGGCGGCAAAGAGAGCAAGTGGCATAACAAGATTGTCGGCATGCGCCCGGTGACGGTCGACGGCAAGACGGTTATGGAGGAGTATCGTCCTTTTGACCTCTCCATAACAAAAAATGTCCTTGCGATTTTCATATCGGTGATAATTGTCATATGGCTGGTGCTCTCTGTGGCACGTTGGTATGCCAAGGCCGGTTATAAGGCGCCGCGGCGCTTCAAGGGTGCAATAGAGGCTATTATCGTTTTCGTATATGACGGCGTTATCAAGCCTGCTCTCGGAGTTAAAGCGCCAAAGTTCGCACCCTACCTTCTTACGGTGTTCTTCTTTATACTGGTAATGAACCTGCTCGGGCTTATTGTCATATTCCCCGGCGGTGCCAATCTTACCGGTAACATTGCCGTGACATTGGTCTTGTCATTGATAACCTTTCTGGTGGTCAATATATTCGGTACAAAGCACTATTGGAAAGAAGTATTTTGGCCCGATGTGCCTTGGTGGCTGAAGTTCCCTCTACCTATCATGCCGCTTATTGAGGTGTTCGGTATGTTTACGAAGCCGGCGGCGCTTACAGTGCGTCTGTTTGCCAACATGATGGGCGGCCACATAATAGTTATCGTGCTTACTCTGCTCATCTTTATCCTCGGCGCGTTTGGAGCGGCTGCTGCCGGAGCCACTACCGTGGTGTCGGTCCTGTTCTCGATATTTATGCTGCTGATTGATGTGCTTGTGAGTTTCATACAGGCTTACGTGTTCACCATGCTGTCGACATTGTTTATATCGTTGTCGCAAGAATCGGGTCATAAAGAACATGAACCGGCTCACGAAGCCCAGACTGTAAAACATGAACAATAAAATAAATTATAATACAAACTCTTAAATTAAAGTAATTATGTTAGCAATGATTTTAGCGGCTATCGACGGCCTTTTAGGTATTGGTGCATGTTTTGGCGCAGCTATCGCAGCTATTGGCGCGGGTATTGGTATCGGTAAAATCGGTGCGGCTGCCATGGAAGCTATTGCACGTCAGCCTGAGGCTACCGGCGATATTCGTAGTAATATGATTGTTATTGCGGCTCTTATCGAAGGTGTGGCTCTATTTGCCGTTATCGTCTGCGTCCTTTCGTTCTTTCTCTAAAAGTAAGCGCTCATGGAACTTTTCACGCCTGAATTTGGCTTGATCTTTTGGATGTTCGTGTCGTTTGCTGTCTTATTCTTGGTGCTTGCCAAGTGGGGATGGCCTGCGATTATGAAGATGATAGAAGGCCGTGCCGACCTCATCGATAAGGGTGTGGAGTACGCTCAAAATGCCAAAGAGCAGCTTGATCATGCCCGTGAAGAGGCCGAAAAATATATTGAAGAAGCTCGCAAACAGCAAGCCGATATGCTTCGCGATGCCGACCGTATGAAGACTCAGATCATCGAGGAAGCACGCGGTGAGGCTCAGAAAGAGGCCAAGAAGCAGATGGAGGCCGCGCAAGTGGCTATAGAGCAGGCGCGCAAGGAAGCCGAATTGCGTTTCCGCGATGAAGTAAGCGCGTTTGCTTTGGACATCGCTACCAAGGTGGTGCGCAAGCAGATGGCCGACGAGAAGGCTCAGTCCCAATTGGTGAATTCACTGTTGGACGAAATCGAAAACAAAAATTAATGCATGATGGATCAAGGTCTTATCCCGAATCGGTATGCCAAGGCTCTGTATAAGTTTGCCCTTGAAAAGGGCGACGCTGAAAGGATGTACGGGCTTATGAAAAGTGTCACGGCGGCTTTTGCCGCCCAACCGAGGTTGCAGGAGGTTATGGTTAATCCCTATATAGCCACTGACGACAAAACCCGTCTGTTGACTACGGCAGCCGGAACCGATGCGGCTACAGACCGTTGTTATGCCGATTTTTTACGGTTGCTTCACGATAACTGCCGCATAGACTTCATGCGTGATATAGCCTTGGCTTATCTCAGCCTGTATCGCAAAGCCAACAATATCTATCTCGTTAATGTCGTGACCGCTGCAGAGCTGCCCGATGAAGAAGTGGACCGTTTGCGCAGGTTGGTCGAAAAGCATCTTGGCGGTGCATCGATGGAGTTCTCTCAGTCGATCGATCCGGAACTTATAGGCGGATTCGTCATCAACATCAATTCGGAGCGTCTGGACGCCTCGGTAAGTAACGAATTAAAACAATTGCGTCTTAAACTTTTAAGCAACTAACACAAAGTAATGATTAACCCAAGCGAAATATCGGAAGTATTAAAGCAACAACTCGAAAACGTCAATAACAAAGTGTCGTTTCAAGAGGTGGGTACGGTCCTTGAAGTGGGTGACGGTGTTGCCCATGTATATGGCCTTGAGAATGTACGCGCCAACGAGCTTGTTGAGTTTGAAAATGGCGTCAAGGGCGTTGCCATGAACCTTGAGGAGAGCAACGTCGGCGTGATCTTGCTTAACAACATTGACCGCGTGACTGAAAATATGACCGTGCGACGTACGGGGGAGATTGCCTCGATCCCAGCCGGTGAAGGTCTCTTGGGGCGTGTAATCAATGTGTTGGGTGAACCTATCGACGGAGCCGGCCCAATATCGGGTGAACTTTATCGTATGCCGCTCGAGCGCAAGGCGCCCGGCGTCATATTCCGTCAGCCTGTTAACCAGCCTCTGCAGACCGGTATCAAGGCCATTGATGCAATGGTGCCTATAGGACGCGGTCAGCGTGAGCTTATAATCGGTGACCGTCAGATCGGTAAGACCGCGATTGCCATCGATACCATAATCAATCAACGTAAAAACTACGAAGACGGCAAGCCTGTATATTGTATATATGTGGCTATCGGACAGAAAGCGTCGTCGGTCGCTGCCATCGTGCAGACCCTGCGTGAGAACGGGGCCTTGCCTTACACGGTAGTGGTCGCTGCCAATGCTTCCGACTCGGCCGCCATGCGTTATTATTCTCCGTTTGCCGGTGTGGCTATAGGTGAATATTTCCGCGATACCGGCCGTGACGCCCTCATCGTTTACGATGACCTGTCAAAGCAGGCTGTGTCCTATCGTGAGATTTCGCTTATTCTGAAGCGTCCTTCGGGCCGTGAGGCTTACCCCGGCGACATATTCTATCTGCATTCGCGTCTTCTCGAGCGTGCCGCCAAGATTATCGACAATCAGGAAGTGGCATCTTCGATGAACGACCTGCCCGCTGTACTCAAAGACAAGGTCAAAGGTGGAGGTTCGCTTACGGCGCTGCCTATCATCGAGACTCAGGCCGGCGACGTATCGGCTTATATCCCCACTAACGTTATTTCAATCACTGACGGTCAGATATTCCTTGAGACTGCGTTGTTTAACCGCGGTATACGTCCCGCCATCAATGTGGGTATATCGGTGTCGCGTGTAGGAGGTAACGCGCAGATCAAGTCTATGAAGAAAGTGGCCGGTACATTGAAAATAGATCAGGCCCAGTTCCGCGAGCTTGAGTCGTTTACCAAGTTTGGCGGTGACATTGACCCCGTGACGGCCCGTGTGATTGACAAAGGACGCAAAAACGAGCAGTTGCTTATTCAGCCCCAGTACACACCGATGGCCGTGGAGGAGGAGGTAGCTGTGATATTTTGCGGTACCAAAGGATTGCTTGAAAAAGTGCCGCTCGACAAGGTCGCTGAATTTGAGAAACTCTTCTTGCAGTTGCTGCATGCCAAATATCAGGCCGAGGTGCTCGACGTCATAAAGAGCGGTCAGCTTACCGACGATGTTGTGGATAAGCTAACCGAGAGCGCGGCAGAGATTGTAAGCCGATATAAATAAAACCGAATTTTAAATGGCAACATTACGCGAATTAAAAGGCCGCATCGGTTCGGTAAGATCTTCCGAGAAGATTACCGGCGCCATGAAGATGATATCTTCGGCCAAGATGCACAAAGCCGAGCAGACTCTGAAGCGTCTTCTCCCGTTCCGTGGACAGATACAGACTGTCATGGGCAACTTGCTTTCAGCCGACGCCGAGTTTTCGTCGCCGCTGATTGAAAGCCGTGAGGTGAAGCGTATCGGTATCGTCGTGTTCGGCTCTGACGACGGCCTTTGCGGTGCCTACAATATAAACATATTCAAGGGGCTTTTGCAGACTCTACATTGTTATCGCGAGAAGTACGGAGCCGGTATTGATTTTGTCATCTACACTATAGGCGTGAAGATGCACAAGGCTGTGTCGAAGATTGCCGATGCACATATCAAGGTCGTTAGGCCGGAAGGTGTCGACTCAAAGAGTCAGGCCGATGCCGTGCGCGATTTTACATTTGCCATGCAGAAGAGATTTCTTGACGGTGACATAGACCGGCTTGACATTCTGTATATGAGCTATAAGAGCGTGAGTCGTCAAGTATTGCACTCCGAGCAGGTGCTGCCGGTAGTGCAGGAGACTCTGACTGACAATGCGGTCGAGGTGCAGTGTCGCCCTTATATATTTGAACCCGACCCAAATACGATATTCAACTCTGTCCTTCCTCTGTTTGTGCTCGCTGTCATGCAGGAGACATTTACAGAGAATCAGGCGTCGGAACAGGCCGCCCGTGTTATGGCCATGCAAAGCGCCAATGACAACGCCAAGAAGCTCCTTGACCAGTTGCAGCTTGAATACAATAAGCTGCGACAGCAGGCCATCACATCGGAGTTGCTTGACATACTGGGCGGTCAGGTGAAGTGAAAGTAATTGAATGGAAAAAGTAAATAACAAAAAATTATAAAGACCAATCATATCTATGGGCAGTGTAAAAGATTATTTTTCATCACTGGGTACGGGGGTTGTTAGCCTTCTGAAAGGTATGGGTGTCACCGGAAAGGAATTCTTTACTCCGAAAGTTACCGAGGAGTATCCCGATCATCGTGACACTATTCAGTATGCGGCCCCCCGCTTTCGTGCCAAACTTCAGTTTATTTATGATGAAGAGGGGCGTAACCGTTGTATAGCTTGCGGCATCTGCCAGCGCAATTGTCCTAACGGTACCATAAGCATCACCACGAAGATGGTGGAGCTTCCCGACGGAAAGAAAAAACGTAAGTTGGACAAATATATGTATGACCTCGGAAGTTGTACATTCTGCGAATTGTGTGTTACTACCTGTCCGCAGGACGCTATAGAGTTTTCCAACGATTTCGAGCAGGCGGTGTTTACCCGGTCCATGCTTGTTGAGCAACTCAATTATCTCCCCGAGAGGGACGATGACCCTGCGCCTAAACCTGCGGCTCCGAAACCCGCCGCCGAGATTAAGCCGGTCGATAACCAATCAGAAAAAGAAAAATAAATTAACATAATATGGAATCAGTCGGAAGTATTGTTATGTACGGAATAATCGTAGCTGCGATTATTGTCTTCTCGATACTCACTGTCACCACACGACGCATTCTGCGTGCCGCAACTTATTTGTTGTTTGTGCTATTCGCAACGGCGGGACTGTACTTCAAACTCGATTATGAGTTTCTCGGTGCGGTCCAGATCGCTGTCTATGCGGGCGGTATTGTCGTGTTGTTCGTATTCTCGATCTTGCTTACAAGCAAGCCGGGTGACAGCAGTGCGAGACTTGCTTCAAAAAAACGCGTAGTCGGACTCATCGCAGCCCTGATGTCGCTTGTTGTACTGGGTTATGCGCTTGTGAGCCGTCCTGAGTTCTGGACTACTTTCAGCGCTCCGTTCACTCTCGATATGACGATGAACCGTCTTGGCGAGATTTTGCTCGGAACCGAAAAGTATCAGTATCTGCTGCCTTTTGAAGCTGTGAGTGTGTTATTGTTGGCATGTATCATCGGAGGCGTTGTTGTCGCCCGTAAACGTTAATAGTGTTATGGATAAACTACCTGTGATGCTATACATAATACCCAGCATGATAATGTTCTGCTGCGGTGTATACGGTTTTATTACCCGTAAAAACATGATAGCGATACTTATATCGCTTGAGCTTATGCTGAACGCGGTCGATATCAATTTTGTGGTGTTTAACCGTTTTTTGTTCCCCGGACAGCTTGAAGGCATGATGTTTACTCTGTTTGCTATCGCCATTGCGGCCGCTGAGACCGCTCTTGCCATTGCCATTATAGTAAACATTTTCAGAGTGGCCAAGAATATAGATGTCCGTGACCTTACTAAAATGAAATTTTAACCGCTATGGAAATGATGTCAATCTTCATACTTTGCATACCATTGTGCATGTTCCTCATCCTCGGGCTGTTCGGTAAGTACATGCCCCATAAGGTGGCCGGAATTCTCGGTACATTGGGTATGGGAGTCACAATGGTGTTGGCTTATACTGTAGCCCTCACTTATTTCTTCTCGGGAAGCCCTGAGTTTATAAACGAGGCCGGCGAACGTCTTCAGGTCGTATTGTTCAATTACGACTGGTTGCAGTTTACCGACAAACTTGTCATTCGTCTCGGTTTCCTTCTTGATCCTATTTCGGCGCTCCTTCTTGTCGTCATTACGACAGTGTCGTTTATGGTGCATCTTTACAGCAACGGATACATGCGCGACCATCATGGCGTGTGGGAGACCGGATTCCAGCGCTTCTATGCTTTCCTGTCGCTCTTCAGCTTCTCGATGCTCGGTCTTGTAGT
Source organism: Heminiphilus faecis (assembly GCF_008728965.1). GTDB lineage: Bacteria > Bacteroidota > Bacteroidia > Bacteroidales > Muribaculaceae > Muribaculum > Muribaculum faecis. The sequence continues at coordinate 37,857 of NZ_VSMC01000006.1, read as the reverse complement.
GGCTACTAACATTTTCCAGATGTATATATTCTGGGAGCTTGTGGGTGCCTCTTCATTCCTGCTCATCGGCTTTTACTATGTTAAGCCCTCGGCTGTCGCCGCTTGTAAGAAAGCGTTTATCGTCACCCGTTTTGCCGACCTCGGCTTCTTGCTCGGTATTCTGGCTCTTTCTTTCTATGGTGCCAAATACGGCAACTTTAACTTCGATTTCACCTCGCTTACCTCTTCTGCAGTAGCAGGTGCTGCCAACGTCTTCCAGATAGACCTTTCTACCGCCGAGGCGGTTAAGAATACCTTCCTCAACTCTCCTGCTCCCACATTCCTTGGAGCATCGGTGCTCACATGGGCGCTTGTGCTCATCTTCATGGGAGGTATGGGTAAGTCGGCTATGCTGCCGTTGCACATATGGTTGCCCGACGCTATGGAAGGTCCTACACCGGTGTCTGCGCTCATCCACGCCGCTACTATGGTCGTAGCCGGTGTTTACCTCGTGGCACGTCTGTTCCCGTTGTATCTTATGGAGACTGCAGCTCTGGAGATAATCGTTATCGTGGGCGCTCTTACGGCTCTGTATGCAGCCATGGTTGCATGTGTACAGATCGATATCAAGCGCGTGCTCGCTTTCTCCACCATATCGCAGATTGCATTCATGATGGTTTCGCTGGGTGTTGCCCGTCCTGAATTTCATCATGGGGTAGGTTATATGGCCGGCATGTTCCACCTGTTCACTCACGCTATGTTCAAGGCGCTTCTCTTCCTCTGTGCAGGTGCTCTCATCCACGCGATCGGGTCCAATGACTATACTGCCATGCACGGCTTGCGCAAGTATATGCCTGTGACCCACATCACGTTCCTTATCGGATGTCTTGCCATTGCCGGTATCATACCGTTTGCAGGTTTCTTCTCTAAAGATGAGATTTTGACCGCATGTTTCGGTAATTCGATGTTATGGTATATATGGATGTCGTTTGTAGCCGGTCTTACCGCGTTCTACATGTTCCGTCTGTATTATCTCATATTCTGGTGGAAAGAGCATAAGATACCTGAAGGTCATCATGCTCCCCATGATCAGGCTTGGACTATGACCGTACCTTTGGTTTTCCTCGCCGCTGTGTCGTGTGTGGCCGGTTTCGTTCCGTTCGGCAACCTTGTTACTTGGAATGGTCACCCCATGTTTGACAGCATGTCGTTCTTTACCAATCTTGAGCACCTCAACTGGTCGGTTGCGGCTGTAAGCCTTGCAGTAGCTGTTGTCGCTATACTGATAGCTACCGTCATGTATAAAAAAGAAAATCCCGCTCCCGCCCGTATGAAAGCCGCTTTGCCCGCATTGTGGCGCTGGTGCTACCATCGTTTCTATTGGGACGAACTTTATCTGTTCATCACCAGAAACATCATCTTCGACCGTATATGCAAGCCTATAGCATGGTTTGACCGTCACATCATTGACGGCACGATGGACATGTTTGCAGCCGTTACACAGCGTGCTTCGCTCGCTATCAAGGGCCTGCAGTCGGGCAATGTACAGTTCTATGTATGGCTATATCTTGTCGGTGCCCTTCTCATGGCCACTGTTGTCTGGATATGTCTTTTGTAATGTTTAATGGTGCAACTCAATATAGTAATTATGATATTCTCTAATATTCTTATATATTTTGTAGTCATCCCGCTGGTGATGCTCGGGTGTCTGTTCCTCTGCAGGAATATGAACCAGATACGCACCGTTGCAGTTGTCGGATCTACGGCACTTGTGGCCTTGTCCGTATACTTGGTGTTTGACTTTTTGCATTTGCGTGCTGCCGGTGCTGATGCCATAATGCTTTATACCGGTTCTTGGATGTGGTTTGAACCGCTTAATATCCATCTGGCGGTAGGTGTTGACGGTATTTCGGTAGCCATGTTGCTTCTCTCTGCCATAATCGTTTTTGCAGGTACGTTCGCTTCGTGGAAAATCGAGCCCCTGCCCAAGGATTTCTTCCTGTGGCTTATCCTGCTTTCAACCGGTGTGTTCGGCTTCTTCATCTCCATTGACCTGTTCACCATGTTCATGTTCTATGAAGTGGCGCTTATACCTATGTATCTGCTTATCGGACTCTGGGGTACCGGCCGCAAGGAGTATTCGGCGATGAAGCTGACACTTATGCTTATGGGTGGATCGGCATTCCTGTTGCTCGGCATACTCGGCATCTATTATCACTCGGCTCCCGAAGGCGGTCAGTTGACCATGAACCTGCTTGAGATATCGGCTAACGACGCCATTGACCATAATTGGCAGTACTTCCTGTTCCCGATGACATTTGTCGGTTTCGGAGTACTTGGCGCTATGTTCCCGTTCCATACTTGGAGTCCTGACGGTCATGCCTCGGCGCCTACCGCAGTGTCCATGCTGCATGCCGGAGTGCTTATGAAGTTAGGAGGTTACGGATGTTTCCGCGTGGCTATCTATCTGATGCCTTTCGCTGCCAATGAACTCGCTTGGATATTCCTTATCCTTACAGGTATATCGGTCGTATACGGAGCTTTCAGCGCATGTGTGCAGAACGACCTCAAGTACATCAACGCTTACTCTTCGGTCAGCCACTGCGGACTTGTGCTCTTCGCCATATTGATGCTCAACACCACTGCCATGACCGGTGCGGTTATGCAGATGCTCTCCCACGGCCTCATGACGGCACTGTTCTTTGCCCTTATCGGTATGATTTACGGCCGCACCCACACCCGCGACATTCGTATGATGGGCGGTCTTATGAAGATTATGCCTTTCTTGGCTGTATGTTATGTGATTGCAGGTATGGCTTCGCTCGGTCTGCCCGGTCTTAGCGGTTTTGTTGCGGAAATGACCATATTTGTCGGTTCATTCCAGCACACTGATCTCTTCCACCGTGCATTCACTATCGCTGCATGCTGCTCGATTGTCATCACGGCTGTATACATTCTCCGTGTTGTGGGCAAACTGCTCTACGGTCCCGTATATGATGAGCATCATCTTACACTTACCGATGCCAAGTGGTGGGAGCGTCTTGCCACTGTTACGCTCATTGTATGTGTTGCCGGTATCGGATGTTTCCCCGGCTGGATCAACGACATGTTGCACGATTCCTTCCTCCCCATTATTGAAGTATTGACTAAATAAAAGATTTATAAGATATGGATTATTCACAGTTTTTGGTAATGCATCATGAGATAGGATTATTGGTCCTTATCCTATTGATCTTTTTATTCGATACATTCAGCACCAAGGAAAGCCCCCGCGGTTTCTCCATGTTCTCCGTGTGTCTTTTCGCTCTGTTTGTTGTCGCCGGATTCGTCTATCCGTGGCGTCAGGAGAGTGCTGCGGCCTTTGGCGGCATGTATGCGGCTTCTCCTGTCATGACAGCGATTAAGAACGTACTGAATATAGGTGTGCTCATCGTACTCATTCAGTCCATGAAGTGGGCCGACAGCGAGTTTATGCGTGTGCGTCGCGGCGAATTTTATGAGTTATTGCTTATAACCCTGTTCGGTATGTATCTGATGATTTCGGCTCGTCACTTCCTGCTGTTCATCATCGGTCTGGAGACTGCCTCACTGCCTCTTGCAGCGTTGGTGGCTTTCGACAAGAACCGCTACGAAAGCCACGAGGCAGCTGTCAAATACATACTTACCGCAGTGTTTTCGTCGGCTATATTCATGATGGGTCTCAGCTTTGTATACGCTTTGGCCGGTACACTCTATTTTGCTGACATAGCCGCTTCGCTTACCGACGGGGGCGCCATGCTCATCGTGGCTATCGCGTTTGTCATAGCCGGTATGGGTTTCAAGCTTTCGCTTGTGCCTTTCCACCTGTGGACTGCCGATGTCTATCAGGGTGCGCCTACTTCGGTCACATCTTATCTTTCGGTTATATCGAAAGGTTCGGCTGCGTTTGCCTTCTTCGTAATACTTGTTCAGGTGTTCGGGCCGTTCTATCACGGTATTTGGGAGTGGATGCTTTATGCACTCATCATCCTTACGATCACTGTCGGTAACCTCTTCGCGCTGCGTCAGAAGAATTTGAAGCGTTTCCTTGCGTTCTCTTCTATATCGCAGGCCGGTTATATAATGCTCGGCGTGATTGCCGGAAGCGCTCAGGGTCTCGGTTCACTAATATTCTATGTACTTGTCTACATTTTCTCCAATCTTGCCGCTTTCGGTGTTATCTCGGCGATAGAGAACAAGACCGGACGTGTCGATATGGACTCTTACAACAACTTGTATTCGACTAACCCCAAGCTGGCGTTCACGATGATGCTTGCCATGTTCTCGCTTGCCGGTATTCCTCCGTTTGCGGGTTTCTTCAGCAAGTTTTTCATCTTCTCGGCCGGTGTCGCTTCCGGTTCGATGGCCCTTTACATACTTGTGCTCATAGCGTTGATCAACACCATTGTGTCGCTCTACTACTATCTGCTCGTTGTTAAGGCCATGTTCATCAACAATCAGGAGCCCTGTGCCATCGCTACTTTCCGCTCTGCCTGCTCCGAGCGTCTCGGCATGTGGATTTGCGTTGCCGGCATCATTCTTGTGGGTCTTGTAAGCTGCATCTACAATAGACTTATAGACACCGCGGTCGTGAACACCGAATATATATTCACTATATTCGCCAACTGATCGTATAGTTCCTTGACATAAACCAAACGGGCGACTCATCGCGAGCCGCCCGTTTCGCTTTTTGTAGTATGAAATTCTGTTTCTCTTTAGACGTTTATATATACGTGAAAGTTTCACTGTTTTATGTTTTTTACGACAAATAAACACTTATATGCTAATCTGTACGTAAACAAAGGTTTTTGGACTGTTTTTGCCGGTGATGTTACGATAATAAAGATATTTGAAATAGTATAATTACATATTAGTGTGCAGTTTTTGAGATATTTGCATTACAATAAAGTATTTTGTTATGTATAGATATTTATCGTATATTCTGATGCCGTTATCGATTATTCTCTGCCATGTATGCTGTATGGCTCAGAATTTCTGTATAGCCGATACCGCCGGTGCGTCAACGATTTTTGTCGATGCCGACGATTATGCCGGTGTCATAAGGGCGGCACGCGATTTAGGCGATGATGTACGTAAAGTTACCGGCACTTCGGCTCCGGTACTTCTGTCCCGAAAATATAATACAGGCGGCATTGTTGTCGGCACAATAGGTAAGAGCCGGTTGATTGATCGTATGGTAACACGTCATAAACTTGATGTCAGCGAGGTTAAAGGACAATGGGAGTCATATGTTATAGATGTTGTTGACGGAAATCTCGTAATTGCCGGAAGCGACAAACGCGGTACTATCTACGGCATATATGATCTTAGCCGCCGCATGGGAGTCTCTCCGTGGTATTGGTGGGCCGACGTGCCTGTGGCTCATCGCGATTCTGTCATATATGATGCCGGCCGATATGTGCAGCCTTCGCCGAAAGTCAAGTATCGCGGTATATTTATTAATGATGAGTGGCCCTCGTTTGGCGGTTGGGCTACCAAACGTTTCGGGGGTATAAATTCCGGGATGTACGCTCATATGTTCGAGTTGCTTCTGCGTCTTAAGGCCAACTATCTGTGGCCTGCCATGTGGGCCTCGAGCTTTAATGAGGATGATCCGTTGAGTCCGAGTTTGGCCGACGAGTACGGTATTGTCATGGGCACAAGCCATCATGAACCCATGATGCGTGCTCACAAAGAGTATACCAAGCGTCGCGATGAGGTAGGGGCTTGGAATTATAATACCAATAAATCAGGATTGGACAAATTCTTCCGTGCTGGCATGGAGCGTAATAAGAATTTTGATAATATAGTCACGATAGGAATGCGCGGTGACGGCGATGTGGCCATGAGCGACGGCGGTGATGAAGCTAACATGAGGACTCTCACCGAAGTGGTGAACGGACAGCGAAAAATCCTTTCCGACATTTATGGCAGCCCCGACAAGGTGCCGCAGCTATGGGCGGTCTTTACTGAAGTGCAGCGCTATTATGATGCCGGATTTAATGTTCCCGATGATGTTACGTTGCTTTTGTGCGATAACAATTGGGGCTATATCCGTCGGACAGCCCCGGAGAAAGAGCGCTCGCGCAAGGGTGGGGTAGGTCTGTATTATCATATAGACATGAATGGCGGTCCGTGGAATGACCGTTGGGTCAATACTTCTCCGCTGCCGAAGTTGCGCGAGCAGTTGAATCTGGCCTATCGTTCCGGCATAGACCGCATATGGATTATAAATGTGGGCGATCTTAAACCTAAGGAAGTACCTATCGATTTCATTATGACCTATGCGTGGGAGCCCGACAGCATACGGCCCGGAGATGAAAAAGCATATCTTGAGCATTTTGCCGCCGAGGCTTTCGGGCCTGATGTCGCTGCCGACGTGGCCGATATAATGGCTAAATACCCCAAGTATAATCTGTGGCGTAAACCGGAGGTGCAAAGACCCGATATATTAAGCGTGGAAAATTACGATGAGGCCAATCGTGTCACTATGATGTGGCGTCAGCTTGCCGAAAAGGCTGAAGCTGTGCGCTTGCGTATTCCCGTGGAAGCCCGCGACGCTTATTACCAATTGGTCTATTATCCTGCCGTAGCATCGGCTACTGTAGCCGAGATATATACGGCTGCGGCGCAGAACTGGTATTATGCCGATCGCGGTGACCTGCGGGCCAATGATTTTGCCGACAGAGCAAAGGAACTGTTCCTAAAAGACTCGCTCCTTACCGTACACTACAATAAGGTGATGGCCGGAGGGAAGTGGGACAACATGATGTCAGACAAGCATATCGGTTATAGCCGATGGTCCATGCCTGATAACAATATACTTCCCGAACTGCGTTATGTGGTGGAGTCGGAAGCCCGTCAGTCGCTGCCGGTTGTTGAAACACCTTCTTCTGAGTATTCCGTTGCCGCTATCGACTATTCTCGGTCTAAAGAGGTAGAAGGCATATCTTGGATTGTATTGCCTGATCTTGGACGTGGCGACGGATGTATGGGCGGCAGTGATGTGACAGCATCCGTGCCGTCGACCGGCGGAGCTGTGTTGGAATATGACTTAGACGTTGAAAATGCCGATTCGCTTAGGATAGCCATAGCTATCTTGCCTACGCAGGATATAAATCCGGGTCGCGGCCTGCGTCTCGGTGTCCGGCTTGATGACGGCCCGTTACAGATACTCGACGCCCGCAGAGGATTCCATGATGTATTTGAAGAATATACCCCTGACAATCTGAAACGGGCTAAAAACTTGAATCCTCTGCCGGCTCCCTCCACTCTTACTCTTTCGGGGTATCGTCGCCCAATGCGCAATGAGGTATTTGACAATCGTCGTTGGCTTGATGTCAATTTCGGTATAACCGATGTCGGCACTCATACATTGCATGTCGTGATGATTGATCCGGAAGTGGTTGTCGAGCGACTTGTCGTTAACCCTGACGATAGCAAATACAGCTATTTCGGACCTCCCGAGCGGACTGCCGAATAACTTGGTATGACTATAATAAATTGATAAACAGTGAAAATATAGTAATATGATGAAAAAGTTTTTTGTAACCTCTTTTCTGGCTCTTGCGGCATGCGCCGTGAGCGCGCAGAATCCCTATCTCCCGCTGTGGGAACACCTTCCCGACGGAGAGCCCCGTGTGTTTGAGGACCCCGATAATCCCGGTAAATACCGTGCTTATATAATCGGGTCGCATGACATAGCTTATTCGCGTTATTGCGGCAACGACATACGCATGTGGTCGGCTCCCGTGGAAGATCTCAGCCAATGGCGTGACGAGGGCCCGATATTCTCTTGGTTTGTCAACGGAGAGTGGGATACTATGTACGCCCCCGACCTTGTCGAGGTAAAGGATCGCAAGACCGGTAAGAAAACCTATTGGTTGTATCCCCACTCCCGAGGATGGAGGCGTGTGGCTATGGTATGCCGCGGCGACCGTCCCGACGGTCCTTTTACTCCGGTCAACCTCACCGACGACGGCACTCAATGTGTTCCCGGATCGTTGATTGATTTCGATCCTTCGGTATTTGTCGAGAATATTACCGACAAGCGAGACAAGGACTACGACCGCGGTTTCCGCGCATACGTATACTATGGTTTCCGTCACAGTACCGCATACGAGTTGGATCAGGACAACATGTATGCCGTGCGTCCCGGTACGGAAATTCATGACTACTTTATACCTGCAAGCGAGCGTTACGGCGAGATACGCGACCCGGAGGGCACCGAATATCCGGCCTTGTACAAAGACCAGAACCCCGGTGACTTCAATTTCTTCGAAGCATCGTCGATACGTCAGGTCGGCAATAAGTACGTTATGGTATTCTCCGGCTACAGTGGTCCCGACTACGGACTCGGGTCAACCAACTCGGCTCTGCGTTACGCCTATGGCGACACTCCGCTTGGTCCTTGGCGTTCGGGAGGCGTGCTTGTCGACTCACGTGGCGTAGTGCCCAATCATGACGGCTCGGCTCTGACCACGAGCAATGCCGCCCATAATACCCACGGATCTATTCAGGAGATCAACGGCCAGTGGTATGTATTTTACCATCGTCCGCCCCGCTGCTTCGGCAACGCACGTCAGCCTATGGTGGCTCCTGTCAAGATTACTTGGGATAAAAAGAAAGTGGCCGACGGCGGACAGCTCCACATCACTGCATATGACCCTTACTCCAAGGACAACGAGTGGAAAGCGGCCGCATCTGACGGTAACGTATATACCGGAGCCGAAGTGACAAGTGAAGGTTTTCATATATTCGGTCTGCCTCCCTATAATTACTATTCGGCCGGTATAGCATGCTACATGACCGGCAATGACTGGCTTCAGGACAATTATGATGTCTGGAACGACGGTATGGACCTCAAGGACATCACTTCCGGAGGTATAGTCGGTTTCAAGTATTTCGGTTTCGGCGGACTTGACAGCGACACAAAAGGAGTCAAGGCTTTCCGCGGCACTAAAACCGGCGACGGCACCAGCCTTGTCTTGAACCTGACTCCCGATTGTAAAAAGGCATTCCGTGTAAGAGTCATGCTTGACGGACCGTATGCCAACAACGTGTGGAACGGCCGCGAAATAGGTGTTGTTGAAGTACCTGCCGGCGCTCCGGCGGAGGCTCGTGACTATGAAGTGGCTCTCCCTGCTGTGGAGGGTTTGAAAGGCAAGCATGCCATATATCTTGTAGCCGAAGGCGATGATTGTAAATTTACATTGCACGGTCTCGGATTCGCAAAAACGGGCATGCCTTGTAAGCGTCCCGAGGTACCTTCGGTAACTATATTTGCCGACGGTAAAAAGCTCAATATGCCTGCCGAGCCTATACGTTGTACAAATGCCAACGGTCTGGTCGACGCTATACGTTACCAGCTCTATGCTCCGCTCAATCCCGATACAAGGCTTGAGGTTAAGAGCTCTGACAACGGCGTAAAAGCCGAGATAGGCAAAATAACCGACGGCAGGGCAACAATCAAATGTTCTTACAAAGGCAAAGATAAACTGTATCTGATCAATTGATACTGGGGGATTCTTTTATTTGGGTGTTTACGGGCTGCCGGTCACGATGCATTACATCGTAGCCGGCGGCTCTTTTTGTGTCGCAATTTAGTCTGTGAATGTGCCTTATCGAATGCTGTTGTATTCTTTACCAACGGCAAGTAGAATTATGCATATAAGAAATGGTGTAGCTAAAAAACTTAGCAAAAGCCATATGGCAGGATTTCGGTTTCTGCGTTGTGCCATTACAGCTACCAACACATACATACCGACATAAATGCCTAATAATACTATGGCGAGAATTATTATAAGAAGCATCGTCTTGAATGTATCGTCCGAGTCGTGATCTTCATGAGTTACTCCTCCTATACAGGTCGGGCTTCTGACAGCTTCTTTATTATCGTTATAGCTTTTTAATTCATATTTTATTTTGAATGCGGGAAAGCCGAAATCTTGTTGTTTACCCTTTGAAATAGCTGCGAAATATGTTGTAAAACATGTACTTAGATGGCTATGAACGCGTGAAAAATATTATATTTATAAATATTAATCAATGCTTAAATATAGAGGTAATCATGATGAAAAAACGGAGTATATCGGGTCATAGTCAGATTTACATGTTACTTGTGTCGATAATGTTTACAGTCTTCTATTCATGTACTAATTCGACTTCTGCAGGGGCTGTTACCGATAGTGATTGTGGGGCGCAGAACAACGATACCGCTGTGGCTGCTACGGAGGATGTGGTGTCGGCTTTTGTAGTATACGGTGTAGACATGAATTCTTCGGCGATTAAAGAGGGCGATTTTATCTGGATGGGGGATCTTCCGAATAGCGACAGGCCCGATTCTTCCTATGACGGATTTACTTTGCCTATTACCGGGTCCGTAGTTACTTTCAAAAAATCGACAGTCAGAAAACTGGCGCCGTCTGCTGACACATATATTATTGACGGAAATAAAGCTGACGAGAGCCTGTTTGAGGCATTGGATGAGGTTAAAATACAGCGTGTTACGATAAATGGCGACACACTTGTCATTGAGACTCGTTTCAGTATCGATGAGCCTAATCCTGATTTAAAGATTGCTGTGGATGAAGAGAGCCGTCTTTTCCGAAGGGCCGGTAATAATTGATTGATGTAAAAACGCTTTTTAATTATGGGAATGTATGTGGTGCAGGTGCCCATGCATATTTGCGGAACGTGCTTTGCACCAGCCATATTTTATTCAGGATAGTACAAAAAAAGAAGCGATGTCTCACGACATCGCTTCCCGTTTAAACCTTTATCTTAATCTAATACTATGAAAAACACACATACAAATGTACTCATTTTTATTAATACAAACCAAATATTTAAAGCATGTTTTAACAAAAATTTTGTAAACAATCGTGCTTGACTGCAACATGGCCGCTATAATTAACATTTAGTAAGAGTTTATTGTACGATATACAATAACTAATCTCCTCAACCGGCATTTTTTGCTCGTATTTACGTATCTTTGTAAAATATAAATTTATAATACACAATTCAATGAAGCAGTCAGTTATTATCGACAATATAAAATCGCGTCTCGGTATAGAGACTCTTAATCCCATGCAGCACGAGGTCATGAACTCCGGAGCACGCGACATGCTGTTGCTATCTCCTACAGGTTCGGGTAAGACCGTCGCTTTTGCCATAGCCTTACTGCAGACTCTCGGCAAGCCTTCGGCCGATGTCAAGGCTGTTATTATCGCACCGTCGCGCGAACTCGTAATGCAGATATATAATGTAGTGCGCGACATAGCCACCGGATATAAAACTGTTGCTTTATATGGCGGACATTCGATGACCGACGAGAAGAATTCACTCTCGCCGGCTCCTGACATTATTGTAGCCACTCCGGGGCGTCTCCTTGACCATATCAACCGCAAGCATGTCGACCTGTATACAGCCCGCGTACTCGTACTTGATGAATATGACAAGTCGCTTGAACTCGGATTTCATGACGAGATGCGTCGTATAGTGCGCACTATGCCCAATCTGAGCCGTACTATACTGACTTCGGCCACCCGCCTTCAGGATATGCCCGAATTCCTGAAACTGCGGTCGCCGGAGACTTTCGACTTTCTTTCGTCGGCCGACAAACCGCGCCGGCGAATGGACATTGTTCAGGTAGAGTCGCCAGCGCGTGACAAGATTGACACACTGGTCGATCTGCTACACTCGCTCGACAACGGTCGTGTCATCATATTTGTCAATCATCGTGAAAGCGCCGACCGTGTATACCGACACCTCAAGGAAGCTGGGCTGCCGGTAGGATTGTATCACGGCGCTCTCGACCAGCCCGACAGGGAGAAGGCGGTCGACCTGCTTAATAATGGCACCACCCCGATACTCGTATCCACTGATCTTGGTGCGCGCGGTCTTGACATAGACTCCGTACAGTCGATAATTCACTACCATATGCCGTTGACCAAGGAGACTTGGACCCATCGCAACGGGCGTACAGCGCGTGTCGATGCCCGGGGCACGGTATATGTTCTCACGTCGGAGGCTGACAATATTCCTGAATATGTGACTTTTGACCGTGCCTATGTACCTACGGGCCACTCCTCCGATCCTATAAACGCGTCGGCGGCCACTTTGTACTTCAATGCCGGGAAAAAAGAGAAGATATCGCGAGGCGACATCGCCGGTTTCCTTATCAAGCAAGGTGGCCTTGTGTCCGATGAGGTAGGGCTCATAATAGTGAAAGACCACTCCGCTATTGCCGCCGTGCCCGTCGACAAAGCCGCCGCTCTGCTCCGCACCATCGCCTCCGAGCGTCTCAAAGGCAAGCGCGTCCGCATCTCCCTCCTGCGCCCGTGACATAGACTTTGCAGTTGTTTAACCTTAAATATATGCCGATATGAGAGCAAAATATATCCGTTTTTTCATCAGTTCCACCTTTGCCGATATGGAGCTTGAGCGTAATCTTTTGAGGGATATATTGACTCGTCTTTCCGCAGAGTACGCCAAACTCGGATGGCAACTGGAGTATGTGGATTTACGTTGGGGTATAAGTCGCGAGGCTTCGTTGGATAACCGCACAATGAGCATCTGTCTTGAAGAGTTGAGACGATGTCAGGAGCTATCGCCGAAACCCAATTTTATTCTGCTTCTGGGTAATCGTTACGGATGGATACCATTACCCGAGATAGTAAGCCTGTCGAATTATGAGGCATTGGAGATGACTGCTAATGAGGATGTTTTATTTCACCGGTGGTACAGACTTGATGAAAATGCGCTTGCCGAACCGGTTTATGTTTTAATGCCTCGTACATCGCCTTATGATGATGACGCTGTATGGCATAGTGGGGTTGAGAAACCTCTTATGGAGATGTTTGAGCGTAATGTCGCCTATGGTAATGACTATGCGCTTTCTGCTACCGAGTATGAAATTAATGCGGGTGTATTGAAGGCCGATGCTCACAATCATGTATTTGCATTCTTTCGTGACTTATATGACGTGCCACATAATGAGCGGTCCAAGTATGAAGAGCTTACGCCGACGGGTGTCGCGAAAATAAGACGTCTACGCCATAAATTAAAGAGTGAGCTGTATGCGAAAAATACATTGGAAATTGAATGTTCTTATCATGAGTATTGCGGAGAGTGGTATAAAGATGAGTTTGTCGAGGGAGCTGAGGCAAGGTTGAGAAGCATCATTGAAAATGCTATTGCTGAGGCAGAGACTGATGACGAACTATCGTACAATTTGCGACATATGGCCAAAGCAACTGAACTTGCCGACGGTTTTGTAGGACGAGAAACGGAACTCCAATATATTGACAGCTATGTCAATAATCCAGAAGATAATGTCGTACTATGGATAAAAGGCAAAAGTGGCTCCGGTAAGAGTGCTCTGTTGGCAAAGGTGGTCAATAGGTATTCAGGTAGTCATGACATAGTATGCCGTTTTTGTGGCAGTAATCCCGACCCTTCCGATGCGAAGTTTTTGTTACGGTCGCTGTGGAATGACATTGTCGCGGCCGACAAATATAAAAATGAGCGAGATAAGAAACTTCGATTTAAATCTGCACGGTCGGTAATATTTGATGTAGACCATTTCGGTAGCTTGTTCCGAAAGCTTCATTTGACTCGTCCGTTGTTGGTCGTGATTGATGCCATTGATCAGGTTGACGATAGTACATACTGTAATTTTCATAGCCTGATGTGGTTGAATCATAAGCTACGGCCCGACTTGAAAATAATCATATCGTCGACCGATGATGTTAAATATAATTTCGAGCGTACCGATATCCGGTCATGGAATTTGCCGGCTATCGGCTCTAATGCTTGGTTGGTCATCGATAGTGTACTGATGCGTGCGGGGCGGAAACTGTGTCCGACGCAATGGAGTCAATTGTCCGGTATATTGACCAATACTGATGAGAGTGCATTGTATGCTAAAATCTTGGGGAATTATCTTTCAGATATGCCCTCATGGGCAGATTTGTCTTTGATACCTCCTACACTTGACTCGCTGATAGAATTTATATTTAACAGCCTGTCTCGTCCCGAGCGTCACGGAGCCTCTTTGGTCGAAGCTGTGGTCAGATTGTTTTGTGCGGAAGATTTAGGCCTGACTGATAGTGAGGTGTTGCGGTTACTGGCCCTTGATGAAGACTATGTGGATTCCCTTATTGGGAAATCATTTCATCAATTGGATAAAGCTGATATTAATATACCTCCTATATTATGGTACAGATTGAAATATGACATTGCCACATTATTGCGCCCTGTCAATACGGAGTGTGGCGTACTGATTGCATTCTTTCACAATGAGTTGCGACGGGCGGTCAAGAGGCTATATTTCAGTGATGCTAAGGTGCGTACTCGATACTATCATTCACTATATGAATACTATCTTGGCGGAATAAGAAATGATGACGGTCATGCGTTTTTACAATTAGTCAGAACATTGTATAACGCTATGATGTCATGTGCATGTTATGACATGGAACAGTATCAGGCTTTAGGTTTACAAGCATGGCGATTACTGACGCATACTCTTGATTATATATTAGGAAAACAATCAAGATACCCTAAACAGCTTCGAGCGGATTATGAATTGATAACACCCGTTCTCTCTCCCGAACGTGCACTAGAGTTTCTGTCGGTAAAGGCTGAGGTCGCACAATTACCCGAAATTGCCGATGTCGGATTGTTGGAACTTCAATTGTGTAATCTTCCCGACACTTCGCGGTTAAAGAAAACATATCTGTCACAATTTTCTATAATAGGGAAAATCGCTGATGATTACAGCAATATCTATATCGGAAACTGCGGTATAATTAAAAATACGTTGTGCAATGCATTCGACGCCGGGTATATAAGGCATATTGTCGATGTGCGCGGACGCGTAATGGCGATAAGCGGAGATGGAGACTCGATAGTATCTTTATATGACAACGGCCATAGGGTGCATACACAAAACTTGGTTAATTCAAGCAAATCGCGTGGCTACTCTTTGACTTCGGAGATTGTAGATTTTATTTGCGATGATACTCTTCGATATCATCTTATAGTGTGCGAAGATACTGCCTTTTTATATGACCAAGTTGAAAACAGGACCTTAAAACGATTGCCGGTCGACAAAAAGCGAAAGTCTTTGTCGGCCGACGGTAATGTCATGGTGTATGGAAATGGCAGTGACATAGAGGTCTATTTCAGAGAAACCGGCAATACTATAAGATTCAACGGTATAGTCGATGCAATGGTTTCTTATAGCGGAAAGTATGTATGGCTGATTACTGAAGAGCGCATACTTTTCCGATGGGATGTAGCGACCGGTGATATGCCCGGATTCGGTCATGTTGACGGTGACGAAGCTCGCATTGTTGCGGTACATGATGAATGTTGTCTTACGCGGAGGACATTATATCGCCATTGTATGGAAAATGGAAAAAATCGTTATTTTCATTGGTCTTATAATGTCGATTTATTGGTTTATGTTGCATGGTTTGACAGTACCGGCTCACGACTATATATGAAAGAAAAGCCTCATTGTCTCACGGTATTGGAATTCATTTCTGATGCCGATTTGGATGTGCATGTTTATCCATGTCCCGATATACGTTGTTATAATCGTAACTTTGTCTTGACCATGGGTGACCGTGAGGAGATTTTTAATGTAGAAGAGCGTATAAAATTCCCTTATATTCCGGCAGTATATAACTGCGGAATAAATGCATTGGCATGTGATTCTTCGGGCAAACGTATTGCTGTATCGGCCGGTATAAATCTACTGCAGGAAATTCAGCCATTTGTTTATGAGATAAATGGTACGGTTCTGAATAGTCGTGAATTGCCTTTTGAAAATAAAACATTCTCTTATATTGCTTGCTGCGCGGTGTCACCTGACGGGAACTTCATGGGAGCATCTTCGTTTGCACGAGAACGTAGTGAGCTGATACTTTGTGATATGGCCGGGCAAAGGCTTATTGATAAGCAAACGGAATGTGCGTGTATATCTATCTGTTTTTCCCGAGACAGCCGATACATGATTGGCGTGACCGGAGACTATATCTCTGACCCGTTTGATGTAAATGTTTATGTATATGACGTTTTAAACAAATCTTTTATCAAGCAAATTAATTTGCCGGAGTTCTATATGTATAATAAGGGAGGAGCTTTTTTTACGCAAAATAATAACTATATAATATTCCGTACGGGCTCATATTACGGAGTTTGGGATTTGTGGCAAAATAAACTTATTTATGATGACATAAAATGCTCTGACAGATTTATTGACAGGTGTGGCTCAAAGGACTTCCTCAGCTTGATGTGTTTTAACGCTAATGCATACGGACTCGTTTTTGAACATCCATGGATGAATGAGCTTATTTCTACAGATGAAGAGAAAAAGGAGTTGATACATGTTGACTTGGAATCGTTATATACGTATAGTGAACCGTGTGACTATTCTCTTGTCGGCATGTCTCCGTCAGGCACCATTCTATATTTCCTTAAAGATGGTCGGCTATACCGTCGTCATATACTGGAGGAGGAGAATTATATCTATTTGGCCGATAATGTACAGTCGGTATTTACCGTTTTTAATGATGTCCATATATTTGTATATCTGAATAGCGGTGAACTGATTTTTATGGATGTTGAAGCACGACAGGTGCTGTTAAGAGCCAATGCCGGTTTTTTGTGGGATGCCCGGGCATGTGCTGTGGGGCTTGTTACTGTAGATTATTTGGGAAAGATAAGCCGATTCGAAGTCCCTGCTAAGTACCAATTGAATAATCCGGCCATAGCCACTTTTACCGGTCGATGGGATTTGGGCGAAAAAGTGATGCGGGAGCCAAGTGCGGTTTGTCCTATGTGCGGAGCGGAAATGTTTTTAGACGATGATGCCGGATTCAAACCCGGAGGCGATGCTTTATGTCCGCGATGCTCTGCCAACTTGCACTTTAATCCTATGTTATAATAGCATTGGCCGGGTAATTTGCGTGGTGTTATGATGAAATTTTGTAAATTTGCGCTACGTTTCGAGCGGGACGGTCGGTCGCTTGTCGACTTCGCGTGCGGCAAGAGGAAAGTCCGGGCAACGCAGAGCACCATGGTCCCTAACGGAGACCTGTCAGCGATGGCAGAGTAATGTGACAGAAAATAACCGCCGCCCTTGTGGCGGTAAGGGTGAAAAGGCGAGGTAAGAGCTCACCGGGGCCCACAGCGATATGGGCCGCCGCACATCTGATGGGTTGCAAGGTCAAGTATACCGGCATTCAAGGGCTGCTCGTCCATTGCCGGGGGGTAGACTGCTGACTGCGGCAAAGCCGCGACTCAGCCCGGTGGTAACAGCGGGCGTAGATAAATGACCGACGGCGGAGTATCTCCGCTACATAACCCGGCTTACAGGCCCGCTCGATTTTATAAATAACAAAGGCTCCCATATGGGAGCCTTTGTTATTTATGTACCGGTATTGGATTATTCACCGGGGATAATTGCTTCGCTGGGGCAAACTTCAGCGCAGCTACCGCACTCGATGCAGGTGTCGGGATCGATGTGGTAGATGTCACCTTCGGAGATTGCTTCTACGGGGCACACCGGAAGGCAAGTGCCGCAAGCTACACACTTATCTGTAATTACGTAAGCCATGATAATTTAATTTAGATATTATACGAATACTTGTTATTGCTTTACCATGCAAAGTTATATTTTTTATTTTAAATCCATCAATATTTGCCCGAAAAATATTCGCAAAGAATCGAAAGGCTCGATCAAAGATGCATATCGGTAGCTCTTTGTCAGATGAATATAACGGGGTGGTGATAAAATTATGTAAGTTACGATATTGCTTGCACTGATTATAAATTTATCTTGATATCCGGATTGATTTCAAGGAGTTGGCCGACGAATCTCTCCTTGTCTTTGGGAGATATGTACATGGGACCGGAAAGTTTTAATACAGAACGGTCAGTAAATGTTATGGCCAGTTTATCAGAGGATAAGGCCGGTCCCCAAAGAAAACTTTTGCACGATTTTATAGCCTTGATTTTATTGATAGGGAAGCGATGCGGGCGGCAAAACTGATATACTGAAAGCTCATTTCCTTCAACGGCATACCATACTCCGAAAAAAGTTATGGCAAATATGCTTCCGAAACCTATCAGAAAGATTAAAAAAGAGATCAATCCTATGCCGCCTATGGCTGCGACTATAAGCACGACGAAAAAGAAGCATGCGGTAGCCCATATCCACCAGTCAATCCTTGAACGGTATACAGTTTTCATAAGTTGTAAAATAAAGTTTATACATGTTGGTTATTGTCATATTTCTGTTTGCGGTATTGCAGTCTCAAGCCTACTCATGGCTTTGTCATACGCAGTCTTGACGTAACCGGTCTTTATTGTTCCGTTGTCAAATAGGCGGAGAATGAAGTCATTGAGCGATTCTGCTTCCTGCTTATCATGGAGGTGTATGTAAATTATAGGGGCAAGTACAAGACTGCCATCGACATACTCCTTAAATTCATTATATACGCTACGGTTGTCCCTACGGCCGATTTTGTGAGATATAAAGACTTCGGCTGCGACGACAAAAGCCTCATTGCGGCCTTCGTTATGGCTTCTTGCCACATTTTCATTCTCATGGTAGAAATCGTCGGCCATAAGTTCATCGAGTCTATTCATAAGCTCGCCGGATATCGACAGACGATGAAGATTCTCGTGAATATAGACTTTCAGAAAGTCGAGCCTGAATTTTTTTTCAAACTCTGTATTGAGCAAAATCGGTGTGCAGCAGAATGATTCGTCTGATAGGTTGAAGGCATTGTCGATGTTTAGAATGTAGATGTTGGAATGTGTCGGTGGCAGTATCTCCGGTCCGGAGAATTCTGTCATGGCATCATGTATGGCGTTGAGAGCTTTCTCCGAAACCGGATAGGAATTTATATACCCGTCAATAACAGGTTTTATGTCAGATACCCAATACTCCGAATAACCGGCATTATTTATGGCTGACAGACAGCTGCTTATCTGTGGACTCAGATTCACGATGTTATTCACCCAACTTTCATCATATTTGATGACATCATTGTTTTCCGCCAACAAAGTGAAGAAAACCACACATGAGTCGGTATCATGTCTGTTTCCTCCGAAAGATGCATAGAGATTACACAGTTTGGATGCTGAAACATTATCATTTATAGTGTTAAGTTCACTCATGAAAGCGGAGTCGGCGGCGAGATGGCTGAACTGCGGTCTTTCCTTTATTTTGTTAAAATATTGCAGTGACGCAATCATATCGAAGCTCTTGGAAGTCGTAAAAAGCCTATGTGCGCAATTTGTTGCGGTCACATTCTGATTGTTAAGTTCCGGTGTTTTTAAAGAGTCGGTAAACTCGGTATTCGCCACCGTTGCGGCTGTCGCAACGGTGGCGAATAATATTGATGTGATGATGCGGTTTGGCATAAACGTTTCAGTTGTTCTAACAGCAAAGTTACGACATATAAAAAGAATAGCTCTAAAACAAAGCTAATTGCCCGATAAAATTTGTTATATTTATTTGTGGGCTGATGATAAATATACGTCATAATCAGGCTTGCAGATTGGCCGAATCTGTAAGTAGCTTCGCGTGTTATGCAGGTCGGGTAAATGGGCGGTTGTGAAAAATATTGAAATATAGCGGGTATTTATGGCAAAAGCCCTAACTTTGTACATTAAATTAATAACATAGTATTTTTTCTGTGATGGGAAAACGCGTTTTTAATATTCTGATTATAATGCTGGTCGCCTCTTTTTCGGGGCTTAACGCACAGTTTGTGAATCCGGTCAAGTGGACTGTAGCGCTTGACATGACTGACGGAAACAAGGGCGAAATCGTCATGACTGCCGACATTTTGTCCGGATGGCACATGTACAGTAATGAAGTGGACCCTGACATAGGACCTACGCCGCTGTCTGTGGACTGGAGCAAGCTTGAAGGCGTGACGCTTGAAGGCAAGTTGACGGCCGACAAAGTGTCGCACAAGGAGTTTGACGAAATGTTCGGTGCCAATCTCAGCTGGTGGACCGAACGAGTGGTCATCAAGCAGGCGTTCGTAGCCGGTTCTGACCATTATGCCGTGGCAGGTACCATACGGTTTTCGGCGTGCAATGACCAGAACTGTATTCCGCCACAGAAAGAGACATTTGAATTTACCGGCTTTGCAAAGGGTGGCGCTGACGATGTAGCCGAGACGACAGCCGATACTGATGCCGCCGCACTTGTCGAAAAACCGTTTGCCAATGTGGCTGATGAGAAGTCCGATACCGATGCCGGCATTTGGGAGCCTGTGGACTTTTCAGGCACTGAGAAGGCTGAAAATACTGATACCACTTCTATGTGGTACATATTCATAACATGTTTTATAGGCGGTTTCGTGGCATTGCTCACTCCCTGTGTGTGGCCTATGATACCGCTTACTGTAAGTTTTTTCCTCAAGAAAGGCAAGTCGAGGGCCCGGTCAGTAGCCGATGCATTTATCTATGGCATATCAATCATTGCCATATATCTGCTGTTAGGACTGCTTATAACCGCTCTGTTCGGTGCGAGTTCGCTTAATGCCTTGTCCACAAGTGCGGTATGCAATATAATTTTCTTCCTGTTGCTTGTGGTTTTTGCCATATCGTTCTTCGGGGCGTTTGACATCAAGCTACCCTCATCATGGGCCAACAAGATGGACAGCACAGCCGAGCGTACAACCGGTCTTCTCAGCATATTCTTTATGGCATTTACCCTTACGCTGGTATCTTTCTCCTGCACCGGTCCTATCATAGGCACACTGCTGGTCGAGGCGGCAAGTACCGGCGATAAGTTCGGCCCGGCTGTGGGTATGTTCGGCTTCTCACTTGCTCTTGCCATACCGTTCTGCCTGTTTGCCATGTTCCCGTCATGGTTGCAGAGCGCTCCCAAGTCCGGCGGATGGATGAACACCGTCAAGGTTGTGCTCGGTTTTGTAGAATTGGCTCTTTCGCTGAAGTTCCTTTCGGTAGCGGATCTTGCTTACGGATGGCATATACTTGACCGCGAGGTGTTCCTTGCTCTGTGGATTGTTATTTTCACTCTGCTCGGACTCTATCTTCTGGGCAAGTTTAATTTCTCGCATTACGGTCCGGCCAATGGAAGCATAGGCACTTTCCGATTCTTCCTGTCGATGATATCACTGTCGTTTGCCATATACCTTGTGCCCGGGTTGTGGGGTGCTCCTCTGAAGGGGGTAAGTGCATTTGTGCCGCCGCTTTACACACAGGATTTCAATCTTTACGGAGGTGTATTCAAGGAGTATGACGACTATGAAGAGGGCATGAAGGCTGCCGCAGCCGAGGGCAAACCCGTGTTTATCGATTTCTCGGGCTACGGATGTGTCAACTGTCGCAAGATGGAGGGTGCCGTTCTTGACAACCCTGATGTCAGGACTATGATTGAAGACAATTTTGTCGTTATAAAGCTGATGGTCGACGAGAAGAAAAAACTTCCAGTACCGGAGACCGTCACCGAAAATGGCAAGAATGTGGTGCTGGAGACCTACGGCGACCGCTGGAGCTATCTTCAGCGCTACAAATTCCAAGCCAATGCGCAGCCCTATTATGTCGTGCTTGACCCGTCGGGACGGCTTTTGTCAGGGCCATTCTCTTATGACGAAAATATTCCTCGTTTTACAGAGTTTCTTGAAGCGGGAATGAAGAATTTTTCCAAGTAGATGGAGGAGCTCACCAACCGGATACGCAAACTTGTGGCTTCGCTCGATGACCCTCGGGTGAGAGATGCCGAGGGGCTGTTTGCAGCCGAAGGCACCAAATGTGTGCTTGACACAGCCGGAGCCTTTGACTGCCGGTGGATATTTGCAACCGCCGCTTGGTTGGAGGCCCACGGCCATGCAATCGACGGCTCTGCCGATGTCACGGCTGTCAAGCGTGCCGATTTGGAGCGAATGAGCCACCTGTCGACTCCTCCGCAGGTCATAGCCGTCTATGAGCGTCCTGTCTATGACATAACTCCGGCTGATATTGCCGGACACCTTGTCATAGCTCTTGACCGGGTTCAGGACCCGGGAAATCTCGGTACGGTGATGCGTGTCGCCGACTGGTTCGGCATAGACACCATATTGTGCTCGCATGACACTGTCGACTGCTTTAACCCCAAAGTGGTTCAGGCTACTATGGGGGCTATATCGCGGGTAAAGGCGGTTTACGTCGACCTTCCGGAGTTCTTGGCGCAATGCGGTCAGCCGGTTTACGGTACGTTTCTTGACGGTGATGACATATACGGTTCGCCGCTCGGCGACTCCGGCATCATAGTCATGGGCAATGAGGGCCGCGGCATATCCGATGCCGTAGCCCGATATGTTGACCGACGGCTGTACATACCGTCGTTTCCAGTATCCCGGCCCACGAGTGAGTCGCTAAATGTCGGCATGGCTACTGCCATAACAGTGGCGGAGTTTCGTCGCCGTCAATTATCTTGAAAAATATGGCAAAACAAGTGAAATCGACTTGGTTCTGCAGCAATTGCGGCAATGAATCGTCAAAGTGGGTGGGACGGTGTACCGGCTGCGGAGAGTGGAATACTATGGTCGAGGAGCGCGCCGTAACGGGCAAGAGCAAGTCCTCGACATTTGACTTGGGACATGATAATGTGCCCATGCCCATATCGGGTATCGTCACTGCTACGGAGACACGCATACATATGCCAAGCGAGGAGCTCAACAGGGTGCTCGGCGGAGGGCTTGTGGCCGGCTCTATAGTGCTCATCGGTGGCGAGCCGGGCATAGGCAAGTCGACTTTGGTCCTGCAGAATATTCTGTCGATACGCGGTAAACGCATACTTTATGTGTCGGGCGAAGAGAGCGCGGCCCAGCTGAAGATGAGAGCCGACCGCATAGGGCGTCTAAGCGACAACTGCTTTATAGTGTGCGACACTTCGCTTGAATCGATAATGAGGCATGTCGATAAACTAAAGCCTGAAATACTTGTGGTAGACTCGATTCAGACTATCGCCTCCGACGCTATCGAGTCATCGTCGGGCAGCGTAAGTCAGGTAAGGGAGTGTGCCGCGCAATTGTTGCGCTATGCGAAGTCTTCAGGTTCTCCTGTTATACTTATCGGACATATAAACAAGGAGGGTTCCATAGCCGGCCCCAAGGTTCTCGAACATATTGTAGACGCGGTGCTGCAGTTTGATGGCGACCGCCACTACATGTACCGTATATTGCGGTCGATAAAGAACCGTTTCGGTTCTACTTCCGAACTGGGCATATATGAAATGGTGCAACGCGGACTCCGCGAAGTGTCCAATCCGTCAGAGTTGCTTCTGTCGCAGAGCGATGATGCGGAGTTGTCGGGTGTATCTATCGGGGTGACGCTTGAAGGTATACGTCCTTTCCTTATCGAGACACAGGCGCTTGTGTCTACTGCGGCTTACGGCACTCCACAGCGGTCTGTGACGGGCTTTGACGCCAAACGCATGAACATGCTGCTTGCCGTGCTTGAGAAGCGTGTCGGCTTCAAGCTCGCTCAGAAAGATGTATTTCTTAATATAGCAGGGGGGCTTAAAGTCAATGATCCGGCTCTTGACCTCAGTGTCATATGTTCAATATTGTCATCAAATGTGGACATGGCGGTACCACGCGATGTATGCATGTCGGGCGAGGTAGGGCT
This sequence comes from Heminiphilus faecis, assembly GCF_008728965.1. Classification (GTDB taxonomy): domain Bacteria; phylum Bacteroidota; class Bacteroidia; order Bacteroidales; family Muribaculaceae; genus Muribaculum; species Muribaculum faecis. Next base: position 14,190 of record NZ_VSMC01000006.1, on the reverse strand, counting down.
GTCGGGTGAGATAAGGCCCGTGACTCGAGTGGAACAGCGCATACTTGAAGCCGAAAAACTCGGGTTCTCCACCATACTGATTCCGCGTAACAACATAAAAGGCTTCGACACATCGCGCCTCAAGATCAAAATAGCCGAAGTCGCCAAAGTCGAGGAAGCTTTCAGAACATTATTCGCCTAAAAGGTTATACCTCATAGTTGCGGTTAGGCTCCGGATGGCTGCGCCATTCAGCGCATGAAAAGAAAACCCGGTTGACAATCTGTTGGTTGTCAACCGGGTTCTATGTCTGTTAAGCGACTTGGCTGCCTACTTTTCGATAAGATCCTTTGCCTCTTCTACCGTATGATGGGCCTTCTCGCGAAGTCGGCCTATCTGCTGTTCTACATTTCCATATAGGTCGCGTATCGTGCGGTCTACGTCTCTTCTTATCTTACGTCCGCGCATAGTGGTGCGTGAATATCTCTCGGCATACATTCCGGTGAGGGCTCCTAATACAAGCCCTACGAAAAAGGTTTGGGTACTGCATTTCATAATTAAAACGTATTATTAAGTTGATAAAATCACCTTAATAACCTGTCGGCAGTGCAAAATGTTCCCCGTGTAACCGAATATTAACATCCCTTTGTCGGGCTGTTAAAAAATGCTTACTACAACGAGGCTATGACCTTTTTTATGTCTTCAGCGAGGGAGTTGGCCCGCTCTATCGTGGAGGCTTCGGAGTATATGCGTATTATAGGCTCCGTATTGGATTTGCGCAGGTGTACCCAACAGTCGGGAAAGTCTATCTTCACGCCGTCGATGTCGGTGATATTCTCTGACGAATAGCGCTTTTTGACGGCTTCGAGTATGGCGTCCACATCTATGTCGGGGGTAAGCTCAATCTTGTTTTTGGCTATGGCATAGGCCGGATAGCCGGCTTTCAGTTCACTCACTTTCTTGCCGCTTTTGGCAAGCAGAGTAAGGAACAGCGCTACACCTACAAGAGCGTCGCGTCCGTAATGCGATGCCGGATATATGACACCTCCATTGCCTTCGCCGCCTATCACGGCTCCGGTCTCTTTCATTTTGGTGACTACGTTGACTTCACCTACGGCGGCGGCCGTGTAGGTGCATCCGTGCGATGCGGTCACGTCGCGTAGCGCGCGTGAGGAACTCAGGTTTGACACTGTGGATCCGGGGGTATGGCTGAGCACATAGTCGGCTACGGCTACAAGCGTGTATTCCTCGACAAACATATCTCCGTTTTCCATGACTATAGCCAAGCGGTCTACGTCGGGGTCCACGACGAATCCTACGTCAGCCTTTCCGTCGCGCATCAGATCGGAAATCTGAGTGAGATTTTCCGGGATAGGCTCCGGAGTATGGGCGAATTTTCCTGTAGCCTCACAGTTGAGCTCAATTATATTTTTTACACCGAGGGCCTTGAGCAACTGGGGTATTATGATGCCGCCTACGGAGTTTACCGCGTCGACAGCCACCGTGAAGTCGGCTTTGGCTATGGCTTCGGTATCGACAAGGTCAAGGGCAAGCACGGAGTCGATATGCTTGCGGTTGTATGTGTCGTTTATATACACGTGGCCAAGCGAGTCTACGTCGGCAAAGGTGTATTCATCGTTTTCGGCTATGCGAAGCACCTCCTTGCCTTGTGCGTCGTTAAGAAATTCACCGTCGCTGTTCAGCAGTTTCAGAGCGTTCCACTGTTTGGGATTGTGCGATGCGGTTATGATGATGCCTCCGCATGCCTTTTCCATAACTACGGCTATCTCTGTGGTGGGAGTTGTGGCCAATCCTATGTTTATCACGTCGAATCCCATGCCGGTAAGCGTGGCTTCCACAAGTTTGCTGACCATCGGGCCCGATATGCGGGCATCACGGCCTACTACTATCGTGCGCGATTCTGTGTCGGTGTTCTTGCCTATAAAGTGGGCATATGCGGCAGTGAACTTCACTACGTCCACCGGGCTAAGACCTTCTCCGGCAGCACCTCCTATGGTGCCGCGTATACCTGATATGGATTTTATGAGTGACATGATAATGCTATTATATTGGTTCTGTAATCGTTAAATCTGGCTCTTGTAGTAGCGTATGGTGTACATGTACGGGATTACCACGGCTATTTCGTCGGAGCGTCCTACCTGTGACCTTATTACAATCTGTACCTCACAGTTGTAGCCCAAGTATCCGAGCGGCACCTGTATGCCTTCGCCCCATGCCGATGTGTTGGTTGACGAGAAGTTCTGATAGCGTATGGACTCGCTTATTGACACATCTTCGGCGTTGCCGTCGCCCGACGGTAGAGTCTTGTCTTTATAGTAACTTAGATTGAAGCGTGTAAAGCGCAGAAACACGAGATCATTGACCTTTGGGCGTTTGTCCATGTTGCCGTTGTTGATAACTCTCATGTACACGTTGCCGTCGCCGTCCATGCGGTAGTATGGAGCATCTTCGCCCGGATGCTCTTTAAGATATTGAAGAGCATCGCCGAGTTTTGTATCATAGTCAGGTGAATTAGGACTTACCGATTGCTGTTGAAGCATCTTCTCGGCAATCTCCTGACGTGTTATGAATACGGAGTCGGCCGGTACTTCGTTGATGACTTTCTGGTCGGCGAGATAGTTGTTTATAGATTTGGTCTCTTCATTTAGCAGGTCTGCATAGCTTTTGGAATCGTTGCAGCCTGTAGCGAGAATCGATACAGCGGTAATCGTGCAAAGTGAAATGAATAGGTTGCGTAATGATTTCATCTTTTATTCTGGAAATAAATTCGTTAAGTTTTATCTTTGGTTTTTCTCTTTTAAATATTCATCCATAAAGGTCAGCGTGGACTTGAATATATCTATCGCTTCATCAAGAGAGCAGGGGAGTTCTCCGCCTGCTGCGTTAACATGACCGCCTCCGTTGAAGTAGCGTTCGCATATCCGGTTGACGGGGAAGTCGCCTTTGCTGCGGGTCGACACTTTTATGTGGCGGTCGTCCTCTCGCAGGAATACGGAATATATGACATCCTCGATAGCGAGAGGTTCGTTGACGAGACCCTCGGTGTCGCCTCGCTCATAATTGAAGTTTTTCAAATCATCGGCCGAGAGCACGAGCAGCGCGGCCTTGTGCTCTTCAAAGATTTCCATTCGCGACACCGCATAACCGTTAAGTTTCAGTACATTGGCTTTCTTGGTGTTCATGACGCGCTTGTATATGTCATCTTTGTTAATGCCTTTGCGTACAAGTTCGGCGATGATTGTATACAGGTCGGGATCGTTGGAGTTGTACGAGAAGTTGCCAGTGTCGGTCATCATGCCGGTGTAGATGCAGGCGGCTGCTTTGCGGTCAATCATGTTGAACAGTTCAAGACGGCACAATAGCCTGAATATCAGTGCTGAAGTCGACGACTGGTCGGGATGTGATATGACGACGTCGGTGAAGTCCTGCGGGCTTTCGTGATGATCGACAAGTATCTTCTTGGCCGATGCACATGACAGTGCGTCGGACATACGGTCGACACGGTAGAGTGCGTTGAAGTCGAGACAGAATATGAGGTCGGCGTCTTCAAGCAGCTTTGTGGCGAAATCGGTGTACTTCGAATAGGGCACTATGTCTTTGGCACCCGGCAGAAAACGGAGTGTCTCCGGTATGCGGTCGGGAGTTACGATACGTGCCTCTTTGCCTATGTTGGCGAGTGTATGTGACAGACCGAGCGATGACCCTACGGCATCGCCGTCGGGAGCCATGTGGCAGGTTATGACTATGCGCTCGCTTTCCTCAAGCAGGTCGCGCACAGCCTTTATATCAGACTCGGCTATGATAGGTCTTAGCATATAGTTTTATATATCAAGATGCAAAGATACGAATAAGTCGAGCGCAAAACCAAATTTATTTGTCTTTTGCCGAGCGAAAGTATCTAAGACGCAGTCAAAGATACGAATAAGTCGAGGGCAAAACTAAATTTATTTGTCTTTTGCCGAGCGAAAGTATTCAAGATTAAGCCAAATTCAGATAAAAATCCGTATATTTTATACTGCCGTGGTGTATATCTCGCGATTTTAATTTAAATTTGTGTTTACAATCGATGACGTGCTGCGGCACTTACTAAACAATACTATGGATAAAAAAAGACTTGGCATAGGGCTGCTTCCGTGTATACTTATAAGTATAGCGCTCGGCATAGGTGTCGGATATGTTATGCCTGTGTGGGGAGCGAGGCTGTTTGAAACATTTAGCTGCCTGTTTGGCAGCTTCTTGGGGTTTCTTGTGCCGTTTATTATTGTGGGCTTTGTTACGCCCGCTATTGCCGACATTGGCCATCGGGCAGGTAAAGTGCTGCTGCTGACTGCTGCGATAGCTTATACTGCAACCGTATCGTCAGGATTGCTGGCATATTTTGTCGGCGAACTGACTTTTCCGTCGCTTATCACGCCGCGTACTCTTGAGGGGCCTGTGGCTGAGGCGGTAGGAGTGACACCATATTTTAGAGTAGAGATACCCGCCATGTTCGGGGTTATGACCGCACTTGTTTTCGCTTTTATGACCGGACTGGGTATAGCCTGTAGCAAAGGCACTGTGCTGCGCCGTGGGGCCGAAGAGTTCCGTGATATTGTCAGCGCCACCATACGTACGGTCATAATACCGCTGCTGCCGGTGTATATATTCTGTATATTTCTCAATATGACCGTTTCGGGACAGGTAGGCAGTGTGCTTATGGCTTTCATCAAGATTATCGGAATAATCTTTTTTATGGCGGCAGTAATACTGATACTGCAGTACTGCGTGGCTGCATTGTTTGTGCGGCGCAATCCGTTCAAGCTGCTTTATACCATGCTCCCGGCCTATTTTACCGCGCTGGGCACCCAGTCGTCGGCCGCTACTATACCTGTCACTCTGCGTCAGGCGATAAAGATGGGCGTAAGCGAAGAGATAGCCGGCTTCGTGGTGCCGCTGTGCGCCACAATCCATATGTCGGGCAGTACGCTGAAGATAGTCATGTGTGCTCTTGCGCTTATGATCATGCACGGACTCCCGTTCAGCCTGCCTATGTTTGCTGGCTTTATAGCCATGCTTGCCGTCACTATAATCGCCGCTCCGGGCATACCGGGCGGAGCTATCATGGCGTCGCTCGGACTACTTGCCTCGATGCTCGGCTTTTCCGAACAGGATCAGGCTCTTATGATAGCTCTTTACATAGCTATGGACAGCTTCGGCACAGCCTGCAACGTCACCGGCGACGGCTTTATAGCGCTGATTGTTGATAAGTTTTTCGGTAAAAAGCTTCCTGACGAGAAACGGGTTGACGACAATCTGATTGGCAACGACTGATATAGTTCGAGGCTTATCAGGTGACGCTCCCCCAACTACACCGTTATATCGCGAGCCTGCAAAGGCTCACGCCAAACGTTAGCCGTGTACAAGGCATCCGCAGGATGACGCAGTCTCCGGTAAGTAGTACAACGCTATTTTTGAGTCGGCAAAGACTCATGCTCACATCATGCAGCCGAAGTAAGCACGAGTCCTTTCAGGCTCGAACAGGTTTTTATGCCGACTTCCCTGTCCGGCTTACAAATGGCGTGAGCCTTTACAAGCTCGTAGACCGAATGGGCCAATGCCAAAACCGATTGTCAAACTGCGACTATTCTTGTGCCCTTACGTTCTTAACAGGTTTTGCCGCTGACCTGTAGGCCGCTTTTGGCAGCCATTTGGTACTATGGTGCGATTAAATTGTCAATATGTGCTTCGTTAAGCATTTTTGATGATAATATGTTGATTTTTTGATAAATTTTTACGAAATTTGCAGCCAATTTGTATAAGAATATATTGTACTAATCTGTAATAATTTAACTCATGAAAAAGAGTGCTCTTCAGCAAGCGCGTGCCGCTTATCAGCCCAAATTGCCCATCGTACTTACCGGTGCGGTAAAGGCGGTTGAGGGTCACGCCACTCAGTCAGTGGCCGATCAGGATGATATCAAGAACCTGTTTCCCAACACCTACGGCCTTCCCGAAATACACTTTGAAAAGGAGGCAAATCCCGCTAAAGGCACACCCGTTAATGTCGGTGTGATACTTTCCGGAGGTCAGGCTCCCGGTGGACATAATGTCATAAGCGGACTTTTCGACGGTATAAAGAAAGTACATCGCGACAGCCGTCTGTACGGTTTCCTTATGGGCCCCGGCGGTTTTGTTGATCATCAGTACATGGAGCTTACAGCCGACATTATCGACGAGTTCCGTAATACCGGCGGTTTTGACATAATAGGCTCGGGCCGTACCAAACTTGAGACCAAGGCTCAGTTTGACAAAGGTCTTGAGATTCTGAAGCAACTCGACATAAAGGCGCTCGTCATCATCGGTGGCGATGACTCCAATACTAACGCAGCCATCCTTGCCGAGTACTACAAGTCAATCAATGCGGGAGTTCAGGTTATCGGATGCCCCAAAACCATAGACGGCGACCTCAAGAATGAAGTTATCGAAACCTCTTTCGGTTTTGACACCGCCACCAAGGTTTACAGCGAGGTTATCGGCAACATACAGCGCGACTGCAATTCATCCAAGAAGTACTGGCACTTTATCAAGCTTATGGGACGCTCGGCAAGCCACATCGCTCTTGAGTGCGCTCTCCAGTGCCAGCCCAATGTCTGCATCATCTCCGAGGAAGTAGAGGCAAAGAAACAGACCCTCAACGACATCGTCAATTCTATAGCCGACACTGTGGCAGCCCGTGCCGCTAACGGCAATAACTTCGGTACTGTCCTCATACCCGAAGGCCTTATCGAGTTTATCCCCGCCATGAAGGTCCTTATCGCCGAGCTTAATGAACTGCTTGCTGTTAACGCCGAGGAATTCGCTTCAATCGACCGTGCCAACCAGCTGAGTTGGATTGTTGACCGTCTAAGTGCCGAGAATGCCGCTATATTCAACAGCCTTCCCGAAGGTGTTGCACGTCAGCTCTGCCTTGACCGCGACCCCCACGGCAACGTTCAGGTATCGCTCATCGAGACCGAGAAGCTGCTCGGCGAGATGGTGGCACGCCGTCTTAACGATATGAAGGCCGAAGGCCGCTATGTAGGCAAATTTGCTTCGCTTTACCATTTCTTCGGTTATGAAGGCCGTTGCGCCGATCCCTCCAACTTCGACGCAGACTACTGCTACGCACTCGGCTTCAACGCCGCATGCCTCATCAATGCAGGTGTCACCGGCTATATGTCGAGTGTGCGCGGACTTACCAATCCTTCGGTACAGTGGACCACCGGCGGTATACCCATCACTATGATGATGAATATGGAACGCCGTCACGGAGCCATGAAGCCTGTAATACAAAAAGCTCTTGTAAGCCTTGACGGAGCTCCGTTCAAGAAGTTTGCCGCTTGTCGCGACGCTTGGGCTGTTAATACCGACTTCGTTTATCCCGGTCCTATCCAGTACTTCGGCCCGGCTTCGGTATGCGACCAGCCTTCACTCACTCTGAAATACGAGCACGAGAAGCGCTAAAGATATAGACCCGAATCATCAGCTTGCAGAGACCGCCTCGGGGGAGCAATGTCGCTCTCAGGCGGTCTCTTTATTTTTTATCGTTTTTCCGAAGTATGTAGATGCGTCCGAGTTTCTTCATAGCAGTAATCTCGTATTATGTCAGTCATTAAAAATTATCTGCCTGTGCCGAAGCGAGAGGTGTCCATACTGTTGTTGTCTTTTGGTTTGAAGCCGTTGAATCGCCATATGAATGTGAGTTTGAGATTGCTGGTCATGTCGCGCACTTTCATGCGATAATCCTGACCGGCATGGCTGATGGTCATGGTGGGCGACCATCTGTTGAATATATCATCGGCTTTCAAATCAAGTTCGAAGCAATGCTTCTTCCCAAACAGCCATTTGACTCCGGCATCAATTTTCCATATAGCTGATAAGTCTGCTATCCCTTGTAATGATGGCGATATGTAGCTGACATCGACAGACAATGACACAGGGTTGTTCCTGCTGAACTTGAAGGAATTGGTGAGTGAACCATAAAATATCCATTTTCTGTTGTCAAAGTTGATGTCATGGAAGTTGTCAGCCTTCTCTCGCTGATTGAACACATTGGCTGTGGCCGTAGCGTTCCAGATATAACCTGTACCGAAAGGCGCATATAGATTTAATCCGACAACGCGCTTGTAGTTCATATTGATTGTCTGATAGATGAGATTGAGCGCGTCAGGAGACTGGTACGGCAACTGTGCAGTAGCTTTGTCACCATACTGGAAATAAAGCGTTGCGACATATTTTTGCCTTAAAATGTAGTTGAACTGTGCGTCGTACTGAATGTAAGACTGTAGCTTAGGGTTGCCGATAACTGTGGAGTAATCATTGATATGACTTGTCCCTCCGTGCAGTTCCCAATATGAAGGATAGATGCGTCGGGTGCTTAGATTGAGCTGAAATATGCTTTGAGGGTGTTGTAGCGTGGCGCCGATCTGGGGTATGAAATTCCAGTCGTGCTGATATTGATTATGATAATATTCGACTTTTGCCGAAGCGTTTAGCGACACTCCCCGGTTGAAGGACTGTTGGGTGCCTGCGTAAAAACTGGCCACATCCTCACGGAGAATATCGTCAAAATCAGAGTTGCCGGATATGTCGTAGTGTTGAGAACTGTGGTCTTCCGAGTACTGATACTCTGCGCCATAGTTCAGCTGCCATTTGCCAAGCTGATGCTGTTGGTCTATATATACATGCCAGCGGTTTATATCCTGACGGCTTTCAGAGCCAAGTATATAATCGGCATCCTTAAACAATGACTGAGAGCGATTTTCGGAATACAGGGTATAATCGCCTCCTGCTGTCATGCCGAACGGTGTGATATAGCGCACGGCAATGTTATGGTAGCCGATTGGCGACAGCATGTTGTAGGTATTTGTGAAGTCGCCAAGTGTGCCCGATGAAAAGCTCCACTGTTTAGAGTCAGAAATTATCTGTCCGTTATATATGAGTTTCAAAGTCTTCCATGAGGCTGATGCAAAAATAGTATTGCTCCAATTCTGAACCATGCGGCGCCTGTTGTCTTCAATCATGGTGTGTTTGCCATTGAAAGGATGATTTGAAAACGATTCTTCCTGATTCCATGATTTTGTACGTGAAAGTCCATAGTTCAAATCAAAAGTCCAGTCTTTTAATGCGTATGTGGCGGCAAGTCCTTTACCGTATGAGGCATAATGAGCCTGATTGTATCCGGCTCTCACCTGTCCCTGCAGACCGTCCAGAGGTGTGGGTGTTTTCAACACCACATTGATGACAGCTCCGTCAGCATGATATTTTGCCGGAGCGGAATACATTATCTCAACCTTTTTCAGCCTGTCAACCGGAGTGGTGTAAAGCAACTGATAAAGATTCTGGAGCGGCATGTCTGTCAACTCTCCATTCAGAATAATGGTGACATTGGATGACCCTGTCAGACCTATCATGCCGTTATTGTTAGTTACTCCGGGCAGATAGCCGAGAGCTTCAAGAATGTTATTTACCGGTTTATCCTTGACAATTCCGGGTAGGTCAACGACCATCATACCATCCTCACCTCTGACCTGAGGCTTTTCGCCCCTGACAACAACTTCATTGAGTTGCCGCGTAGTGATAGTATCGGAGGCTTCCTTTTGGGCGACTGCCGATATTGATGTAATTAATGCAGCGATAATTATAAGTTTTCTCATTGACGTTTTGTTGGATTTTGATGCAAAATTACAAGCGCATGATCTGATATCGGCAACCACCGACCTTATTTAGTCTTAAAAGCACCCTTATTTAGTCTTAAATCGAAGTAAGCCTAAACGGTTGTATGACGGATTGTTAGTAAATTTGCGATATGAAACGCTTTAAGACCATATCAACTGCATTCATCTTTGTCATTGCAATTATTTTCGGTTGTAATGTCTATTATCTCATATCACTTTATAATTCGATAAGAAACAATGTGGAACGTGATGTGATGACCGCAATAGCTGATGCAGATATTGATGATATGTGGGAGCGCGCCGCCAGAGTCAACCGCGCAGCAAAAGCCGCGTGTCAGACATATACTGAAAACGGAGATTCGGTAATAGAAGGACCGCGTTCGATATCAGGGGTAATAGATGGAGATGGAAATTTAATCACAACGACGACAAACCAAGATGGCAAAACACAGGAAAACAGGACATCGCTGAATCGCGATAGGTCGTATACCAACCAGATGGTAAATGATATTAGTCGGCAGATGCATGAAACGATGGACCCGTATGTAGATTTTAATCTGACTATCATGGACAGTATTGTAATTAAACGTCTTGCGGACCGTCACATATATCCGGATTTTGTCGCTGTTGAGGTCGTAAATTCAAAGGAAGACATTTTGAGGGGTAATAGCCGTATTCCCCTGAAGCGTTCCGACTATGATGTGTTTTCGTTATGTATTAATCCGGAGTCGGATATGTATTACCGTGCATATATGACACCTTTAACCCACCACATTGTATCGGAGATGTCGGGAGTGATAGTGACAATTCTTCTGCTTATGGTTTCATTTTCTTTGGCGTTCGGGTATCTGTTCCACACGGTGTCACACTTACGGACTATTGAGGAGATGAAGGACGATTTTGTCAGCAATATGACTCATGAACTGAAAACCCCGATTGCAATCGCTTATTCCGCCAACGATGCCTTGCTCAATTATGACACAGCCAATGACCAGAAGAAAAAAGTGACATACCTTAATATCGCTAACAAACAGCTTAAACGCCTCGGGGAACTAGTCGAGAATATTCTTGCCATGAGCATGGAACGACGAAAAACTATTAAACTTAAACCGGAGACAATATTATTGCGGCCGTTTGTTGAGGAAATTGCATCGGCTCAGCGTATGAGAGGAGACAAAGACATAACCATCAGTGTCAATGTGGATGAAGATGTGGTTGTCGAATCAGACAAAACGCATCTTGCCAATGTGCTTAATAATCTGATTGATAATGCTGTCAAGTATTCTGCTGAAAGCGTAGTAATAACAATTGCGGGCGATAGCAATGGTATTTCAGTCATTGATAACGGTATCGGTATTCCGGCAAAAGCAATACCTTATCTTTTCAATAAGTTTTACCGTGTGCCTCATGGCAATCGTCAGGATGTGCGCGGTTACGGAATAGGACTCTATTATGTCAAGAGTATTCTTGATAAAATGGGATGGGATATTGAGGTCAAGAGCCATGAGGGTGAAGGCTCTGTGTTCACAATAAAAATTGGCAAACATGAAAAATAAAGTACTGGTTGTAGAAGACGAGACCGATCTCACGCTGATTGTAGCCGATACGCTGTGTGGCCTCGGCTACTATGTATTTACTGCGGCTGACGGTGTGGAAGGACTGGAAAAGTTCAAGTCTGATGGCGCCGATATTATAGTTGCCGATGTAATGATGCCTCGGATGGACGGTTTTACAATGGCTAAGGAGATTAGAAAATTATCGCCGTCAGTACCTCTGCTTTTCCTTACAGCGAAAAGCGCGGTTGAAGATGTCGAGGAGGGATTTGAAATCGGTGCCAACGATTATCTCAAAAAGCCTTTTGAACTACGAGAGTTGACAGTGAGAATAAAATCACTTCTACGCAGATACGGAGTGAACCTGAACGAGGACATAAGGTATGCGATCGGAGCCTATATGTTCAACGTTACGACTCAGACACTTTCGATTGGCGACAAATCGGCCGAGCTGTCACACTTCGAGGCCAAGATACTTGAACGGCTTGCTGCAAATATTGGCAAAACGGTTGACGCGTCTGAATTGATGATTGCCGTGTGGCAGCACGATGAACTAAGCAACCGCAATTCTCTACACGGCTACATCCACAAATTGCGCCGTTTACTCCGCCACGACTCCGCCATATCGATCATCAATCAGCGTGGTTTCGGCTATATGTTAACGATAAAAAACTGAAAAATGCGGATAACGCAGAATGCTATGAATTATTGACTGCTTTCAATTACCAACATTAGCCGGCTCGACAAAGTATGGCTTTTTCTGTTTATCATAGGTTGTGGCAGGGACATAAAAAAATTGATTGTCATCCCGACAACCAATCTTAGTTAACCTTAAATCTAATACCATGAAAAACACATTGCAAATGTAAGGCTTTATGGGATATCTGCAAAATATTTCGAGAAAAATTAGTGTCAGTTTAACAATTATTAAACCTATGCGCCTTTGAAATGGCGTTTTGCTTGCAAAGTGACATAAACTTGGGATAGAAAATTGGGAATTTCTACCTAATTTTCATAGTCTGATTTCAAGGGAATTAGGATTTTAGGATTTGTGATGACATTCCGAGATTTGCTTCTTTTTTCTCAATCAGTACACAATTTGTACAGTTAAGTTGTTAATATGTGTTGAGGGCGATTTTCAACGATGACCAAACCGCGCTATCTTTGCGCAAAACTCAGAATAGCAGCCTATGGCAAAAGTTGAAAACAAGAACAAACAAAATCCGAAACTCGTCCAGACGGTCCTGAAAGACGGACGCGCCAGCCTCGCGCTGGAATACTATCTCGGACGCACTGAGATCCCCGTACTCGATGACGAGGGCAACCACGTCATATATACCGATGGGGCAATGGCGGGGAAGCCGAAATACAAAATCAAGCATAACCGCAAACGGGAGAACCTGAACCTGTACCTCATTCTGCATCCTCGGACACAGGCAGAGCGGACTCAGAACAAGAACACTCTCGCCCTCGCTGAGAAGATACGTTTTGAGCGTGAGCAGGAATTTCTCGAAGACCGCGAAGGGTATCGCCTGAAGAAAGAGAAGGAGACGGACTTCCTCCGCTACTTCCGCAAACACCGTGATGACGAAATCTATGCCACACCGACAAGGGTCGGCCTCGGCACAGCCTACCGACGTTTCATAGACTTCCTTTCCGGTATTCAGAAATACCGACGCTACACCGAGTTTCTAAGGATGGACCTCCTTACCCCGGAAATGGTGTCGGGATATGCTGACCACCTGAAGAAAGTGTCGGTCGGTTATGGAGCGTCGCACTGCCTCGGACTGTTCAAAAAAGTGATAGCCTGCGCCATGGAGGAAGGTCTGATGAAGAAAAATCCTGCCAAGGGGATAGTCATGCGCATGGACCGCCTCGCGCTGAGGAAGTCCATACTTACTCTTGACGAGGTGAAAACTCTCGCCATAACCCCTTACGAGGGTGGAGAGCCGGACATAAGGCGGGCGTTCCTGTTCAGCCTTTATACAGGCATACGCTGGTGCGATGTGCGTAAACTGAAATACTCCAATGTGGATTTCGCCACAGGGGTGTTGAAATTTGAGCAGAGCAAGATTGCAGGACGCAGCAAGAACAGCGGTGTAGTGACCCCGCTGAGTCCGATGATACTGAAACTCATCGGCCAACCCCCGACCGGAGAAACCCTGTCACAGACGATATTCACCCTTCCGAGTTCGTGGTCCTGCAACTATCATATCGGCAAATGGGTCGCAAAGGCCGGCATCCCCAAACATATAACATGGCACTGTGCAAGACACAGTTTCGCTGTGAACGTGCTTAACGGCGGAGCCAATATAAAGACGGTCCAGGCACTTATGGGACACGCCAGCATCGAGATGACGGAAAAATACCTCCATGTCGTTGACGAGCTGAAACACAAGGCCATTAACAGCCTTCCGGAACTTGATATAGCACAGTGACTGATTCCGAATCAGTAAAGCCGACACAGCAATGTGTCGGCTTTTTTAGCACCCAAACCGAAGTTTCGGATCAGTATAGTATATGGCATGACACGCTTCCTGGGATAGTGTCGGATACTGGCTTTTCAGGCATCAATACGTTATGGTATAAATGTAATTTCTTGCACTTCATGAAAGACCCTGACACGTTGGTGACATTGTTATGACAATATACTGACAATCCGTTATTTGTGAAAATCAAAAGACGTTTAGATGTTGTTATACATCCGACTGCCGCAAAGCCTCCGCGGGTCGCGGATTAAATATTAACGGAGAAAAATTTGAACATTTAGCCGTGTTACGGCGATTTTACATATTGCATGGGTATGTAAACCCCATATGGAAAAGCCACTCTACTTTGACCCTTTTGGCCAAACAGAATTCACCCCTTTGGCCATAATATGATTGACCCTTTTGGCCCAAATAACATTAACCGCTTAACACAAGAGTTATTAGAGATTTTTTGT
>NZ_VSMC01000069.1 GCF_008728965.1 Heminiphilus faecis | reverse complement strand
GCCTCAACAATTATTTCGACTTGCGGAAAATCTCCGCATCTCAAAATAATTCAGAAAATAAATCATCGGTTGACTCAGTTAGCGGCTTAGCCAAGGCTGAACAACCTCAAATTTTACCGAATCATTGATAATAAGAAAGTCAATATTAGACATAATACGCCACAGATGAGAATAATACATCCTCAATGCTCATTTGTGTTATTAAATGTCCGAAATATTGCATACGAAATATTGCATAATAAAGTCTATATAGGACAATTGTCCTATATAGACTTTATTCTCACACTCTAATATATCCACTGTATTTATGCCGCGGCTCGGCAACGAGGGAAGATTTATCCTCTTGCTGTTTTGAGGATTGCGGGGGTATGTGGTTTGCCGATTGTTGCTGTGGGGTGGTTGACTTGATTTCCCCATCATCGATGGTGTCATCGTGTTTTGGGGCGAGGGTGGCGGTGATTTTGCGGTCGAGGGCTGCGAGTTCTGATTTGAGCTGCTTCAACTCGTTCTCTTTGCCCCACTGCTTTGCAACGATGGCTTCGAGTTGGGGAACGTCGGCTTTGAGTCTGGCGGTGCGTTCCTCAAACTGGGCGATGATGCCGGGTATCTTCTCCAGTGCATTGACGAAGTTCATGCAGGCGGCATGGGTGTCGCTCATGGCTATGAAGCCATTGTTGTACTTGTACTTCAAGTTGCCTTCGACTACAAAGCGGTTCTGCACACTCTCGTGACCGTCAACCACCGTCGGCTCGGATATGATGGAAATCGGGAATCCGTAAATCTCACCGATACGCTGGTAGTGGAAAAGCCACTCTACTTTGACCCTTTTGGCCAAACAGAATTCACCCCTTTGGCCATAATATGATTGACCCTTTTGGCCCAAATAACATTAACCGCTTAACACAAGAGTTATTAGAGATTTTTT
>NZ_VSMC01000068.1 GCF_008728965.1 Heminiphilus faecis | reverse complement strand
CGATCCGTTTCAAGAGATTCATCAACGAGTAAAACAGCAATACAAAAAAGGAGACCGAAGTCTCCTTAAGATTAAGTAATTTTGTATTGCTAAAATGAAACACTTAACCTCGGAACAAAGGTACGAAATTTACCTCGGAAGAAAAAGGGGCTGGAGCAGAAGCCGCATTGCCGGCGAAATCGGTGTCCACCCCTCGACAGTGAGCCGGGAACTGACGCGTAACGCCAATTCCAATGGCGAGTATGTCTGGATCAATGCCCATGCTAAATCAGAAGCCCGCAAACAGAGTATTGAAGGCAACCATCGCAAACCACAGGAACTTTGGTGGCGTATAGATCAGATGATTGTTGAGGAAGACTGGTCCCCGGCACAAATTGCAGGAGTGCTGCGCAAGGAAGGCATACACATAGTTAAGCAGACCATCTATAACCATGTCCATGCCGACACTTCGGGCAGACTTGCGCCACACATGCCGCATGAGCTTAAGTACACAAGAAGGAACAAAGCGTCACGTCCCACAAAAGCGACCAATATAGCAAACCGCACAAGCATACACGACCGACCGCAGGAAGCTGACGGCACACGTTTTGGAGACTGGGAAATGGATACTATAGTCGATGCTTACGGCCATGCGATAGTCACTCTGACCGAGCGTTCCACCAACTTCATCCTCATGGAGAAGCTACCACAGGGACGCAAGGCCATACCGACGGCGCTGACTGTCGCAAGGCTATTGTTCCCTTACCGCAAGACTCTGCGTACAATCACAACTGACAATGGCTGTGAGTTCGCCGCTCATCTTGAAATAACCAGACGGCTCAGTATGAAAAATCGGGACAAAGTGATTGTCTATTTCGCTGACTCTTACTGTTCATGGCAGAAGGGTGCCATTGAAAATGCAAATAAGATAATTAGAAAATATATCCCTAAGAAATCAAATTTTGACGACTTCTCTGATAAGAGAATAATGGAAATACAAAAGAAATTGAACCGCAGACCACGAGAGAAAATAAA
>NZ_VSMC01000067.1 GCF_008728965.1 Heminiphilus faecis | reverse complement strand
GGCAGGTTGGACATTTGGGGTGATGGATTGTATATCAAAAGTGCTAAGTGGACATTTTGGGTGATAACCGAGCAGTAGTCAATCTGTGTTGGGCGTTCTAATAGTGCCTTTTGAGATATTCATCTATTAGTTTCTTTCTGTTTTCCTTGCTGATCCCCCGATGAACCCGAACCTTGGTTTTCAAATCAGAGAATACGCCCTCAATGGCATTGTTTGTATTTGGAAGTCCTGTTTCCGGATGGTCATAGAAGGTCCAAAGCAAAGGCATGTTACGTTTTATGCTCAGATATGCGCTGCGTAGTTTCGGTCGCATATATGGAGGTTTGATTCGCTTGATTCTTTTATCGTGAACACGTTCATTGACTACATCCCTGTATTTTTCATACCATTCATTGAAAGCCCCGCAAAAACTCTCCTTATCGGTTTTGGCGATGATATTTATCAGGTTCAGCAGCTCCTGCGAAGCCTCAATATCCGGATTTTGAGTCAAATACCTGCGGACAATGAGCATCTGATGGAACTGGCACATCTGCACAGGTATCGGTTTCAATGCCTGTGGCAGTCCCTTCATGCCGTCAATCACGATGCCGTATATCCGGAACCCGTTGCCCTTCAACCATTCGATTCCCTCCACATATTGGGCTATCGTCTCATGACGCACATATTTATGCCATAAGACAACTCCCCGGAGAGCGTCCTTGAGAACCATAAGACCAAAGTTCCTGCCCCAGTATGTGGTGTCCATCTGTACGGTCACATCCTTGTGCTTTGCGATCTTATGGACATACCGCATTCCCTCCAGATCCCTGCGTATGGTCTTTTCGCAGACGCCATATTTGGACGCAAGCTGTTCCAGCGTCTGTTTGCCCTCTACATAGTCGCTGATAACCTGAGCTTTATCGCGCCGTATACCGCCATCAAAACGACGGCCGCACTCCTTACATTTATATCGTTGAGTACGGCCTCTCAGACCGTTCCTGACTACATTTTTAGACCCGCAGAAAAAGCATTTTTTTAACCATATCAATAATTATCTTCGCAAAGATAATTAAATCAATGGTTTACACGCAATCCATCACCCCAAATGTCCAACCTGCC
>NZ_VSMC01000066.1 GCF_008728965.1 Heminiphilus faecis | reverse complement strand
AAACGCAGGTTCAACTGGCAAGTGCAAAATTAGCGATTTGTTTGAAGAACTCGGTTTTCGGGTTTGAAAAACCGAGTTTTTTCCGTGGTCTGAGGTTTAGTTTCTTTGCGACATTCTTGATGTATAGGTCAGTGAAATCATTGAAATTTGACTTTTTGGGGATGTATTGACGGATGAGTTTGTTGATGTTTTCGACCGCTCCTTTCTGCCATGAGCAGTAGCTGTCGGCAAAGTAAACAGTCACATCATCAAGACCTTTGATGCGTAATCCGGCGGTTATGTCGAGGTGTGCCGCGAACTCGCTGCCGTTGTCAGTAGTGATGGTTTTAAGATATTTACGGTATGCGTACAGCATTCTCACGACAGTCTTTGACAATGGCTTGGCTCTTTTTCCGTAAGGTAGTTTCTCCATCATCACAAAGCCAGTCATGCGTTCAAGCAGCACTAGAATCGCGTGCCCGTAGGCATCAACAATAAGATCCATCTCAAAATCGCCAAAGCGTTTGCCGTCGGCCTCGGCCGGTCTGTCGTGTATGCTTGTGCGGTTTGGTATGTTGGTGGCTTTAGTGGGTTTGCGTTCGCCTTTTGGTCGTCGTCGGAAGTCGGGATGTCTGCGGTGACGGCGCAGTTCTCCGCTTTCATCAGCGTTTATAATGTTGTAAATGGTCTGTATGGATACGGAAACACCTTCCTTGGCCAACACGCCACGAATTTGTTCTGGTGACCATTGGTGGTCAATAATCATCTGTTTTATACGCCACACCAACACGCTGTCGAGCTTCTTGTTGGATGTGGTGCGCTTTCTGCATTCAAGGGCTTTGGCATGAGCCTTTTCCCACAGATAGTGGCCTTTGGTTGTGGAATTGCGCTTCAGTTCACGACAAAGCGTTGACTGACTGCACCCTACTATGAGGGCAATTTCTTCTCTCGAAGTTTTTCTTTGCAGTAAGGCGAAAATTTGCGACCTTTGCTGCGAGGTTAATTGTCTGTACATAAGCAATACAAAATTAGTTAATCTCAGGGAGACTTCGGTCTCCCTTTTTATTTTGTATTGCCAGTATGTTCTGCTGCTGTCCGCTCTTGGGGGCGGTTTAGGCCGCCCCCGCCGCTTGGGCATCCCCTCGCCAGAAGGAGAGAGGAGAATGACTAATGCCCATCTCAAAGTTTTGCACTTCGATTTGGAATCTTCA
>NZ_VSMC01000065.1 GCF_008728965.1 Heminiphilus faecis | reverse complement strand
TTTAAGTAGATGACAAAAATTTGAAAACATCAAATTTTGGGGTATAAGTCGAACGCATAAGTATGGTAAAAATCTCTTCCAGACCATACTTGACAAACGACTTTGCCTTTCTTCCGTGTTTCAGAATCTTTATCGGTTTAATATTTATATCTTTATGTTCACCAACGAGATACGACCATACAAGAGCGATGCAGACCATCGCGACAAGCCTTGCGATGCGCTCCATATCACGCATATGGGTGTCCTCGATGTTAAAGCCGGAAGATTTCATGGCTCTGAAAGCCGTTTCTATCTCCCATCGCTTTTTGTATGTCAAAACCGCGTCCTCGGGCCGATTGAAGCATATGAGAATCTGCAATTCCGGAACTCCATCGGAGTTTTTGATGCGGCTTCCGGCAAGATAGACATACTCCCCTTTGTGAAGAAAGAGCGTATGGAAGAATTTCTCCTGACCGACCTTCAAATCATTGAACAGCCACCAGGCTCGGATTCTCTCACCGGTGGAAGGCTTGACAATCCAGAAGTTCTGACGTATTCGGATGTAATACCGTATGCGACGGCTGTTGAGCCATCCTGTCCATTCCTTTCCGATGAACTCGCGGTCTGCCACAAGGCAGTCGATGCAGTCTGCTCCGAAAAGACGGATAAAACGTTCCATAATCTTCTTGCGTTCTTCCCAATTGGAGTTGCCACGTTTCGGAAGAAGGCTGAATATCAAAGGGAAGGCAATCCCTTTATAGGTGATGCCTAACATAAGAATGTTGATATTGAACTCCCCGAACTTCCAGTTGGTCCGGTCCATGCTCAGCACAAGACCGGTCTTGACAGGAAGCAGCGAGAAAATCATACGGGCTATGATGTCAAGGTCAAGTACATACTTGGCAAAGAATCTTTGGAGCCGTCTGAGGTTGGAATCCTTGTCTACAGCCGTAGGCATCGCATCAGCCAGTTTGTGGAGGCTGACAGTCTGCACCACACAGAGTGCATGGAGCAGCAACGCCATGAGTTTTATGCGTGCCAAATTCATACTTTGACCAAAGTGCTCTTGCATAATCGGGAGGATTTGGTTAACTTTGACCGAGTCCTTGAAATTAGTAGTTTTCATGAGAAAAAGCGTCCAAACTTTTCCTTTAAATTACTAATTTTCAGGGACTTTTGCAAATTTAATCGACTGAAAATTAAGTGTTTAACAGCATAAATTTAATTTTTGTCATCTACTAAA
>NZ_VSMC01000064.1 GCF_008728965.1 Heminiphilus faecis | reverse complement strand
GTGTGGCTCGACGAGTACAACCGTGTGCACGTGAAGTCGCTCACTACTGCCGGCAATGCCGTGATAGCGGGTTACAACGAGGCCAATGAAATTGTATGGTCATGGCACATATGGGTCAACGATGACAAGCCCGCCGAAATATCAAAGGCCGTAGCCTACAAAACATTCGGATGGGACGGAAGCGGCATAAAGAAGGCTGCCGGACGTGTGGTCAAAGGACGCGCGCTCATGCAGTGCAACCTCGGCGCACACAGCGCCACAGCCACAGGACGCAACGGCTACGGCACCGTCTACCAGTGGGGCCGGAAAGATCCGTTTCCGATTGGCTGGAAAATAGACAAATGGAGTAGCGGCGCATATCAGTTTAACGCCGCCAACGTAGGCCAGCTTACCGACAATGCCAACAAAGCCATAGCCATGAACACCAACGGCTGCACCGAGAATTGCGGTCAGCTCTTTGACTATAAAAAGACCAACTCCACAGTGGGCAAAATATCCTTTGTCATTAAAAATCCCTCGGTATTTCTTGGAGCAGCCGACAAAATATCTTCATCCGGAGCCATGAATAATGACTCTTGGCATGTACCCTCGACTTGGGTAAATAACGGTGACTGGTATTGGGGCAGCAACGACAGTCTGTGGGGAGGCAAACCTTTCATCGAGGCCACCAAAAAGTTCCTTGTCCATCCCAAAGGCTCAACGTACCGAGGTACCACAATGGACCATGACGGATGGCTCAGCGACAACGGTGCCGTAGAAAAATCGCTATTCGACCCATGCCCCGCAGGGTGGATGGTACCGCCGTCCGATATGTGGATATCGTTCACTGATGACGGCAAGAACTCGGGCTGGAACTCACCGAGCAGCTATGTCAACGCTACATTCAAAGCCGGCATTTTCGGTCATCAAATATACGTCGAAGGATGGAAAACCGGACGTACCGTATACTTTCCAAGCAACGGCTTCCGCGACGGAGCCGGAACATGGCGACGCAACGGAGAGTGCGGCAACTACCACACATCCACACCCAGTACCGAGGGCACGGTCAACTGCTTTCACCTGCACAACCAGTCGGCTGTATTCCCGTTTGAGCCGGGCTATGGCTCGACCCGCCGCTCGTTTGCCGGTCCTATACGCTGTGTACGCGACGTTGACGAGTAAAATATTCATAACTTAATTTTTATTGACTTTATCCGCAATGGCAGTTTTTGCAAAACTTATCAACATATCGGCTACGGCGCTGTTGCTTAT
>NZ_VSMC01000063.1 GCF_008728965.1 Heminiphilus faecis | reverse complement strand
CAATGATTCGGTAAAATTTGAGGTTGTTCAGCCTTGGCTAAGCCGCTAACTGAGTCAACCGATGATTTATTTTCTGAATTATTTTGAGATGCGGAGATTTTCCGCAAGTCGAAATAATTGTTGAGGCGAGATAAGATTCAAACATAAGCCGTTTGAACTGCGCTAACGAAAGACCCGGATAATCTTTCCTTATGACCTTTTTGCAGACATTGAGGGCAGTGAAGGAAAGATTGAACGCAAAGTCAAGCCGATCCCTGTCCCGGGTCTGCTGAGACTGGAGTCCTGTGAACTGTTTGGCATCGCGTATGCCGAACTCAATCTGGAAGCGGGTGCGGTAGAAACCGATGATCTTTTCAGGCCTCATGTCGGTGTCGGTGGAGAAGTACAGGAGAGGCTCTCCGTTTTCAACCGGACAGACCACGATACGTATGTCGCGTTTCAATGCCCTCGAGTGTACGACCGCCGTGTGACATCGGGTTTTGTTTCCTTTGGAATCCTCATATATGAATGAAGTGAACACGGACATATCAAGGCTGGAGAAATCCACTTTCTCTCCATACTTTTTCTTTCTGCCGCGTCTTCGCGGGGCGGAGGAATCCGGCATGGCCAGATACCTCAGATATGAGTTGGCACGTAATCTCCCGACAAACCGGAATCCCATGCCAATCACTTCATTTACAAACTCATATTTGGAGAAAAAGGCATCGGCAACCAGAATATCCGTCAGTGAGAGCAGCTCTGTCGCCTTTGACCTGACAAGTGCCATATACCAGTCAAGCATTGACATGTGTCTCTCGGATTCAAGAGTCCTGAAGTCCGGGGACTGAACAGCACCGAGCATCACACATGTATGTTTACTCAGGCTTATTGCCCCGATCGCCATTATCTCCAGACCGCGTTTTACACGTTGTGCCACCCCTGACCAGAATCGGCCTATGCCATACGTCAGGCTGCCGGATTTGGAGATAAACGACGGATCGATTGCCACTGCCATGTCATCGGACGGTCCAAAACAATCCTGCGCCATACCTATGTTGACTTTCATCCAGTCTACGGGTGTCTTGAAATTGGAGGCAAAGGTCTTGGCAGTACGACCGCCATAGCGCGACAGCCGGGTAAAATTGACTTTGCCCGGAATCAACGCCACAGTGCGTATTGTTAAAATCAGCCAGTTGAGGAACCTTTTGCTCATCTTGGTTGTAGTATTTTCAAATACCGACTTGCACCTTAAGGTGAAGTCTTTGAGAATCGCCAATACGTTCATGGTATAATAGTTTTATAATGAACGCTTTGGCGATTCATTTGTATTTGATAATTCGTTATATTAACTTAAGTTTCAACTACTTCTGTAATTTTTACCGAATCATTGT
>NZ_VSMC01000062.1 GCF_008728965.1 Heminiphilus faecis | reverse complement strand
GGCTCAAGCCGAAATACCGGTGCATATGTTAAAATGCATCGAGGATAATGTTAAAAATTCAGGCGTATAGTTTGACAAGTCGGAAGATAAAGAAATCTCGGTCGCGAACGCCTCTCATTTGAGAACGGAATATCTTGACCTTTGAGTTGAAGGACTCTGCCGAAGCGTTGGTGGCACGACGGCGGAAGTAGTTGAGTATAGTTGGTGCGTGGTTCCTGAATGTCTTGATTACGGAGCGGAAGTTGTTGTTGCCCAAAGCCATTACTTTCTCATACCACTCGTTCATCCTGCCCATCGCCTTTGTCGGAGAGATTTTAGCATTGAAAATGTGTCGCAGCTCCATTGCGAGATTGTATGCACTTTTCAAAATGGGGTGATGTTTGAACAGTATATTGACACGATGACGCTGTATGTCAGTCCATTTGTTCTGCGACATCATCAGGGTGTGCTTGCTGCGGGCAAGTATCTGGCGCATGGTCTCGCCGTTGGAGTACGTCACCGGCGGCACAGACTTGTCCCGGCTGTTCTCTTCGGCGATGAGCCGGCGGCGTATGTCTATGCGGATTTCATCGACGGCTTCGTTATAGACCCGCTGCACATGGAAGCGGTCGTTGACCACGTGGGCGTTGTAAAATACCTCGGCGGCTATCAACATCATCGACGGCGACAGGTCGCAGGTCACTTCTTTAACCCTGCGCCTTACCGACTTATCCATGGCATTGATGAGTATGGATATGATTTCGTCGCTCTTTGTTCCGGGGATGGCGGCCGCCAGCGTGCCACGGCCGCCATGACCGTCTTTGTTGGTAAGGAACGTCCACACTTCGCCGTTGCTCAGGCAGGTCTCGTCAAGGCTCATGTACGGTCCGATGTTGGCTGCGTTGAAATAGAAGCCGCAGCAAAGCTCCGACTCCCACCACTCAGCATAGCCGCTTATCCTGTTGCGATACAGATCGGCAAAATGTTTGCCGTTGACACAGTACATCTGGGCTATGTGCTTAATCGACAGTGATGTCGTCTCCACCTTCGTCTTTTAAAAATGCCACGAACTCGGCACTGAGTCGTGTCCCTTCCTCGTTGGGAAGTTCAAGGTTGTAGGAGAATATCCTGTTGGTTTCCTTGTCCCACCATTTGTTCTTGCGCATGTGCAGATAAACGGGCCTGCCACGCATCGGATAATCCTGCACTGTAACGTATTCGGTATAGCCTCGCGCAACGATATTGGGGTTGCGGAAATCCTCGTCTGACAGTTTCTTTTTCTCATCAAGCCAGATGTCATAGGCTTGATCGGTACGCTCGAACCGAACCATCTCAAACAGTTCATCCATCCCTTCGGGAAGGCACATCCATATTGCATCTGTTGTTTTCATACCCCAAATTTAACACTTTTCAGAAATTCCATGCACCGGAATTTCGGATTGACCC
>NZ_VSMC01000061.1 GCF_008728965.1 Heminiphilus faecis | reverse complement strand
GGTGGTAAGATGTCAAGAGTATAGTGCTATCTTTGCACAATGAAACCAGACCAACTGCTCAGAGCAATCCTACCCGAAGTCCTTATAGACAACTTCGACATTGAACGATTTGAAAAAAGCGATACGCGCTTTGACATATGGCTTGCTGAGAAGAAAGAGCAACTTCGCGAAGACAAGTACAATAAAAACATAATCTCTTACGGCTTCGGGGCTTACCGCACCATACAGGATTATCCGATACGAGGACGGGCTACATACCTCCATGTGCGGAAGCGCAAGTGGCTTGACAAAGCTACCGGCGAGATATTCAGCTATGAATGGGATGTATCCGAGTTCGACGGCACAAGGCTTAACGCCGAGTTTGTCGCTTTTTTAAAAGAGGGAGATTGAAAGCACCCCCGTCAGCATATCCAATCTTGCCGCACGCAACGGGCTGAACGGACAGACACTGCGCAGGCAATACAAGGAAATAATCAGCGATTACCGGATATGGGATCAGCTTGAACATGCCGATGAATACATATTGTATCCTGAAAATTTCGGTGAGGACATGAGTCTTGACGAGACCTGTCTGAGCAATGGCGATGTCTACACAATACTGACCGACAAAGCCGCGCATGGCGGCAAAGGGGCTATTGCGGCGATGGTTCGCGGCGTGGCCAGCGACACCGTGTCGGCCATACTGAGAAAAGTCCCGTTGAAACAGCGTCTTAAGGTAAAAACCGTCACTACAGATCTTTCTTCGGCCATGATGCTTACTGTCAGAAACGTGTTTCCCGGCGCATCGCTTGTCAATGACCGGTTCCATGTTCAGCAGCTCATTTCCGAAGCCGTTGACCAGCTGAGGATACGACACCGTTGGGAAGTCCTCGATGCCGAGAACAAGGCAATCAGGGAGCATCGTCAGAAGCGAAAGGACGCAAAATCAAAAGAAGAACGCGATCTAATCGGACAATGGGAACCCCAGAGGATGGAGAACGGCGAGACTATGCCACAGATTATGGCGCGCAGCCGACATATAATACTCAAACACAAATCAAAATGGAACGATCAGCAGAGAATACGCGCCAGGATATTGTTCACGAAGTTTCCCAATCTGGAAATGGCATACGGGCTGTTTCTAAAACTTGTGGATATATTCAACGAGAAAACTTCTGCCGGAGTCGCCAGACTGAATCTCGCCAGGTGGTACAATGAAGTGGAGGCTTTCGGAAATAATGAATTCAACAAAGTTCTGGAGACTTTCGAGAACCACAACACAACAATAATAAACTATTTCGAACGGAGGCTCACTAATGCATCGGCGGAAGCCTTCAATGCCAAAATCAAAGCTTTCAGAACTCAGTTCCGCGGAGTAGGTGACATCAAATTCTTCATGTTCAGACTGGCAACACTTTACTCTTGACATCTTACCACCCACCGGGAAAATCCGCTGATCC
>NZ_VSMC01000060.1 GCF_008728965.1 Heminiphilus faecis | reverse complement strand
ACGGATCGCTCTTGGGGGCGGACTCGGCCGCCCCCGCCACTCCGGGCATCCCCTGCCGAGGAGAGAGGGAGGCTTTGGTTATGTGGATTGAAAGCTAATACTGTGCGTTTCTATTTGGATTCTTCACGCCGTTCATGGATTACAATCTTGATTGAGTCTATTTACAACATATATTATTTGATGGATGAAACTTAATTACTCTCGTAACTAAGGTTCAAGTATAATTTCATTGCGATGACTCAATATAGCTGGCCCGCGACAGTGATGCCGCGGGCCATTATATATTGTTTTATGTGTGCTGTCGTTTATACCGGAGTCGACGGGAGTATGTCCATATTGGCATCTTCGATAGCCTTTATCATCGTGCCGTCGGTATTGAAATAGAGTTCCATGTCGCGCATACCCTTCTTTTCCACCTCAAATACGTAGAAGTTTTTATCGGGCCGTTCATAAAGGTCTATATCATCCACTGTCCAGTCGGCAAACTGACTCTCGGCAAATGCTTTACCTATTTCAGCAGGAAGGAGAAATAGATTCTTGCCGTAATCGGTGTCTGTCATCGCCCATTCGGCTTTAGGGTTGAACCACACGTCTATTTCGGTAAGGTCTTTCTTGAATTCCGCCACGCGGTAGTCCGATTTATGTTCCCACTTGACTCCCGTTGCTTCGGGAAACTTGTTTTTCAATGCGGTAACGAATTCTTCCGGTACCTGTCCGCGATCATCATCATCATCGTCGCTGCAACTCTGAAAAGCCATAAACCCGCAAACTGCAATAAACAGTAATAATAAATTCTTTTTCATATAGATAAGTGTTTTTTAGCGTGAGATTTTCCCACATCGTCATAATAACATCCCTTTTGTCAAAAAGGTTTATCTATGCTGAAAATATGCACGTGTTTCCGTTACGTCTGAAATCATCTGAAGCCATAATCATCATTCTGGCTCCGTATAGTTGCTTATAGGTTCATTGAACAGTGAACCTGTGTGATGATTGCTCGAATAATTAAATTCTATATCGATAGAAGAGTTATGTGTTTTATTGCTCACCGATATTCTCTTCCCCAAGGAGATATTATGAATATTCCTTTTAGCGATCCTTACATATTTCTCCATCATTTCAAATCCGATGAAATGCCGGTGATACCTGATTGCCGCTAAAGCTGTGGTTCCACTCCCTATAAACGGGTCAAGCACGACATCATCAGGGTCAGTATATAAACGTATCGCTCTTGCTGCCAATTCTTCCGGAAACATTGCCGGGTGAATATTATTGGCGCGTACACTTGGTATTTCGGCTTGAGCCAAATTTATTTGGATAATGTTTGTCTGACGTGTAAAATTATCAGGGCTGGCGCATCTTAATTTTTCACTTAAAATGGATGGCGTTTTCATTTATGAAATCGCCATCCATTTATAAATTTAGAATTCGGTCTTATCTGATAATCCTGAGGTTCCTTCTAAATCCTTGCAAAAAGTATTTGAGCGATGGTTCGCTTCATGCTGTTTCACCTTGCTTTTCCTGAAGAGGCACTTCGGAAATCTTTACTCCTGTGTGACGGTGCATTCAGAACCAATGGTGACTGTACCGCAACTGCCGGTGCTATTGTGGCTACCGATAGATGAAGGTTTACCTCCCGGACCTTTCTTGGTATAAACCACCGTGCTTGCACCGGAGATGGTAATGTCACCGCAGGATTCACCGAGACCATTACCATATGGAAAAGCCACTCTACTTTGACCCTTTTGGCCAAACAGAATTTACCCACCTTGGCCATAATATGATTGACCCTTTAAAGTCCTGGTGTTAGGGGTCAATTTTATTTTACCCTTTTAATTCT
>NZ_VSMC01000005.1 GCF_008728965.1 Heminiphilus faecis | reverse complement strand
CCACCTCTTCCCATTCCGAACAGAGAAGTTAAACCTCATCACGCCGATGGTACTGCGAAAGTGGGAGAGTAGGTAACCGCCCCCTTCAGGGTGCAAGCACAACGCTTGCACCCTTTTTTTATACCCCTACCTTTCACATCCCTGTTTTCTGTATTGCAATAAATTGGTGGCATATGTTTGCTATAGAGCAGATATCCCGCTCCTTGTATACTTTGTGCTGCCACTTACATTATTATATACGGCGCGAACTTGAAAAACTTATTAAGTTCATCAAGCTCGCGCCGCTATATCAATCAATGTGTGCGGGAGGTTACATATTGTCATCAAAGGTCATTTCATCGAAACCTGCAGAGTCAAATTCGTCTTCATTGAACTCTTCGCTTCCATAGAAGTCTTCGTCGAAGTCATCGGCGCCACGTGTTGCAGCAGGAGTGTTTTTGGCTTCAAACTCATCAATATCCATAATCTGGGGCGGAGGAGTGCCCATAGAGGCCACGCACACGGGATCTTTCAGATTTTTACCGGGTATACTCTTCTTCATTTCTATGAAGAAACATCTGTCGGTCATATAATCAAATACAAATATGAGTCGCTTGCCGTCATCTACATAGTCGCTCAGTATGGTCTCGTCCATGAGATAAATTTCTTCGTCAGAGTCTGACCCCATATCTTCAAGAGTTATCTCTCGGCCTTTCTCCCAATTGTCATCACACAAGAAGAATGAGCACATCTGATTTTTATCATAGCCTACGGCATCGCATATGGAATTGCGCAGGTCAAGAAATGTAGCGTCGGCGTCAATATTGATCTCCCGGCGGAAATTGTCAACTTCGTCAGATACAAGTCGGAAATTAAATATCATAGTAATTTAGCTTAATTTTTGTTTTTATGCCAAGATACCATATGGTATCTTCACTTTGCGAAATTAGTAAAATTCCCATATAATTCACCAAAAAATAAGGGAATAATTTTGCCATGCATTGGCTAAAATTATTCCCTTATCTTAAATGGTCCGATATATTACTGATACTTAGGCGGCAATGATGAATGAATGGCTTCGTAGGTGGAGTCCATGAGTGACGGAAGGTCGTGAGTGCCACCTATCGCTTCTATCGGCTTGTGTATGGTAAGCGTAATATGTCCCCATACAGGGAGCTTTTTAAAGCGCGGCATTATGTCAAATGATCCGTCGATAGTGATAGGAACCACGGGCAGCCCGAATTCAACGGCAAGCATATAGGCTCCGCGCTTGAAACGGCGCATTTTGCCGTCCCATGAACGTGCTCCTTCGGGAAACACCACAAGCGACATGCCTCCTTGAAGCTGACGTTCGGCTTTCTCCATCGTGCGCTTGGTCGCAGACGGTGACGAGTTATCAACCATTATGTGGCCCGATATCTTGCAGGAGTATCCTACAAGCGGTATCTTTTCAAGCGAGCGCTTCATCATCCACCTGAAGTTGTGGTTGAGATACCCGTATATCGAAAAGATGTCATAGGCTCCTTGATGATTGGCCACAAACACATAGGAGGTGTGCGGGTCAATGTTTTCCCGTCCTTTGACCGTGACACGCACCAAAGTCATCATACAGAACAGGCGCGCCCACCAATGAGGGAAAAAGTATCCTGCCCAGCGTCCGGCACCTGCCATGCTGAATATTATTGTAATAAGTGCCGTGACCACTGTCGCCGCCAGCAACACCGGCAGCATGACCAATATCTGATATATGCGGTAGAGTATCAGCATAGTTTAAAATCAATAGGCAAACATGGGGTAGGACTCCATGGTCTTGTTCACCTTTTCGCGCACGTCGGCTATGACTTTGGGGTTGTCGTGGTTAGAAAGTACGGTGTCGATCATTTCCACTATGTCGCCCATAAGCTCTTCCTTTGCTCCGCGGGTAGTGATAGCGGGTGTACCGAGTCGTATGCCCGATGTCTGGAACGGACTACGTGAATCAAAAGGTACCATGTTCTTGTTGGCGGTAATGTCAGCTTCAACAAGCACTTTTTCGGCCACTTTACCGGTAAGATCGGGGAACTTGGTGCGTAGATCTACAAGCATACAGTGATTATCTGTGCCTCCGGAAATGATTTTGTAGCCTTTATCGACAAGGGCTTGAGCCATGACTGCGGCATTTTTCTTCACTTGTGCTTGGTAGTCCTTGTATGATGGCTGAAGCGCTTCTCCAAATGCGACTGCCTTGGCGGCTACCACATGTTCGAGTGGACCACCCTGTACGCCGGGGAATACGGCCGAGTCGAGCAGTGCCGACATCTTGCGAAGTTCACCTTTGGGATTGGTTTTGCCCCACGGATTTTCAAAGTCTTTCCCGAGCAGTATAAGACCGCCGCGGGGACCACGAAGGGTCTTGTGAGTGGTTGAAGTGACGATATGGGCATATTTCACGGGGTTGTCAAGCAGACCTGCTGCAATAAGTCCGGCAGGATGTGCCATGTCGACCATTAGTATCGCTCCTATCTCGTCGGCAAGACGACGCATGCGTGCGTAGTCCCATTCGCGCGAGTACGCGCTTGCGCCACCAATAATCAATTTCGGACGCTCGCGGCGTGCCACTTCTTCCATCTGGTCGTAGTCAACGAGTCCGGTATCTTCTTTGACATTATATTCAAGAGCTTCAAACATAAGGCCCGAGAAATTGACGGGGCTTCCGTGGGACAGGTGGCCGCCGTGTGATAGATTCAGACCCAAGAATTTGTCACCGGGTTTAAGACAGGCCATGAATACGGCCATGTTGGCCTGTGCGCCGGAATGAGGCTGCACATTGGCATATTCGGCGCCGAAAAGTTCTTTAACTCGGTTGATGGCGAGTTGTTCGGCTTCGTCGACTACTTGGCAACCTCCGTAGTACCGATGTCCGGGATATCCTTCGGCATATTTGTTGGTGAGGCATGAACCCATAGCCTGCATCACTTGGTCGCTAACGAAGTTTTCTGAAGCGATAAGTTCGATACCGTGTTTCTGGCGCTGGTGTTCACGCTCGATAATGTCAAAAATGCGATTGTCTCTTTCCATAAATTACAGTTTATAATGTTATTATACTTTCTTTTTTACCGACCAACCGAAACGTCCTATCTGGTCGCCGAGTTTGTAATATGCTCCATGGCTATAAGCTATGAGACGTGCCTGTGACATGTCAAAGGCTCCTGTCGTATCATCAATAAAGCGGTCATCAGCCAATACATCAAGAACTTCGGCAATGAACAGGTCATGTGAGCCGAGATTTATAATGTCTTTTACTCGACATTCTATACTTAGCGGTGCTTCTTTTATATAAGGGCATGAAACCTTGACCCCTTTACTGGCAGTAAGACCGGTCTCTTTCCACTTGTCGTAGTCCCGGCCCGAACGCACTCCGGCCCAGTCCACGGCGCGGGCCATATCCTCGGTAGTAAGGTTTATGGTAAACTCCATGCCGGCCTTGATGAGGTCGTAGCTGTATCGCGACTTCCTTACCGAAATGCTGCACATGGCCGGGTCGGAGCATATGGTCCCGGTCCAAGCCACTGTAAAGAAGTTGGTCTTGTCAGGTTCTGATCCGCAGCTTACAAGCACAGCCGGCACGGGGTATATCATCGTACCGGGTTTCCATTCCTGCTTACCCATTATTTTATCTGTGCTTCTTTGGCGTTGACCGAATGTCCGCAGTAGTGGCAGCGTATTACGCGCTCTTTAGGATCGATAAGTTCGAAGCGGGTTTTCATCGGTTCGTTGTTGGTTATGCATTTGGGGTTATCACACTTCACAATACCGATAATGGTCTGGGGAAGTACTACCGGAAATTTTTCCACGACATCAAAGTCGCGTATTATGTTTATTTTGGCTGTTGGTGCTATAAGGGCTATGCGGTTGAGTACGTCTTCTGGAAAAAACGTGTCGGCCACTTTTATAATGCCTTTTGTCCCAAGTTTTTTCGATTCGAGATTGTTGCCGATGGTCACGTGTTTGTCGAGCTTCTCGATACCGAGTATTCTAACTGCCTTAAATAGAGCCGACGAGGGTATGCGGTCTATTACAGTGCCGTTTTGCAGAGCGGCGACTGCAAGTTCTTTTTTAGGAGTAGTCATGATGTTTTTTATTCTTCCGGAATGTCAATACCTAAAGCGCGGCATATTATGGCCTGTCGCGCATATAACCCGTTTTGTGCCTGCTGAAAGTAGTAGGCTTTGGGGCTGTCGTCCACGTCCTGATCTATTTCGTTTACACGGGGAAGCGGGTGGAGCACCCTTAGATTGTCACGCGAGTTTTCGAGCATGGCGACATTAAGATTGTACAGGTTCTTGACCTTCTCATACTCCATTATATCTGTGAAACGCTCACGTTGCACTCGGGTCATATATAGAATGTCGCTGCTGTTTATCACTTCGGGCGAGAAGTCGGTGTACTCGTTGTACTTTATGCCGTGCTCTTCACAGAAAGTGATGTATTCACGCGGCATCTGAAGCTCCTTGCATGCGATGAAGTTGAATGTGGGATTGAAATACTGCATAGCCATGAGCAACGAGTGTACAGTACGTCCGTATTTCAGGTCACCTACCATAGTTATGGTCAGATTCTCCAGAGTGCCCTGTGTCTTGTATATCGAGTATAGGTCGAGCATAGTCTGCGAGGGATGCTGGTTGGCTCCATCGCCGGCGTTTATGACGGGAACTTCGGTCACTTCCGTAGCGTAGCGGGCGGCTCCTTCGAGATAATGGCGCATGACAATCAGGTCTACATAATTGCTCACCATCTTGATGGTGTCTTTCAGAGTCTCGCCTTTGGACGAACTCGTGGTGCTCGCGTCGGAAAATCCGATTACACGGCCTCCGAGACGGTTTACCGCTGTTTCAAAACTAAGTCGCGTACGGGTCGACGGCTCGAAAAATAATGTCGCGACCACGCGCCCCTCCAGAATTTTGTGATTGGGATGCTTCTCGAAGTATCGCGCCTGACGCAGCAAACGCATTATTTCCTCTTTGCTGATATCGGAAATTGATACAAGGCTGTTACTGTTCATCGCTTAAGGAATGATAAATGTATGTGCAAATTTACTACATCCCCTCGGCAAATGCAAATTATTATAATGATTCATCTGCCGTAATTTGTCGCCGTAATAGAAATACATGTTGCTGCATACACCGCACCTTACGTCACCTCATATCTCAAACTCCAATTCTGTTGTTAAATATAATTAACATTTCCGTTGGCGATATTAAAGAAAAGTTGATGCTTTTATGGAATGAGATGATAGACCGAAGTGAATGGATTTGATAATATTTATCATTCCGTTAGGTATTTTTAATTGCTATGATTTTAATTGTTAAGCCCCTTCCAATATTTGAGAATTTCATTCTAACTCAAATTCACATTTTTGAACGATATAATGATTTTGTGCTTCTGTTATTGTCTTATATTGCGCTGTTTTAAGTCATAATAATTATAAACTATATTTGACTATCAAGAATTGAAAAAATTTCATTAATTTTGCATTCATAGAATTTATGTTATGATTGAAAGGATAAATAGAATAAAAGTAGTATTGGCAGAAAAGCAAAAGACTAATAAATGGCTGGCGACAGAGTTAGGCATAAATCCATCAACCGTTTCCAAGTGGTGTACCAACTCATCACAGCCCGATATTGCCTTACTGGTTAAAATCGCAAAACTACTTGAAGTTGAATTGGATGAATTGCTGAACAAGGAATTTGTAGAATCCATATAGTCGTTTATCTGTTATAATATCTTATGAAATTCAAACTTGAAAATCCTCAGCATCAAATGACAGCCATACAAAGTGTGGTTGGCATCTTTCGTGGCATGGAGCGTAACACTTTCGATAACGCCCACAATGAGGATATTCACATGAATGTATGCTCTCTATCAAATCAGCAAATTCATGACAACATACAAAGCATTGTTCTTGAAAATGGCGTGTCTGAAACGCAGACATTTCTAGTAAACGAAAACGATGCGTGTATTGAAATGGAGACGGGCACGGGAAAGACTCTTACATACCTCCAAACTGCTTATGAATTGTTCAAACAATATGGTTTAAGCAAATTTATTGTCCTCGTTCCATCGGTTCCTATACGTCAGGGAGTTATTGATACTTTTGAGAATTTCAAAGAGCAACTGTCTGATAAGTACGATATAACTCCTAATGTATTTGTTTATGACAGCTCAAAAATAAGTCTCCTCCACGATTTTATCACCTCTGACAATCTTCAGATTATGGTGCTGACAATGGCATCATTCAACTCTGAAAACAATATATTGAATCAAGTTGATCGTGAAGATATGTTCAACAATCTTCCACATCTTGAGTCTCTTGCTCAGACACATCCGATAATACTGATGGATGAGCCTCAGGAGGGTATGGATACGGAAAACTCTAAACAATGGATAGCTAAACTCCTACCGCTGTTTAAACTTCGTTATTCTGCTACCCATGCCATTAAAAAGAATGTGCTATACCAACTGAATCCGGCAGAAAGTTATCGGCTTGGGTTGGTAAAGAAATTGGAAGTCTTAACCGTATCTGAAAGTAATGATGAAGCTACGTTAAAATTGGAGATTAGTCAAGTACAGCCCTCCTCAACTCAGGTCAAGGTTAAGATAAAGCTATGGAAGCTCAATAAATCAAAAGGCCGTTTTGAGTTCAAGGAGTCCGGTTTATTGAAAAAGGATGATAATCTTGCCGACAAATCCGGCAATGAATCATATCGTGACTACACTATAAGCCGCATATATAAATCAATGACAGACCGCAAATGGCACGTTGTGTTTACAAATGGGTCTGAAATCATTGAGGGTTCATCGTCTTCAAATAAAGAACAGGTTTGGGCATTGCAGCTTGAATGGCTCATTCGACGTCATTTTGAGAACAAGAACAGATTGAGACCTCATGGCATTAAAAATCTATCATTGATATTCATTGATAGAGTTGCTAACTATATGAGTCCTGAGCGACCGATAATCAAGCAACTTTTTGAACAGAAATATCGCCAAGTCTATGCCGAATTTAATGATGGCAAACAGCCGGCGGATTCCGATGTTCTGGCCACACAGGGCTTTTATTTTGCCAAGACTACACAAGGCGAATATACCGACAAAGAGGATGCTTGCAGAAAGAATAAAGAAATTTTTGATGAAATTCTGCACAACAAGCAGAGACTTCTTTCTTTTGAAAGCCCGATTGAGTTTATCTTTTCCCATTCAGCATTAGGTGTGGGTTGGGATAACCCCAACGTGTTTGGTATTGCAACACTTAACGAAAGCTATTCTGAGAACAAAAAACGTCAGGAGATTGGCAGAGGACTCCGTATCTGCGTTAACCAGAGCGGAGAGAGAGTATATGACAATGATGAGACTCCGGAAGAAGAGCAAATCAACCAGCTTACTATCGTTCCGAATGAAACATACGAGACTTTCGCTCGTAGCTATCAGCAAGAGTATGAGGAACAATTTGGAGTCGGAACTAATATTCCTAAGCCAAAACATACCCATAAGGGGATACGGTTAAATCGTGTAACCTTCAAATTAAAGAAAGATGAAACCTTCATGAGGGTGTTCCGTCGCTTTTGGGATGTGGTTGCAAGAAAAACTACATACCGAATCCATATGGACGAGGATGAGTTAATAAGAAGAAGTATAGAATCTCTGAACGAAATACGAATCAATGACTATATCCTTGAGGTACAAAGCATGAGGATAACTGATATAAGTAATCTGAATAATGCCGAGTACTACGGCTCTGAATCTTATACTGGTAGAGCGAGGTTCAATCCTCATGACCTTGTTGAGGAAATCAGCGAAAAGACCGGACTATGTTATACATCCGTTCTGAAAATTATAGCCGGTATCAGCAATAAAGACCAGTACATTAAGAATCCGCCTGTGTTCATGGAACAGGCTGTCTTTAAGATTCGACAGGTTCAGCTTGACGAATTGGTGCGTTGCATAGAATACACTCCTACCGGAAACATCTATGAATTTAAGTTCGAAGATTTTTCCAAAGACGGATGTGAAGATTGGATAGCCACTCCCAATCATGGAGTATGGGATAAGACTCTTTATGACAGCTCTCTCGAGAAAGAATTTGCGAGAGAGGCAGACAAAATCACAAATTCTGAAGTCCTGTGCTTTCTAAAATTTCCGTCATGGTATAAGATACCAACACCAATTGGGAATTATGAGCCTGACTTTGGAGTTGTCCTTCACAAAAGGCTATTGAGCAGCCCTCATGAGGATAAGGAGTATTATTTCGTTGTTGAAATTAAAGGAACAGACGATATAAACGACACTCGAGCGTTGACACCTCATGAAATTGGACGCATAAAATGTGCGGTCAAGCATTTTAAATCTCTTGGCATCGAGGCATATTACAAAGCCCCAATCAAAGAATACGAAACTTTCAAGGCGCAAGCCAACCAAACAATAAACAATAATGGAAACATATAAAGACCATATAATACAGTCGCCCGACATCAATGCGGAACGCCTTGAAACATTACGCACAATGTTTCCCGATTGGTTTACGCAGGAAGGCAAACTTGACATCAACGAAGTTAAAAAGGCTGTGAACCCTGACGGCGTTGACGAGACTGAACGCTATGAATTCCGTTGGTTTGGCAAATCGAAAGCCAAACGCAATGCTTTCATGCCGACTCGTGCAACTCTGCACTACGACGAAGAGCGGAGTGTCAATCCTGACACTACTGAGAATGTGATAATTGAAGGTGATAATCTTGAAGTATTAAAGATTCTTACACCATCTTATCGCAACAAAATAAAAGTCATCTACATAGATCCTCCGTATAATGCAGATGCACTCACAGCATATAATGACAATTATTCAGAAAGTCGTGCGCATTATTGGGAAGAAGCCAGCATTACTGAAGATGGCGTTCTCATTGACTCCTTGTCTGTTCCAGAAGGAAGAAAACATAGTGTATGGATGAGTGATATTTACGCGCGCCTGCTAAAGGCACGAGATTTACTTGCAGAAGATGGTGTGATACTTATTTCGATTAATGATAAGGAAGTAGCGCATCTAAAAAAAATATGCGAGGAAGTCTTTATGCCAGAGAATTTTATTGCTCAATTCGTATGGATTACAGACGGTAACTTTGATAATCAAGCAAAGATAAAAAGTTGCCATGAGTATGTGTTGTTATACGCTAAAGATGCGAGTAAATTCGATTACCCAGACCTCGTGGATCCAAATGTCGGAGATGGAAGTAAACTAAATAACCAATTTATCCGCAATACGATCGTAAAAAACGGTCCCAAAAATCCAATTCAAACATTAACACTTAGAGCTGGTTTCCCTGCCGAAGTGGAAAATATGGTGTTTAAGGCTCAGTCTAACCATTGGCCCCACCACGAAGCAGACATAGTAATAGAGAACTATAAGGTCAAAAATGATGTCGAAATCACAAGTGGTTGGGCTGCCCGTGCGCAACTAGACCAATTCATGAGTGAAGACAATAATTGGGAGCCGGTTAAAGATACAAAAAATCAAGATACACGGTTCATACTAACCAATGCTGGAGGAATTGATTGTATCAAAGACCGTGGCATTAAGAGCCACGTAATTTCTGTCCTTCAAAACTTAGGAGGAACACAAACTGCGACCTCCGAACTTGAAAGTCTTGGTATTTACGGTTTCCGATACCCTAAGCCTACGCAACTTTTAGAGTATATTCTGAAACTTAATAACAACAAAGATAGTATTATTCTCGATTTTTATGCAGGTACCGGAACTACTGGACATGCGGTAACGAATCTAAATCTTAGAGACGGTGGAACAAGAAAATATATTCTTGTTCAGTTCCCAGTGGCTATATCTCATGAAAACAAAGCTGCTATTAATCGCGGCTTCAAAAAAATCAGCGACATAACTATCGCTCGTAATAAAGCTGTCGCAGAAAAGGTCAAATCGGATTTTGACGGCAGGATTCCTACTCCTGAAGATCAGCAACAGTTAGATCAACTTGGATTCAAAGTGTTTACTTTGACCAAATCATCTTTTCCTCGAACTGACTTTGCCCCTGACTCTGAGAAGTCAGAAGAAGAGAATCTTGCGCTTTTCCACAAGTACGTTGCAGAAAAAGAACAGCAACTTTCTATGGGCTTCGATGATGAGGAACTCATTACGGAAATACTTATTTCCCGTGGCTTCATGCTTACATACAAATTTGAACACAAACCTACATTTACAGAAAATACGGTGTATCTCGCTTCAGACGGTATAAAAGAGACCTATATTTGTGTGGACAACACTTTGGCTGATTCAACCGTCAACTACTTTATGCAGAACACCGACACAAAGTTCATCTGCATAGAGCGCGCGCTCGACTCCACCAAAAAGTTCAACCTAAAAAATCGAATGCAAGACAAATTCTTCGCATTCTAATATTATGAGCGGAGAAGAACTAAATCCTATTCAGCTTATCCATAAGTATCTTCATGAGTTGGAACTCTTACGGGATAAAGCATTAACTGCAAGAAGAAAACTTGTAGAACAGTATCATTATGATGTCATTCACGACTATCGAATAACAATATTTGAACAGATTGACAGGCTTTTGATCTATCATAATACAAACATTGTGCTATTCATAAGGTATGTCATGCACCCCCAATATGTGAGTGATCTTTTTAACACATCAGAACAAGATTCAAAACGTATTGCCATAGACTACCTACAGCGTACCAAACACTCATTGATTATCTTTGTTCAAAGTGTTATTGAAAGTTATTATAGAGCCTTTTGCACTTCCCTTGCGTTTAAAACTCCACACAAATTCACTAAGGTATACGAGTCATTGTTTAATCATTTCAATATCTCAACTGATAGTGAATGGAGCAAAGCTCATAAGATGCTTGCAAAAATAAGGAATACACTTCATAACAATGGCATACATACCATGCCTGATGAAACTATTTATTATCATGAGAAAGAATATATTTTTGCTCATAATATGCCCCATCATGCGGCCGGTTATGACACCATTATATACATGATATCTGATTTGATTGACTTTTCACATCAGATAGGGTCAGAAAGTTCCAACATAAAACTTATTAAGAACAACGGTTGCGTAGACTATTTCAATCTCCCATATTAACAGAACAATAATGAAATATCTAAATATTTATATCCCAGAGTCATACAAATCTATCCCCAGCGGATTTACATGGAATCACATTCCTCAGTTTACTATATTAACAGGAGTAAACGGAGTTGGCAAGACACACTTATTGAACATTCTCAAACGACAAGAAGCAAATGGTGTTCATATAAATATCCCAATTATAGTAACAGATGATGCTGAAAACGAGGTGGCTCTTGTTATGCCATCACCTCAAACGAGGTTGCAAAATATATCGGGGTTAATATCATACTATAATGATACAGAGAATAGATTAACCAATATTTCAAATTGGGAAAATCTCATAAAGGGTTGGAATAATCGTATATCATGGATTAATACAAGACTCAGAGACGATTCATTGAATGAAGCCGAAAGACGTCAGTTCAACCACGAATTGAGGGACTTGTCAAACAACATTAAGTCTTATAATCAGATGATTATAAATGCAACAATTTTTGCGTATGAGGAAGAGCTAAAAAATATATCTATAAAAATTCGTAAAACGATCTCTAATATTACCGAAGAGGACATACGTCAATATGCGAATCCATATTTCAATGATTTCTCTGAAATAGAAGACTTTGAAAATTACATTAAACAGGAGCATGAAGAATATAAAGAGAATCTTGCTATCGCTGCCCGTAAAACTAATGTGGAGGAATTTAAAACTCTTGCAAGTCAAGAGAAACCTTATGAAATAGTTAATAGATTATTCCTCAAATATGGTTTTGAATACTACAAAATGTTAGATCCATTTCCTGAATTAAAAGAACGTAATGGGGAGATTAGATTTATCGGGAAACAAAACGAAACAGTAGAATACTCTGCACTATCATCTGGAGAGCAGATGATAGTTAAATTTATAATCCTGTCTCTTGGCCGAGATATTGCAGGGCGACGAATTAACACGTTAGTATTAGATGAACCTGATGCGCATCTTCATCCTACAATGAGTAAAATGATGGTCGATATTCTCTATGAACTTTCTCAGCCAAAAGAAAATGGAGGCGGAGATATACGTGTAATTATTACTACCCATTCTTCTTCAACTGTCGCATTTGCTCCTGAAGGATCTTTATTCGTACTTGAAAAGGATATTCAAAACCATAAACACATTAGAGAAACGACATCATCAGAAGCGATAGAGATACTTAGTGATGGGATTCTCACATATGACAAGGCTATCAAACAATTTTCGTTGGCTATCAATTCGAATAAAAATACGATTATATTCGTTGAAGGCAAAACTGATATACTTCACTTGAATCGCGCTAATGAAATCTTATGCTATGATTTACCTTTCGAAATCATAGATATGCATGATGCTGTAGCTTTGGCTAATTTTATAAAATCCACACCAGCAAAACTATTCCAAGGAAAAAAGTTTGTTGCACTTTTCGATGCTGATGGAGAAGGGTATGCTGCCTTTAACAATATCAAGGGTGATTCAAATGCCATTAGTAATGCGAAAATAATAACAGCGACTCAGTGTGAAAACCAGTCTTTTGCTATGACTTTAGTAGCCCCTGAGCATATGAATAAATACTGCCCGATAGAATTTCTATATCCAAAGGAGTATCTAAGAAGTCATAATATGTTGGAGAAAAGAAATTTTAAGGAGTATCAAAATTTGTATAAGGCATCTACCTTAGAAGAGGCGAAGGACTTAAATGATGAATTTGATAGAGAAACTGGGTTGAAACCATTTAAGACAAAAGATTCAAATAAGGATGCTTTTTCTCATCTATGTGCTTTAGAAACAGACCCCAAAATATTTGAGAACTTCAAGCCTACTTTGGAGTTGATAAAACAAATAATTGAGTATAAATAGGACTTGTTAGTTATAATAGATGGATAACAGGGAGATTATAATATTTGAGGCGCATTGAGGAAAGAGGGAGATTGAGGTCAGGTTCTATAATGAGACTGTTTGGCTCACGGCTGAACAGATAGAGAGGTTGTTTCATAGCGACCGTTCAACCCTACAACGACATATATAAACATGCATTAGAAAGACAATTTTTACCGCATATATATAGATAGATATTTATTGTTAGAAGATTATGACAACTGACAGTTCGACATATAGGCTGCTTTTTCACTATTTGATTCAGCATATGGAATCTGAAGTGGTGCAGTTCAAGAAGGCGGAGAATAACTTCGACTTCGATGATTGCGTGCCCTCTGTTGTATTAATGAGACTTTCTGCATACTTGGGGATTGCGAATAATGCGAACACGGCAAATACCACACCTGTCGAAAGGGCCTTGATGTTTGGCATCGCTTAACTCATAATCTAAACATATACTGATGAAAACTATTATAGAATTATTAAAAAATCACAAGGTATCGGATAAAACTATATTTCGTTTATATATTGTTTTTTCGATATTTATGGCTGCTGGAGGATTAAGTCTTAGTTGTTATCTTATTATTCTATTTACTAGGAATTGGATGCCTACGTTGCTATGTGCAATAGCTATAATTGCAGCCTTTATTATACTTAATTGGCTATCTAAAACAAATGGTATAATAGCAAAGCTATCTATACAAATTTTGAATACAGTTTACATTATGCTGTCTTTCTTTATTGACTTTGCATATCCAGGATTTATCTTATTCTTTGGATTGTTCATCGTTATAATTTTTTCGATTGCAATACCATTAGTATTAATTTTACTATTGAGCTACTGCAATATTATAAGTTTGTCAGGTGCTACAATACTTTTTTGCTCAATTGCTATTGCTTCAATCATAAGCGTTTATTGCGCCGGATTATCTCATTGGATTTTAAAGAATCTCTCACCCTTAAAAGATTGGGGAGAGCATAGATATCAAAATTATCAAATAGACTTGGCCCTTTATGTGGTTAATGGCAAAAATATTAACGTCTTGGTTAACTTCTTATATTTAGTATACTTGAGCTTGTCTGGATTTTGCATGATACAATATAATGCGCCTCTTTTTAGTGAAACACTTGATGCTGCCATTTTGAAAGCATTTCTTATATACATGGCTTTTTCTGGGATGGTTAAATCATATTGAGATAAAAGTATATCATCGGAGGTCCTATCAAAGAAGATGTTAAGTGTAATTCTTGCAAGTAATCGTTATTCGAACGACAGTATCAAGAAACGGAATTAAGCATAACTGATGAAAATAATAAGTAAAAACTATGACTTATTTCACAGTTACAGCCGCGAGCAAGGTGTTGAGGAACCCGCATGGCGTTGGGACGGCGGATTCGTAATCGTCACCTTCAAACGTCCGACAAGAAACATGGCTCCCCAAGAAACCATCAAATCGAGCGATAAAGAAACCAAAGAAAATCCCAAAGAAACCAAAGAACTCACCAAAGAAATTATTGAAGTAATCAATAATCGGGATTTGACGGAAGTTCAAATCAATCTGCTATCTCTGATTATAGCAATGCCTTCTATAACATTGACTAAAATGGCGGAAGAATTGAATATGACCATAGAGCAAGTGCGGACTTTGAGAGAGAAAATGGAGAATAAAGGTGTATTTCTTTGTTGCTCCTTTACGACAAAGAATTTCCTAATCCCACATCCATCTGTTCATGGGCTTTGGTAGGGTCGGCCGGATGTGCGGGCGCCGTACTGCGGGCGCCCTTACCGGTTTGCGGTATTTAAGCGGCTCGATTGATTTTTGCGGATAGTCCGGCTATAAGCCCAGCGATTTCCGCAGTTCGTTGGGTTCGGCGTCCATCTCTTGCTGCTTGAACGGCGGCTGTATGGTGCGGATGACGTTTTTGTAAAAGTCGCGTTCGAGCAGTATTGTCTGTTTGACGCCTTTGTCTACCGTGGCCGGGTCGATGCCTTCGAGTCGGCGGTCACTGTCAAGCGGCTTGTAGACATTTGTAGTATATCCGACGCCGTCCCAGTCATAATACTTTCCGGTAAGACGGTAATAGACCACTCCGTAAAGGTTGGCGGCGCGGTTGTACTGATATGAGCGCTTATGGGTGGTAAGCACATTGTTGTAGCTGCTGCCGAAAGCCATGACGGCGGAGTTTATGGCCTCTCTCAGCCAACGTTCGGCGTTTTTATACTCACCGCGGCGCAACTCTCTTATGCCGCATCCGAGTAGGTCATTGTAAACGGCGGGATGCCCCAACCCCATCGTTTTGAGCGCATCGGCCATTTTGTGCGATATCTTGCTTGCCTGTTGACATGCTTTGGCCGTGCCGTACATGCTTAGCATCAGCGTTATTTCAGTGATTGCGGTTATGGAGTTGTCTACTGTCTCTATGTCGAGGCTGTTTTCGTCTATAGCGTCCATTGCTTTCTCTATGTCGATGTCGGTATTCTGCATTTTGTCCCATTGGCCCAAAGCGCCGTAGGCCCTTACCATGACCGCAAGAGCATTGATTTTATTTCTTAAATCGGCGCCGGTATCGGCCTTTTTGCGAAACAGTCCCGTCAATCCTTTGAAGCCTGCCAGCCCCGATGATTTCAGCATATCGATGGCTTCCGTAGCTTTTCCTACAAGCAGCAGCGCCCGTGCCTTATATATCGGAGCGGAAACGTCGCCCGACTTGATGCGCTGTTCATATAGCCGCTCGTAGCACCATGCAGCATCGGCGTTGCGGTTGAACGAAGTGAATACTCTTGCCAGTCTTGAGTAGTAGGCATGCTGTTCCTCGGGCGACAGCAGGTCAGGCTTTCTGCCGTATATGGCCACATCGCCGGCTTTAGCTATGCCGTCGCGCATTGTCAGGCTGAATATCAGGCCGAGCGCACCGGTAGGTATTGATTTCGTGAGGTCAGGG
Organism: Heminiphilus faecis; assembly: GCF_008728965.1. Classification (GTDB taxonomy): domain Bacteria; phylum Bacteroidota; class Bacteroidia; order Bacteroidales; family Muribaculaceae; genus Muribaculum; species Muribaculum faecis. The sequence continues at coordinate 115,836 of NZ_VSMC01000005.1, read as the reverse complement.
GAGAGTGCTATGCTGAGCATCTTCCGGCTTAAGTCTGTCATCGCTGCTTCATCGGAAGTGTCCGTTCCGATAGGCAGATGCCATATGTCTTCATATATTGCAGCCGCTATGCGTGCTCCGCGGGCATATCTTTCCGGGTCGGCGAGGTACCAGTCTATTATGGATTTGCCCGCTGCGGCTCTGTAGGGAGTGCTCCAGAACATTTTCACATCCCTGCACCAATTTGACTTTGTAAGCGCTATGCTGTTGTCGTTGCCTTTGCAGAAGCGCATGACAAACGGCCTTATGGTCAGCCATGCCGTTTGAGGTATATTCAACGATTCGTACATGTCTTTTTCCGGTATTCCGGTCGGCACAAGCGATATGGCGGTAGTGGCGGCGGCATACTCTTTTCCGAGACCGATGCTGTGGAACGCTTTATCTCCTTCCGACAGTATGGCGTAGAATATGTCATTGACCCCTGTTGACTTGAGCAACTTGTCGATGTACCCGTCGAGAGTCTCAAGACGCCCGTGGGCCACTATTGACTCCAGCAGAATATTCATTGTAGTGGGGTCATCGGTATGATTACATTTGATTATACGCTCTTTTTGTGCCGGAGTCAGCCGTTTGCCGTACTGGCGGGTATAGTTGTCTATTACCTCGCCGCGTTGTTCAGTGTCGTATATGCTTAGCGTTGAGGTAGGGCACGAATAGCGGAAGCCTATCATGTCGGCCGCATTGGAGCCGATTGTTACCGAAAATGCCACATGGACATTGTTGCACTGATTGTCTATCCACTCGATCAGCCGCTCAATGTCATCGGTGTCAAGCATCGATGCGTTGTCGATGGCCACCATGCTCCATTTGTCGTCGGGCAGGCGGTGACGCTCAAGGGCCATGAACTTCAAGAACTCGTCGACCGGCGAGGCCACCGACGGCAGACTCTCGAAGTCGAAATATATTATCTTATTGTCGGAGTAATAGCTCCGCAAGTCCTTGACGCAGTATGCGAGAACGGTCGACGAGCCTCCGCCGGCACGTGAGCGCACCATGAAAACCTTTTTAAGGCTCTCGATCCATTTGTCGAAGTCGCCTCGGTAGTGGGTGATGTCGCAAAGAGTGCGGGCACGGCGTTCAAGCGACATCTCGTGAGGCACGGTCAATGCGTCGTCACAGTCGTAGTTTGTGGGCGGATACTCGGAGTCGATCATCGCCATAAGCTCGGTGTAGAGCCTGTCGCCCAGCTCTTTTGGTGTCGAGTATTCGTAGCAGCCGTATTTTTTCTGACGGCGTATCTTGTCTTTCAGCGCCATAAGACGTTTTTCGTTTACCGAACCTGTCGGTTCCTTGAAGTCATCGGGCACTTCCACACCCGGGGCTCTCAGAAAGAAGCATGCGTGGGGTATGTTCATGTCGCGCAGCACTCCGTAGTCAATCTCCATCTCAGTTATGCTCGCTCCCTCGACTACTTTCTCAAGTAGCCAGTCTTGTTCGCGCTGAAGCGAGGCTCCCAGAGCGTCGAGCTCGGCCTCGCCCGGTGTCCAGCCGTAGCGCTCGCCAAGTATGCCTACAAAAAACGGCCGGGAGTTGTCGACCTCCTCAAGACATGCCCGCAGTACCAGTCCGTTGCGGCTGTCCTCCTCGGGGATGCCCCATCGCAGGTCGATAGGCGTAAATTCAAGATAGCGTTGCCGACAGTAGTCATCTATCCTCGGAAATACGAAGTTTACGAGATAGTCGCGTTCCGCGTTCATGTCGCGGAAGGTAGATGATAGAAATACACGTATCTGTCGTGACTGCAATGTGCTCATGGCTTATATATGTTTGCCGCAAATATAAGCCATGCGGTCAGCTATGTACGGTTATTCGGGGTTAAAGTTTGTTAACCGTGACTTGTGTTCACGAGCGCTTGAAAAGGTGAATGATTTCGCCGAACCAGAGTATGGGTGAGGTAGCCACAACTATTATTACCCAATCGATAAACCGCAGAGGCACAACGTTGAACATCTCTCCGCCGAATTCAACGATTAATACCTGCCCGAAAAAGATGGCGCAAGCTATCAGCAGAAACTCCGAACATCCTTTTAGATGAAATGCCGATTTGCGGGTCTCGAACGAGCGGGCGTTGAACATGTTCCAGAACTGCATGAATACGAATATCGAGAAGAAGAGGCTCAGCTCGTAGGGCGACAGGTCGTGGCCTTCAGCCGACAGGTTTAGCGGGAACATGCTGTCAAGACCTTCTATATATGTGTGGTGGAACAGGTAGAGCAGAGCCAGCAGTATTATGAAAAATATGCCGCCTACAGTTATTATGTCCCACTTCATCAATCGGGTTATAATGAATGCATTTCGAGAGCGAGGTTTCTCTTGCATCACCGACTGTGATGGCGGCAGTGAGGCAAGTGCCATAGCCGCAAATGTGTCCATTATGATGTTAACCCAAAGCATCTGGGTCACCGTAAGGGGTGACTCCGTGCCCATAAATGCTCCGAAAAGCACGATAAGGCATGCCACAACATTTACTGTCAACTGAAATAGTACAAAGCGCTGTATGTTGTGATACAGCGACCGGCCCCACATGACGGCGCGGCCTATACTTGCAAACGAGTTGTCTATTATGGTGATGTCGCTTGCCTCTTTGGCTACTGATGTGCCGTCGCCCATAGATAGGCCTACATGTGCCGCTTTTAGCGCCGGTGCGTCATTTGTGCCGTCGCCGGTCACAGCCACGACCTCTCCCTTTTTCTGTAGTGTTTCGACGAGGCGTTTTTTGTCAAGCGGACGCGCACGTGCTATAATTTTAAAGTCATCGATACGTTCCATGAGCTCTTTGTCGGAAAGAGCGGCAAATTCCGGCCCTGTGATTATGTTGCGCTCGTTGTCGTTTTCATTCCACAGCGATATCTGGCGGGCTATCTCTTTGGCCGTATTGGGTGTGTCGCCGGTTACAATCTTTATGGCTATGCCAGCGTCGATGCATTCTTTTACCGCATCGGGCACTTCGGCGCGCACAGGATCTGAAATGGCCGCTATGCCCATAAATACGAGGTCTCGGCCTGCTATTGCTCCCTCGCTGAACGGTAGCTCGTCATCGTTCATTATCTTGTATGCGAAACCGAGTGTGCGCATGGCTTGGTTCTGGTAGTCAAGCAACATCTTGTCTATCGTAGATTTGTCAACATCACCTTCGGTTGATGAACATAGTCCGTATACAATTTCCGGGGCTCCTTTCACATAAAGCACCGATTTACCCTTAAGAGCCTGTGAGCGCACTTCAGTGGCCATGTATTTTCTTTCGGTGGTAAACGGAAGTTCGTCTATGATCTCGACCGTTTCTCTTATTTTGCGGTAGTCATGTCCTGACGCATCAAGCCACAGCAGCAATGCTCCTTCTGTAGGATTGCCAAGCACCGTGGCTTTATCCGGATTCGACAGGTCAAGTTGTGCCGTCGAATTTATGGCTATCGCTTCCTCGATGATGCGTGATGTCGCGTCATTGCCGAGCCGTTGGTCGGGTAGGGCGAAGAAGTCGGTATTATATATGCGCATCTGGTTTTCTGTAAGAGTACCGGTCTTGTCGGTGCATATCACAGTTGCGGCGCCCATAGTCTCGCAGGCATGCATCTTACGCACAAGATTGTTTGTTTTGAGCATTCGGCGCATGCTGTAGGCAAGACTTAGAGTCACGGCCATTGGAAGGCCTTCGGGTACAGCCACGACTATCAGCGTCACGGCTATCATTATTGTCTGTAGGAAGAATGACAGGAATGTCATCCAGTCGAAGCCGTCGCCAACATTGATAAAAAACATTGCCATGCGTACGCATACAATAAGACCCGCTATACCGTAGCTGGCACGTGATATAAGACGGCCGAGACGTTCAAGCTGTTCATTTAGCGGAGTTTTTACGGAATCATCGATTTGGGCGGCTTCAAATACTTTACCGTTCTCCGTTTTGTCACCGACAGCCGTTACTGTCATTATGCCGTGCCCCTCCATGATTTTAGTGCCGCGCAGCACATGGTCGGAAGGAAATGTAGCTTCTTTGTCGAAATGTGCGGGGTCGGTAGACTTGGCACATACAGGTTCTCCTGTCAGCGATGACTCGTCGACCTGCAGTGACACAGCCTCAAGCAGCTGTCCGTCAGCCGGTATCTCCTCTCCGGTGGATAATATGACAATATCTCCTACGACGACGTCTTTTTTCGGTATCTGTATGGCGTTGCCGTTGCGTATAACCTGTACGGGTTCATCGTCGTTTACCTGATTCAATATCGCAAACTCGCGATCGGCCTTGATTTCAAAAAAGAAAGCCAGTCCGGTCGCGAGAAGTATAGCCACGAATATGCCTAAAGGCTCAAAAAACACGGCTGCACCTTCATGCAGGCCGTAGTACTCATATATGGAGATGCCTATAGAGAGCGCGCCGGCTACGAGAAGTATTATGATAAGAGGGTCGCGGAATTTTTCCAAAAAGCGAGTTAACAACGACTCCTTTTCCGGAGGAGTTAGTATGTTTACTCCGTGTAGCGCACGGCTTTCATTTACCTGAATTTCGTTAAGTCCCGGATAGTGCTTGGGTTCTACCATATATTTAATAGTTTTAATGCCGCGAAATTAAATAATTTTTCGCTGAAAACAAATTATAAACACTTCAACAGGTTGAAATGCTCACGGCATCAGAAAGAAAATGACACACCTATGGACGGAACAAAGGCATACACTTTATAATCGGCCTCGAAAGTGCGTTGCGGGTCTTGTCCGAGTTGTCCGGCAAGTAAGTCGAGATAAGGACATTTTGCTCCCTTTTCACCGACACCTGCCACGTAAAGCATTGCGAGGTCTATCGATAATGACGGCAGAGGACGGAATGACAGTCCCAGCGACGGTTCGATTTTTGTCATGCCCGGTGTTTCAGGATTATAGTAATTCTTGTTTACCGGAGCCATATCCACTATAAAACCTGCACGAAGGTCGAGGCGTCCGGTTAATGCATATTGTGCGCCGAGACGAAATGCCCATGCGTTTTTGTAGTCTTTTACAAGATGCTGGTCGTAAGAGCTTACTGCTGGGTCGAGAAAATTTATATTAAGAGTCTTATAAGTACTCCAGCCGGTGAGCTGGGCGTCAAATGCCAGCAGCAGCGCGTCGAGGGGCCTGTAGCTAACACCAAATGTAAGTACCGATGGCATAGGCATCTCGGCTTTGAAGTTGGCTTCGTTTATAAGGCCCAGTTTTGGCTCAAGTATGTTGCGTGCAATTTCATTGGCGTACGATACTTTTGCGTCGCCGGCTTTTACTTTCATGGTCATCTTGGAGCGGAAATTCACACCTACAGTCCATTTTTTATTTATGTCATACATGGCGCCGATGTTAAACCCGTAAGCCACATCGGCATTGCCGGTGAGGTTGACCGATGCGGGCATTGTATTATTGAAGCGTGCATCACTGCCCATGCCTTGAAGCATTGCGTCAAGAGTGGAGGGTATTACAAGACCTTTGTTCAGATCCACATTGCCCCATGACACCATAAGTCCGGCTCCTATCGACAGTTTTGGCGTTATGCGCCATGCTACGGTAGGCTGTACGGTATATGTGGCGAGATCAACCGATTGGTTAAGTACGGCTCCGGGCCAGTTGACGGTCCAGTCTATGCTGCTTCCGTAAGGGGTGTATATATTTATACCGGCTTTCAGATTGTCATAAATATTAAATGCGGCACTTATCATAAGCGGGGTGCTTATGCCGTTGTCGGTCTCGTACCATGTATCGTTTACCTTGGCTTTGGCCGTGGCCGATATAGCATTTACACTTGCCGACAGATCAAGTGTTTTGTCCATGAAGCCGAGTCCGGCCGGATTGAAATACATGCTTTCGGCTCCGAGTTTTTGTGCAACTCCGGTGTGCCCCATACCGCCTTGTTTGGCACTTAAAGTATTGACTTGGTAACCTTCGGCTGCAGCGTATAACGATACTGACAGTGCCGCGATGGAGCATAACAGTTTATTCATAATTTTTATTGAACTATGGTTATATATTTTGTAACTTCGCGACAAAGTTATGAATAATATAGCTCATAACATCGGAAAAATAAATATATTTTTCCGACAAAAAGAACAATTTCGACTTCCATTTCATGGCTTTATGTCAAAGACTTCATTAAAAAGACAACTCATGATGCTTGACCGTGACCAGATAGCCACGGTGCTGCTTGAGCTGTACGATGCCCGCAAGGATGCGCGTGAATATCTCGAATACTATGTCAATCCTGATGAGAACAAGATGCTTGAAAAGTACAAGTCAGTCATAGCCAAAGAATTTTTTCCGTCTAAAGGACGTCCTCGGGCGCGCACGTCGGTATGTAAAAAAGCGGTGAAAGAGTTCATCACTCTGCACCCGGGTCCGGGACTTGTCGTAGAACTAAGGTTGTTTCTGCTTGAAAACTTGGTGCGTTATGCTTTGCGCATGAAGTCATGGATCAAGGACTCGCATTGCAGAACGGCCTGTAGCGTACTGGAGGATACTCTTGACTACATGTTTGTTTATGATCTGACCGATGCTTATATACGCCGTGTGGACAACATATTGCTTACTGCCGGCGGTATACGTGGAGAACTTCCATTCAGGCTTGGTGAGATATATGACGGTTTTAGCGGAAATACGCATGACCGGAGGTAAATGTTATAATTGTTAACCGATTAAGTTAATTTGATAATATTATCGTAAAATTGACGTTAGATTTACTTTTTTAAAGCACTTTTAACCCTCAAAATGCCCGGAAGCCGCGTCCACAAACGGTTTTCAGTTGTTATAGAAATTGAAACAGTGATATTACCCGCTTTTTCACATCCCTCGTCCTCTTTATCGGGTAGTGATACCGGGCATTGAGGTTCTCATAAATAAATAGTTGAAACGTGAGGTGGGGAATCGGCTTAACGGTCCGGTTCCCCATTTCTTTTATTGAAGGCGTGGTGTTAGGTTTGCTCCGAAAATATTTGTAAATTTGCACCATATTATAATATAATAAACGATAATAATTATGGCAAAGAAAGCATTATTGATGATCCTCGACGGCTGGGGAATAGGCAATCATGGTAAAGGCGACGTGATATATTCCACTCCCACTCCATATTGGGACTACCTCTTGGCTACATATCCTCACTCACAGCTACAGGCAAGCGGTGAGAACGTAGGTCTGCCTGACGGACAGATGGGGAACTCCGAGGTCGGTCACCTCAATATCGGCGCAGGTCGAGTGGTATATCAGGACCTTGTCAAAATCAACAAGGCTTGCAAGGACGGTTCAATTTTGAATAATCCCGAAATTGTGAATGCATTCAGCTATGCACGCGATAACGGCAAGGCTATTCATTTTATGGGATTGACTTCCAACGGAGGAGTACATTCTTCACTTGACCATCTGTATGCTCTTTGCGACATAGCCAAGGAATATGGTCTTGAAAAAGTATATATCCACTGCTTTATGGATGGTCGTGATACCGATCCCCGTAGTGGCAAGGGCTTTATCGAAGAACTGGAGGCGCACTGCGCCAAGTCGGCCGGTAAAGTCGCCTCGATTGTAGGCCGTTACTATGCTATGGACCGTGACAAACGGTGGGAGCGTGTGAAAATCGCTTACGACTTGCTTGTAAACGGTGAGGGTAAGAAAGCCGACGATATGGTAAAGGCTATGCAGGAGTCATATGATGAGGACGTTACCGACGAATTCGTAAAACCCATTGTCAATGCGGCAGTAGACGGTACAATAAAGGATGGCGATGCCGTGATATTCTTCAATTACCGTAATGACCGGGCAAAGGAGCTTACCATGGTCCTTACCCAGCACGATATGCCCGAAGCCGGTATGCATACTATACCCGGCATACAGTATTATTGCATGACTCCCTATGATGCTTCGTTTACAGGCGTACACATCCTTTTCGATAAAGAGAATGTCAACAATACTCTCGGTGAATATCTGTCTTCACTTGACAAGAAGCAACTGCACATTGCCGAGACGGAGAAATATGCTCATGTCACATTTTTCTTTAACGGAGGCCGTGAGGCTCCATATGAAGGAGAGGAGCGTATACTGGTGGCTTCGCCTAAGGTAGCCACTTACGACCTGAAGCCTGAAATGAGCGCATACGAGGTTAAGGATAAACTGGTCGATGCCATAAAAAGTCAGGAGTATGACTTTATCGTCGTGAACTATGCAAACGGCGACATGGTGGGTCATACAGGCATATACGAGGCCATCGAAAAGGCGGTGAAAGCTGTCGATGACTGTGTGAAAGATACTGTGGAGGCAGCGAAGAGCGCGGATTATGAAGTCATTATAATCGCTGACCACGGCAACGCCGACAATGCTGTCAATCCTGACGGTACTCCCAATACAGCCCACTCGCTCAATCCTGTACCCTGTGTTTATGTTACCGGACGCAAGGATGCCAAGGTCGAGGACGGCAAGCTTGCCGATGTGGCACCCACAATCCTGAAAATAATGGGCATGCCGCAACCCGCTGAGATGACAGGTCACGCCCTTATTGACTGATAGAGCCGAAATAATTGTTTACATATAAGCGGGACAGTGGATCGTTCAATATGCATAATTGATCCATTGTCCCGCTTTTGATACTTAGTTTGGCAAAAGCGGATCTATTTGTTTTATGCATATTCGTATCTTTGCGTTAAGAAATTATATTACAAGTAATGCAGCCATTATTGAAGTGGGCGGGAGGTAAGGAGAAAGAACTTAAATACATTCTGCCGGCCATGCCTGAATTTAGACGTTATTTCGAGCCTTTCGTGGGCGGTGGCGCGGTGTATGCCGCGGTAGACGCTGCTGAATATTATATAAATGACTTGTCGACAGAACTTATAAACTTTTACCGTTATCTGGCGGGAGAAGAGGGGAGTGAGATGTTTTTCCGCTATGTCGACAATATAAATACAGCATGGAACGGTGCACGTGAACTGTTTACACGCCATCGTGAACTGTTGCGCCTCTATACCGGTTTTCGTGACGAACTACTTACAAAGGACATGCTCGATATGGAGGTGTCATATTTTTGTCGTGATTTTCGTGATGAGATACTCGGCCTGACGGGTGACAGGTTTAATGACGATCCTGACGCCTTTATAAGAGAGATAAGACGCACGTTCATAGACAAGATGTCGCGTATGAAAAAGCTTGAGCTTACAAAAAGCCGTCTGTCGGAAAAGGATCTTTCAGACAATATCGAGACTGCCGTCAAAGGTGCGCTTTACATGTATTTCAGACATCTGTATAATGACAATATCATCGAGGTCCTCGATCCGGCTAAACACTGCGCGCTGTTTCTGTTTATACGCAATTATTGCTACAGCGGCATGTTTCGCTATAACAGCGACGGTAAGTTTAATGTACCTTACGGTGGCATTGCGTATAACGGAAAGAATTTCGACAAAAAGATGGAGTATTACAAGTCGTCAGGATTATCCGCTAAACTTGCCGCCACCCATATATGCAATCTTGATTTCGAGAAGTTCCTTATAGAACATAAGCCCGATGAGGATGACTTCATCTTTCTTGACCCGCCGTATGACAGCGAGTTCAGCACTTATGCCAATAATGAGTTTACCCGCGACGACCAGAAAAGACTTGCCGATTATCTTACCGGCAAGTGTGTGGCCAAATGGATGATGGTAATAAAACATACCGATTATATATATGGTCTGTATGATCGTCCGGGTATAAATATACTTACATTTGACAAGAGTTATCTTGTTAGTTTTATGAACCGCAATGACAGAAAGGTAAAACATTTATTGATAACTAATTATTGATTCTATGAGTGAACGACGTATTTCAGAAAAAGAACTGATACTGCCTACTCTTTATCTGGCGGTGTGTAATGGTGGCAGAATCACGACTTCTGAACTTATAAAACAACTTACCGCGATGATGAGGCCTTCGGGCATCGATGCAGAGATATTATCGGGCAGAAATGACACCTACTTTTCACAGAAGGTACGCAACCTGCGCAGCCATAATACGCTTGTGGCTCCGGGATATGCCATATATGACGACAAAGGTTATGCCATAACCCAATTGGGACGCGATTTTGTTGAGGCGCGTATGGACAGCCTTAGATACCTGTTGTCATCAGACTTTGACTATGAGGATGTCAGAGGACACTTGGACGATGTCACTGACGGAAAGGTGATACCTTATGATGAGCTTGTGTCGGAAGGTGAGACTATAACTATGACCGCCACGTCACACGAACGCTCGCGAAAACTGCGCGATGCGGCTGTGGCACATTACACTCAGGACGGAGTGCTGAAGTGTTGCTGTTGCGGATTTGATTTCGGTAGCTTTTATGGCGACAAATATGGAAGTTCATGTATCGAGATACATCATATAAAACCCATATTCATGTATGAGGGCCGGAGCGAGGAGCAGACGATAGAAGAGGCTTTGGATAACCTTATGCCCGTATGTCCAAATTGTCACCGGGCCATACATCGCAATCATGTCATGCGCGATGAACTGCCTGATTTTATTGCTGCAATCAAGGCGTCGCGTAAATCCTGATATGATGCAGGTTTGTTGTTCAGACTAATATTGTAGATAAATGAACGGCACAATATCGCTTTGGCGTACTTGTATAATGACAAGAAGGAGTATGGCCAGAACTACGGACTGAAGCAACAGCGGAAGACGTCCGTAACTGTGTTCGAGCGACTTGCTCCAGCTTTTGGGAGCGAAGTGCATCAGATAGCCGGCAGCCATAGCAAGTACAATCATAAGGTAACCGCTTAAAAACTGCGGAGCCACAGCGAAGTGGAAGTTGTGTATCATCTGTCCAATCATGTCATGTACATGCGTCATGGAGCGCGCTCTGAAAAACATAAAGCCGAAAGCCATTAGGTTGAATGTGAGAAATACATTTGCCGTGACTCTCCACCATGCATTTCGCTTTTTCTCACTTACATGTGGAAAGATGCTTCGGAGTGTCTTGTGCACTATAAGCAAAAGACCGTTCCATGCCCCCCATATGATGTACATCCATGATGCGCCGTGCCATAAACCGCCAAGTAACATGGTATTAAATAAGTTGACATGTGTGCGGGGCTTGCTGCAACGGCTTCCTCCCATCGGTATATACAGATAATCGCGCAGCCATGTTGATAGTGATATATGCCAGCGTCGCCACCATTCCGACGGATTTTGTGACTTGAACGGGGCATCAAAATTGGCCTTGAAGCGATAGCCTAACAGTAGTGCTATGCCTATGGCCATGTCGGAATATCCTGAAAAATCGCAATACAGCTGAAGGGTGAACCCGTATACGGCCATAAGATTCTCAAAGCCCGAGAACATGGTGGGGTTATCAAATACACGGTCTATGAAATTGCCGCTGATATAATCGGCGACTATGACTTTTTTGACGAGTCCGGCCATGATAAGAAACAATCCTGAACTGACCATGGCCCGCGATGCCACCGGATGCGACTCTATCTGCCCCATGAGATCTTTGGCCCTTACCACAGGACCGGCCAGAAGCGGCGGGAAAAAGGTAAGGAAAAATGTGTAGTTCAGAAAATTGCGTGTAGGTTTTATGTCTCCGCGATATATGTCTACAATGTAGCTTATGGAGCGGAATGTGAAAAATGATATTCCGGCAGGAAGTATTATGTCGAGGGCATCGAATTTAGAAGACGAGAAGTCCGCTATGGTTGTGAGTATAAGGTTGAGATATTTGAAATATACAAGCATACCCAAATTGACAAGGACATTGAGAAGAACGATACCTCTTCTTAAGGTACGTGATTTGGCACTTCCCAGCCAAAGTCCAAGCAGATAGTCGCTGACACATACTCCAAGCAATATGAAGCAATACTCCGCACTTGATTTGTAATAGAAGTAGAGCGAAAAAAGTATGACGAAAATAGTCTTTAGTGTATGATGACGGCTCAATATCCGGTATACAAGCAGAAATGCCACAAACAGGACCAAGAACAGCCCTGTATTGAACAGCAGAGGATTGGCGCTGTCATAAAGGAGTGTCGCTTTGAGCCGTTCGGCATCGACAAATTCTACTATATTATCCCAAAGTTGATTCATGGCTGCAGTGCTTTGTTTAGTGCTTCATAGAGCAATTGTCCGTTTAGAAGATAGCCTTTGTGGGAGTGATGTATACGGTCTTTAGCCATCAGCTCTTCGCCGACCCATTTGCTTGATGCGCCTTGGTCTCCGGCTACCGAATACCAGTCATATGTGGCTATTTTTTTATCACGGCCGTACCGCAGTATGGTTTCTCGCATTACCGCTATTTTCTCATTTACGGCAAAACTGCGTGCACGACGTCTGCGGGTACGTGTACTCTTTTGACATTCCATGGGAGTGACAAGAAGTATTTCCGAGAATGGATTGGCCTCCTTGATATCGCTGACAACCATATCCATAGCCCGATAAATATCTTCAGGGCCGGTCTTGCCGAATGCTTCATTGGCTCCGAGGCTTATTATAACAAGGTCGGGATTGAGGACCGATAATCCGTCGGCGAAGTCGGTTACCGAGCTATATGAGGCATAAGTGGCTCCGTTATTGCCTATGGCATGATAGAATACTCCCGACTCGCCTGACATACGCAGGTCGGCTCCATATATGACCGTTGAGCCGGCTGACGATAGCGACAAAGTAAGTTCGCTCACTGCTCGTGAGAGCATGACAGTACATGCCCCGGGGGAGGCAAGTATTTCATAGTCTAACATCTTTCCGTCAGATGACACCGCATCTATGGCCGGCAAGCCGTTGCAATAGAGGGTGACGTCATTGAACAGTTCTTTCTTATCGGTGCGTGAAAGGGTAGATATGACAAGGTCGGTGCTCTGAAATGAAGGAGTCACGGCCACACCTGTGAAGCCTACCGGAAGATTGGGTGACTGCTTCATTAACTTGGAGCCCTTCCATGTACCGGAGCTTTTCATTAAATAATCGCGAGGCTCGTTTGTTCCGGTCATGCGGAATGGTATGACAAGCCCTCTGCCGGGATTGCCATAGTTTTTTTGAAAAAGCCGTCTTGTATGCCCGGTTGCAAAATCGGCCTGAATATGCGAGTCGCCTATATGTACTATTGACAATGGTATAGTGACTGTTGACGCAGCCTTATGCCGTAAGGAGTTCCAGTCGGCTCCGTTACTTTCTATGACGTTTGCGTCAAGATTGATAAATGGAGGTATGGATACAATATCATTGTCCGCATCGGCTGTAAGGCTCGGATTCAGTCTTATGACTTCGTCACAGTCGTCATCTTGCGCCTGTATCGGACATAGTGATGATATGGCTATGATGGTCGTAATAATATGCTTAATTCTCAAGTGCATGCAATAATGATTTTACAAATTGTTCGGCTAAAACGGCTCCTCCGCTGTGAGTAAGATGGATGTAATCCTTGTTGGCCCGTGACGGATTCGCGTTGGCCCAGTCGACAATAGAGTTCTCCCCGCCCATGGCCTCGCGCGTATCCCAGAAAATACAGCGCGAGTTACGGGCTATATCACGCTGGGCCGAAGTCATGGCCGGTGCCACTCTCATCGATTTTATTTCTGAGCCCGATTTCTGCCCGCGGTCACCGATGCCCATGATTATAAAGTCGGCGAGCGGATAGCATTCTTTCAGGTGAGCCACAGCTTTCGTCATCAGACGGGTATAGGCGGAGTAATCGGATTGAGCTGCCGACATGGCGTTTATGCCGAATTCCAATACAATGAGGTCATAGTCGATATATTGTCGCATTGACCGGCTTAGTCCGACATTTATTTTGGATAATGTAACTCCTGAATATCCGCGTGACGACATGCAGTCTAACGATATGCCCGTGGCTCCATCAAGCCATACACCTATCGCGGCGAGCGATGTGCAGTCGGTCGATACGGAAAATGAAGTGGTGGGTGAGGGTAGTTCGATGCATTGCACATCGGAAGATCCCGATACGGAATGAAGCTCCGGCTCTCCGTCGCTGACTTTTGTGGTGACGACACAGTCATCGGGGCTTACAAACAAAAAGCGCGATACCTGCCATGAATCGGCGTTGTGAAATTTGTCTACGCCTTTATACAGAGCCTTTGCCTTACCGTCAGGTACGGAATATTGTTCGGTAAGAGACAGATAGGCGTTATTGGCCCGTCCTTTGCTGATATCGAATACTTTCCAGCCGCTCCCTGACTGCCTTACCGAACGTCTGAAGCCGGGAAATTCGGAATACATGTTGACATAACCCACCCCGGAGCCACCGAAATGTTGCTGAAGGCTTTCGCGGACATTTTGCGTGAAAATGTCGCCTTCGATATATGAGTCTCCGAGAAATGCAATTCTGACAACACGGCTGTCTTTTTGAGAAAGTGCGTTCTTAAACCGGTCAAGACCTGAACCGTTACCGGTATAATCTTCCATTACCACTATATCGCCCTGACGTGACGTTATCGGGGCAACTATGGGGGATATTGTATCGACAGGGTGGACTTCTTTTTCTTCTTTAGTATCTGTCAGGGTGTCGGGGCTGACGACCGCTTTTTGTTTTTCTTCCTCTTGAGCGGCAATAAGCGCTTTGTCTACAGGTGCGGAGTCGTCGGGTTGTACTGTTACGGATGTCGAGTCATCGGTTATCTTTAAAATGTCGGCCAACAGATTGTAGTCACGCAATCGGCCGTCTGTAAGTTGCGATAACGGCAACATTGATATCCCGAACAGTATGATGACTGCTATGGTTATCACAAGAAACGGTTTTCCGCGTCGGTTATCGTCCATTGTTTACACTCGATAAGATAATGTTGTGAAGTTTCTGCACTTTGTTGCGGGTTTCAGTCCACTCGTCATCAGGATTGGAGTCTGATGTGATGCCGCCGCCGGCGTATATACAGAAGTATTTGGGCGAGAAGTGGACACTTCGCAGATTTACATACGCGTGTTCGCCTTCACTGTCTATGACACCTGTGTATCCTCCATAACACCTGCGCGGATGCGGTTCGTGCAGCCCAATGTGTTCAAGCGCGTCGGAAAGCGGCACTCCGGCAAGTGCCGGAGTTGGACTCAGAACATTTATTGCTGTAAAAAAATCGCCTGTGTATTCTCCCGATATACGGTTGCATAAATGCTTTACGGTACCGAAATATACATCTTCGGCGGGCGATATCTCGGCTTTTATGCCTAATTGATTGAATACATCAGTTATATATCGTGTGACAAAGTCATGTTCCTTTATGTTCTTTTCGTCCCAATTTTCGGTCGAGTCGTTACTTGTGGTCCCGGCAAGCGACATTGTGTATACCCTGCTTTCGCCCGATTTGCGTTCGAGGAGTATTTCGGGCGAGGCCCCCAGCCATGCACCGGTAACCGGAGTGTAATATATAAAACGGAATGTGTCGGGAAATGCCGAGAAATAACGGTCGGTGACTTCCGCCCAGTCTATTCCTGACGCATCACCGCATAGGGTTCGCGAATATACGGTTTTGCCCCCGGTCTTTTTCAGATCGTTTACGATGTCTGTGATATGCCGTTTGTAGTCTTCATATACAGTAGAGCAGTTGTATGGCTCGGGAGGCTCAACTTCATTGTGGTGTTGTGAACAGCCACTTATAGTAAGCGGATTTCCCAACGTATTGTTGAAGTCGTTTATAAAGAAAGTGCCGCCTGATGATAATGAATTTTCTCCGGCTACAATGCACGCCGGAGTGTGATAGGGCAGAGCATATACGGCAAACGTCCGTTTATCATCAAGACAGGAATTGATTAGCGATTTTAATGAGCGCGACAGCATAATCTATAATCACACTAATTCTGCAATAAGATCATAGAACTGAGTGTCTACGACTTTGACGTCGTAAAATTCGCCCTTTTTTAAGGGCTTGTCCTTTTTTATGAGGACTTCCGGATCTACTTCGGGGGAGTCCCATTGTGTACGTCCTACGAAATACTGATCTTCCTCCCGGTCGATAATGACTCTTACCGTTGAGCCTATCTTTGCTTCGTTTATCTCCTGTGCAATACCGGCTTGAATATCCATAAGCTGCGACAGGCGCCGCTGTTTCTCATCTTCAGGTATGTCGTCGGTAAAGTTCAGTGCTCCGTATGTGTCCTCTTCCTCACAGTATGCAAATGCCCCCATACGCTCGAAACGTTGTTCTTTGACAAACTCTTTCAGTTCGCAGAACTCTTTTTCACCTTCGCCGGGAAAGCCGACCATGAGTGTGGTGCGTATATGTATGCCGGGAACACGCTTTCTTATTTCGTCAAGAAGCCGGCGGGTTTCTTCTCCGTTGATGTGGCGGCGCATGTTGGAGAGCACCTTGTCGCTTATATGTTGCAACGCTATGTCAAGATACTTGCATACGTTGTGGTGCTTGGCCATTACGTCAAGTAGCTCCATAGGGAACTGTGCGGGGTAGGCGTAGTGCAGCCTTATCCATTGTACACCATCCACCGAGGCCATTTCATCAATAAGCCGAGCAAGTTCCTGATGTCCGTAAAGGTCGCTGCCATAGGCTGAAAGGTCCTGCGCTATGATGTTGAACTCTTTTACACCACGTGACACAAGAGTTTTTACCTCTTCTATAATGTCCTCGACAGGACGCGATTTGAAACGTCCTGTGATAAGAGGTATGGCACAAAAAGAGCAGAAGCGGTTGCATCCTTCGGCTATCTTGATATAGGCATGATGGCGTGGGGTGGTGATGACCCTGTCGTAGGCAGAGGTGGCCGGATGTTTTGACGACAGCATGGTCACGAGCTCCGGCCAATCAAACTTTCCGTACCAGCCGTCGACCTCAGGCATCTCGTCCTTAAGCTCGTCAAGATAGCGTTGTGAAAGACATCCCATGACGTAGAGCGATTTTATATGGCCTTCGTTTTTGGCCTGAATCAACTCAAGTATCATATTGACAGACTCTTCCTTGGCATCGCCGATAAAGCCGCATGTATTTACTACGGCTATGTCGCCGCGCACTTTTTTAGGTTCATGCACGGCATCGAAGCCGCTTTCGGCAAACATGCTCATTAGCCGTTCGCTGTCAACAAGATTCTTGGAGCAGCCGAGAGTTATGACGTCGACTTTTTTACGTGGCATTTTATTTTGACTCTCCGAAAAGCGATTGTACAAATTCTTTTTTGTGGAATACCTGCAGATCGTCTATTCCTTCACCGAGTCCTATATACTTTACGGGAATTCTGAACTGATCGCTTATTCCGATAACTACTCCTCCTTTGGCTGTGCCGTCAAGCTTGGTTATGGCGAGTTCGTTTACCTTTGTGGCGGCAACGAATTGCTTGGCTTGTTCAAAAGCGTTCTGGCCGGTGGAGCCGTCAAGTACAAGCAGCACTTCATGAGGCGAGTCGGGTACTACTTTCTGCATGACATTCTTTATCTTGGTCAACTCATCCATCAGGCCTTTCTTGTTGTGAAGACGTCCTGCGGTATCGATTATGACAACATCGATATCATTGGCTGTCGCCGATTGAAGAGTGTCATATGCTACCGATGCTGGGTCGGCGCCGAGTTTCTGTTTGATTACCGGTACACCGGCACGCTCTCCCCATATGTCGAGTTGTTCTACGGCTGCCGCACGGAAAGTGTCGGCCGCACCTAACATGACCTTATTGCCTGCTTTTTTGAACTGATAGGCGAGTTTGCCTATGGTTGTGGTCTTTCCGACTCCGTTGACTCCTACTACCATGATTACATGGGGTTTGTGGCCTTTGGGAACTGTGAAATCTTCCAGTGTCGAATCGTTGTTGTTTTCTGCGAGAAGATCGGTAATCTCTTCACAGAGCAGACCGTTGAGCTCCGACAGGTTGACATACTTGTCTTTGGCCACGCGCTTCTCGATGCGGTCTATTATTTTGAGAGTGGTTTCTACTCCTACGTCAGAAGTGATGAATACTTCTTCAAGATTGTCGAGTATTTCGTCATCTATTTTAGACTTGCCGGCAATGGCGCGTGTCAATTTGGAAAACACACCTTGCTTTGTGCGTTCAAGACCCTTGTCGAGCGTCTCCTTTTTTTCTTTGGAGAAGAAACTGAATATTCCCATTATGAATTGTTGAATTAGTATGCAAATTTACTAATAAATAATCATAACGGGAATATTAAGTTGAGGCATTTTGCCGTAAAATTTTATATAGGTGCGTT
This sequence comes from Heminiphilus faecis, assembly GCF_008728965.1. Classification (GTDB taxonomy): domain Bacteria; phylum Bacteroidota; class Bacteroidia; order Bacteroidales; family Muribaculaceae; genus Muribaculum; species Muribaculum faecis. The sequence goes on along the minus strand of NZ_VSMC01000005.1, from coordinate 97,678 downwards.
GTCGTATACCGATTGCAGCGTGTAGTCGGGGTCATCGGTGGTGACCGCCTTTACCATTGTCGACATGATATCGCCGCCGTTGTTTAGATATTCTCCTGTGGTGCGGTCGAATAAACCTGACTGCTCGCGGCCGGTACCTCCGTATCCGTTGTCCCAGTATATCGGGGCCAAGTTATGGTCGCGGGCGGCTTTACATACGTATTCGAGATAGTAGCGGCGAAATTTTTCGGCTCTCTCGTTGTCACGGCGCACACATCCCATTTCGCCGATATATACTGGTATGCCTTTGTCTACATACATGCTTTTTAATTTTCCGAAGGTTTCAAGCAGGGAGGTCTCATCGCCCCAAGTATCCACATCGGTGCCGGTGTGTCCCCATTCCTTGAACTTGTCATTTAAAGAATAGTCTACAGGAGCATAGTAGTGTACTGCGACGATTAGACGGTTGTCAGCGGAGTCTTGAGGTAATTTGAAACTTCCGTCTACGGCATTGTCCGGATTGGTACAGTAGCTTGGTACCGCAAGATAACGGTCTGCATTATTGCCTCCTGTGGCTCTTACTGTGTCTACAAATGCTTGGTTCCACTCGTTGAGCGTACGGTACTGCTTGCCACCGTCGGTACGGTTAGCGCCCCAGCCCCAGCCGCCGTCATGAATCTCGTTGAACGACTCGAATATCAAGAACTGTCCTTTGTCTTTGAAGCGTGATGCTATCTGGGCCCACATAGCTTTGATTTGAGCCGTCACGGCGGCATTGATTTCCGGATTTTCGGCAGCTCCCTTTATGTCGAGCCAATGGCGGCTGTCGGCGCCGTCATGATGTATGTTGATTATGGCGTTTAGTCCGGCTTTTTCGGCATATCCCACAAGTTGCTCCACTCGGTCGAGCCATGCTTTGTTGATTGTGTAGCCGGGTGCGTCACCTATATGACCGAGCCAAGTCACGGGTATGCGTACCGTTTTTATTCCTGCGTTAGCCAGTTTGTCAAACAGAGCCTGTGTCACTACCGGATTTCCCCATGCCGTCTCTGATGCTACTCCGTCTTTTTGGGCATCCATCTGATTGCCGAGATTCCATCCCATGCCAAGCTGTTGGGCCATTTCGACCGCGCCTTTCACCGTCAGGACGGTATCTTGAGGGGTGGTTTCGTCAATGGCTCCTGATGCTTTTCTGCTGCCGGAAGAGCATGAGTGGATTGCGGCCGCTGTTATGAACAGCGACATCAGAGTAAGCTTAATGCGTGAAATTGATGATTTAAAGGTCATGATATTTTATTAATGAATAAGATTGATATGCTTGCAAAATTAAACATAATAAAAAGTGATTACGGTATAGATATGTTATTAATAGGGGAGGGATATGTAATATATAAAGAAAGCGCGGCGCCGTAAGGCGGCCGCGCTCGGTTATGAGGGTGTCGACGTATTGTCAGTCGACTTGAATTACAAGGTAGTTGGACAAGCTCCAGAAACGTTCGGGATTGGTTACCTTGATGACTTTTGTATCGCCTTCGTCTTCGATTACATAAGAGTCTGACGGCATGTTGGTCAATATTTTCGCTTTCTTGGACTGTGTGGGTATTACAGTCATTGTGCGCTTGTCGGCCTTGGTGAAATAGCTTTGCTGGAAGTCGGCCTGCAGAAGTTTGGTCTTTCTCAGGAAGCCTGTCTCGATAATCTTTGCTTCTTTAAGCTCTTTCTTGGTGCCTATTGCATAGTAGCAAGTATTAAGTTCGTTGGTCACATTCTGTGTCTCCTCCTGAGCCTTCACTTTCTCTTCGGTGACTGAAGCGACTGTTGTGCTGAGTGAGTCGACTTTAGTGCCGAGGTCGGCTATCTGTATCTTTGCTGCTGCCAAGTCGTTGCGCAGCGTGGATATAGTGGTTTCCTGAGTGGCTATCTCGGCCTTGAGGTTGTCTATGGTCTTCTGAAGAGTTGCGTTATAGCCCTGTGAGCTTTTTAACTTTTTCTCAAGTTCGGCAAGACGTTCGCGACGCTCCTGAAGAGCCTGTTGTATAGAGTACATGTCATTGCGTATCTGATCCTTGCGTGACTGTGACTCTGCTGTCAGGTCATTAGTGCTGCCAAGGATTTTTTCCAAATCCTTGATCTGGTTCATACCGTCGGTGATGTCGTTCAATAGCACCAACAGACTGTCTTGATTGGAAAGAGCTACCCGAAGTGAGTCGTCAAGTTGCACGTTTTCACTTTCCACTTGCTTAAGTTTCCCTCCGTCGCATGCAGTCAGAAATAATAATCCGACGGCAAAAATTGAAACGATTTTTCTCATTTTGTTATATGATTATGTTAGTTGTTGTCAGTATCCTCGTTGTCTTTATATTTGTTGCGATGAACGCGTTTTTCGGCTATATTTCTATATCCACTTACTACAATAACGATTTCTCCTCTTGGAATGTTCAGCGAGAAGTGGTTTATGAGCTCGTCGAGAGTTCCTGTTACGGTTGAATCATGAAGTTTTGATATCTCGCGTGATACGGAGGCTTCGCGGTCATAGCCACAAACTTCAGCAAGCTGTTGAAGTGTTTTGACAAGCCGCAGAGGTGATTCATATATTATAAATGTACGCGTTTCGCGTGACAATTCTTCAAGGCGCGTGGCTCTGCCTTTTTTCTGAGGAAGAAAGCCTTCAAACGTGAAGCGGTCGCAGGGTAGTCCCGAATTAATAAGTGCGGGAATCAAAGCTGTCGGACCGGGGAGCGTTTCGACATCTATGCCTTGACGGCGACATTCGCGCACAAGCATGAAGCCGGGGTCTGACACACCGGGAGTGCCGGCATCGCTTATAAGCGATATCGTAGCTCCGTTCTCAAGTTTCTCTACCATCGGCCGTGTGGAGTTATGCTCGTTAAATTTATGATAACTTGCCGTAGGCACGTTTATGCCGAAATGCCGTAACAACACAGCGCTTGTACGGGTATCCTCACAAAGAATCAGGTCGCTTGACTTGAGTGTCTCCAACGCCCTCGGAGCCATATCGTCAAGGTTGCCTACAGGGGTGGGCACTATGTAAAGTTTTCCGCTCATTTATTGGAAAAATGTTTGTCGATTATAGCCATGAAGTCAATGACCTCCGGATTGTCTCTGTCCCATTGCAAGTCATGGTAAAAGTAGTCGCAGGCTTCTTCGCGGTTAAGCATGGCTTCAACAAGATTAAGAGTGTCGTTCATTTCAGCGTCACTGTTGCCGAATAGTTCACGACGGAAGCGGAAACGGTCATTGAGTGAAAATGCTTTGCGGAGATCTCTGGAATACTGTCGGGCGAGCTTTTCATCAAGTCTTATGGGCTCGTTACCTGACGGTGTTTCTTCAATTATCTCGTAAGTTTCTTCATTTACTTCTTCGGTGTCAGATGCTGTTGTGTCATGAGACTCGATTGTCTCATTTTTCGTTTCCTCATATTCCGATTCTGTCTCTTCCTCTATCATAGGCTCAGCCGCAACTTCAGTCTCGGTCTTACTTTCGGTTACTGCTTCTGTTGCTTCTTCTACGATAGTTTCAGTTTCTATATTATATTCGATTGTCGGTGCTAAGGCTTCTTCACTATGTTGTGCAGATGTCTCTTCAATGTCATGAACAGTCATAATATCTTTCGGTTCAGCAGCTATAGCATCGTTAACGTTGTACGTATCATCTGCCGCCGAATCCTGAGCCGCATCGTCTTGCTCTTCCGATATTTTTATGCCTTCCCGCAGTGCATCGATTTTGTCATTTATCATACTCCAGATTTGTTGCGGAGTATCTTCGCCTCGATGCAGGACAAGATAAAGCAGTCCTTCCAACTCGTAATTTATTGTTATTAATTCCTCGATGTTGACGTTCATACTTGATATCATTTATTATTTTACGGGTAGCAAAGATACAAATAAGGGGTCAATGTAAAAAATACGTTGTTAAATAATTGCCGTATATGTAGGAGACTGTATTATAATCGGTGTCGGTAAAACGATTGTGACAATTATGATAAACAGGTGATGAAATAGGACCCGGTCACAACTTTTCAGAAAGGTAGCGTCCGGTATAACTTTCATTACATGCCGCTACTTCCTCCGGTGTACCGGCAATGACGATATTTCCGCCTGCATTTCCTCCTTCCGGTCCTATGTCTATAATATGGTCGGCGCATTTTATTACATCCATGTTGTGCTCGATTATCACTACCGTATGCCCGAGTGCTATAAGCCGGTTGAAAGAATCCATGAGAGTGTTTATGTCATGGAAGTGTAATCCGGTAGTCGGCTCATCGAAAATAAACATGGTGGGTGACGGTTTTTCAAGTGAAAGGAAGTAGGCGAGTTTCACTCGCTGGTTTTCACCGCCTGATAATGTTGACGAGGACTGTCCGAGCTTAATGTATCCGAGGCCTACGTCCTGAAGAGGTTTAAGCCGCCTGACGATTTTTTTCGGTAATGACTCCTTCGACTCCCCGAAAAATTCGATGGCTTGATTGACGGTCATGTTCAGCACGTCGTTGATGTTTTTATCTCTATATCTGATTTCAAGTACATCGGCGTTGTAACGTTGTCCGTGACAAGACTCACAGGGTATGACAATATCGGCCATGAACTGCATTTCGATGGTTATAGTGCCTTCGCCTTTACACTCCTCACATCGGCCTCCCTCGGAATTGAATGAAAAATATCCGGGTGAGAAGCCCATCTGTTTTGCGCCCTGTTGTTCGGCAAAAAGACGTCGTATCTCATCGAATGCTTTCAGATATGTGGCAGCATTGCTTCGCGAAGATTTGCCTATCGGATTCTGATCAACAAATTCAACTGCCGATATGCGCTGAAGATCGCCGCGCAACGATTTATGCAGTCCCGGAGCGTCGCCCGGTTCTCCGAGGTGCCGCAATAGGGCGCGATAAAGAATGTCGCGTACAAGAGTCGATTTACCTGAACCGCTTACTCCTGTGACGACTGTCATGACTTCAAGCGGAAACCTGACGTCAATATTCTTAAGGTTATGCTGCCGTGCGCCGGTCACTTCAATATAATTGCGCCATTGGCGTCGCTTGTCCGGTATTGGTATGGACAGCTCTCCGTTAAGATATCTTACCGTATAGGATGTTGTTGCTTGTTGAAGGTTGTCGATATCACCTTGATATATTATCTCCCCTCCATGACGCCCGGCTTCCGGTCCTACATCGATTATATAGTCCGATGCTCTCATTATCTCTTCGTCGTGCTCTACCACTACCACCGTATTGCCCAGCTTCTGCAACTTGCGCAGCACTCCTATAAGCTGCTGTGTGTCGCGTGAATGTAGTCCTATGCTCGGTTCGTCGAGTATGTACAGCGAGCCCACAAGACTGCTGCCGAGTGACGTGGCGAGATTTATACGTTGGCTTTCGCCGCCCGAAAGCGATGATGACAGGCGGTCGAGAGTGAGATAACCGAGTCCCACGTCACAGAGGAAACCTATACGGTTGTTTATTTCGACAAGAAGTCGTGCCGCCACTTTTGCATCGGTATCATCAAGTGTGAGTGACTCAAACCATTTGCGCAGTTCGATGACTGGCATTTTTACAAGGTCCGAAATACCGGCTCCTCCGACTTTTACATATGACGCGTCTCGGCTCAGCCGGCTTCCTTCGCAATCGGGGCATGTAGTCTTGCCTCTGTATCTGGCCAGCATGACTCGATATTGTATTTTGTACTGGTTTTCCTCCACCATTTTGAAAAAGCCGTCGATACCTTTAAAACGTCCGTTGCCGTGCCATAGCAGGTCGAGCTCTTTTTCGTTCAGGTCGCAGTATGGACGATGTATCGGAAAGCCCACGTGTGGCGCTATGTGTATAAGTTCTTTTTTCCACTCGCTCATTTTATCGCCGCGCCAGCATATCACCGCGTCTTCGTATACCGACAGAGAGCGATCGGGCACGATAAGATTGGGATCAAGGCCTATTATACGTCCGAAGCCTTCACACCGGGGGCAGGCGCCGTAAGGATTGTTGAAGTTGAACATGGATTCCGATGGTTCGCGAAAAGTCATGCCGTCGGCTTCAAAATGCTTTGAGAAGTCATGACGATGAATGCCATTGTCACTCCACACGAGCAGACTCATCATGTCATGTCCTTCGAAAAATGCCGTCTCCGCAGAGTCCGCAAGCCGGCTTGCTTCATCGCCCTGATAACTGACGGTGAGGCGGTCGATAAGCAGGTCATAACCATCGGCTGCAACAGGACACCCTGCGTTGTCGATAAGGTCTTCTATAAGTATGAACTCTCCGTTTTTTACTACGCGTGAATAACCGCCTTTCAGCAGAATCTCCAGCTGGTCTTTGAATTTCCTGTTTTCTGACAATGTTATCGGGCTTATGACAGCTATGCGTGTGCCTTCCGGATAACTCGCCGCTGTTGAGAGAACATCCTCGACAGTATGCTTTTTTACCTGTTGGCCCGATACGGGTGAATAGGTGCGTCCTATGCGTCCGAAAAGCAGACGCAGATAATCGTAAATTTCTGTGGATGTACCCACTGTCGAACGCGGATTGCGTGTGTTTACTTTCTGTTCTATGGCTATGGCGGGAGGAAGGCCTTTTATGAAATCGGCTTCAGGTTTTGACATTTTGCCAAGAAACTGTCGGGCATATGCCGAAAGGCTCTCTACGTATCGTCGTTGGCCTTCGGCATACAGGGTGTCAAATGCGAGTGATGATTTTCCCGAGCCTGACAATCCTGTTATGACAACGAGTCTGTTGCGCGGTATCTCTCCATCCACGTTTTTAAGATTGTTTACCCGCGCTCCTTTTATAAGTATATTTCTTTCTGCCATTAATGTCGCGTTAGTGTTAACTTACAAAGTTAATAATTTATTCTCGGCGCAGCGATTTTATGCGATTTAAACTATGCAAAAACCACAATAAATTTCGTCGTTTCACATCGATGAGCTATCTTTGTAAACATAATTAAGATAGCTGTATGTCGACAGAGCAGGATTTACAACAGGCATGTGAAGCGATAAAAGAAGGGAAAGTCATACTTTATCCTACCGATACCGTATGGGGTATAGGCTGTGACGCTACCGACCGCAAGGCTGTGCGTCGTGTCTATGAGATAAAACGACGGGTTGACACCAAAGCCATGCTTGTACTTACACATTCCATAGATGTGGCTAAGATGATAGCCTCTGTTTCTCCCGAGGCGGAAAGCCTGCTTTTGGCTTCAGGAAGGCCTACGACTGTCGTGTTGCCCGATGCCTGCGGGATAGCTCCCGAACTTGTGGCTGATGACGGAAGTGTCGGTGTCAGGATTACTTCAGAGGCATTTTCTTCAGAATTGTGCCGCCTGTCAGGTGTGCCGTTGGTGTCTACATCGGCCAATATAAGCGGGGCGCCTTCTGCGGCTGCATTTGATGAGATTGACGATATAATAAAGAATAGCGTGGATTATATCTGTGTCACAAGGCGTGATGACAGTGGAGGTGCTTTACCGTCAAGAGTGGTTAAAGTTGACGTTGATAATTCAATAAAAGTACTTAGAGATTGAGGGTGGAGTGTGCACAGACGGCGTCGGGTGGTATATCCGCGTCAGGTAAAATGCCTTTTTATGGATCTGCAAAACGGATTGCGGACATTGTTTTGGCAGCGCCCTCTATTGTCATGCTTTTGCCTTTCTTGGCTGTGATGTGCTTTATCATAAAATGTGATTCTGCCGGACCGGCCGTTTTTCGTCAGGAACGTTTAGGACGTGGCAATCGCAAGTTTATTATATACAAATTGCGTACTATGGTTAACGATGCGGAGCGGAACGGTCCTTTGCTTGCCGTAGCCGATGACCGGCGTATAACTCGTGTAGGGCGTTTTTTGCGTCGATATCACTTGGACGAACTGCCACAGCTGTGGAATGTGTTAAAGGGTGATATGTCGATTGTAGGACCACGTCCCGAGCGGGAACACTTTGCAAAACTTATATCGGATTATGTTCCGGAGTACAGCCGCATCAGCACCGTGCGTCCCGGACTGACGTCATGGGGCAATATCAGATACGGTTATGCTTCCGATGTTCAGGGTATGGTGGCGCGTTTGCGTTACGACCTTGATTATATCGACAATATGTCGCCGTACACCGATCTGAAAGTTATATTTTATACCATCAAGATTTTAATAACAGGAAAAGGAATCTAAATGTTATCATTTGACTGTATATCGAACCGGGCCAACCAGTGGTTTTTCTCGCTTCTTCAATGGAGGGAAAAGCATATAAAAGAGCGCGATTTTGTAGTGATGCTTGCGTTCATAATCGGTATATTATGCGGGTTTGCCGCATTGGTATTTAAGTGGCTTATCCATTTTATATCAAGTTCGCTTCTTTTGAATATAGACGTGACAGGAGGCAACTATCTTTATCTGTTGTATCCGCTTGTAGGCATCATTATCGCTTCATGCTATGTAAGATATGTGGTAAAAGACAATATATCGCACGGTGTGACTAAAGTGCTTTATGCCATTTCGCAGAACAAAAGCCGTCTTAAAGCCCATAATTGTTATACGTCGGTAGTGGCGAGTTCAATCACTATCGGATTCGGCGGCTCGGTCGGTGCCGAGGGCCCTATAGTATATACCGGAGCTGCCATTGGCTCCAATATAGGTCAGGCATTTAGGTTGTCGCCTCGTGTACTTATGTTGCTGGTCGGGTGTGGTGCCGCGGCCGGTCTGTCGGGTATTTTCAAGGCACCCCTTGCCGGTGCTCTGTTCACTCTGGAAGTACTGATGCTTGATCTTACCACAGTCACGGTTATGCCTCTTCTTATATCGTCGGTGACTGCCGCTACCGTGGCCTATGTATTTACCGGTTATGATGTGCAGTTCTTTTTCACGCAGAGTGAGAATTTTCTACCGGTTAGAATCCCGTATGCCATTATACTCGGTATATTGTGCGGATTTGTGTCTCTTTATTTTATTCGTGTCATAAACATGATGGAGACCTTTTACGGTTCGATAAAAAATCATTGGAAAAAGGGAGCCATAGGCGGTATACTGCTTGCGATTCTGATATTTGTGTTCCCACCTTTGTATGGTGAAGGATACGGGGTCATCACATCCATGCTTAACGGCGACCCGGCTGCGGCGTTGAACGGCTCTGTTTTTTATGGTGACCGTCATCTGCCGTGGGTCATAGCGCTGTATGTGCTGTGTGTCACGCTGGCCAAAGCATTTGCCACGTCGTCGACTAATGGCGCCGGCGGAGTGGGAGGTACTTTTGCACCCGCCCTTTATGTGGGGTCTATGGCCGGCTTCTGTTTTGCATTTACGTTGAATAATATCGGCTTTGATATAGATCTGTCGGTCAAGAATTTCGCGCTTATGGGTATGGCGGGCGTCATGTCGGGCGTGATGCACGCTCCTCTTATGGCAATATTCCTTACGGCAGAACTTACCGGAGGGTACGACCTGTTTTTACCGTTGCTCATTGTATCTACAATTTCTTACGGAACGATAAAGGTTTTTGAGCCTTACAGCATATATGCCATGCGACTTGCCAAGCGTGGAGAACTCCTTACGCATCATAAGGACAAGTCGGTGCTGAGGTTGTTAAAAATAAATTCAGTAATAGAAAACGATTTTATTCCGGTGACTCCCGACATGAATCTGAAGGCTATGGTCGATGTGATAAGTCGTTCTAACCGTAACCTCTTTCCGGTGGTGGACTGCGATGAAAAACTCATGGGAGTAGTGCTTCTTGACGATATACGTAACATTATGTTCCGTCCTGATCTGTACAAGCGCATGTATGTGTCCAAATTCATGTCTATGCCGCCGGCAAAGATACGCATCGGCGATCCGATGGAAGACGTGATGAAGACTTTTGACCGTACGGGAGCGTGGAATCTTCCTGTCGTCGACGAGAATGACAAGTATGTGGGCTTTGTGTCAAAGTCTAAGATATTTAACTCTTACCGACGGGTGTTGCGTCATTATTCCGAGGACTGACCTGCTTTTCGTGACGGCGATACCAGAATTCGATTCTGTCTATAAGGAAGTTTTTGTCGCGAAATAATTTTACTATGCCGTATGATATGGCCGCTACGATAGTGAGGGGCAGAAGCAAGGTGTATTGTCCGGTCATCTCTACGGTCAGAAATATGGCCATGAGCGGTGCGTGTATGGCTCCGGCCATGACTCCGGCCATGGCATAGTAGGCAAAATTACCTGAGTCGAGTTGTGTGCCGAAGTACATGTTAAGCAACATTACGAAAAAAAGCCCTGCCATAGCCCCGGCAAAGAGAGTGGGCGCAAAGTCACCGCCCACACCCCCACCGCTGTTAGTGGCCGAGGTAATTAAACTTTTAAAAATTATAATACACCCTGCCATGAATAGCAATGTCATACTGTCGGCTCCGGCCGGATAAAACATACTGTAATCGGCTATATCCTGTGGAGAGCCGTTGAGCACTTTCTCGATTATATCATAGCCCTCACCATAAAACGCGGGAAATAAAAATACCAGAACCGATATGGACAATCCTGCAATTATGTTTTTTACCCATGGATTGCGGAGGCCGGCAAAGAAGCGGTCCATGCGTTTCATCACTCCCGAATAGAAAAGTGAGTATACACCGCAAAATATTCCCAATAAAAGCACAAAAGGCAATGTCGATGTGTCAAACGGCACTGCGTTGACATAATCAAGGTCGACCGTGCAGCCCGACAGCACATAGGCGGTCAACGCCGATATAAGGCATGCCGACAGAAGCATTACCACTGATAGGGTAGTGAGTTCCATACGCAGTACCTCGAGAGTGAACAGCATGCCGCCTACAGGAGCTTTGAATATGGCCGCGATGCCGGCTCCTGCTCCACACCCTACAAGCATCATGAGAAATTGGGGATGTACTCTGAACATACGTCCGATGTTGCTTCCCATAGCAGCCCCCGCGTAGGCGATAGGTCCTTCTGATCCGGCAGATCCTCCGCATCCTAGTGTTATTGAACAGCCGATTATAGGAGCGTATGTGAGACTGCCGCTAAGACGTGAAATATCTTTAGACATATCATGCATTATGCATGAAGTGCCATGGGTTAGCGGCTTACGGGCTATGTATCTTACATATATACCTGTAAGTAATATACCTGTAAACGGAAGCAGTAGCAGATGCGGATTGCTGCCGGTCGAGACCAAGTTTTGTGAAAGATAGGATGATATATGTCCGATAAGATATTTGAGTACAAAAGCCCCCACGCCGGTACATAATCCGATAAGCAATGCCACGACAAACGTAAACACCGCATCGGAGACGTGTTTTTGCCGCCATAGATGTGCTTTTGCAAGTAATTTGTTTCGCTTTTTATCCCATTTGGTCATTTCATCAGTTGTCTTCCTTATAAAACACGGCTATATGGCACAAAGTTTTAATAAATATAAAAGGCCGCATCCACAAAACGGATGCAGCCTTCTGATAGGTTATAAAATGAATTGGCTATTTCAGATTGATGTAGTCGACGATCCATGCGCCTACGTCGCTGGTGCTGAATTGCCGGCCTTTATTGCCTGTTATATCGGGCGTGGCCACACCTGCCGATAGCGAGGCATTTACAGCCTCACGTATTAACGCACCTTCAGCACGGCAGTCAAAATACTCCATAAGCATGGCCACCGACAGTATCTGTGCAAGCGGATTGGCTATATTGAGCCCTTTGGCCTGAGGCCATGAACCGTGTATCGGTTCGAATACAGGTGTACTTTCTCCTGTCGAGGCCGACGGCAGAAGGCCCATCGAGCCTGATATCACCGAACCTTCATCGGTAAGAATGTCGCCGAATGTATTCTCCGTAACCATAACGTCGAAGAAACGCGGGTCCTGTATCATGCGCATTGCAGCATTGTCGACATACATGTAGTCGGTGGTCACTTCGGGATATTCTTTCTCCATCTCCTGCGCCACTTTCCGCCAAAGCCTCGATGACGCAAGCACGTTGGCCTTGTCGACGACAGTGAGATGCTTGCGGCGGCGCATGGCATAGTCATAGGCCACACGCAGTATGCGCTCTACCTCTTTACGGGTATAGTGGTTGGTGTCATATGCGCGATCGTTGTCTTCATACTTTTCGCCGAAGTACATGCCTCCTGTGAGTTCTCGTATGCATATGAAGTCGGCTCCGTCGACTATCTCGGGGCGCAGGGGCGATTTGTGAAGAAGACATTTGAATGTCTCTACTGGGCGTATGTTGGCGTACAGTCCGAGTTGCTTGCGCATGGCGAGAAGTCCCTGTTCCGGGCGAACCTTGGCGTTAGGGTCGTTGTCGAAGCGGGGGTCGCCTACGGCCGAAAAGAGTACGGCGTCGCTGTTTTTACACAATTGAAGAGTCTCGGGAGGAAATGGATCGCCGACATGGTCAATAGCCACTGCCCCGACTACCCCGTATTCATATTCTACCGTATGACCGAATTTTTTACATATTGCCGACATGACGTCAACTCCTTGAACCGAGATCTCCGGACCGATGCCGTCACCCGGCAATACTGCTATTTTTAAATGCATATCGCTGATGTATTAGTAAAATTTATTCATGTTTTCCCAGTTCTCTATGTCGTTTTTCCGCGACAACAGATACTCAATGTCATCAAGGCCGTTGATAAGACAATGTTTTTTGTAGGCGTTTATCTCGAACGCTTCGGTATGGCCTGTGGCAAGGTTGGTTATGGTCTGTGCAGGTAGGTCGACTTTAAGCTCTGTTGAGGGATTGCTGTCAATGCATGCGAATATCTCCGCGAGAAAAGCCTCGCTGACAACAACGGGAAGCACGAAATTATTGAGTTCGTTATTTTTATGTATATCGGCGAAGAAACTCGACACCACAACTTTGAAGCCGTAGTCATGGATAGCCCATGCGGCATGCTCTCTGCTTGAGCCTGATCCGAAATTTTTACCGGCAACGAGTATACATCCCTTGTAACGCGGGTCATTAAGTGCGAAGTCGGTATTGAGCGTGCCGTCGGCATTATATCGCCAGTCTCTGAACAGGTTGTCACCGAAACCTTCGCGTGAGGTCGCTTTCAGAAAGCGGGCGGGTATTATCTGATCGGTGTCGATGTTTTCCATCGGCAGCGGTATGGCGCTTGATGTTATTACGGTTATGCTATTGTCCATGATGCGTGAATTGGATTTTTCTTGGATCGGTTATTACTCCGGTTATTGCCGCGGCTGCTGCTACGAGCGGTCCGGCAAGTATTGTGCGTGCTCCGGGGCCTTGTCTGCCTTCGAAATTGCGGTTTGAAGTGGATACGCACAAAGCTCCTGACGGTACTTTGTCATCGTTCATGGCCAGACATGCCGAACATCCTGGTTCACGCAGTTCAAAACCGGCGTCGGCAAGTATCATGTCAAGGCCTTCTTCTTTTATCTGCTCAAAGACTGCACGGGAGCCGGGCACGAGCCAAGCCGTTACCGACGGTGCCTTTTGATGGCCTTTCACATAGCCGGCAAATGCACGGAAGTCTTCGATGCGGCCGTTGGTGCAGCTGCCGAGAAACACATAATCCACAGGTGTTCCCTCAAGATGCTGTCCGGTATTGAAGCCCATATATTCAAGAGACTTTTCGTAAGATGCGCGACCTACCTCGTCGTTTCCGTCATAGTGGGGTATGGCTTCGGATATGCCTATGCCCATACCGGGATTGGTACCGTAGGTGATGCGTGGTTCTATGTCGTCGGCATTAAATGTCACCTCTTTATCGAAGACGGCATCGTCATCGGATGCAAGTGATTCCCAATATTTGACGGCATTGTCCCATGCTTCGCCTTTGGGGGCGTACTTACGCCCTTTGACATAAGCGAATGTAGTCTTGTCGGGGGCTATCATGCCTCCTCGGGCTCCCATCTCGATTGACAGATTGCATACGGTCAGGCGCTCTTCCATTGACATGTTGCGTATGACTTCGCCGGAGTATTCTACAAAATATCCTGTAGCTCCGCTTGTAGACATACGAGCTATTATGTATAGAGCGACATCTTTAGCCGTAACGTCTTTGCCGAGACGACCTTCTATGTTTATGCGCATCGTTTTGGGCTTGGGCTGCAGTATGCATTGGGTTGCGAGAACCATTTCGACCTCGCTTGTGCCTATGCCAAAAGCTACGGCTCCGAAAGCTCCGTGGGTTGACGTATGGCTGTCACCGCACACTATTGTATAGCCCGGGAGTGTAAGACCTGTTTCAGGTCCTATGACATGTATGATACCGTTTCCGGGGTGACCGAGGCCGAACAGTGTCAATCCGAACTCATCTGCGTTGCGGTACAGTGTCTCGACCTGCTTGCGCGACACGGGGTCATTGATGGGCTTGTCCTGATGCAGGGTAGGTACATTGTGGTCGGGCGAGCATATAGTGCGCTCCGGACGATATACTTTCAGCCCTCGCCTGCGTAGGCCGTCAAATGCCTGCGGGCTTGTCACCTCATGGCAGTAATGGCGGTCTATATATAATTGTGTGGGTCCGCCGTCAACCGTATTGACTGTGTGTGCGTCCCATATTTTGTCAAATAATGTCCGTGCCATAGACAATGAATATAGTTGCTTGATTAGTGGACAAATTTATTTATCGCATCGATGAATGCCTCGGCGCTTGCGGCCACAATGTCGGTATTGGCCGAAAATCCGTAGTAGGCCACTCCTTCGTGTTCGACAGTCATGTGCACTTTACCTATGTCATTGCTGCCTTTGTTGATAGCCTGTATGAGAAATTCCTTCACAAGCATCTTGCGGTGTATTATCTGCTTGATTGCCGATATGGCAGCATCAACAGGACCATTGCCCGATGCACATGCCTCAAATTTTTCGCCGGCTATATCAAGACCTATCGATGCCACTGACTTTATGCCTACACCTGATGTCACCTGAAGGAAGTCGAGTTTCAGGCGGCGCGATGCCTTGCGGTGTTCGCCTGCGAGCAGCAGTACGTCGTCGTCATTGATTTCTTTCTTCTTATCGGCAAGTTGCAGGAAACCTTCATAAGCTTTGTCGAGCGCCTCTTTGTCAAGCTCTATGCCGAGCACATGCAATCGGTGTTTCAGAGCCGCGCGTCCTGAACGGGCGGTAAGTACTATGGAGTTTTCATCCACGCCCACATCTTTCGGGTCGATTATTTCATAGCTTTCGCGATTTTTAAGTACACCGTCCTGATGTATGCCCGAGCTGTGTGCAAATGCGTTGCGTCCTACGATGGCTTTGTTGGGCTGTACCGGCATGTTCATCAGACTTGACACCATGCGGCTGATGCCGTAGAGCTTAGTAGTGTTGAGGTTTGTGTCTATCCCGAGTTCTTTATGTGAGCGGCATATCATGGCCACCTCTTCGAGAGAGGTGTTTCCGGCGCGTTCGCCTATGCCGTTTATGGTCACTTCGGCCTGACGTGCGCCGTGCATCACACCTGACATGGTATTGGCCGTCGCCATACCCAAGTCGTTGTGGCAGTGGGTGGCGATGGTGACATTGTGTATGCCTTTGACGTGCTCCATCAGATACTGTATCTTTTCGCCGAACTGTGAGGGCAGACAATAACCTGTCGTATCGGGTATGTTGACTACCGTGGCGCCGGCTTTTATAACGGCCTCAACTACGCGGGCAAGATACTCGTTGTCGGTGCGTCCGGCGTCCTCCGCATAAAACTGTACATCCTCTACGAAGCGTTTGGCATATTTCACGCAAGCTATGGCCCGCTCAAGGATATCCTCGCGATTGGAGTTGAATTTGTACTTTATATGGTAGTCCGATGTGCCGATGCCGGTGTGTATGCGTTTATGCTTTGCGTATTGCAGGGCATCGGCGGCAACACGTATGTCGTTTTCCACCGCACGTGTAAGCGCACATATGGTAGGCCATGTGACGGCTTTCGAAATCTCTACAACCGAGTTGAAGTCACCCGGACTCGATATGGGGAATCCGGCTTCTATCACATCAACGCCAAGCTCTTCCAAAGCTTTGGCTACTTCGATCTTCTCTACAGTGTTGAGCTGACATCCGGGCACCTGCTCGCCGTCGCGCAATGTAGTGTCGAAGATAAACAATCTGTCACTCATATATTATCATTTGTTTTAGTTTATAATTAAAAAAATCGGCCTTCTCCAAACTATGGAGAAAGGCCGACGTTCATTTTCATTATCATTTAATAATACAGCATCTTTCTCCCACAATCATTTCGATAGCGTAAGGCCTGAAGTTAGCGATAGGGAAAGAAGAGTCGTATTCATTGATTCAATATTGTTGTTTGATGGAGCAAAATTACACCATTATTTTTAAATGTCAAAGCGAAAAGTGAATTATTTTACATCTTTTGCGGCAATAATCTTTAATCTGCAATAAATGAGTGTCGTTTTGCTTACACATTGTCTATTTTATCCAGCGGATGATCTCTTTAAACGACACCTTGCGTCCATACATAAGTATGCCGGTACGATAAATTCTCGATGCAAGGAATACAAAGAGCAAAGCTGTGCCGTAGAGCAGCAAGAGACTTGTCAATATTTGCCATGCCGGTACATCGTAAGGCAGACGTATCATCATGACTATGGGTGATGTGAACGGTACGAGTGAAGCTATCACTCCGAGTGTTCCGTCGGGATTTTCCATGCATGCCTGCCCTATGACAAGGGCGAGTATGATAATCATCATTATAGGCATGGTGAACTGATTGGCATCGCTCTGTTGGTCCACAGCCGAGCCGAAACCGGCAAACAGTGCCGCATATAGCAGATAACCGCCGATGAAATACAATATAAATATACCGAGCAGTCTGAACCAGTTTATGCCGAGTACAGCCTGCAATATGTCTGACACTTCCGATGTCGGCATTTCCGGCATAGAGGTGCCGGCAGTCATGCCTGCGGCAATGTCGGGAGTGGAGGTGGCTATGCCGAACATACTGACCACAAACAGGCCTATGCCTAAAAATACGGCCCAGATCAATATCTGAGTAAGTCCTACAAGGGCTATACTTACTATTTTCCCGAGCATTAGTTCCATCGGACGGCATGTGCTTACTATGACCTCAACTATGCGGTTGGTCTTGTCTTCTACGACAGAACCCATAATCATGGCACCGTACATGAGCACAAACATATAAGTAAGAAAAGCGAGGAAAAGCCCGACTATCATAGCTATCTCGCTTGATGACACTTTCTCTCCTTCTTCGTCCCATGTGTGGCTCCTGATTTTGACTTCCACATCGCTTTGTGCTATCATATCCTTTAACTCGGGCAGATTGTATGAGGCGATCTTGGCGTCTGACAGACTTTTGTTTAGCGGCTCTTCAAGTTCGCGGCTGAGGGTTATCTTGACGGGCTTTTCCGAATATACGTTGATTGTTTTCGATTCTTCCACATCGGAGGGTATGACCACTATGGCGTATATGTCGCCGTCGGCCTTTTTATAGCGGTCTTTCATATTTTCAGGAGTCATGTCGGTCTCGATTCTGAACCGGTAGTCGTCATTGTCCTTGAATATGTCGGAGTATTGTCCTGTTTCATCAATGATGCTTATAAGACGGGAGTCGGAATTGTTGACTGTCATCAGCAGGGCCGGTATTGCGACAAGCGCTAACATTATTACCGGCGCAAGCAGTGTGCTTATTATAAAAGACTTTTTTGCAACAATCGAGAGATACTCGCGTTGCATCACTAACATAAATCTATCTTTGTTCATTGGAGTCTGTGACGGTTTCTATGAAAATTTCGTTCATTGACGGTAGAAGCTCTTCAAAGCCGAGAAGAGTATAATTGCCGTTTAGATTGCTTATGGCATCGCGTGTCGATACACCCTGATTCAGTTTTACGGTAGCTTCGCAGCCCGACTGAAGCCGGGGTGAAAGTGATACGATGGAGTACAGCGCGTTGTCAGGAGCGAGTACGGGTTCGGCAACGTGTACACGGAATAGATTTTTTTTGAACCGGCGTCTGATGTCGTATACATTGCCCTGCAGTACTGCGCGGGACTTGTTTATGAGTGTGAATTCTTTGCATACTTCTTCAACCGAAGCCATATTGTGGGTTGAAAAGAGTATGGTGGATCCGTTATCGTTAAGTCGGAGTATCTCTTTCTTCAGCTGTTCGGTGTTGACCGGGTCGAAGCCGGAGAAGGGTTCGTCGAAGATCAGCAGCTTAGGATTATGTACTACAGTCGCTATGAACTGTACTTTCTGTGCCATGCCTTTTGAAAGGGCTTCTACTTTTTTGTTGGCCCATTCGGCGAGGTCCATTCTTTCGAGCCATTCCATAGCCGCGCGATGGGCGTCGTTCTTGGACATGCCTTTAAGTCGTCCGAGATATACAATGTGGCTCAGCACTTTCATTTTTTTATACAGTCCTCGTTCTTCAGGCAGATATCCCATATGCATGACGTCGGAAGGAGCCAGAGGCTTGCCGTTGAGCAATACCTCTCCTTCATCGGGGCGCGTTATCTGGTTGAGTATACGTATAAGCGATGTCTTTCCTGCACCGTTCGGGCCGAGAAGTCCATATATGGTGCCTTCCTCCACATTAAGGCTCACATGGTCGAGGGCACGGTGGCCGGAGTAGTCTTTTACTACGTCCTTTACTTCAATTATATTCATAAAATCAAGATAGTTTCTTTAATTGCAGGCATGTCCACCTGTCCAGCACATAAGTTCCGGTATGTTTCAGTCCATGATTGGACGCCTCGGCAAATATGGTTTCTACATCTTCTTCATAGAATCCGCTTAGCAACATGTCGCCGCCTTCAGCAAGTTTTGATGCATAATGCCGCATGTCGGCGGTTATGATGTTGCGGTTGATATTGGCAATAAACAGGTCGGCCGTCTCAAGATTATCAAGAGCTCCGGCATCGCCGAGTATGACATTTATTTCGGCATGTCCGTTGAGTCTGACATTTTCAACCGCATTTACGTGTGCGAATTCGTCAATCTCGACAGCATTGACCGGATTCGCACCACGCATGGCGGCAAGTATCGCGAGAATGCCGGTTCCGGTGCCCATGTCTATGACTGATTTGTTTTCAAGAGGCATTTCGATCAGACGTCTTATTATTAAAGATGTCGTCTGATGGTGGCCTGTGCCGAAAGCCATTTTGGGATCTATCACTATGTCATATGGCAGACTGGGTATGTCGGTGTGAAAAGAGCTGTGTATCACACACTGATTATCAATGACGATAGGTTTGAAATAATTTTTCTCCCATTCCGCATTCCAATCCCGGCCCTCGACTGTCGACCATCGGACTTCAATCGTGGCTTCAAACGGGAAATCGGCTATTACTTCCTTGAACACCGTTTCATCAAAAAACTCTTTTTTTACGTATGCTGTCAATCCGTCGTTATCGGGTACAAAACTTTCGTAATCCTTGTTGCATAATAGCGCTGCAAGCAGGTCGGTCGATGTTTCGTCACAGGGAGATATGTCAAGTCTGACTTCAATATAGTCGTTCATTTTACAAATAATGTTTAATACTGCAAAAGTAATGAGAATTTATGAAACTATGACAAGTCGGTATTATAATAATGTGTTCAATAAATTGATACTGTCGCCAAAACATAAGGAAGATTAACATTGTTTATTAGATAAAAACTTAAACATATTCAACTATTTATGGCACATTTAAGTATATGCAGCACATTTATTCCGTCAATACTGACCATAATGGCTTTGATGGCTTTGAACGGATGTAAAAATCATGATAAAGAGACTGTTACGCCTCCTGCAAAAGTAGAAGTGAAGGTCATGGGCGACAATACGCAGGGAGGTGACGGACGCTTGTTTTCCGGCACTACGGAGTCAGCGGAGTCCTCTACTGTCAGCTTCTCGGTGCCGGGAACTGTTACAAGGATTTATGTGAATGTTGGTGACAAGGTCAGCAAAGGTCAATTGTTGGCCCGTATAAAGGACCAAAGCCTTGTTAATACCAACAATATAGCGCAGGCTGAACTGGAGGAAGCGCGCGATGCTTACCGGAGACTTAAGAAGCTGCATGATGCCAACGCCTTACCCGATATAAAATGGGTGGAAGTGCAGTCCAAGCTAAAACAGGCTGAGAATGCGGCTGCTCTTGCAGGCAGGGCTGTCGGTGACGCATCATTGTATTCTCCTATCACGGGATATGTGTCGGAAAAGATGATGGATGACGGTCAGACGGTAATCGCCGCGCAACCGGTAATGCGAATAGTGAATCTGAATGACATGAGAATAGCCATATCGGTACCCGAACAAGAGATTTCAAATTTCAATGACGGATGTGCTGCTTCAATAACTGTAGGCGGTGTTGACAGCATGCGGTTACAGGGACGGCTTGTCCAGAAGGCTGTTGTGGCCGATCCTCTGACAAGGTCCTATACGGTAAAATTCAGTATACCTAATCCTGATGATAAAATACTTCCCGGCATGATCGGTACGGTTGCCGTCAACGGTTGCTCCGCCGACAGCATACATTTCCAAACATCATCTTTCGTATTGCCTTCGCAGAGCGTGCTCCTTGATTCTGACAGCCGACAGTTTGTGTGGGTTGTCAAGAACGGTAAGGCTATGAGACGATTTATAACATCTGACCAATTCACACATGATGGTGTGATGGTGAACGGACTGTCGCGTGGTGACAGCGTGATTGTAGCCGGTATGCAGAAAGTAAGTACGGGAACCGAAGTGTCGGTTGTAAAATAGTGGTAATCATAAGCTCTGATATATTATGGCGTCAGAAACAAACAATTCCCGGCCTATGTCCGATAAGCAGCTAACTCCCAATCCATTGGTGGCGCTGGGCCTGAAATATCGTAAGGAGGTGATATTACTTGTATGTGTTTTTATCGCTTTCGGCATTTATGCCCTGAAAGTAATGGATAAAAACGAGTTCCCGTCCTTTACTGTACGCGAAGGAGTAGTAGCGGCTGTATATCCCGGGGCCACGGTAGAACAGATAGAGCAGGAGGTTCTGAAACCTCTTGAAGATTATGTGTTTTCCTATAAGCAGGTCGACAAGAAAAAAACGCATTCGCAGATTACGGCCGGAATGATGATAATTTTTGTCGAATTGGACGATAATGTTACCGAAGCCGAGTCAAAACCGTTCTGGAATGAGTTCAAGATAGGTATGCAGCAGGTGAAGATGACGTTGCCCCCGGGTGTGCTGGCTGTAGAGACGATGAGCGATTTCGGCGATACGTCGGCTCTGCTGATAACGATGCAGAGCGATGACAAAACTTATCGTGAACTTGATAAATATATGGATAATCTTAAAGCGCGGTTGCGTGCTGTGGAGAGTGTCGGTGCTATGAATGTATACGGCATGCAGAAAGAAGAGATTGCTGTATATTTCAATCCCGAAAAACTAAAACATTACGCCCTTTCCGAAACCACTGTGGGTGCCACGCTGCTGGCTCAAGGTTTTAAAACCACAGGAGGATCGCTTAAAAGCACTTATTACACACAACCGATAATAGTAAGCCGCTCGGCCAATACCATAGCGGATATAGCCGATATAGTGGTGCTGTCGACACCTGACGGTGATGTGGTAAAACTCGGTGACATAGCTGAAATAAAAAGGGAGTACCCTGAACCTGACAGTTATATAACCAACAATTCGCATAAGTGTATACTTCTCGGTGTCCAGATGAAAGAGGGGTATAATATCGTGGAAATGGGTAAGGAAGTTGACCGGCAGATAGCTGAATTCCAAAAAGACATACCCGAGAGCGTGACACTGTTTAAAATCACGGATCAGCCGGTGGTGGTAAATAGCTCTGTAAACTATTTTCTTGTTGAACTTCTTGTGGCTATTATAGCCGTTGTCGTGGTTATAATGCTTTTGCTGCCTTTGAATGTGGCTCTTATTGCCGCTTCGACAATACCGATAGCTATATTTATATCTCTCGGACTCTTTTATTGTTTCGGCATAGAACTCAATACGGTGACTCTGGCATGTCTTATTGTGACTTTGGGCATGATTGTAGACAATTCGGTAGTCATCATAGATGATTATGTAGAACTTATATCCGAAGGTGTCGATCATTATACGGCGACATTGAGGTCTGGTACCGAATTCTTTAAAGCCATATTTTCGGCCACTCTTGCCATTTCGGTTACTTTTTTCCCGTTTCTTATCACAATTAAGGGCATGTTTCGCGACTTCCTTACCGACTTTCCGTGGGGAATGACTATAATTCTTCTTGTATCGCTACTGGTAGCTGAGCTGCTTGTGCCGTTTTTGCAATACAAACTTATAAAGAAGCCTATTTATAAACTTCAGCAAGAGGCTATAGAAAGCGGAAAAAAGAAATTCAGTTTTTTTGTTTCGATGCAGAATGGATATGACAAGGTTATTGACTGGTGCTTCGGCCATCCAAAGACCACCTTGCTTATTGGTGTCATATGTGTTGTGGCCGGGGTGTGGATGTTTGTGTCGCGTCCGTTGCAATTGATGCCTATTGCCGAGCGCAATCAGTTTGCAGTAGAAATAAATATGCCTCAAGGCACTTCGGTTGAACGTACTACCGTGGTGGCTGACTCGCTTGAAAATATATTGTCAAAAGATGACCGTGTGGTGTCGATAGCATCTTTTCACGGTTGTTCGTCGCCGAGATTTCAGGCTACTTATGCTCCACAGGTCGGAGGACCCGATTTCGCGCAATTCATAGTGAATACAAAAAACAATGACGCCACTATTGAGGTGCTTGACGAGTATACCGAAAAATATGAGAGCTATTTTCCTGATGCTTTTGTGCGGTTCAAGCAGCTTAGTTATTCTACGGCCGATTATCCTATAGAATTCAGGTTTTCAGGGGACGATCCGGCTATGCTTAAACGGGTGGCTGACTCTGTGGCGTCTGTGGCACGGCATGTGCCCGGACTACGTAATGTGCGTGTGTCTCTTGACAATCCGCTTGCATCGGCCATGGTGGACGCCGACAACGTTAAAGCCGGACGTCTTGGACTCAACTCAACTCTTATCGAAACAACACTCGCCTTGCGGTATTCTCAGGGATTGCCTGTGGCAACGGTGTGGGAAGGCGATTACGGAATACCTGTCACGCTAAAGACGCCGACTTCTGACCGGAGCAATATCGACAATCTTGAGAAAGAGCCTATGCCGGTGCTCGGATTCGGTACGGTGCCTTTGCGTCAGATATCTACCGTGACACCTGATTGGCAACCGGGAATGCTGACGCACTACAACGGTGTATATACAGTATCGCTTATTGCAGAGGTCCAGCGCAATATTAATGTGATTGACCGTACCGAGGCTTTGGCTGACAGTATCGCTAACATGAATCTGCCTGCCGAGGTCAATGTCGTGCGTGGAGGCGAGTGGGAGAATACCATGGATACCCTGCCTGAAATACTTTCAGGGCTGGCTATGGCAGTGGCGATTATATTTTTCATATTGCTGCTCCATTATGCGCAAGCCGATACGTCATTACTGTTGCTTTTGTCGTTGATGCTGTGTGTGCCCGGTGCGGCGGCCGGACTTATCATACAGGATACGGCGCTGTCGCTTACGTGTGTGTTGGGCATAGTGTCGCTTATGGGTATATTGGTGCGAAATGCCATAGTGCTTCTTGACTATGCCGAAGAGTTGAGAAATCAAGGTCAGACTGTACGTGATGCGGTGCTTAATGCGTCCAAGCGCAGAATGAGGCCGATATTCCTTACTTCGGCGGCCGCAACTATGGGAGTTCTGCCGATGGTCATAGGTAACAGCGCCTTATGGAAGCCTATGGGTGTGGTGATTTTCTGGGGCACACCTATAACCATGGTTTTCATACTCACTGTTATACCGGTGGCATATTGTATGATGAAAAGCAGGAATGCCGATGCTGACAAGCCTGTTGAACAACCTCTTGAAACTCATCTTTTATAAGACTGTAATTATGAAAAAGTATAGTATATTAACAGCCGGTATTCTGGGCATATTGTCGGTGTCAGGCTCAATGTATGCACAGGACTCTGTTGCCGATTCGCTGTTCACTCTTGAGCAGTGCAAGCAGATGGCGCTTGAAAATAACTCCGACATACATGTAGCCGACAATAATCTTTGTTCCGCAATCGAAACACGCCGTGAAGCATTTACAAAATACTTTCCGGAAGTATCTGCGGGTGCTTCGGCATTTCGTGCCAATCATGACATGATACAATACGATGTCCTTGACCTGTTTACACTCGGCATTATAAATAAGGGCAAGACGGCCGGAGTGTGGGCCATGCAGCCGATTTTCATGGGCGGACAGATTGTCAATGGTAACAAACTTGCCAAAGTCGGCGAGGAGGTGGCAAGAATACGTAAACGTCAAAGCGCCGACCTCGTGCAGCTACAGACTGAAACCATATACTGGAAACTCGTGACTCTTAACGCCACGAAACAGACCCTTGAAAGCGCTATCACTGTACTCGACTCGCTCGGATTGCAAGTGAAGGCTGCTGTCGATGCGAGTGTGGCAATGATGAACGATTATCTTAAAGTCGAACTTAAGCGCAACAGTTACCGCGCCGACCTTGTAGATCTTGAAAATGGCATAGAACTCATGACTATGCTGCTGGCACAACAGATGGGGCTTGGTACTGATACGAGAATACGTGTTCTGAGCGAGATACCGGATACTGTTCCGAATTATCCTGCGGCTGTTTACATAAATCCTTCCGATGCTCTTATGCAGACTTCCGACCACAAACTGCTTGTAAAAAACGTGGAAGCAAAACTTATTGAAAAGAGAATGGAGGTGGGCAATAATCTGCCAAAACTTGCCGTGGGTGCCGGATGGTTTTATCATGATATGTTTAATCAGAGTCATAATTTTGCCGGTATTATGGTAGCTTTGTCGGTGCCGTTATCGGGATGGTGGGGCGGTTCATATGCGATAAAGCGTAAATCGCATGAATTAAATAATGCCCGTATCGAGCTTGATAATATGAGCCAAAAACTTGAAATAGAGATGTCGGACAAGTGGGATAATCTCACGGCCGCTCACCGTAAAATGATCATCGCTTATGAGGCTATAGCGCAGAGCGAAGAGAATCTGCGACTCAACAAAGCATACTATGACGCGGGTATGTGTACTATTACCGACCTTCTTGATGCGCAGGCACTTGACAGGCAGGCTAAAGATGATTATATAGCTGCTTACGGCGCATTTCGTATGTCGAAAGCGCAATATCTGAATGCGACAGGCCGTATAGACTGATTTTCGGATATTACGTGTTTAAACAAAATCAAACAGATATGTGTTAGATTGAAACAGGATGTGATTATGAGAGTATTAAGGTCATATATGATACTTGCAGTCATGGCGGCGCTCGTTGCCGGTATGGTTCTTACGTCCTGTATATATGATTATGACACTTGCGATGATGTAGTCACAAGGCGTATTAAGGTCGTATTTGACTGGGACAAGGCTCCGGCAGCTGATCCGGCCGGAATGGCCGTCTATTTTTTCCCAATCGGGCCGGGCGCCATATGGCGTTTTGATATTGCTTCAAATAAAGGCGGATTCGTGAGCATACCTTCCGGGTCATATCATATGCTTGTCTATAACAATGACACATACGACATTTTGTTTCGTGACGAAAGCAATTACGAGGATTATGATGCGTATACGGCTGCGTTGGGGAAAGTGCCGCATAGCCTTATTCCCGACAGTATGGGTATTGATCTGGATAATATGCATCCGTGTCCTGATATGCTGTGGACCGCGGCCCGGTCGCGTGTGGATGTGACAGCAGATTATGTGGGTTATGATAATGAAGTCTCTGATACTGAAATCGTGTGTTGTCCTGATGAACTTTGTGCCATTTACAATTATGAGATAAGAAATGTGAGACATCTCGACGGAGTGAAGTTCATGGTGGCTGTAATATCGGGTATGAGTTCGTCTGTACACATGGCCACCGGACTATTGGGCCGTGATAATGTGACGTTGCCTGTGGAGGCTGTTGCGAAAAACGGCGATATGATAACAGGGCGGTTCTATACGTTTGGCCGTACGGTCGACGTAACGGCTCCGAATATTCTGGATCTGTATGTAGGCCTTGGTGACGGACGCAGACTATGTTACCGGTTTGATGTGACTTCGCAGGTGCTTGCCGCAAGTGACCCTCATAATGTCAATATCGTTATCGACGGTCTTGAACTGCCTGAAATCGGGTCTACTCAGCAGGGCGACCTTGACGTGAGTGTCGACGGATGGACTACCATAGTTGTCGAATATGAAACTTAAAAATGATTAACCAATAAAATAAGAAGATATGAAACGGTCAGAATTGTCAGCGATATTCCTGTTGCCGATGCTTGTTGCCGCATGTGGCGAAGATGATGCCGGGTATGCTCCGGTTGAGGAGAATGCAATAAGATTTACTGCACTTGCCGGACATGAGGCGCGCAGCAACGAGGTCACTACAAATACGCTTACGGAGTTTAACGTGTTTGCATATACCGACGGCCAGTTGTACATGGATGACGTCAAGGTGTCAAAGGATGCCGACAATACATGGACTTATAGTCCGGTTATGTATTGGCCTACGACGCCCGTCAATTTTTTTGCATACAGTCCGGCACAGTGGCTTGAGGGTATTTCAAATGTGAACCAGACGGTAACCTATGATAATGACGGTAATACAGATCTTATATATGCCGTCAATATGAATGAGGAGCAATCGACATCGCCGGTCAAACTGAATTTCAGGCATGCGATGTGTCATGTCGAAGTAGAGCTGATGAGTACCACTCCCAGCATTGCGGTAAGTGTCTCAGGAATAAAACTTGCCGGAATAAACAAGACCGGTACATTCAAATTCCCGCAGATGACAACCGCTCCGGGTGTAGCCACTTCCGCAGGTGTATGGAGCGGACTGACCGCTCTGTCGGAGTATACATATTATGACGGATCCACTTCCCCTACAGTACTTACATCGACAGCTACAGGCTTTTCCGACAGTTGCAGCGGATTTCTGTTGCCGCAGAATCTGACGGCTATGACCTCAGATACCGGCGGTTACTCTGGAAGCTATATATGCGTGGATTGTGTTATTAACGACAAGGCCACCGGAGCATTGCTTTGGCCCAATGGCAACACTCCGCCACAGCAGGTTGTGACCGACGGCGATAAAAAGACGGGACGTTTGTTTTTCTCATTGTCCAACAGTGATCTGACACATTGGAACGACGGTTACCGTTACGTGTATCGGATAACGATAAACAATGCCGAAGGAATGGAGCCTATAGATTTTGACCCCTCTGTCGAAATCTTTACGGAAAAGACATCTCTGCTTTAAGATAAAACACCCCGTGACTTAATTAAAGTCACGGGGTGTTTTGCATATTTGTATATGTGCGTATTATCGTGGCAGGGTAGAGTATTCTTTAGAGTAACGCATCATTTGCGGAATATAATCTTCCGAGTACGATACGGTCACATCAGCTACTCCGGATTTGCCGTCAGTTTCCAATACAAGAGTGTACACGGGATTTACAAAACCTTTGTAGGGCGCTATCGAAAGATGAGAATATCGGGCAAGTACCTCATTGTGTATGTCCTTGTCGACCTTGACAGCATATCTCTCGACGAGATCGCGTCCGGCTTCGTAATCGCCTTCACTTTTTATGCGCTGTATTTCACCGAGCAATTGTCCGAACA
Source organism: Heminiphilus faecis (assembly GCF_008728965.1). Lineage (GTDB taxonomy): Bacteria > Bacteroidota > Bacteroidia > Bacteroidales > Muribaculaceae > Muribaculum > Muribaculum faecis. Next base: position 70,079 of record NZ_VSMC01000005.1, on the reverse strand, counting down.
GACTGCGTAGCTTTCCGTAGTCATTGATTTTTATATAGGTCTTGCCGTTCTGTTTGACATATTCTATGACCTTGTCGGCTTTGCCGTGCTCGTAAGCCCACTCCGATATGAGTTTGCGATTGCGCATGTGGGCTTCTTCCACATCCTTGCCCGGTTCGATACGCATGAGCTGTGTCATAAGTCCGTTAAGAATGTATTTATAGTACTCGGCTTTATATGCTTCGGGGTTGTCAAGCAGTCCGAGTTCTATCAGTTTAGGATCGGCGAGATAGTATAGTGCAAACAAGTCGGCACGGGCTTCCTCAAGCGTTGAGCCATGTGCTTTCAACGCGTCCTGATCGACTCCGGGCAGCAGGCGTCCCGAGCCGTGTCCGAGACATTCGTGAAGGTCGGTATGAAGATTGTCGGTTATAAACAGGTAGTTGTTCATCAGTTGGCGGGTAGGCTCGTCGATGACAAATTCCTCGTTGAAGCCGTCGCCGTGCGAAGCTTCGTCATAAGCCTGTGTTATGTTCTCAAGTGTCACTGACTTGGAGCCGTGAGCGGCACGTATCCAGTTGGCATTTGGCAGATTTATGCCTATGGGAGTGGCCGGATATGCGTCACCGGCAAGTATGGCGGCAGTTATCACTTTTGCCGACACTCCTTTTACTTTATCTTTTCTGAAGCGTGGGTCAACCGGGCTATGATCTTCAAACCATTGTGCATTAGTACTTAAAACTTCGGTTCGCGACGATGCTTCTTCGTTCTTGAAATTGACTATTGACTCCCATGAACCGGTCATGCCGAGAGGATCGTCATATGACTCTATGAAGCCGTTTATAAAGTCGACCTGCGAAGCGGTGTCCTCACACCATAATATGGAGTACTCATCAAACGCTTTAAGATCACCGGTCGTATAGTATTCGACAAGTTTGTCGATGTAGGCTTTCTGAGCCGCGTTTTCAGCATATTGCGAAGCGGCTTTGAGCTCCTTGACTATCCGCTCTATGGCTTCGGTGTAGAGGCCGCCTATCTTATATGGCTGTTCTACGACTTTTCCGTCAACTTTTATTTTGCGTGTATTTAGGCCATAAGATACCGGAGTCATGTCGGTCGTATCCTTTATCGCGGCATAATAGGCCTCCACTTCTTGCTGAGTGACACCGTCATATATATTTGTCGCGGAAGTAAGGATGAGGTCCTGACCTTCGGCTTGGTTTACTTTTTTGGGCATGACTGCCGGATTAAATATCACCTCGAGGAGAGTATCGGTGACTTTGTTGCGGGAAGACGCAGGCAGTAGGCTGATCTGCTTTTCAAGAAACTCACGTGAGAAATCGGGAGTGAATTTGTCCATGGAGTAATGATGGTGTATGCCGTTGGCAAACCATATCTGCTTCATGTACTTTTCGAGAGCCTTGTACTCAGTGGAGTCTTTATCTCCTGAATAGTTGCTGTATACGTTCTCTATAAGGTCGCGTATGGCGAGGTTGTATTTTCCGTTCTGGTCCCATAGTATGTCGCGGCCTGCAAGTGCGGCTTCTGTGAGATGATATATCAGCAACTTCTGCTTTAGCGACAGATTTTCGAAGTCGGGCACTTTATAACGTAGCACCTCTATGTCGGCAAAACGGTCAACGACATAGTTGAAGTCTTTTTTATCGGCGGCCATGGTTGAGGTTGATGCCAATGCGATCAGCGTCGCTCCGGCGATATTGGTAAATTTATACATATTTATATATAGAGTGGTTTATTCGACATAAAGTATAAGCCCTTTTAGATATTCTCCTTCGGGGTGATATATGTTTACCGGATGGTCAGCCGGCTGGGTCAGCTGATGCAGGATGCGTACCTTGCGCTGGCTCTGTGCCGCGGCCGAAAATACAGCAAGTCTGAACTGCTCTCTGCTTACCGCCTGCGAACAGGAGAATGTAAACAGTATGCCTCCCGGGGCTATTTTCTCAAAGGCCTTTGCGTTTAGTTTTCTATAACCGATAAGAGCGTTTTTAAGCGCACTGCGATGTTTTGCAAATGCGGGCGGGTCCAGTATTATCAGGTCATAGCTGTCATCTATTGACGACAGATACTTGAACGCATCCTCGACATGTGATGTATGGCGGGTGTCGTCAGGAAAGTTCAAGCTTACGTTTGCGTCGGTAAGAGTTATGGCTTTGGCCGAACTGTCAACGGAGTGAACCTCGGCAGCTCCTCCGCGCAGCGCATAGACCGAGAAGCCTCCTGTATAACAGAACATGTTCAGTACCTTGCGCTTGTATGCGTACTTTTCCAATAAGGCTCGATTATCGCGCTGATCTACGAAAAAGCCTGTTTTTTGTCCTTTTAGCCAATCGACATGAAACTTAAGTCCGTTTTCTTCCGCTATATTGGTTGAGTATTGTCCGATTATATAATCGTTCTGCGGGTCGAGATGCGCTTTATAGGGTAGGGTGGTCTCTGATTTGTAATATACGTTTCTGATACCGGCGTCAGGCAGTTGAGTCAATTGTCGAGCTATGATGTCTCTCGCAAAATGCATGCCGGGCGAATGGGCCTGAAGGACCGCCGTATCGCCATAAACGTCTATTACGAGTCCGGGCAAAAAATCGCCCTCGCCGTGTACAAGCCGATAGGCATTGTTATGACGTGTCACAAGCCGTAGAGCCTGTCTTAGGCCATAAGCGGCTTCAAGCCTCTTGCGATAAAAGGCGTCGTTTATCTCGGTGTCCTCCCAAGAAAGTATTCTTATCGTTATACTTCCTATCTGGTAATGTCCTGTAGCTATTTTGCGGCCGTCGCAGGTTATCACATCGACAATGTCGCCCTCTTCCAGAGAGTCGGGGATATGTGCCACGGCTCCTGAAAATACCCAAGGATGAAGGCGTTGGAGCGATTGCTCCTTACCGCGGCGCAGAGTTATTTCGGGATATTTCATTATTATATGCGTGAGGAGTATTTACTTAAATATGAAGCGATATATGTCATTGCCGTTGGCATAAAGGAGCAGTATTATGAGAAATGCCATTCCCACAAGTTGGGCATACTCCATAAACTTTTCACTCGGTTTGCGTCGCGATATGATCTCGTACAGCAGAAACATGATGTGTCCTCCGTCAAGAGCCGGTATGGGCAGAATATTCATAAATGCGAGCGCTACCGACAGAAATGCGGTTATTTCCCAGAAAGAAAGCCAGCTCCATTTTTCAGGGAACAGACTTCCTATGGCTCCGAAGCCTCCAAGACTTTTGGCTCCTTCGGCCGTGGCCACATACTTCATTGAACTTACATATGATGAAAGTCGGTCAGTACCTATCTGCCAGCCTTTGGGTATAGACTGCATGAAAGTGTAGTGGCGTGTGACTACCGGGTATACGTCGGTTATAGGTTTGATCTGAATGCCTATCTTGCCGGCTGAGTTGGGCTTTATGGGGCAATAAATGAATTTACCGTCACGCATCACTCCGAGAACCGTGTTTTTGTCGGCTTTTTTTGCAAGCTCGGCGGTAAACTCGGTATATGACGGGGTGGCGACGCTGTCCACGCTGACTATGCGGTCGTCGACTTGGAGACCGGCACCTTTGGCCGGTTCGCCGTTTACTACCGATGCAATGTACACCGGCATACGGTATGTGAAAAAGCCTTTGTCCTCGTTAATACGGAATATGAAATTCTCGGGTATCGCTATTTTTACGGAGTCCTTGTGGTTGCGCAATACCGTCACCGTGTCGGCTTCAAGTATGTCAAGCAGTTTGTCGTTATTGTCGGCTTCTATCTTTGTGCCATCGATCATAATGGGTATGTCGCCGTTTCTGAAACCGATTTCCTGTGCCGACTGTACATAATCCATACCTTCGTATGCTTTGTCCAAGGGTATATACTTTTCTCCCCAGTACCAAGCTATGCCGGCGTATATTATTATGGCGAGCAGGAAGTTCATCAGCACTCCCGCCACCATGACAAGCAGGCGCTGATAAGCGGGTTTGGAGCGGAATTCCCATGGCTTAGGCGGCTGTGCCATCTGCTCTTTGTCCATTGACTCGTCAATCATGCCGGCTATCTTGACATAGCCGCCGAGCGGGAGCCAGCCTATGCCGTATTCGGTATCCCGCCAAGTGGCACGGTCGGGGTTGTCGGTCTGTCTTTTCTTGGGCTTGTATTTAAGCAAGGAGAACCAAGGGTCAAAAAACAGGTAGAACTTTTCAACTTTAATGCCAAACATACGGGCAAATATGTAGTGGCCAAACTCATGTATTATTACAAGCAGAGCAAATGCCGCAATCAACTGAGCCGCTTTTATAAAAAATGTTTCCATCAATATTTATGTTAGATTATTGACTCGGCGTATTGCCGGGTCTCGAAGTTGGTGTTTACATAATCGTCATACGCAGGCGACGGTATATATGGCATCTTTTCCAATGATTTTTCCACGACTCTGCGTATGTCGAGAAATGATATGCGTCCGGCGAGAAATGCCGCAACTGCTATCTCGTTGGCTGCGTTTATGACACAAGCCACATTGCCTCCGCGTTCTAATGCGTGGTAAGATAGATTGATCATCGGGAATTTCTCCACATCGGGCTCGAAAAATTCAAGACGCGAGTAGTCGGCCAACGAGAGACCGGGCCGTGTTGTCGCAAGCCGCGTGGCGTCACCGAGAGCGTAACGTATGGGCAGATGCATGTCGGGTAGTCCGAGTTGCGCTTTTACTGAACCGTCTATAAACTCTACCATTGAGTGTACTATTGACTGTGGATGGACTACTGCCTTTATCTTTTCCGGAGAAATGTCAAATAGCCAGCGGGCCTCGATTATCTCAAAGGCCTTGTTGATCATAGTGGCGGAGTCGATGGTTATTTTGGCTCCCATATCCCAGTTCGGGTGCGACAGAGCATCGTTTACCGTCACTGTTTTGAGCTCGTCTATGCCTTTTGTGCGGAACGGACCTCCCGATGCCGTTATTATAAGCCGTCTTACAGATTGTGGCTGTTCTCCGACAAGGCACTGGTATATGGCCGAGTGCTCGGAGTCTACCGGAACTATACGTGACTGTGACTGTGCAAGCTTACGGTTGACAAGCTCTCCGGCCACAACAAGAGTTTCTTTATTGGCAAGGGCTATGCGTTTGTCTGACTCGATGGCTTTGAGAGTCGGTTCAAGTCCGCTGTAGCCAACTGTTGCTATAACCGCTGTGTCGACCGATGTCTGCTGCATGGCCTCGGCCACTGCCTTACGGCCCGAAGCCGTTGCGATACCGTATGGTTCAAGCGCTTCCTTAAGGCGCATGTACAGCCTGTCGTCAGATATAATAGCCAGCGAAGGCCTGTATTTTATGGATTGTTCAATAAGACGGTCAACATTGCGTCCTGCCACCAAGGTATGGGCTTTGAACAATTCGGGGTATTCCGATATGATATCAAGGGTCTGGACACCGATTGAACCGGTACTGCCCAAGACTGCAATTTGCATCTGTGCCATGAAGATAATTCAGGTGTTATAATCAGTATGCAAATTTAGTGTAAAATACTCTATTTATGAAAGATTTTCCTTAAAAAGGAATATAATCACGGGGATTCAGAGCTGTGCCGTTGTTCCATAGTTCTATCGAAATCAGAGAACCTTTCGTATTTTCTCCGTTTCCGGCAAGTCCTATGACACTGCCGGCTTCAACTTTATCGCCGGTAACGGCAAATGGGGTGGCAATGCCTGAGTATTTCGATATGAAGCCGTTGGGGTGCTGGACTATTGCAGTAGTACCCCGATTGAGCGTGGTGTAGGTGCCTATTACCGTACCTCCGTATATGGAGCATATGGCCGCCTCTTTCGGGGCGATAAGCGTGACTTCCGTAGCGCTATTGCGGGGGGCCTCTGTGGTGGCGCCGTTTACAGGAGCGAAAAATGCTATGCCGTCAGCGGCGGCAGGCGATTTTATTTTCAGATTGAAGCGTTCGGCTTCTTCAAACCGGCGTACAAACATCTTTTCGTTTTCGCTTGGCGGCAGAAGTGAATCCGGGGGTAGGGCGGCAATCTCTGCCTTGGGTATTGACTGCTTGGCCGGCGCAGATGACGGGTTCAGCACATCCGCCAGATTTTTCATGTAGGCATTATTGGTTTTTACTATCTCCGAAAGTGAGTCGACCCGCATGGCGTTGACTATATTCTCCTGTCTCTGCTCTTTTTTCAGATAGCCCGGGAGTAGGGTACGTATGGGAGTAAGCACTATTATCGTCGCTGCCATGCACCCTATGGCGAATATCACAAATGCCACAGCCGCTATAATTTTAGGTCCGGTGAACTTCAGTGTCCATACTTCATTAAAAGTATTTTCATTAATAAATGATAGCCTGAAGCGCCTCGGAGTCCGTAACGGATGTCTTATATTCTTTTTGTTATTGTTTTTTTCTTCCATTTGTAAAATCTAATATGCAAATATACGTATAATTTACGATTATTACCGATTAATGGCCTGATGACTTAATATGCTGTGATTAAAATAAATTTTGATATCGACGTATAATTTAATAATGTGAAGGTTAACATTTCAGTGTTAAATTATGTCCAAAAAAGTTGCATGATATTCAACAATAGTTTACCTTTGTGAAAAATTTTCTGAACAAAGATATTTACAATCGTGTTAATATATCAAAACTCGCCGATACTGTTTCACGTGGCAGTAAGAGGCGGGCATAATAGAGGAAACAAAGGGTTTAAAATAATTTGTATAAATTAAAATTAAAGAAGAATGAAAAAGAACATCCTTTTTGGTTTTGCTGTATGTGGCGCAATGCTTATGTCAGCAAACGTTGCTCAAGCTCAGGAGGCTGTAGTAATTGAGGAGGCCACATTTACTGAAGTTGCAGAATGCGCTGATCATTACTATTCTCAGAAGAAAGACAATTGGTTTATCCAGATTGGTGCTGGTATCGAAACTCCCATCGTTGAGCATTACAATCCCGGACATGGCAAGCATCACATCACTGCCGCTTATGGTATCGGTTTCGGTAAGTGGTTTACTCCCTACTTGGGATGGCGTGTTTCAGCTCAGGCTGCCGCTTATCACTTTGAGGCTATGAAGACTTATCAGAAGGCTAAATTTGTGAATGCAAACGTTGATTTGATGTGGGATATGTTCAATAGCTTCGGCAATGTTAACGCCGACCGTGTATTCAGCATCGTTCCTTTCGTCGGAGTCGGTGGCTCTTACTCTTGGGATTTCAACCACGCTTATACCCCCATCAATGACGGTAAGTACAAAACTCGCGTATGGCAAATCCCCGTATCTGTAGGTTTGCAGTTCCGTTTCCGTCTCAGCAAGTATGTTGACTTCTTTGCTGAAGGTCGTTACTCTTTCTATGGCGACACTTTCGACGGCATCGCATACGGTACCAACTCTATTGATATGAATATGACTGCTATGGGTGGTTTCATTTTCAATATCGGTGGCAAGAACTTCAAGTCGTTCAACCCCTGCGAATATCTCGGTTATATCAACCAGCTCAACAATCAGGTTAATGACCTCCGCGGTGAGCTCGCCAACTGTGGCGCACGCCTTGCTGCTGCCGAGGCTCAGCTTCCCTGCCCCGAAGTTGTTGCTGTTGAATGCCCCGAAGCAGGTGCTCCTCTTATGTCTACCGTACGCTTCACCATCAACTCTGCCAAGATCACTTCACTTGAAGCTGTCAATGTATTCAACATCGCACAGTGGATGAAGGCTAATCCCGAGTCTAACGTGGTTATCAAGGGTTATGCTGATAAGGATACCGGTACTGCCGCTTACAACATGAAGCTTTCAGAGCGTCGTGCACAGAACGTATACAATATGCTTACCAAAGAATATGGTATCTCTGCAGACCGTCTTACTATCAAGGCTGAAGGTAGCGACTCTCAGATCTACGACACCAACAACTGGAACCGTATCGTAATCTTCTCTCAAGACTAATTTTCAGGAAACTCCTAAATAGACCCTTGGTCTCCGCCCCATACAGGGCGGAGACTTTTTTTATGCCTTTATATTTTTTATACTTAGTTTGGCATATGTTTTGCTCTATAGTTTGTTATAATTGTCAAAAAATATAAGATGAAGCATGCCTCTGCGGAAAACATTCCCGCCAAAATAGAATCATATGTGTCACGTAATCGTCTTCGCGACGCCTTTCAGCAATTGCGCTCTTACAGCGCTCGTTTGGGCGACTGGCGTTTGACTGACGAGATTGACCGTCTGGAGCAATCCTATTCGATGATGCTCCGTTATGCCACACAGGGTGTGGATGATCCCGGACGGTCTGACATATACGCATCGATTGTACGTGGTATATATGATATGACCGACCGTATATCGAGGGATATGACAAAGCCGTTGTCATCCTCGGTCTACTTCAGTACGCTTAGGTATGAGGCTATGCAGTCTGACGGTAATTTGCCCGTGCTTGCCGAGAGGTACAGAAGTCTTTTGTCGGAGATGTCGATATACAATCTTGTCACCGGTGCAGAAAACAGCCCTGCATCCCGTGCGCGCACTGAACTTGAGATGCTTGAGCGCAGGGTTTTCAATCAGGTATGGATTGCTTATCCGTTTTCGTCTGATGAAGAAAACGCTGTCAAGATGCTGTTTGAAGCGGAGGAGGTGCCCGATTATTTCCGGGAAATGCTTGTGTCCGCTCTTATGCTCGGTCTTACACATTATTATGACGAACGTCGTCTTTTAATGCTGTTCGACTTTTATCAGTTGGCCGGCAGTAGCCGCATATCGCTTATTGCATTATGTGGAGCTTTGTTGGCCATGTTTGTCAACCGCAATCGTATTACCGGCATCAAGGTGTCGCAACGAATAGAGGTGCTCCGTGATGTCACATCATGGCATGAGGATGTAAAGACTGTGTTTTTACAGTTTATCAGGACACGCGATACCGAGCGTATAAACCGTAAAATGATGGATGAACTGATTCCTGAAATGATGAAATTGCGTCCTGATATTGCCAAACGCATGCGCGACATCACGTCGATGCCCGATATAGTCGATATGGAAGAAAACCCCGAATGGCAGGAACTGCTTGACCGGTCGGGCATTACCGATAAGATAAAGGAATTGTCAAAAATGCAGGAAGATGGGGGTGATGTTTTCATGTCTACATTCTCCAGTCTGAAAGGATTCCCTTTTTTTTCGGAAGTGGCCAACTGGTTTATGCCGTTCAATATTGAACATACTGCAGTGACCGGTGCTCTCGGAAGCGAGTTGGCGGCTGTCGGCGGTATCATACAGGCCTCGCCTTTTTTGTGTGACGGCGATAAGTTTTCGTTCGTATTTGCTCTGTCCTCTGTGCCGGCTATGCAGAAAAAGATGATGCTGTCGCAGTTTGGTGCCCAGAATATTAATGAGCTTGAACTGCGTAATGCTGGTCTCGGTACGGTTTCTGAAGAAAAAAACAACTTGGTCAATAAATATGTGCAGGGAGTCTATCGATTCTTTAAACTGTTTCGGCGTAAAGGCGATTTTAACGACCCGTTCAGCCGTCCGTTGAATCTTCTTCAGTTGCCACAGCTTGTCCCCGATTTAACCGACCTTGAGACCTTGTCTGTTGTCAGCGAGTTTTATTTCAAAAGAGGATATTATGACGATGCGTTTCATGTATTCCGGATGCTTGCCGACAAGATGCCGCCCGATGCGCAGCTGTTTCAGAAAATGGGTTATTGTATGCAGCAGAAAGGCGATATCGCCAATGCGCTGGAATATTACGAACAGGCCGAGTTGTTAAATGCCGACAGCCTTTGGACATTGCGCCGTCTTGCCGCATGCAACAGAATGCTTGACCGGCGTGAACAGGCCCTGCAATATTATCGTCGTATAGAAGTTAAGAAGCCTGATGATCTCAACACTGCCTTAAGCATAGGACACTGCCTGCTTGAACTTGGGCAGGTAAAAGAGGCGTTGAACTACTATTATAAAGTGGAGTTTCTTGATAACAAGTCTACACGCGCATGGCGTCCTGTCGCTTGGGCGTCTTTTGTCGCAGGAGAGTATGAACGGAGCCGAGTGTATTATGAGAAAGTCCTTGGCGATGCGCCGTCGGCCAATGATTATCTCAATATGGGGCATCTTAATCTTGTGACAGGCGATATTAAGGAGGCGATAAACTACTATAATCTGTCGATAGACAACGATAACGGCGATGCCGAGAAGTTTATAAGCCGCTTCAAGGAAGATGAGCATTATCTGACCGACGCAGGTGTGGCTCCCGCACTGCTTCCGCTGGTAGTGGACGCATTGCTTTATTCGCGCGATTGACTGTAAAATAAGGCCGATTGTCGAATATTTATAGTATATTTGTCCATTATTAACTTTATTATTTAATATATGAGAAAAGCTTTAACCGCCTTTCTGACTCTATTTGCAGTTATGACACAAGCGCAACAATCCGCGGCATCGTCCGACAACCCGTTTTTCCATGAGTATGACGGTATTCATAATACCGTGCCTTTTGACCGCATATCAAATAAATATTATGAGGAAGCGATAGATCGCGGCATGAAGATACAGAATCAAGAGATTGATGCTATCGTGACGCAGAGCGCGGAGCCCACTTTTGAAAACACGATTGTGGCTCTTGAACGCACCGGTGCTGATCTTAACCGTGTGCTTAACGTGTTTTATCCGTTGCTTTCGGCTATGAGCGATGACGAACTGATGGATATTTCGCTGAGAGTATCAGGAAAACTGTCGCAACACTCTACCGGCATCTCGCTTAACGGGGAGCTGTGGAAAAGGGTGAAAGCTGTTTACGATGACCGTGACAGACTTGACTTGTTGCCTGAGGATGCTATGCTTCTGGAGCGCACTTACGATTCATTTGCCCGAAACGGAGCCAAACTTGAAGGGGAGCAGCGCGATAAGTACAGGGAGCTGTCGTCGCACTTGTCTGACTTGACTACCAAGTTCGGGCAGAATGTACTGAAAGAGCTGAACACTTACGAGATATGGCTTGAGGCCGATGACCTGTCTGGTCTTCCTGAAAGTTCTGTAGAAGCAGCCGCTCTTGCCGCAAAGGAGAAAGGCAAGGAGGGCATGTATCTGTTTACTTTGGCGCAGCCTGACTATATGGCGTTCATGAAGTACAGTGACCGACGTGACCTGAGAGAGAAATTTTATCGGCTTTACAACAGCCGCAATACAAAAGGGGAATACTCCAATATTGACATAATGTCGGATATCGCCGATACACGCCGCCGTATCGCCAATCTGTTCGGCAAGTCCACTTATGCCGAGTATGCTCTTGAAAAGACGATGGCCGAGACACCCGATAATGTCAATAAACTGCTCACGCAGCTTACCGAAGCTTACCGCCCGGCTCAGCTGAAGGAGTTTGCCGAGATAGAGGAGTGTGCGGAGGCTATCGAGGGACATCCTGTGAAGCTTCAGGCATGGGACTACAGTTATTATTCCAATAAGCTGAAAGAGCGCAAGTACAATTATGACGAGGAGGAGCTGCGGCCTTATTTTGAACTGAACAATGTCATTGACGGTGTGTTCGGACTCGCTACCAAACTGTATGGCCTGTCGTTTACATATAATCCGGATATAAAAGTATATCATCCCGATGTCAAGGCTTATGAGGTAAAAGATGATAACGGTAAATATATAGGTATAATATATGCCGACTTTTTCCCGCGTGACAGCAAGCGCCCGGGTGCATGGATGACTGGTTTCCGCGATGAGTGCATTTCTGCTTCGGGCGACAGTGTGCGGCCTCATGTTTCGATAGTGATGAATTTTACAAAGCCCACAGGCTCCAAACCTTCATTGTTGACACCTTATGAGGTAGAGACTTTCCTTCATGAATTTGGTCACGCGTTGCATGGACTCCTTGCCGATACCAAGTATGCTTCATTGTCGGGCACGGCTGTGTATCGCGACTTTGTAGAACTGCCGTCGCAGTTTAATGAGAATTATCTTACCCGGAAAGAGTTTCTTGACGGTTTCGCAAAGCATTATCAGACCGGCGAGCCTATACCGCAGCGGCTTGTTGACAAGATTGTGGCGACTTCGCAGTTTGGCGCCGGTTATGCATGTCTGCGTCAGCTCGGGTTCGGACTTACCGATATGGCATGGCATTCTGTTACGGAAAAGGTCGATGACCCTGCGGAACTTGAGCGTAAGGCCAATGAACCTGTAGCCATGTTTGCCGAAGTTGACGGTTGCTCATTCTCGCCCCAGTTCAGCCACATTTTTTCGGGCGGTTATGCCGCGGGATACTATAGTTACAAATGGGCGGAGGTTCTTGATGCCGATGCTTTTTCGGTATTTTTGAAAAATGGTCTGTTTGACCGCAAGACGGCCGATTCATTCCGTAAGAATATACTTACTCGCGGAGGCACCGAGCATCCGATGACCTTATACAAACGTTTCCGCGGTCAGGAGCCTACTATCGATGCGCTTCTCGAACGCGACGGCATAAAGCCTTCGCTTGAGCTACCGCAGACGGTTCCGGTTAATAAGGACTGACAATCGTTGACAAAATAAAATAGAAGTCAGGCAGAATATACATGGTTTCTGCCTGACTTCTGTTTTATTTTGTGTATGCTGATAATCTATTTTAATTCGACTACGGTTATGCCTGCGCCGCCAAACTGTACGTGTTCGTCACGATATGACTTGATGCCATCGATAGTGTCAAGATATTGACGCAGATATTGGCGGAGAGCTCCCGTGCCTGTGCCGTGGAGTATCCTTATTGTTCCCGCATTGAAACGTATTGCATCATCTATATAATAGGTGAGTGCTTGCACCGCTTCATCAACTCTCATTCCTCGCAAGTCAATCTCCTGTTTGAAGTCAAGCTGTTTGCGACGTTGGGCGTCCGATACAGCTCCTCCCACCACAGTAGTCGGACCGGCTCCTGATTGTGCCTGTGCTATAGTGGCTTTAAGCCGATCAAGTTTTACGGTGGTCTTTATCATACCGAATGCCACGGTAGCGTTTTTACCGTTTATTTCAAGTATCTTGCCTACAGTGCCTTGGCCGTCAAGTCTGACATTGTCGTTTACATTAAGCGGCCGTGCTGTAGCTATATCGTTTGCCGGCTTGGATTGGCGTTTCTTTTTCGGCGCTTTTTTTAGCAACGGATGGTCACCGATCTCTCCTTGTGCTAACGCATCCTTTTCAGTCTGGAGCCTTTTGCGGGCTTCCTGTGTTTTGGTCTTGTCAGCTTGCGCAAGTTTTATTTCATGTATTGTGCGTTCGATCGAAGCATTGCTGCCTTCAAGGATTTTTCGCGCCTCTTCTTTGGCGTCGTTTAATATTTCTCGACGTTTTTCTCGGAGCTGTTCCGCTTCGTCCTCATAACGGCTAAGTTGATTTTCCAGCTTTTTCTCTTTCTGTCTTATGGCTATGCGCTTGTTTTCCCAGTAGCGTTTGTCACGGGCGATATCAAGAAGGTACTTGTCCATGTTTATGTAGTCGCTTCCCACTATAGCCTCCGCTTCCGATATTATATATTCAGGCAGACCGATTTTACGGGCTATCTCGACTGCAAACGAGCTACCGGGATTTCCTATTGACAGCCTGAACGTGGGCTGCATCAGGTGCCGGTCATAAAGCATTGAGCCGTTTATGAGCCCCTCGGTATCTTCTGCATAATGTTTGAGGTTCTGGAAGTGGGTTGTGATTACTCCCCACATGCCGCGGTCATTGAACTGTTTGAGTATTGCTTGGGCAATGGCTCCTCCTATCTGCGGTTCGGTGCCGCTGCCAAATTCGTCGATGAGTACGAGCGACGTATTTCGGCCGTTGGCCAGAAAGTATTTCATATTGCGCAGATGTGAGCTGTAGGTACTCAGGTCATCCTCTATGGACTGGTCATCGCCTATGTCGACGAAAATATCGTCGAAAACACCCATATGGGAGTTCTCGTATAGCGGCGGCAACATGCCGCATTGTGTCATGTACTGTACGATACCTACTGTTTTAAGGCATACTGACTTTCCTCCGGCGTTCGGTCCGGAGATAATAAGTATGCGTGCATGTCGGTCGAGAGTTATATCAAGTGGTATGATTTCTTTGTTTTGGCGTCTTAGCGAAAGCAATAGCACGGGGTGTACGGCATGATACCACTCCATCTCTACGTCTTGGCCCAGAATCGGGAGATGCGCTCCTATGTCATTGGCGAAAAGCGCTTTGGCGTGAATGAAATCAAGTTCTCCGACTATGTCCATACCGGCCAGTATCGGTTCTATGTGTGGTCTTATATCGTCGGCAAATGCCGTTAGTATCCTGACCGTTTCGCGGCGCTCCTCAAGCTGTAGTTCGCGTATCCTGTTATTGGCCTCGACTATTTCTGCCGGTTCGATGTATACTGTTTTGCCTGATGCCGACTCGTCATGTACGATGCCGTTGATGCGTCGTTTGTTCATCGGAGGTACAGGTATCACCAGACGTCCGTCGCGTACCGACGGAGTTGTGTCGGTGTCTATATAGCCTGCTTGAGCCGCTCGCGCGAGTACTCTTCTCATGATGGTGTTTATGGCCCCTGATGTAGAGTTTATGCGTGAACGTATGTCAGCCAGCTCCGCCGAAGCGCTGTCTTTTACGTTTCCGAAACGGTCGATTATGCGGTCTATAAGTTTTGTTACTTCGGGAAAAGGAGTAAGCATGGATGCCTTTTCATCAAGCACCGGATACTCCGAACCTTCTTCATGCCGTTTGGAATTAAAATAGGCTACAATGTCATTTATTGTGGTAAGTGTGCGTCTGACCGTGAGCAGGTCCGATGCGCCGATAAAGGTGCCCGGTACTTTTATGCTTCCTAATAAAGTATTAATATCGTGTATGCCTTCAAGAGGAAACGCTTCTCCCGAAGTTATGATCGAGAGCATCTCGCCGGTAGCCTCCAGCTTGTTTTTAACAACATCGTAGTCATTGGAAAATGACATGCTTTCGCAAAATTCTTTTCCTATCGAGGATAGACAACGCTCATTGATTGATGAACGAAGTGCTGTAAAACCTATTTTATTTTCGAAGCTGTCAGGATATGTCACAATAAATGTTTTTTGTCATAATACGTCGGTTACTGCAAATGCCGTTATTTCAGATTTTGTCTTACCAAGTCAAGGTAATTCTGCATGGCCTCGTTGTCGTGCTCTTCGACTATTTGTTGCAGCTCGGCAAGCTTTTGCTGTATCTTGGTAAGCTGCCCTGAGGTATGTGGATTAAACAGTATCTCACTGAGTAGGTAATCGTCTTCACTCATAAGTCCGTCGGCTATGGCCTTGTGGCGCTTGAATGTGGTGCCCGGGGCATCCTGATGTTTCATGCAGCCGGCAAAGACAAGAGTGGACGCGAACGGTACTGATAGAGAGTAGGCGATTGTTTCGTCGTGCTTTTTAAAAGTGTATTCCTCGATGTGAAGACCCAGTCCTGAATAGAGATCCTTGAAAAATACTTTGCCCAGATGGTCGCTTTCGGCGATGATTATGGCGTTTTCATTGCTCAGATTGCTCAACGAGGCAAATGTGGGACCGAACATAGGATGGGTCGATACAAAAGGATGGCCGCATGAGGCATAAAACTCCGGCAAGCCGGTTTTTACCGAAGCGATGTCGCTTAAAATACATCTTTCGGACAGATGCGGCATTACCGCTTTGAATGCGTCGAGTGTATACTTTACTGTAGCTGCGTTTATGACCATGTCGGGGGCGAAACTGTCAACTTCCGACAGGTCACTGAAGCGTCGGCACATAAACGTGAACAAAAGTCGCCGTGGTTCGGTGTCGTATATAGCCACATCATGGTTCTGGGAAAGCAGGTCGCAGAAAAACGAGCCCATCTTTCCCGCTCCGATAATAAGAATTTTCATAATGCAGTATATATTTAATGAGTGCGGTCGTTAAATATCTCAATTTGCTGACGTACCGACTCCTCGTGTATTGCAGCCAGCACCGAGCGCATAAAATCGCCGCTCATTCCCATATCTTCCGCAAGTTTGGCGCGTGACTGCATTATCTCGTCATGACGGCCTATCTGCAGTACAGGCATCCTGTGCTCTTTTTTGTATTGGCCAATCTCGCGCGATATTCTCATACGCTTGTTGAGTACTTCAAGAAGCTCGTTGTCGAGTTCATCAATCTGTTGACGGAGCAGGGTGAGGCTTTCGGTTGTTACGGTAGAGTCGCGTAGCACAAGGGTGTTTAGAATAAAGTTGAGTACGTCGGGTGTTACTTGCTGGGCTTTGTCGCTCCATGCGCAGTCCGGGTCGCAATGGCTTTCGATGATGAGTCCGTCAAAGCCCATGTCAAGAGCTTGTTGTGATAGCGGCGCTACTAATTCGCGTTTGCCTCCGATGTGGCTCGGGTCGCAGAGCAATGGCAAGTCGGGAAAACGGCGGCGCAGTTCTATAGGTATGTGCCACTGCGGCAGGTTACGGTACAGGTGCTTGCCATAGGAGCTGAAGCCTCGGTGGATGGCTCCGAGACGATTTATGCCGGCATTGTATAGACGCTGTAGAGCTCCGATCCATAATTCGAGATCAGGATTCACCGGATTTTTTACAAGCACCGGTATGTCTACTCCCGATGCTTTGAGTGCGTCGGCTATTTCCTGCATGGCAAACGGGTTGGCCGATGTGCGGGCTCCAATCCATAAAATGTCTACTCCTGCTTCAAGAGCGGCTTCCACGTGCTGTTTTGTAGCCACTTCTGTCGAGGTAAGCATTCCGGTCTCCTCTTTTACATGTTTGAGCCATTGTAGACCTTCTACGCCGATACCCTCGAAGCCTCCGGGTTTGGTGCGGGGTTTCCATATGCCGGCGCGAAATATTTTCACCCCGTTTTTAGCGAGTTCGCGGGCGGTGGCCATTACCTGTTCTTCTGTTTCGGCGCTGCACGGGCCGGCTATTATGATGGGTTGGAGTTTTTCGGTCTCATCTTTCAGGAGAGGTTTTAATTCGTTCATGTCAGTCTATGATTAATGGTTTTTATTCATTTCGTTAATACGGTCAAGAGCCCGCAGCATATTTTGTTCGTTGGCGCATAACGATATGCGTATATATCGGTCGCCGTTGCTGCCGAATATGAAGCCCGGAGTGATAAATACGTGTGCGTCATACAGCACTTTGTCGGCAAGGGATTCGCTTGAAGGTTCGCTGTCGGGAATACGTCCCCACAGAAACAGTCCTTTCTGAGCCGGGTCGTAGGTGCACTGCAGCGCTGTCATTATTTTTTCAGCTACTTTCCGGCGCCCCGAGTATGTGGCGTTGATACCGTCATACCAATCCTGTCCTGCTTCAAAACCTTTTACCGCCGCAAGCATAAGGGGCTTGAATTGTCCGGAGTCAATATTTGATTTGACCTTAAGTATCCAGTTTATAAATGTAGGATTGGAGGCAAGCATGCCTACGCGCCAACCGGCCATGTTGTGTGACTTGCTCATTGAGTTCATCTCTATGGCTATGTCTTTGGCTCCTTTGGTCTGAAGAAGACTGAGCGGCTTGTCGTTAAGGATGAAGCTATACGGATTGTCGTGTGCTATGACTATATTGTGCTTCTTGCCGAATGCTACTATCTTTTCAAAAAGTTCGAGGGTGGCCGGAGTGCCTGTAGGCATGTGCGGATAGTTGATCCACATGAGTTTTATTTTGTCGAGAGGCAGTTTCTCGAGTGCGTCGAAGTCTGGCAGCCATCCTTTTTCTTCCGTTAGGTCGTAGTTGTATATTGTGGCCTGAGCCAGTCGGCTTACGGAAGAGTAGGTCGGGTATCCGGGATTCGGTACAAGTACTCCGTCGCCCGGGTTCAGGAATGCGAGCGATACATGCAGTATGCCCTCCTTGGAGCCTATGAGCGGCTGCACCTCGGTTGTCGGATCAAGATCTACGCCGTACCATCTTGCATACCAGTCAGCCATGGCTTTGCGTAGCTCGGGTATGCCTACATATGGTTGGTAACTGTGATTGCCGGGTTTCCGGGTCTCTTCGGCAAGGGTGTCGATGACCTCGGAGTGGGGGGGCAGGTCGGGGCCGCCTATTCCGAGCGATATTACGTCGGCGCCTTCGGCGTTCATTTTTGCAACCTCACGCAGTTTGCGGGAAAAGTAATACTCCTGAATTTCCGATACTCTGTCGGCCGGAATTATTTTGATGTCAGATTTCATTTTTACATTCGGTATATTCTCCAAGTATGCGGAGGTCGTTGATTAATGGGCGTACGGCTTCTATGGACTGGCGGTAACGCGCGTAGCTGTCAAAAGTAAGGTCGGCATAAAAACGATATTCCCACTCTCGCCCTACTATGGGCATTGACTGTATTTTTGAGAGATTTATGTCGTAGAAGGAGAAAATTGTAAGCACCTTCGACAATGCTCCCTGAGTGTGTGGAGTGGTAAATACTATCGACGCTTTGTTGATATCGGTTTCTGGAGGGGCCATTTCTGCGGCCATCAGAGGGTCGGTGATAATGAGAAAACGCGTATAGTTGCGCCTGTTGGTTTCTATTTCGCGCTGCAACACATTCAGTCCGTACAGTTCGGCTGCATATTCGCCGCATACTGCTGCATGTCCCATAAGTTTTTTTTCCGCAATCTCTTTCGCGCTGCCGGCCGTGTCAAACGCTTCTATCATTTTTAAATTGGGATGACGGTGTAAAAACTGTTCGCATTGCCTTAGGGCCATCGGATGAGAGTTGACTTCGGTAAGCTCGTCGATAGTTTGTCCCGGAAGAGCCGCAAGAGTGTGTGATATGCGCATCTTGTATTCGCCCACAATCTGCATGTGGCTTTTGCGCAGGAGTTCATGATTTTGCAGCAAAGAGCCCGCTATGGTATTTTCTATAGCCAGAATGCCGAGTAGCGAGGCGTCGTCAGACAATGTCTCGAACATATCGTGAAACGATTCGCAAGGTATCGTGTCGATATCTTCGTCTGCGAAATATTTACGGGCGGCGGCATCATGGTAACAGCCGGCCACACCTTGGATTGTTACGCGCTTTTTCATTGCGTGAGTTTAGTTGGGTTATAAAATTAAAGTCCCGACCTAAATGTTAGGAGCGGGACTTTAAAAATACGTTTTATTATATCGTCGATGTCATGTATACATATCTGCCCGCTTTAATTCCTTGCGAAATAAAAGTAAGAAAAATAATATGCATAAAATCGAGTCATATCTGTTTGGTTCTGTTTTACGCTACAAATGTAGAGCAAATCTTTTAAATATGCAACAAAAAGTCAAAAATAGTGTGTGAAATTAACCGAATTGATTATTATATAAATGGATTGTAACGCTGTTCGTAGCCTATGTCGGTCGGCAGCCCGTGTCCCGGATATACGGTTACATTCTCGGGAAGTCTGAAAACTTTGTTGCGTATGCCGTCTATGAGCAACTGGTGATTGCCTCCTACAAGGTCGGTGCGTCCTATGCTTCCGCGAAATAGTACATCGCCGGTGATAGCCCACTTGGATCTGGGGAAATACAATACGATGCTGCCGGGTGAGTGGCCCGGTACTCCAAGCACTTCCACATTCTCGCCGCATATGTCTATTGTGTCGCCGTGGCTGAGCCGGCGGTCAATTTCTATTACAGCCATGTTGTCGGGAAGACCGAACATGCGGCATTGGGTTGCCGCCCGTTCTCCGAGAAAGGCATCATCTTCGCAGGCCGTAACTTCAAGACCATATTTGTTTTTTACATATAAGTCGCCGAATATATGGTCTACATGCATGTGGGTGTTTATTAAGTGCATGAGTTTGAGCCGGTGAGCCTCTATGAAGTTGTCGAGTTGTAGCTCTTCGTCTTCGTTTATCATGCCCGGGTCGATTACGGCCGCTTCGCGTGTGTCGGGGTTCCATATGAGATAGGTGTTTACCCCAAACATATTGAATGTAAATGTCTTTATTTTCAGCATGATTTCCAGTATTTTAATCACATTTGTACATATACGAGTTTCTTTGTGTCAAAAAACGGTTCATCAAACCAACGATTTATATCTTCTACTATAACGGGGTTCTGGATACTCTTCGTTTCGTCGTTCAGGTCGCCTCCTTTGAGGCATATAAGGCCGTTGGGGTAGCCGTTTCGCTGTACTTTGTCGATATTCGCTTTTATTAGCGGCAGCAGTCCGTCAAGTCTCATTACGGCTCTGCTGACCACAAAATCGTACTTGTCGCGGCACTCGGCTATATCGCCGTGCTGAAATGTGACATTATCGAGCTTTATGCTGTCGGCTATATTTCTGGCCACATTAATTTTCTTGCCTATGCGGTCAATAAGGTGGAAGTGGCATTTTGGAAACATAACAGCAAGCGGTATTCCGGGAAAACCTCCTCCTGTACCCATGTCGAGTATTCGTGTTCCGTCGACAGGATTTATGAATTTGGCTATGGACAGAGAGTGCAGTATGTGGTTTACGTAAAGGTTATCGATATCTTTACGCGATATGACATTTATCTTCTCGTTCCATTCCGGATAAAGAGTGCCGAGCGTTTCGAATTGCTCTTTTTGCCTTTCGCTGAGATTGAAGTATTTCGTTATGGATTGCATATTCCGTACTTTGATATTATAACAAAGATAGTGACTTTTTATCTAAACGGAACAAAAGATAAGCCTGATTCTACAAAATTACCTTAATTCTGGGCTGAATCGCCAATCGGGGGATAAATTTTGGTCTAAATATGCCGCTGTTTTGAAAAATTTTGCGCAACTTTGCACATTAAATAAAACTATTTTAACAATTAAACGATTGCAATGGAGTTTTCCGCAATACAGATAGCAGCCCTTGTAAACGGTACAGTCGAAGGTGACGGCGATGTTAAAGTCAGTACTTTCGCCAAAATCGAAGAGGGCCAACCCGGGGCTATTTCGTTTCTTGCCAACCCGAAATACACTCATTTTATCTATGATACCGCAAGCTCGATAGTACTTGTAGGCAATGAATTTGTCGCTGAACATCCTGTAAAAGCCACCCTCATAAGGGTAGCCGATCCTTATTCCACGGTCGCAAGCCTGCTTGACATGGTAAGCAAAATGTCGGCTCCCAATCCTGTGGGAGTAGAGCAGCCTGCTTACATATCGGATGGAGTTGTTGTGCCGGATGATGTTTATGTAGGAGCATTTGCTTATATCGGCAAAGGTGTCACACTCGGTAAGAACGTGAAAATATATCCGCAGGTTTATGTGGGCGACGGAGTTGAGATAGGTGACAATACCATTCTGTATCCGGGAGTCAAAATATATCACGGATGCAAAATAGGAGCGGGGTGTACGCTGCATGCGGGCGTGGTGATAGGAGCCGACGGTTTTGGGTTTGCTCCGGCAAATGGCTCTTACAACAAGATACCGCAGATAGGTATTGTGATCTTGGAAGATAATGTCGAGATTGGAGCCAATACCACCGTTGACAGGGCTACTATGGGATGTACCCGCATCCGTAAAGGTGTTAAGCTCGACAATCTTATACAGGTGGCTCACAATTGTGAAATAGGCGAAAATACCGTAATGGCCTCACAGGTAGGCGTGGCAGGCTCGACAAAGGTCGGTGCAAACTGTATGGTCGGCGGTCAGGTAGGATTTGCCGGACATATACATGTTGGCGACAATGTGATGATAGGTGCTCAGTCTGGACTTCCCCGTGACGTGGAGTCAGGTTCGCGCATAATGGGATATCCGGCGGTCGAAGCCAAAGATTTTGCCCGTCAGGTTGTGAATGTAAAGAATCTTACAGAGCTTTACCGTCGTGTGGCTGAGCTTGAAAAGAAACTCGATAATCAGAAATAAAGATATAAGATATGAAACAGCGTACTCTAAAAGAACCGTTTAAGGTGCATGGTAAGGGGCTGCATACTGGCCTTGTGATAGATGCAGAGTTTTGTCCGGCTACCGAAAATCACGGTTATAAGTTCAAGCGTATGGATCTCGAAGGTGAGCCTGAAATAGATGCGCTTGCCGAATATGTGACCGCAACAAACCGCGGTACCGTGATTAGTCGTGGCGATCTTAAGGTCAGTACGATCGAGCATGCGCTCGCCGCATTGTATGCCGCCGGTATAGATAACTGTCTCATAAAAGTCAATGCTCCCGAGCTTCCTATACTTGACGGAAGCGCCAAGGAATACTGTGAAAAGATCCTGTCGACAGGAGTCGTTGAGCAGGATGCTGAAAAAGACTACTATGTGGTGAAGCAGAAAATCGAGGTGCGCGACGACACTACCGGTTCGTCAATCGTAGTGCTGCCCGACGATGATTTCAGCATCGATACCATGGTGGCTTTTGACTCACCGGTACTTACCAATCAGTTCGCGTCGCTTGACCGTCTTGATGACTTCTCCCGTGAGATAGGCGCGAGCCGTACATTTGTATTTGTACGTGAGATCGAGCCCCTTGTAAAGGGCAATCTTATAAAGGGCGGTGACCTTGACAATGCTATTGTCATCTATGACAAGCCTATGGAACAGAGCGATCTTGACCGTCTTGCCGACCTTATGAATGTGCCCCACAAGAATGTGTCGGAACTCGGTTATATAAACAATTTCCCCCTATTTGCTGAAAATGAGCCTGCGCGTCATAAACTGCTTGATGTGCTCGGTGATATAGCGCTTATCGGACGTCCTTTGAAGGGTAAAGTCATAGCCACCCGTCCCGGACACTCGATTAATACGACTTTTTCAAAGAAAATACGCAAGGAGATAAAACGTCAGGAGATACAGGCTCCGGTCTACAATCCGTCGGCTGATCCCGTAATGGATGTCAACCGTATACGTGAACTTCTCCCTCATCGTTATCCTTTCCTTTTGGTCGACAAGGTTATAGAAAAGGGTGACAATTACATAGTAGGTGTTAAAAACGTAACTGGCAATGAGCCTTACTTCCTCGGGCACTTCCCGCAGGAACCCGTTATGCCCGGTGTGCTTCAGGTAGAGGCTATGGCGCAGACCGGAGGCTTGCTCGTATTGAGTACTGTCGACGATCCGGAAAAGTATTCGACCTATTTTATGAAGATAGACAACGTGAAGTTCCGCAACAAGGTTGTGCCGGGCGATACGTTGATATTCCATGTATCATTCTCCACTCCATTGCGTCGCGGATGTGCCGTCATGAAAGGCTATGCTTTCGTTGGCGAGAAAATAGTGACCGAGTGCGAGTTCATGGCACAGATAGTAAAAAACAAGTAAATCAAATCCCAAATAAATGAAGCAACCTTTAGCATATGTACATCCGGCTGCCAAAATAGCCTCCAACGTGGTTATTGATCCGTTTGTTACAATTGATCAGAACGTAGAGATTGGCGAAGGCACACGCATCGGAAGTAATGTGACAATTATGGAAGGAGCCCGTATCGGTAAAAATTGTGTCATTTTTCCCGGAGCTGTCATTGGCGCCATTCCTCAGGACCTGAAGTTCCGTGGCGAGGACACTCTTGCCATAATAGGTGACAATACTACAATACGTGAATGTGTGACAATAAACCGCGGTACGGCTGCCCGCGATAAAACAGTAGTGGGCAACAACTGCCTTATCATGGCTTATTGCCATGTGGCTCATGACTGTATAGTAGGCGACAATGTCATAATGTCAAATGCCACTCAGCTCGCCGGTGAGGTAGTTGTGGATAACTTTGCCGTTATCGGAGGCGGTACATTGGTACACCAGTTCTGTCATATCGGCTCTCATGTCATGATACAAGGCGGCGCGCTTGTAAACAAGGATATACCTCCTTATGTCAAGGCCGCCCGTGATCCTATCGCTTATGCCGGCATCAACTCAATAGGTCTTCGTCGCCGTAATTTCAGCAACGAGCAGATACGTGAGATACAGGAGATATACCGTTATCTGTATCTTTCCGGTCTTAACGTTACTGATGCCATAGAGCGAATAGAGGCCGAACTTCCCGCAACTAAAGAGCGTGACGAGATAATACTGTTTGCCCGCAATGCCAAGCGAGGCATTATACGCGGATACGTATAACGACTAAAACCACTTGAAAATTATGGCGCAGATACATATGCCGATGAATCCTGCCGTAGCGTAGATTATCGAGCTTAAAAGTATCTTGCGCCGTAAAGCGGTGGGAGAGAGACGACGGTGTCTGAGCCTGCGGTTGTCGGCATAAGAGTATATCGGGCCGCTGATTGCTCCAAATGCTATAGAGAAAAGCAGCCACATCCAAGGTGCACCCATATGGTCAGTCGTCGCTTGGAGTTATTTCCGATGCTTCGCGCATTTCGTCATACTCGAGCCATTGCGGATCATTTTCAGTGTAAATGCTTATCGGGAGAAGATCAAACGTAGCCAAGGCCAAGTTGATCTTCTTTTCAAATATATGCACCGACGTGCAGTAGAATATCCAGTTGCGCTCGTTGTCGCCTGTATATATGCCGGTAAGTATAGCTACCGGGTCTTTGTCGAATACATCGGTCATTGCATTCTGAACCGCTTCCATCAGTGTGGATGTCGGGTCGTCGGGCATACCGGCGGAATTTCCGGAATATTTCCATGTGATTTCAACGCGAATATTGTATTTACCCGACTCGCGCGCTTTTTCAACACCACGGCGTCCGGTGACCATGACAAGACGTCCTGATTCGCTCTCGGTGGGCGATGTCCACCAGTCG
Organism: Heminiphilus faecis; assembly: GCF_008728965.1. Classification (GTDB taxonomy): domain Bacteria; phylum Bacteroidota; class Bacteroidia; order Bacteroidales; family Muribaculaceae; genus Muribaculum; species Muribaculum faecis. Next base: position 45,523 of record NZ_VSMC01000005.1, on the reverse strand, counting down.
TTTCCAAGTTTCATAATTAATAATTCTGTTAGCCGTACCGAAATTACTTAAAATAGTACAAAGTCTCAATTATTTAATGATGAAATTTAATAAAAGTTTATACCAACATACGGTTTTTATGCAGAGATAACAATAATATGCATCGTATCATCTTTATATTCATGCTTTTATCGGCTTTTGCTCACTGCAATCTGCTTTCACAGGAGGTGAGGGGTGTATGGCTGACTACCAACGCCGGTCTTGACTGGCCCGAAAAAAACACAACGGTTGAGGAACGAAAGAAAGCGCTCGTCAATATGCTTGACCGTCTTGAAAAAGCGCATTTCAACTATGTGCTGTTTCAAGTACAGGCCAACGGCGATGTTGTGTGGGACTCCAAGATACAGCCGGCTATGGAGCAGTTTACAGGCGACGGTGCGCGGCGTCTGGATTATGATGTGTGCGGTTTTGTTATTGACGAGTGTCATAAGCGCGGCATGAAATGTCATGCTTGGGTGGTGCCGTACAGGCTTGGTACTGCTGCGGCCGCTTCAAAATACCGTAAAAACCATGTGGGACATGCCATATACAAACACCCTGATATGTGCGTGAAATATCGAGGGGCATATTATCTTGATCCCGGGCTGCCGTCAGTCAGGAAATATCTGATAAAGTTATATAAAGAGCTGCTTGAAAAGTATGATTTCGACGGCATAAATTTGGATTATACCCGATATCCGGGCAATGACTTTCCCGACAGTGGGTCTTTTAGGCGCCACAATCCTCATAAACTTGATAAAAATGACTGGCGACGCGACAATATAAACCGTTTTGTGACCGAACTCTATAAGACAGTAAAGAAAATCGACAGGGACATTATTGTCGGATCTGCCCCTATAGGTACATATAAGAATGTGAAAGATTATAAAAATACGACGGCCTACGAGTCGTTTCAGCAAGATCCCGGGGCGTGGATAGCTTCACGCCACCATGATGTCATAATACCGCAGATGTATTGGGGCGAGGATTTCGGTTTTTCCGCCCATCTGTCGACTTGGGTCGATGTGGCCGACGGCCAAAGTCTGATAGTGGGTTTGGCGCCATATAAAATGGTAGAGGGCAAATGGACCGCATCCGATGTCATACAACTTATGAAAAAAGCTACGGCGGTAAAAGGTGTGGACGGAGTCTGTTTTTTCAGAGCGGCCCATATACTTGGTGATGACAAGCGAGTGAAGGAGCTGTACAAGTATCTGGTTGATAATCCGCCATGTCCGGAAGCGAAAACGATGCCGCATAATGAAAAGCCTATAGAAAGTGTTGAAAAATTTTTAGAGTAAAATTTGGCTGTCGCTCAACGATTGCCTATCTTTGACAAAATATAACGCAAAATATTAACAAACATGGAAATTGCAGGAAAAATAATATTGGCATTGCCTGAACAGTCCGGTACGTCCAAAGCCGGCAACGAATGGAAAAAGCGCGAATACGTTCTGGAGACTCACGAGTCATATCCCCGTAAAGTGCACTTTGACCTTTTCGGTGCCAAGGCCGATCAATATCCGTTGAGCGTAGGCGATGAGATTGTGCTTAGTTTTGACATAAACAGTCGTGAGTTTAACGGACGTTGGTTTACATCAATCAGCGGATGGAAAGTGGAGAAAGCTGCGACTCCCGTAGTAGCCGGCGCTCCCGCACCTCAGGATTTTCCCGGAGCCGTACCTCCGCCTCCTATGCCTGACTTGGGAAGCGATGCCAGCGACGACCTTCCTTTCTGATAATTGCCAATTAAATTATCGAGTATAAAAAATAACCGAGGACTTTTAAAGTCCTCGGTTATTTTTTATACTAAGGTCTGTTTTTTCAGAGCATACTGATTGAGCGTTTTATAAAGTTGCTGAGGTCCTGACCTTTGAGAAGTCCGTTGCCGAGAAGTGCAAGGTCAAGCAGCTGTTTTACCTTGCTTTGTTCAGCCGCGTAGTCGCTTATGAGTTTAGTCTCCTCATCACGCAGCGTACTTACTTCTTTCTCAAGTTCCGAAACTTTTCCGTTGTCTTCTTCACTCATTTTGCCGTCTTTTGCCGAGTCGCGTAAAGTTGTGATTTCGGCATTTTTCTTCTCGATTTCTGTACTTATCGGTTTTACTTTGTCACCTATGGTTTTGTCGGCGTCATCGCGTATCTCCTTTATAAGAGTATGCTCGGTGTTTACGATAAGATTGTAGCTGTCAGGCAACTCTCCGTAGAATGACATGCCGGGTTGCATGGCTGCCATGTCTTTCATGCGTCGCATATACTCGTTCTGAGTGATGACAAGCGGAGCGGCATCGGCTGCGAGCGCTTCAAACGTGACGAGGAATTCGGCCTTTTCAACCTTGGGTACCTGCGACTTAAACACCGTGGTAAGTATATTGCGCTGCTCGGGTGTAAGGTCGGCGGCTTTGCGGTCTTCTTTGCGGATGAGGTTATCGATTACATCGGAGTCTACACGAACAAAGTGCGATTTTTCAAGCTTCTGTTCCAGCAATCCTATGAAGTGACTGTCAAATTGTCCGTCCATGACAAGTACACTATACCCTTTGTCGGTAGCGGCGTTGATATAGTTGTATTGGGCTACCGTGTCGGTCGAGTATAGGTATACTATATTGCTGTCTTTGTCGGTCTGCTCCGCTTCGATAAGGGTTTTGTATTCGTCAAGCGTATAGTATTTGCCTTCGGTGTCTTTGACAAGGACAAATTTCATAGCGCGTTCGCAAAATTTCTCGTCGGTCAACATGCCATACTCGATGAACAGTTTTATGTCGTCCCATTTCTGTTCGTATTCGGTGCGGTTGTTTTTGAATATCTCTTCGAGGCGGTCGGCCACCTTGCGGGTTATATAAGTCGATATTTTCTTTACGGCCGTGTCGCTCTGCAGGTATGACCGCGATACGTTGAGCGGTATGTCGGGAGAATCTATCACGCCTTGCATCAGCATCATGAATTCAGGCACCACGCCTTCGACAGAGTCGGTGACAAATACCTGATTGCAATATAGCTGGATACGGTTGCGCGTAACGTCGATATTGTTTTTTATTTTCGGGAAATACAATATGCCAGTAAGGGTGAATGGATAGTCCACGTTGAGGTGTATCCAGAACAGAGGGTCATCCTGACCGGGATAAAGCTCGCGGTAAAATGCGAGGTAGTCGTCATCGGTCAGTTCCGACGGCTTCTTTGTCCATGCAGGCTCCGTGTTGTTTATCACTTTATCTTTATCGGTGTCGACATATTTGCCGTCTTTCCATTCCTGCTCTTTTCCGGATAGCACGGGCACCGGCAAGAAGCGGCAATATTTCTTCAAAAGGGTGTCTATGCGCGCCTGTTCAAGAAATTCCTTGTTGTCATCATCGATGTAAAGTATGATGTCGGTACCTCTTTCGGTTTTCTCTATAGGCTGCATCTCATACTCTGGCGAACCGTCGCATATCCAGTTTACAGCCTGTGCTCCGTCTTTGTATGACAAGGTACGTATCTCAACCTTCTTGGCCACCATGAATGCCGAATAGAAACCGAGTCCGAAGTGTCCGATTATATTATCGGCTTTGTCCTTGTACTTAGCCAGAAACTCTTCGGCACCTGAAAATGCTATCTGGTTTATGTATTTCTCTATGTCATCGGCTGTCATGCCTATGCCGTGGTCGCTTACGGTAAGTGTACCGGCCTCTTTGTCTACCGATACTTTTACGTTCATTTCGCCGAGATCGCCCTTATACTCGCCAAATGACGAAAGGGTCTTCAGCTTGTTGGTAGCGTCGATGGCATTGCTTACAAGTTCGCGCAGAAAGATTTCATGATCACTGTAAAGAAATTTTTTAATAACGGGGAAGATATTTTCGGTAGTTACCCCGATAGTTCCTTTTTGAGTACTCATAATATATTTTTTGTTTGGTTGTTTTTAGATATATACTGAAATAACACTTTACAAATTAAATGCCATTTCGATAACATGACATTTTATCATAATAATCGTTAACCAACGTGACAAATTTACGTTATCGTTTATGGCATGTCATGGTTTTGCCGAGAAAATGTTGTGTGCTGTGCAAATTAGCGGTTAAAATAGGTTTAAATATAATTTTTAATCCTATCTTTGTCATTAAATTTTATGATTTAATATATGAAAAAATCTATAGTATTATTGCTTTTTACCGTATTGTGCTGTATGTCAGTGTTTGCTCAGTCAACTCGTGGAGATGAACTGTTTAAACAGGCGCAGACTAATCTTGAAAATAAGGAATATATAAAAGCCCGCTATCTGTTTTTGCAGGCTTACAATGCCTTCGCATCCAAGAATGACTATGAAAAAGCTGTAGACGCCGGAGTGAATGCGGCGGCGTTGTATCATAGAGAAAATTATTATAAAGAGGCTTTTGACCTGCTCAGTCGTATTGAGACCTGCCTTACAGAAGGCGAAAGTGCCTCGGGCAAGCCTATGTCGGCGTTGAGATACAAGACGGCAAAAGAGAGAGCCAACATGTACATAAAGCTTAAAAACGCTCCCAAGGTAAAGGAAAATCTGTCACGAATGGAAGAGATTGCCAAGGCCAATCCGTCATTGAATACCGACCTGCTCTACTCACAGGCCAATTACTATTATACATTCGGACTTAATTCGCAGGGTGATGCCGCCATAAATAAACTTATAGACCGTTATCAGCAGGAGAAAGACTATGGCAAGGCCAATGATTGTTACCGTCAACTGATTGAAATGGCTACGCGCAACGGTAATGCGCGTCTTGTGGCACGTACATATGACCGCTATAACCATTGGTCTGACTCGATAAGGGCGCTTACAGCTCAGGACGAACTGAATGTCATGAAGCGTAAATATGATGAAAGTCTTAAGACAATTGAAGATAAAGACGGATCCATAAAAGTCAAGACAGGTATTATCGTGACTCTGTCGATACTGCTTGCCGTACTTGCCGGAGCTTTGGTATTCGGTTTTATTGTATTGATGCGTTATGTGGTGCGCAATCGCAAATTAAAGAAAAATATAGCTGTAGCCAACGAACATAATGAACTGAAGACCCAGTTTATCGGAAATATCTCGGAGCAGATGAAGCCGACACTTGACACTCTTGACCAGAAACTGCCGGCGGTTCAGGCTCTCCGCTCTTTCTCCGAGCATATTCAGGTGCTTTCTGATCTTGAAAGCACTTTGTCGGAGCACTATGACCTTCAGGACAATAATGTGCTTTCTTTTTGCGAGGAGCTCATGTCGCAGATCAAGCCTTATGTCAAGCAGGGGGTGACTTTGAGTGTGAATGCTCCTAAAATGAATGCCAAATTCAATACCGAAGAGGTCAGCAACGTATTGTATCACATGCTTTATAATGCGGCAATGCACACTGATGGCGGCGGTAAGATAACTCTTGAATACAAAAAGCGCGGTGCTCATACACAGCAGTTTATTATCACCGATACCGGCTGCGGCATTCCGGAAGAGCAGCACTGCACCCTGTTCAAGCCTTTTACGGAAGTGCGTGATCTTACTGACGGTGACGGACTTGGATTGCCCATCTGCTCTTTGAAGGCCATAAAGCTTAACGGTAAACTGTCGCTTGATGTAGACTACATCCACGGAGCCCGCTTCATCCTTGAACTGCACTCTTGATTCATTATCTGGATTATGCGTCATGTGGCATATATTGCGGGGCTGTTTATCTCTCTGATGTCGTATGCAGCTGAAGATATCGTATTTCTTGCTCCTGACAAGCCTCCGCGGTTTCCCGGCGGCAGGATAGCGTTGTCTGAATATCTTACCGAGCATCTTGAATGGATTGAGGACGGGGAGGAGGGCCGCGTCGTGGCCCGGTTTATTGTCGCAGAGACCGGAATAATCGATTCCATATGGATTGAACGGCATCTCACTCCGATGCAGGATGCGGAAGTTATAAGGCTTATAAGTGGCATGCCGCGTTGGGAGCCGGCTGTTGCAGACGGAGCCCCGGTCCGTTCCACGTTTATCCTTCCGGTCATGTTTTCGAATCCTGAAAAGTTGCAAGGAGGTGATGGAAACACTCCCGCCCGTTTTCCCGGCGGACAAAACAAGATGGACGAGTATCTTGCTTACAGGCTTAAATGGCGCGATGCACCTAATGTTCGCGCCGGAAATGTTGTGGTGGAGTTTTTTGTGGAAGTCAACGGTTCTATAACCGGAGCGCGTGTTTTGAAAGGTCTTAGCGCATCGCAGGACAGGCAGGTGCTTTCGGCAATAGAAAAAATGCCGCCATGGATTCCCGCGAAGAAGAACGGTAAAATCATAAAGTCGCACGAGACACTCGTTGTAAGGCTTGCGCCTTGACCGGTAATGTGCGAAATTCAGAATAAATGCTATAGTGTATGGCATATGTGAAACAGACAATAAAAAGCGGCAGAGTGTGGAGGCGCTCTGCCGCTTTTATTGCTGATAGGACATTTACTGTGTTTATTCCGTGCGTATTTCAGTGACAATCTTGTCGGCCTCTTTGTCATAGTCGACATAGATTAGGTTGCCCGGCATGACTGACGCATTGATAATCATTTCGGCAAGTTCATCCTCAAGATATTTCTGAATGGCACGTTTCAGAGGCCGTGCTCCGAATTGTGTGTCATATCCGCGGTTGGCTATGTAGTTTTTGGCCTCCTCGGTTATAGTGAGCCTGTATCCGAGTCCGGCCACGCGTTTATAGAAGCCGGCAAGTTCGATGTCGATAATCTTGAAGATTGCATCTTTGTCAAGTGACTCAAACATCACTATGTCATCGACTCGGTTTAGAAATTCAGGAGAGAAAGCTTTGTTGAGAGCTTTCTGGATAACACCGTGGGTATATTCCTTGTCTACGGGTTTTGTAGCGAAGCCCACTCCCGAGCCGAAGTCCTTGAGCTGACGGCTTCCTATGTTGGAGGTCATTATGATGATTGTGTTTTTGAAGTCTACACGACGTCCGAGGCTGTCGGTGAGCCGGCCTTCATCAAGTACCTGAAGCAGCAGGTTGAACACATCGGGATGTGCTTTTTCGATTTCATCAAGCAATACAACGGAGTAGGGGTGTGTGCGCACCTTCTCGGTCAGTTGTCCGCCCTCTTCATAGCCTACATATCCGGGAGGAGCTCCCACCAGTCGCGACACCGTGAATTTTTCCATATATTCGCTCATGTCCACCCGTATCAGAGTGTCGGCCGAGTCGAAGAGATATTCGGCCAGTTTCTTGGCCAGATGCGTCTTGCCCACACCGGTAGGACCGAGGAACATGAACGTGCCGATCGGCTTGTTTGGGTCCTTGAGGCCTACGCGGTTACGCTGTATGGCTTTGACAATCTTGTCGATTGCCGGGTCCTGTCCTATTATGGCTTCTTTCAGTTTCGGACCCATCTCGCGCAGTCTCATTCCTTCGGCCTGAGCTATACGTTGTACCGGCACTCCCGTCATCATGGCCACTACTTCGGCTACCTTTTCTTCGTCAACAGTCTCGCGATGCTGGTTCAGCGATTCTTCCCATTTGCGCTTGGCGTCCTCAAGCCGGGCCTTGAGTTGCTGTTCTTTATCGCGGAACGATGCGGCACTCTCGAAATTCTGCGACTGGGCTGCTTTGAGTTTGTTGGCGTTGGCCTCGGCTATCTGCTCTTCAAGATGCTCTATTTCCTTAGGTACCACTATGTTGGTTACGTGAACGCGTGAGCCAGCCTCGTCAAGGGCGTCTATAGCCTTGTCCGGGAAGTTGCGGTCGCTGACGTATCGGTCGGTCAGCTTGACGCAGGCTTCAAGCGCATCGTCGGTATAGTTTACATTATGATGCTCTTCGTACTTGTCTTTTATGTTGTTGAGTATGCTTAGAGTTTCTTCGGGCGATGTAGGCTCGACCATCACTTTCTGGAAGCGGCGTTCGAGAGCGCCGTCTTTTTCGATGTTTTTACGGTACTCGTCAAGTGTCGTTGCACCGATGCACTGTATCTCTCCGCGGGCAAGGGCCGGCTTGAGAAGATTGGCCGCGTCCATTGTGCCGGAGGCGTTGCCTGCGCCAACTATTGTGTGGAGCTCGTCGATAAAGAGTATTATGTCTCTGTTTTTTGACAGTTCGTTGAGTATGGCCTTTATTCGCTCCTCAAACTGTCCGCGATACTTCGTGCCGGCGACTATCGACGCCATGTCAAGCGATATGACGCGTTTGCCGAAAAGTATGCGCGATACTTTCCGTTGCACTATACGCAACGCGAGTCCTTCCACAATGGCCGATTTGCCTACGCCGGGCTCTCCGATAAGTACCGGATTGTTTTTCTTGCGGCGGCTCAGTATCTGTGCCAGACGCTCAATCTCGACATCGCGTCCTATCACCGGGTCAAGACGGTTCTCCTCGGCAGCCCGTGTCATGTCGTTGCCAAACTTGTCAAGCACAGGGGTGTCATTGCCGCGCTTGGGAGCGTTTGCCGTGCTGCTTGTCCGGTTTTCATTGTCGCCTTTCTGAAACATCTCGTCATCCTCTTCATCTTCATCATCGCTGAACGACGCTCCCATCTGGGGAGTATCAGTGACATTGGCAAGCAGCTTGTATATCGACTCATAGGTTATGCCTAAATTGCGGAATTGCTCCATTATCTCAAGCCCCTGCACCTCGCTGTTGTGAAATAGGGCCAGCAGGAGGTGCTCCGAGTCTACGACGTTGCTTTTCAGCATTCTTGCTTCGAGTACACTGAGCTTTATTATGCGGTTTGCAAGGTCGCTTACCGCTATATTGCGGTCGTTTCCGTCCTTTACAAAGAGGCTGTTGTCAAGATTATCGCGTAACCGGTACATAGTGTCGTCGTCAAGGAGTTGTCGAAGTGTAGTGAAAGCATGGCTGTCAGGCTGCGACAACAGAGCCAGCAGAAGATGTTCGGCACTTATCACATTGCTGTTGTGACGTGCAGCTTCAGTATGGCTTTGTTCAAGCACTTTCTTAAGTTCGTTAGAAAAATTAGTGTCCATAGAGCTACATTATATACTTTTGAACGGCAATAGTAACAATAATTGTGCCAAAAAACAAAGTAATCGGCATATTTAATGTACTTCAACATATTTTAAACAATACGGCTGATAAAATTGCCCGTTTTTTAATAAAAAAGTTTTATCTTTGTGTGAATTTTTTCGTGCTTTCTGCACGGAATGTAAACAATGTCATATATATGCTTGAAGAAGATAGAATTCTGAAAATTGATATCGAAAACGAGATGAAATCGGCCTACATCGACTACTCGATGTCGGTAATTGTGTCACGTGCTCTCCCTGATGTGAGAGACGGTCTGAAGCCCGTACAGCGAAGAGTGCTTTTCGGCATGAACGAGATGGGCAACACTTCCGATCATCCCCATAAAAAATCAGCTAACTGCGTGGGAGAGGTTATGGGTAAGTATCACCCTCATGGCGACTCTTCAATATACGGTACTGTCGTGCGTATGGCACAGCCGTGGGCATTGCGCTATACGCTGGTCGACGGCCACGGTAACTTCGGTTCGGTCGACGGTGACGGCCCTGCGGCTATGCGTTATACCGAGGTGCGTCTTGAGCGCATAGGCGAAGAGATGCTTAGCGATATCGATAAGGAGACGGTGGACTTTCAGCCCAACTATGATAACTCCAGAATGGAGCCGATGGTATTGCCCACGCGTATACCGAATCTTCTTGTAAACGGAACCTCGGGTATAGCGGTAGGTATGGCTACCAATATGCCGCCTCACAACCTCAGCGAGTCTATCAATGCTACGATAGCGCTTATCGACAATCCCGAGCTGACTATTCCCGAGTTGATGCAGTATATTACCGCGCCTGACTTTCCGACAGGAGGCACCATATATGGCTACAACGGTGTTAAAGACGCTTTCGAAACCGGCCGCGGCCGCATAGTGATAAGGGCCAAGGCTGATATTGAGCCTCATGCCAATCACGAGAATATAATAGTTCACGAGATACCCTATAACGTCAACAAGGCCGAGCTTATAAAGGATATAGCCGAACTTGTAAATGAAAAGAAAATCGACGGCATAGCCGACCTGAACGACGAGAGTGACTACAAGGGCATGCGCATAGTCATTCGCCTCAAAAGCGATGCCAATGCCAATGTGGTGCTGAACAAACTCTACAAGCTCACTCAGATGCAGTCATCGTTCAGCGTCAATAATGTCGCTATCGTCAACGGACGTCCCAAGACATTGAACCTTAAGCAGATACTTGAGGCCTTTATCGGACACCGTCATGACGTTGTGATACGTCGTACACGGTTTGAACTCCGTAAGGCCGAAGAGCGGGCTCATATATTGAAGGGTCTGATAATAGCCTCGCAGAATATTGATGAGGTCATACGTATAATAAGGGGTGCTGACTCTGTTGATGACGCACGTGCGCAATTGTCGGTAAGGTTTGAGCTTTCCGATGCGCAGACTCTTGCCATCGTGGAGATGAGACTCCGAAACCTCGCCAGACTCGAACAAGACAAGCTTCATGATCAATATGCGGAAATTCAGCAGCTTATTGCGCGGCTTAACCTTATACTCAATGACGAGCATGAGTGCCGTGAGTTGATAAAGAGCGAGTTGATAGCCATACGTGACAAGTACGGCGATGTACGCAAGACCGATATCGATTATACAGCAGGTGATTTCAATGCCGAGGATTTCTATGCCGACGATGACATGATTATTACCATATCACATATGGGATACATCAAACGTACGCCGTTGAGCGAGTTCCGCGCACAGAACCGTGGCGGCGTAGGCTCTCGCGGCAGCGACACACGCGACGAGGACTTCATCGAACACATATATCCCGCCTCGATGCACAACTATCTGCTCTTCTTCACCAAGAAAGGACGTTGCTATTGGCTGAAGGTATATGACCTGCCTGAAGGTGCCAAAAACACCAAGGGGCGTGCTATCCAGAACCTGCTCAACATAGACAGCGACGATGCGGTGAATGCTGTCATAAGAATTAAGAAACTCGATGACAAGGAGTTTGTTTCTTCGCATAATCTTATATTTGCCACCAAACGTGGCGTTATCAAGAAAACTTCGCTGGAGGCCTATTCTCGTCCTCGCGCCAATGGTGTAAACGCTATAATCATACGCGAAGGCGACCAGTTGATAGGTGTGGAACTTACCGACGGCAAATCGGAGATACTTCTTGCCAACCGTAACGGTAGAGCCATACGCTTCTCCGAAGAAAAAGTACGTGAGATGGGCCGTGTGTCTACCGGTGTGCGCGGTATGACGCTGGACGGCGATGAAGATGAGGTTGTAGGCATGATATGTATGAACGCTGACACCCTTAATAACGTTATGGTTATATCGGAGAAAGGTTTCGGCAAGCGTTCGCCTCTCGCTGACTATCGCGTCACAAACCGCGGCGGCAAGGGTGTAAAGACGATTAATGTTACCGATAAAACCGGTAAACTGGTAGCGATAGATACAGTAAACGATGACAATGACCTTGTCATAATCAACAAGTCGGGCATAACGTTGCGTATAAAAGTGTCGGATATCAGGGTTCAGGGTCGTGCCACTCAGGGCGTGAGACTGATAAATCTTGAGAAACGAAATGACGAAATCGCTTCAGTATGTTGTGTGGACTCCGATCCTGAAGAGGAGACCGACGCCGATATTCTTGTAGATGAGGCCGACCAGACTCCGCTTCCGGTAGATGATGCTGAAGAACCTCAGGATGAGGTCGATGAAGTCATTGATGACGAGGAGGAGACTGCTGACGATAATCTGTAAAAAGAGTAATATATTATTCATTAATAATAGCTAACATGAAGAAATTATTTATCTTAGGTCTTTGCCTGATGGCCGTTGCCGGTGCATCGGCTCAGAAAAGTCTGGTGAAGGAAGTGGAAGGAAAGGCTAAAGGATTTAATGCCGATTATGCCGCTGCACGCAACCAGTTGAAGCCTGCGCTTACAAACCCTGAAACACAAAATGAAGCACAGACATGGTATGTCGCCGGAACCGTGGAGTTTGGCGATTTTGACAATATGTATGGCAAGCAGGCCGTAGGTCAGGGTAAAGAAGAGGAGAAGGCTGCGATGGGACGCGCACTCATCAACGGTTACAACTATTTTATGACAGCATTCCCTCTTGACACTATTGTCGAGGTTGATAAAAAGACCGGAGCTCCGAAATTGAATAAGGACGGAAGCCCCAAGACAAAGACAAAGTATTCGAAGGATATGGTCAAGAAGCTTACTGCTCACTGGAATGACTATGTAAGCGGAGGTCAGTATCTTTGGGATGCCAAGGATTATGACGGAGCTTATGAGGCATGGAATATTTATACAAGCATGCCTGCGAATCCGTCTCTCGGTTCTGACGCTCCCGCCGTTCCTGCCGACACTGTGATAGGTCAGATGTGCTTCTACCAAGGACTTGCCGCATGGCAGGCTGAAAAGCTGGATGTGGCTCTTGAGCGTTTTGAGAAAGCGTATGCCAACAACTATCATTCGCCCCAGATGTTTGATTATGCTATCGGTGTAGCCGCTCAGATGAAGGATGATCCCAAGATTATTGAACTTGCCGAGACTGCCAACAAGCTTTATGGCGATACCCTTTCAAACTATATTTTGATTATTATCAATGATAAGATCAACAACAAGAAGTATGAGGAAGCACAGACCCTTCTTGAAAAGGCTATATCAATGAACCCCACGCAGGCTGAACTTTATGATGTGCTCGGTATACTTTACCAGAGTCAGAACAATCTTGAAAAGGCCCGTGAGAACTTCGCCAAGGCCATTAGTATGAAGCCTGATTTTGTAAAGGCCAAGTTTGACCTCGGTCGTGCCATTTATGCTCAGGCCGGTGCTATTGACGAGGCTTCGGCCAATCTTCCTACCGAAGAGTTCAATAAAGTGCGTGCCGAGAAGGTAACACCCCTGCTGAAAGAGTCGATTCCTTATCTTGAGGAGGCATTGAATGACAGCACAACTTTTGACGATGCCCGCCTTCTTCTCCGCAGTATATACTATACTCTTGACGATGCAGTCAACCTCAAGCGCATTGAGGCCATGTAACAGGCATCATAAACGTATATAACAGAAAGCATCGGATTTTTCCGGTGCTTTCGTCGTTTTAAGACTCTGTTAATATTTTTTGTGAAAAAATATTAATAAGACGTTCATATTATACGTATAAAGTTTTAATTTTGCGTATTAAAACACAAAACAGATTTAACTATGGGACTTTTTGACAAGTTGACTTCAAAGGCTAAACAGAGCCGTCAGCGAATTGTGCTCCCCGAAGGGACTGAACCTCGTACACTTACCGCAGCCGACCGCATTATTATGGAAGGTATAGCCGATGTGATATTGATAGGTAACCCTGACGAAATAGCCGGCGTAGCATGTGAATTAAGTTTGACCAATATATGCAAGGCCCGTATCGTGGACCCTTCCGATGAGGAGATTATTGATATATATGCTCCTATATTTTATGAACTTCGCAAGAATAAAGGAGTGACAATGGACGATGCCCGTCGCATGGCAGCCAATCCTCTCTATCTCGGATGTCTTATGATTAAGAACGGCGATGCCGACGGTCAGGTGGCCGGCGCATTGAATACTACCGGAAATGTGCTTCGTGCGGCATTTCAGGTGATAAAGACAAAACCGGGTATAGAGGTGGTCTCGGGTGCGTTCCTTATGCTGCTTCCCGAAGGAAGTCCTTTTGGCGAAAACAATATTTTGGTATTTGCCGACTGTGCCGTGTTGCCCGATCCTACTGCCAAAGAGTTGGCGCAGATAGCACTTTCTACTGCCGATACCGCTCGTGACATAGCCGGCATAGAACCTCGCATAGCCATGCTTAGCTTCTCGACCAAGGGCAGTGCCAAGCACGATAGGGTCAACAAGGTTATAGAAGCCGTAGGCCTTGTACATGAAGCCGATCCGGAGCTTATTGTAGACGGTGAGCTTCAGGCCGATGCCGCTATAGTGCCCGGGGTGGCAAAAAGCAAAGCCCCCGACAGTCCTTTAAGCGGAAAAGCCGATGTGCTTGTTTTCCCCTCGCTTGAAACGGGCAACATAGCTTACAAGCTTGTACAGCGTCTGGCGGGTGTGCAGGCCGTAGGTCCTATTCTACAAGGTCTTGCCGCTCCTGTAAATGACCTGTCGCGCGGATGTTTCCCCGAGGATATTTATAAAACCATAATCATAACCTGTAATCAGGCTATCGGTGCCAAAAGCAGAAAAAAGTAAATAAGGACTTCCATCAAAAACATAATCAAAATGAACATACTTGTACTTAACTGCGGCAGCAGTTCCGTAAAATATAAACTTATTGACGTTGACCGTAAAGTCACTCTCGCCGAGGGAGGTGTTGAAAAAATCGGACTTCCCGGATCATTTATAAAGTTTAAATTGCCCGACGGTGAAAAGAAGACAGTCGAGGAGCCGATACCTGATCATCGTAAAGCCATCAATGACATACTCAATACACTCACTGATGCGCACTATGGCTGTATAAAGAGCTTTAAAGAGATTGATGCCGTGGGTCATCGGGTGGTACATGGCGGAGAGAAGTTCAACAAGAGTGTGAAGATTGACGATGAGGTTATAGCCAAAATAAAGGAGTGCTATGATGTGGCTCCGTTGCACAATCCTGTAAATATGGCAGGCATCGAGGCTATAACGGAGCTTATGCCGGGTGTGCCTCAAGTTGCCGTTTTCGATACCGCTTTCCATCAGACTATGCCGAAAGAGGCCTATATGTACGCACTTCCTTATGACCTGTATGAAAAGTATGGCATACGCCGATACGGTTTTCATGGCACAAGTCACCGCTATGTGGCCCGTAGAGTGTGTGATTTTCTTGGTGTGCCATATGAGAAGCAGCGCATAATCACATGCCATATCGGCAACGGCGGTTCTATAACTGCCGTAAAAGACGGAAAGAGTGTTGATACCTCAATGGGGCTTACTCCTGTAGAGGGGCTTATGATGGGAACCCGTGTAGGCGATATCGATCCCGGTGCCCTTACTTTTGTTATGGATAAGGAACATCTGTCGACCAAGGAACTCAGTGATCTTATAAACAAAAAGAGCGGCGTGCTCGGAATTTCCGGTATATCATCTGACATGCGCGACATTGAGGCCGCTATAGCCCGTGGCGATGAGAAAGCCAAGCTGGCCCTTGATATGTATGTTTACCGTATAATTAAGTATATCGGTGCATTTGCCGCTGTGCTTGACGGAGTTGACATAATCGTGTTTACCGGTGGTGTTGGGGAGAACCAGCAACCGCTACGCAAGAGTGTATGCGATCATCTTGGTTATCTCGGGGTGAAGATTGACCAAGAGGTCAATGCTGTTTCCAGAGGAGAAGAAAAAGTTATATCATCAGCTGACTCCAAGGTGAAAGTCGTTGTCATACCCACTGACGAGGAGTTGATGATTGCACGTGATACGGAAGCTATCGTCAATGGACGACAGCCCGAATAATATAGTCATTATTAATACTATACTATGATGAAAAAAATCAGAGCTGCCATTGTTGGATATGGCAATATTGGAAAGTATGTGCTTGAAGCACTTCAGCAGGCACCCGACTTTGAGATAGCGGGTGTGGTCAGACGTAATCCCGCAGATTGTCCCGCCGAATTGTCAGGTTATAAAGTGACCGCTGACGTAATGGCACTTGACGATGTGGATGTGGCGGTGTTGTGTACTCCTACCCGTGAAGTGGAAAAATATGCTTGTGAACTGCTGGCAAAGGGTATAAATACAGTCGACAGTTATGATATTCACGGCGGTATCGCTGACCTGCGGTCTAAATTGGCACCTATTGCGGAAGCCAATAATTCTGTGGCCATAATATCAGCCGGTTGGGATCCGGGCAGTGACTCTATTGTCCGTGCTCTTATGCAGGCGGCTGCGCCTAAAGGTGTTACCTACACCAACTTCGGCCCGGGTATGAGTATGGGCCACACTGTAGCCGTAAAGTCAAAGCCCGGTGTGAAAAACGCCTTGTCCATGACAATTCCGCTTGGAACCGGTATACACCGCCGTATGGTGTATGTTGAGGTTGAGGATGGCTATAATATAGATGATATAGCGCGTGCTGTAAAGGAAGATCCGTATTTTGCCAGCGACGAGACTCATGTATTTGCCGTGCCTTCGGTTGATGACATAAAGGATATGGGACATGGTGTGAATATGGTGCGCAAAGGTGTTTCCGGCACTACCCAGAACCAGCGTTTCGAATTCAATATGTCGATAAACAATCCGGCGCTCACGGCCCAGATACTTGTCGGCGTGGCCCGTGCCACTATGATAGAGCGCCCCGGTGCCTATACCATGATCGAGATACCGGTCATTGACATGCTTTACGGCGACCGCGAGGAACTTATACGTCATTTAGTATAATCGCTGTATGCTCGACTTCATTACTTGGAATGTCAATCCTGAACTGTTCAGCGGATTCGTGACCATACGGTGGTATGGTCTCATGTTTGCTGTCGGCTTTCTGATAGGATACGAGATTGTGGCCCGCATGTTCAAGCATGAGGGAGCGCCCGAGCGTTGGCTAGGCATATTGTTGATTTATGTCGTTGTGGCTACGCTGGTAGGCGCCCGGCTCGGACACGTGTTCTTTTATGAATGGGACGTATACAAGACCGATCCTATACGTATATTATATATATGGGAGGGCGGACTGGCCAGTCATGGCGGTACGATAGCTATCATAATCGCGGTCATACTATTCTCTATATTTGTCACTAAAAAGAGCCCTTTATGGACATTTGACCGACTGGTAGTGGCCATTGCTCTTGTCGGAGGTCTTATCCGCATCGGCAATCTGTTTAATTCCGAGATTTACGGTACGGCCACGACATTGCCTTGGGGCTTCATGTTTGTGCGTTCTCGTGAATGGCATGAATTGTATGAAGGTCAGGCTGTGCATCCTACGCAGATATACGAGGCGCTTTGCTATTTCGCTTTGTTTGGCCTGCTCATGTGGATGTATTGGAAGAAAAATGCGGAGGAACGCCCCGGGCTTATTCTCGGCGTATTTTTCATTGGCATTTTTCTGCCCCGGTTCCTGATTGAGTTTATAAAGAACGATCAGGTGGCCCGTGAAGCGACCATGACGCTTAACATCGGACAGCAATTGAGCATACCTTTCATCGTTTTGGGCTTGTGTCTTATATTATATGCCATGGTACGGCCGAGACAGCATCTGTCGTTTCCTGACAGATATGCCGATGATAAGACTCCGGCACGGCGCAAGTAACTATAGATCGCTTACAACTATTACGATATGTTCGTTATCAGGGGCTTGGATGTGTATCCAAGTCCCTTTTTTGTCAGCCCGTTCTACAGTAGCCTGCTCTATAGGGAGCCGGCAGCCGTTTACAAAAAGTTCTGGGTTGGTTATGTTGCCGGTTTTGTTTGTCGCACCTGAAAACTCTATCCGGTTACCGGTAGCAAGGTCGGTCATGACTATTCTGCCGGGCAATGTGGATACAAGTATCCCTCCGTGACTATACGCCATATCGAGTGATGCTGAGACGTATCGCGTGTCCGGATTGTCAAGTTCCTGAGCAAAGGAGTAGGGTGGTGGCGCGGGATTATCCGGATCATCGGGCAATAATAGCGAAGGATCGTCTATTTTATATGGCTTCTCGTGATTGCATCCGGTGAGACAGAATGATGCCGCTGTCAGCACTATTATAGGCAGACTGAATTTCATGGTTCTATGGTTATTAAAAGTTTTCCTTTTTCATTTTCAGTGGTGTAGCGCAGTTCGTGGACTCCGGTGCCGAGTGTATGGATGCTTAATGTGCCTGAGGCGCTTTTGCCGTCTACGCTCCACTGTGCCTCTGCACTTACATACGGTGAGTATAAGTCGATATATCCGTCGTTTAGTTTGTATACTCCGTGAAGCGGTATTTTGGGACGGTCTGTATTGTCAGGATCGGACGGATTTTCAGAACGGTACGGTATATCTTTTTTATCGCCCCAAAGGTATTCGGCAAGTTCTGGATGATCAATAAACGGGTTGCGGTTGCCTTGAATATCCTCTATTTTGTCATTGAGTAAGCGTTCTTGTTCATCCACCGGATCCTCTCTGTGCCATTTCATATATGTCGCGGCCGCTTCTTTTCTTAAAGAGGGATATATGTTTGGCTCGAATACTATATTGCCCCAGTCATACCATAATGTGGCCGTATATATCGTTGCCATATAAAACATGGTACGGGCAAAATCACCTTTGTATTCTGCAGCGGGTTCAAAACATTCCATTTGGTCGTGTTCTCCGTAAGGTGCATAGCCTATGGCCCATCCGCTGCCTTGTATTCTGACGTCAGTCACATTCCCGAGCGGACGTGTGGCCCTGTCTGCTGCGACACTTTTGTCGATTAGTCCGAGATTGTGCATGTCTCGCGATACAGCATCTTTCTTCTCGGGCCACATCCTTAGCCAATCGGGATGCAGTGCGGCTCCTGCCGTTGTGTGGCTCGTTTCCGTATCCGTATCCGTTGCCGTGCCCGTAAAGCGGTCAATGTTACCGTTTATTTTCACTACTGTCTCATATATGCTACTGCTCTCAATAAGACGCGTCGGGGTATAGTGCTTTTGTATGGTTGTTTTCAGTGCTTCCCCCTTGCGGCCTATAGCATAGTCATCTATATCGTCGGCACGGCTTATCAAACCGGTCATGACGGCCGATAGAATTAGTAACGTTATTTTTTCAGACTTCATAGGATTAAGGTACTTTATTATCGCAAATATACGTAATGACAATGAATTACGCAACCGTATCACATATAAAACCACTTCAACATAAAAATATGTTGCATATCGTCTAACACCTTGCATGGCATTCGCAATGCAAGGCGTCGGTGTGCTAAATCATGAGCTATTTGCCTATGCAGTGGTATTCGAAGCCCTCTTCCGCAAGTTCCGCCGGGTCGTATATATTACGTCCGTCTATCACCGTATTGCCGCGCATCACTCGTTTTATTATACTCCATGACGGTACTCTGAACTGTTTCCATTCGGTCATAAGTGCTATGGCGTCGGTGTCGATGACAGCCTCATACATGTCACGGGCATATTTTACAGAGTCGCCGAGCCGTCGGCGACATTCATCCATACTCACCGGATCATATACCGTCACTTCGGCTCCCTCTTTTAGAAGTCCTTCTATCACAACAAGCGACGGAGCCTCCCTCATGTCGTCGGTCTCTGGCTTGAATGCAAGGCCCCATATGGCTATCTGTTTGTCCTTTAATGTGCCGAGCGTATTTTTCAGTTTGCGGAGCACGATGCTTTTCTGGGCGTCGTTTACTTCCTCGACAGCTTCGATTATGCGCATGCGATAGCCGTTTTCACGGCCTGTGCTTATAAGGGCTTTTACATCTTTGGGAAAACAGGAACCGCCGTATCCACAGCCGGCATATAAAAATTTGTTGCCGATTCTTGCATCCGTACCTATGCCTTTGCGCACCATGTTGACATCTGCGCCAACCAGCTCGCACAGATTCGCGATGTCGTTCATAAACGATATGCGTGTGGCAAGCATCGAGTTGGCGGCATACTTGGTCATCTCTGCCGATGCTATGTCCATAAATATGACCCTGAAGTTATTTAGCAGAAACGGACGGTATAGCCTTTCCATGACTTTGCGTGCGCGGTCGCTCTCTATGCCTATGACCACACGGTCGGGCGACATGAAGTCCTTGATGGCGGCTCCCTCTTTCAGGAATTCGGGATTGGATGCCACTTCATAGGGTACATCTACTCCACGGGCGTTCAGTTCTTCATTGATGATATTTTTTATTTTTGCCGCGGTACCTACCGGCACGGTGCTTTTTGTGACCAATATCGTATATTTGTTGATGTTGCGGCCAAATGTGCGTGCAACTTCCTTTACATAGCGCAAGTCGGCGGAGCCGTCCTCGTCGGGTGGGGTGCCTACGGCACTGAATACGACTTCCACATCGTCAAGACACGAAGTGAGGTCGGTAGTGAAATGCAGTCTTCCTTCTTTGACGTTTCTCGACACAAGATCATCAAGTCCCGGTTCGTATATCGGAATTATTCCGTTTTTCAAATTGTCGATTTTGCGGAAGTCTATGTCAACACACGTTACGTCAATACCTACTTCGGCAAAACATGCTCCTGATACAAGACCCACATAACCCGTTCCTACAATAGCAATTTTCATCAGTATGCGTTTTATGTCGCAAATTTAGCAAAAATTATAACGTATGTGGATAAAATGCCGTGTAAGTATAATTTGTGGATGAAATTGTCGTTAAAAAATATATAATGTATATGGATTTTTAACACTCATGTTAAAGCATTGTTTTATTTTAGTTATTGCCGCTATTTCTTCATTATATGTTGCCGCTGATGTAAATATACATGGCAGGGTCACTGATTCTGACAAGAAACCGGTGGAGTTGGTGACTGTGCGTGTGGCGGGTACGGCCAAAGGCACCATGACTGACCGCGACGGTAGGTATAGTCTGTCGTTGGCGCCTCGTGATACCATACGGTTGATATATTCGTGTGTCGGTTATCGCGAGGTTACGCGCGTGTTGGCAGGTGCTTCCGGCGATATTACAATGAATGTGCGTATGAGGCTTGACAAGCGCAGACTTAAGGAGGTGAACATAACGGAGTACAGAAAGCAGACGGGCAATATGCAGCGTATAAATGCCGCCTCCTACAGGCTGGCCCCCGATGTGTCAGGAGGAAGTGTCGAGTCTCTTGTTATGACTATGGCGGGAGTTAACGGGGCTAACGAACTCTCGTCGGCTTATTCGGTGCGTGGTGGCTCTTATGATGAAAATGCAGTATACGTCAACGGCATAGAAGTCAGAAGGCCGATGTTGGTGAATGCCGGACAGCAGGAGGGCATGAGTATAATAAATCCTGACATGGTAGGTGCGGTGGAGTTTTCAGCAGGAGGATTTCCGGCAGAGTACGGCGACCGCATGTCATCGGTTCTTGATATTACGTATCGTCGACCAGAACGGCTGGAGGCGTCGGTCGATATCGGTCTTATGGGTGGAAGCCTGTCTTTCGGGCAAAGTTCCGACAGTTTTTCTCAGTTGCACGGAGTTAGATATAAACGCAATAATTCATTGCTTGACGGTATGGATGCCAAAGGTCGCTATGACCCTTCCTTTTTTGACTATCAGACCAATCTTAATTTTCGGTTTGGTTCCCGGTGGCAGATGGCTTTTTTAGGCGACATATCCATAAACAAGTATCGGTTTGAGCCAGAGAGCAGAAGTACCGATTTCGGTACTGTCGATGATGCCAAGCGTTTTACCGTGTATTTTGACGGGCAGGAAAAGGACCGTTTCGACACATGGCTTGGAGCGCTTACGCTACGTTACCGTCCGTCGGAAAACAGCGACTTCACCGTCCTTGCGTCAGGATATCTTACCGACGAGCTTGTAAGTTACGACATAGCGGGTGAATACTGGTTGAATGAGGCCGGAATGCCTGATGAAAATGAGGCCATAGGGGTGGGACGCTACCTTGAACATGCCCGCAATCGTCTTAAAACAAAGGTGTTTTCCCTTGGGTTACGCGGCAATACCGCCATCGGTTATAACAATCTGTCATACGGGGTGACATATAACCGAGAACATGTGCGCGACCGTTCCCGAGAGTGGGAGCTGCTTGACTCGGCCGGGTATGTATCTCCGGTATCGGATGCACGGCTTGAAATGTCGCGGGTATTGATGTCTGACCATGACGTGGGGAGCAGCAGGCTTAGTCTGTTTTTGCAGGACGCTTTACGGTTCTCATCATCACTGGGCCACTGGTGGCTGAATGCCGGTGTCAGAGCCGGTTACTGGGACTTTAACAAAGAGTGGACCGTAAGTCCTCGGATAAGTCTGGGGCTTGTCCCTGATGCAGACCGACATTTTGCGTTTCGATTGTCGGCCGGACTCTATTATCAGGCTCCGTTTTATAAGGAGATAAAATATCCTGTTGACGGAGTTACAGAGTTGAACCGCGGTATAAAGGCGCAGCGAAGCCTACAGATGATAGCCGGTACCGACTATACGTTCAGCGCCTTTAACCGTCCGTTCCGTCTTTCGGGAGAGGTCTATTACAAACTATTGTCCCGTATCAATCCTTATGTGATGGACAATATGAAAGTAGTTTATGCCGGCTGCAACTGTGCTGACGGATATGCTGCGGGTATCGACCTGAAATTGTTTGGCGAATTTGTCCCGGGAAGCGACTCTTGGATAAGCGCTTCTCTGATGAAGACACAAGAGAACATCAATGGTGTGAAAGTGCCGAGTCCTAATGACCGCCGTTATAGCTTCGCCATGTATTTCAACGATTATTTTCCCCGGGTGCCGAAGCTAAAGTTCAGTCTGCGCGGAGTCTTTTCCGACGGATTGCCGGTTACTGCTCCCGGCAGGTCGCGTGACGAGGGTTGTTTCCGCTCTCCCGCCTATAAGCGAGTGGATGCGGGGCTTTCCTATGCTCTGATATCACCGCAAAGTGATGGGCGGCCACGTTCCGGAGCGTGGCGGTGCATAAAGTCGATGTGGCTCGGTGTCGAATGCTTTAACCTTCTCGACATATCCAATATCAGCAACTATTATTGGGTATCCGATACAGGAGGAGTGGCCTATGCCGTGCCCGATTATCTTACCCGGCGGCAGTTTAATGTGCGTCTTACAATCGACTTCTGATGATTCTTATAATCTGACGTGATGTCTCGGCAAGGTTGCGCCGTGCTTCCGTCGCATCCACGGCTTGTTCAAGAGTCATGATGCCGGGCACGATAGAAAACACGGCGGTGAAGCCCGCATTGTCTGGGAGGTCGCCGTACTCTACCGAACCACCCATAGCAATCACCGGCACCCTGTGAACATTGCATCGTCTTAGTACACCCATGCCGACTTTGCCGTGAAGAGTCTGTGAGTCTATACACCCTTCTCCTGTAATGACAAGATCGGCATCGGCAATGACGGAGTCAAACCCGTACATATCGAGCACCGCATCGATGCCGGCTTTTGTTGTTGTATTGAAGTAGGCCATGAACATGGCTCCTATGCCGCCGGCCGCACCGGCTCCATGTTGTCCTGCCACATTGCGTCCGGTGTCGAGAATGGTTTTGATGTTCCATTGCCGCAGCCTTTCGTCAAGCAGGGCCACCTGCCGTGGCGTGGCTCCTTTTTGGGGCGCGAAAACATTGGCGGCTCCTTTCGGTCCGTATAGCGGATTGTCGACATCGCACAGCAGCGTCACGCTTATGTCCGATGCTATTGCAGGCATGTCGGGTCCGAGAGCTTCCATTATTCCGGTGCCGGCGTCGCATGTGGCGCTGCCTCCAAGCCCTATTATGAAGTCGCGGCACCCGCGTTCATATGCGTTTTTAATAAGCACCCCCGTTCCGTATGACGATGCGGTCATGACGTCGCGCCGTTGAGGGCTCACGAGGGTGAGTCCGCTTGCGGCAGCCACATCTATCAATGCGGTCTTCTTTTTGCCTCGGTTGATTATGTAGTAGGTGGCGGTGATGTTTTCTCCGATTGCATTGATTGTATCGGTCACGATGGCTGTGCCTCCGGTTATGGAAGCTATGACCGATGATGTGCCCTCGCCTCCGTCAGCTAAAGGCAACGTTACCACATGATAATCGGGGCATACCGAACTTATGCCTTCCTTTATGGCTTCGGATGCTTGGGCGGCAGTGAGCGATCCTTTGAACGAGTCGGGACAAACGACTATTTTCATTGCCTTTGTAAGTTATCGAAGACTGTTCATGGCTTCGAGCATGCCGCAAAGTTCAGCCCTTATCTCTTTAAGACGTTCTACTGCGGCGGCGTGCCGTGACACTCCGGAATGATTGTGCTTTATCTGCTCTTCTGCAGCTTCAAGTTTAAGTCCTTTTTCTTTTACAAGGAAGTATACCATCTTTATTTTTTCAATGTCATCGGCTGTATAGAAGCGTGAGCCGTGTTCATTGCGCTTTGGTTTGATTATGGTGAAACGGTTTTCCCAAAAACGCAGTGTTGACGGAGGCAGTCCTATTATTTCCGCCACTTCCCTTATCTTGTAATATTTTTTATCGGTCGAACTCATTGTTGTGTATTGTCAGTCCATGACATGTCCGGCATTTTCAGCTTGCCTTATCATGTTGTCGTACTCTTCGGGAGTTATGTCCATGAAGTAGTAGTTTATCGGATTCTGCGGCGAGTTGCGGTAACGTACTTCATAGTGCAGATGAGGGCCGGTGGATTTTCCGGTATTGCCGGTTTCCGCTATCAGGTCACCGCGTTTTACTTCGTCACCTTCTTTTACTTTAAACTTGCTCAAATGGGCGTAACGCGTCACGTAGCCGTAGCCGTGGTCAATCTCCAACAAGTTGCCATAGCCGCTCTGCCAGTCAGCATGAACCACTTTGCCGTCGGCGGTGGCATAGACGGGCGTACCGGTGTCGGCGGCAAAATCCAGACCTTCGTGGAAACGTCCGGTACCGTATATAGGGTCGCGCCGATAGCCGTAACCCGATGCCATTTTCTTCATGTTTTCACTTGAAATAGGCTGGATAGACGGTATATGGTCTATACGGTCGCGATTGTTGCGGGCAAGTTGTTGCAGTTCGTCAAATGACTTGATCTGTACATAAAGTTGCCGGTCAAGCAGGTCGGTCTTTATAGTAAGGTCTTTTATGAGTTCGGCGTCGCGCAATGAGTTAAGATAACTGTAGCGTTGTTCGTTGTTGGCGGTGTAGAAGCGCTCCGAAGTCGATACTCTCGGAGTGCCCATGATGACGCGATAGAAGTTGTCGTCGCGTGCCGCTATATCGGCCATTACTTCAAGTGAGGCGTCGAGGCGCCGGTTAAGAATGTCGAGCTGTGTGCGCAACTGCGTGTTTTCATCGCGCAGAGCAGTCTCTCGCGGCGTACCCACGAGCAGATATATTATTACAAAAAGTATGGCCGTGACCAGAATACCGGCAAACAGCTTGCGCAGCATTATCCACAGCCGTTGCCGTCCTGAGGGATATACGCGTTCATATTCTTCCGTTGCCGGATTATATCGATAAAAGACCTTTTTACTCATTTTGTGGAGATTGGCATCTTCTTCTATTTGCAAAAATAATATTATTAAGCTAATTTTGCACAATTATTTACGGCAAATGTGATTGATTGTAGAATCGCATGCCTATTGTGAATCAAGTAATAATTTAAATAAAATGCTCACAGCAAAAGAGATACGTGAGTCTTTCAAAGACTTTTTCCGAGACAAAGGACACCAGATCGTACCCTCTGCACCGATGGTTATAAAAGATGATCCTACGCTTATGTTTACCAACGCCGGTATGAACCAGTTTAAAGATATAATACTCGGTAATGCGGCGGCGAAGTACAAGCGTGTGGCTGACTCGCAGAAGTGTTTGCGCGTGAGCGGAAAGCATAACGACCTTGAGGAGGTGGGTATGGATACATATCATCATACCATGTTTGAGATGCTTGGCAATTGGTCGTTTGGCGATTATTTTAAAAAAGAGGCTATAGATTGGGCTTGGGAGTATCTTGTAGATGTACTTAAGCTTAATCCGGAAAACCTTTATGCTACTGTGTTTGAAGGATCTCCGGCCGAGGGTCTCGGTCGTGACGACGAAGCGGCCGCGATATGGGAGAAGCATCTGCCTGCCGATCATATAATAAACGGTAACAAGCACGATAACTTCTGGGAGATGGGCGATACGGGCCCTTGCGGACCTTGTTCGGAGATACATATCGACCTGCGTTCTGACGCGGAAAAAGCACAGATACCCGGTAGAGAGCTTGTGAATCATGACCATCCGCAGGTAATAGAGATCTGGAACTTGGTTTTCATGCAGTATAACCGTAAGGCCGACGGTTCGCTTGAGCCGCTTCCCGCCAAGGTGATTGATACTGGCATGGGTTTTGAACGCTTGTGCATGGCCCTTCAGGGAAAGACTTCCAACTATGATACTGACGTGTTTACTCCGCTTATAGGAAAAATAGCCCAACTCTCCGGAAAGCGTTACGGCGATGATCCAAAGGTGGATATCGCCATGAGGGTGATTGCCGATCACGTGCGTACTATCGCTTTTTCCATTGCCGACTCGCAGTTGCCGGG
Organism: Heminiphilus faecis; assembly: GCF_008728965.1. Lineage (GTDB taxonomy): Bacteria > Bacteroidota > Bacteroidia > Bacteroidales > Muribaculaceae > Muribaculum > Muribaculum faecis. Next base: position 19,395 of record NZ_VSMC01000005.1, on the reverse strand, counting down.
CAATGCCAAGGCCGGTTATGTGATACGTCGCATATTGCGTCGAGCCGTGCGCTACGCTTATACTTTCTTGGAGCAGAAGCAGGCGTTCATGTACCGTCTGCTCGACACACTTATAGAGAGCATGGGCGAGGCTTATCCGGAGCTTCCCAAGCAGCGTGAACTGATCATGCGTGTCATAAAGGAGGAGGAAGACGCTTTCCTGCGCACACTTGATAACGGCATAAGACTTCTCGACAATGCTATCGCCGCAGCGAAGAGCAACGGTAAAAACGAGATTTCCGGTAAGGAAGCATTTGTGCTATATGATACTTACGGTTTTCCTCTTGACCTTACGGAGCTTATCCTGAAAGAAAACGCCATGACTCTTGATCATAAGGAATTTGATGAAGAGATGGCGGCGCAGAAAGCGCGTGCGCGCAACGCCGCTGCCGTGGAGACCGGTGACTGGGTCATACTTCGTGACGGAGAACAGGAGTTTGTCGGATATGACAATACATCAGTACCTGTCAACATACTCCGCTACCGTAAAGTAAAACAGAAAAACAACGAATTCTACCAGATAATATTGTCTGCTACTCCTTTCTATGCGGAGATGGGCGGACAGGTCGGCGATCGGGGCCGTCTTGTAAATGGCGACGAGGTGATTGAGATATATGACACCAAGCGTGAGAACGGTGTAGGTGTGCATCTTGCCAAGCGCATGCCGGCCGATGTAAACGTTACTTTTGAAGCGGTCATAGATGAGAAAGCGCGTCAGGCTACATCGTGCAACCATACGGCCACTCACTTGCTTCATGAGGCTTTGAGAGAGGTTCTCGGCACTCATGTCGAGCAACGCGGATCATTTGTGTCACCCGATGTGCTCCGTTTTGACTTCTCGCATTTTCAAAAGCTGACTACCGAGGAGATACGCAAGGTAGAGAGCATAGCCAATGAAAGGGTGCGCATGGCCATAGCCTGCGATGAGCACCGTAATGTGCCTATCGAGGAGGCCCGCGATATGGGAGCCATGGCTCTGTTCGGTGAAAAGTACGGCGATGAGGTGCGTGTAATCCGTTATGGATCTTCGGTAGAACTGTGTGGTGGTACACATGTGGCCAATACTGGTAATATAGGCATGATAAAAATCGTGTCGGAGAGCAGTATAGCCGCGGGCATAAGGCGTATTGAGGCTATTACTGGAGAACGTGTCGAGAAGATGGTCAATGACATGCAGGATACACTGCGCGAGATAGGCTCAATGTTTAATAATACACCCAATCTTGTTCAGGCTCTTAAAAAATCTATTGAAGAGAATGCGGAGCTTAAACATCAGGCGGAAGAGTATTTCAACGAGAGGGTCAATAATCTTACACGTGAGTTGCTTGACAAGGCATACGAAGTCCACGGTATAAAGGTAGTGGAGCTTCAGGGTCTTCGTCTTCCCGAAGTGGTAAAGAATGTGGCATTCGGCGTTAGGGCACAGTCTCCTGAACATACGGTATTTATCGGCGCCACTTTCGACCCGTTGGGCAAACCGTTGCTTACACTCATGGTTACCGAGGATCTTGTAAAGGAGGGCATGAATGCTTCGTCGACCGTAAGGGAGGCCGCCAAGCTCATACAAGGCGGTGGCGGAGGTCAGCCGGGCTTCGCGCAGGCCGGAGGCAAGAACAAAGACGGCATAGCCGGTGCTTACGAGAAGATGCGTTCGGCTTTAGGCCTGTAGGATTAGAAAATAAACAATGATTCATATGCAAGGGCGTCATCATGGCGTCCTTGTGTGTTTTCAAATACACATTATTATATATAATGAACCCGTTTTTGGCGTGGATTGTTAACATCTATATGAAAAAGATATTTATTGCGGCGTTATGTGTGGCCTGTACATTTGTAGGGCTACAGGCACGGGTGTGGGAGCCTGATGTGCTCGGCGACGGCTATGAGATGAGTTATGTGGACCAAGGGAGTGACTATAGCGGATCGGTAAGAAGCACCGTTGTACGCAAACTGTCGCCGTGTGGCGGCAATAGGGGAGTGTTGTATGTACATGGATTCAATGACTATTTTTTTCAGAAGGAGATGGGTGACATGTTTGTCGATTCATGTTATAATTTTTACGCAGTTGACTTGCGCAAATACGGACGCTCCATCATGCGTGGACAAAAGAAGTTTCAGGTAAGAGACATGCATGAATACTTTGCCGATATAGACTCGGCTTTGTCTTGTATGAAGCGTGACGGTATTGAAGAGGTAATACTTATGGGGCATTCTACCGGAGGGCTTACCACTGCGTTGTATATGAATGAAAGCCCTGACCCGTCTATAAAGGCGCTTATCCTGAACAGTCCTTTCCTTGATTGGAACCAGAGCTCCTTTCAGGAAAAACTCCTGATACCGGTTGTGGATACATTTGGCGGCATATTCCCCGATATGGCTATATCGCAGGGTGACAGCCGCGGATATAGCGAGAGCCTGCTTAAGCGTTATGGTGGAGAGTGGGAATACAATACCGATTGGAAACTCGAAGTGTCACCGGATGTGGATACCGGCTGGATAAGGGCTATCGACCTTGCGCAAGGCATATTGCAGAATGATCCGCATATCGGAGTGCCGGTGCTGCTTATGCATTCTGACCGAAGTGTGAAAGAGGGTGATCCTTCGGCGACGTATGGCGAAGCCGACGCCGTACTTGATGTCGAAGATATATCACGTTACGGGCATCGGCTTGGAATAATGGTTACTGAAATTACAGTCAACGGAGGCCTTCATGACCTTGTGCTGTCAAGACAAGAGGTAAGGGAGGCGCTGTATGAATATATGTTCGGATGGCTCTCCCGTCAAGGTCTGTAAGCAGATTATTTGTCGTCTTCTGTATGGGAAGTACGTGCTGCTTGGTCACGGGCAAGAAGCAATTGCTTGTCGAGAAAATCGCGTTTGGCGGCCATGCGGCGTTTACCTGTCATGGCTTGTGACAGACCGTAGGCGCGTTGCATTGCAAGGCGGTCGTTAGCTGACAGTGTTGTCGTATGCGATTTTTTGCCGTTAAATATAAGTTTGATGTTTTTTGCCTTATTATCGGTCAGGAAATGTCCGAGCGTATCGCATTCGGCTCCGGTGAAGGTTATCATCTCCGTACCTCCTGAACGGTAATTTCGCTCTCCGTCATAGTCCACTGTCGCTGTTGTGACTTTGCCGTTTCCGTCGGTGAGCGATATGGATGTATGCTTTACGGGGTTTGATGCAAGCGAACTTATCATGTAAAACTGCCCGTCGGGCGATACTCGTGATTCGACTCCGGTGCGATTGAACAGTGTGGACTTGGCATACTCCTTTATAACATAATATCCCTCTACGAGCTGCGGGTTGTCTACAAGTGTGAAGTATTGCATAAGCGAGTCCTGAAGATGGCTGTACCATGACTGAAGGCTGTCGGTGGACTCAAGTTCTTTTATCGTCTGTCCCTCGATGACCTGTGGTCTGAGGTGCATGCCTTCACGCTGGGCTTCGATTTGCGCCGGATATTTGACCTTAAGAGTGTCGAGCCGTTCAAGAGCTGTGGCATAGTCGCCGGCTTTAAGGGCAGAATCCGCTTCGGCCACCAGCTTGCCGGCCTGTGCTGACTCGTCATTTTTGCTTCCGCATGATGCAAGCAGCAGAGCCGTTGCTATCAGTAGCGGATGTAGTTTACTTACTGCGTTGTACATCTTTTACTCCTTTTACTGTTTTTAATTTCTTTATAAGGTTGTTAAGGGTCGTGGTGTCATTTACACCCACAATCAGGAAGCCCTGAAATATATTGTCGTCAGAGTTTATCGATATGCTGCGGAGTGTCACATCTTTTTCTTTGTTTATTATTGACGTGATGTTGGTCACGATACCTATGTCATCATGGCCGATGATACGCAGTGTGGCTCCGAACTGTTGTCCAAGTTTGCCCGACCATCGGGTGGTAATGACACGATAAGGATACTTCTCCTTTATGTTTGCGGCATTGGGGCAGTCGCTGCGGTGTACTTTTATGACTCCTTCCGCAGAGATGAACCCGAATACATCGTCGCCGAATATTGGATTGCAGCACTTGGCAAGGCGATAGTTGATGCCCTTTATGTTATCGCCGATTACGAGTACGTCATCGGTATTGTCATCCTCTTCCTTTACAAGCTGGAATTCTTCAGCCGATCTTATCTCGGCGCTTTCAGCTGCTTTTCGCTCCACGGCCTCATATTCGGCTATTATGTCGTTTATGTCAAGGCGTTCGTCGCCGACGGCATAATAGAAGTCGGTGACAGTCTTGTAGCCCATCTTTTTGATGACCTTCATTATTGTGGGCTCCTGAAGCTCAATCTTGCGGTTTTTGAAGCGGCGCTCTACCAGCTCTTTGCCGAGAGTGGCCGAGCGGTTGTTCATCTCGTGAACGGTCTGGCGTATTTTATTTCTGGCTTTTGATGTAACTACAAAGTTAAGCCAGTCGAGTTTGGGTACCTGAGTGCTGGATGTCAGTATCTCGACTGTGTCGCCGCTTTTAAGCTTGTAGTTAAGCCTTTCGTTCTTTTCATTTACCTTTGCTCCGGTGCACTTTATTCCCAGATTGGAGTGTATGTTAAACGCGAAGTCAAGAACCGATGCGCCGTAAGGCAATTTGTACAGGTCGCCTTTCGGTGTAAAGACAAACACCTCCTTGTCGTAAATGTCCATCTTCATGTTTTTCATCAGCTCCATCGGCCCGGTTTCGGCGGTTTCGAGTATGTCGCGCACGTTGTTCATCCACACGTCGAGATTGCCTTCGCTCTTTATGCCTTTGTAACGCCAGTGTGCGGCAAGGCCTTTTTCAGCTATAAGGTCCATGCGTTTGGTGCGTATCTGTACCTCCACCCAGCGTTGGTCAGGCCCGTATACGGTTATATGCAGCGATTCATACCCGTTGCTTTTAGGTATGCTGAGCCAGTCTTTCAGACGCGAAGGATTTGGGCGGTACAGGTCGGTTATTATGGAGTATGCGAGCCAGCAGTCGCTTTTCTCGTTTGTAGGTTCGCTGTCGATTATAATCCTTATGGCAAAAAGGTCATATATATGCTCAATGTCGTTTTTCTGCTTGCGCAGCTTGTTCCATATCGAGTATATGGATTTTGTGCGGCCTTTCACCTCATACTTCAGGTTGGTCATGCCCAATTTTTCTTTTATCGGGCGTATGAACTCGGCTATGTAGGCGTCGCGGCTTGTCTTTGTCTCGTTGAGTTTACGGGCTATTTCGGTGTACGTATCTCTGTTGGTGTATTTGAGCGACATATCCTCAAGCTCCGACTTTATGGCATACAGGCCGAGACGATGGGCGAGTGGGGCATACAGATAGTTTGCCTCATAAGCTACATCGTGCACCATCTTTTCGTTGGGGTGATGGTTGATGGCCCTCATGAGCACAAGGCGGTCTATGATCATGATTATGATGACGCGTATGTCATCGGCAAATGTCAGCAGAAGTTTGCGGAAGTTGTCACTTTCAACCGCTGCTTGCCGGCTGTAAAGGGTCGACACTTTTAAAAGTCCGCGTATGAGTTTGGCTATGTCGTCACCCCATTCTTTTACGAGTTCTTCTTCCGGTATAAACTCCGTTTTGCACAGATTGAAAAGCAGAATGGCTATTATCATGTTTCTGTCGGGGCTTATCATCTCACATAGTGCAAGCGCGGTCGACAGGTTGTGTACCGTCGGATTTATGCCGTAACGGTCGCGGCGATAATGGTTCTGGTGTATGCCTTCGTTTATTATGTGTCTTACTTTTGCAATGTCGCCGTGCTCGGTTACATCATGTGTGTGTACGAGCAACTTGCGAAATGCAGCAAGCATGTATTTTTTTTCTTCAGGAGTAAGATATTTTTCTTCCATAATTAAAAAGTCTTTTAAAATGGAACGTGTTATCGGAGTTTACGGTTATTCGTCGGGCGATGCCAAAGGTAGCCGGTTCAGCTCTTCTATATAATCAAGAAGTTCTTTTCTCCCACGGCCGTTGCTGCTTGAAGTGTAGAATACCGGCGGCAGCTCTTCCCATTGTTCACGCAGGCGGTCGAGGTATTTGCCGGTCTGTATTTTGCCTGCGGCCGACGACAGTTTGTCAAGTTTGGTAAATACTATCGCGAACGGCACTCCGTTTTCTCCGAGCCATTCCATGAATTCCAAGTCTATTTTCTGTGGATTATGGCGGGAGTCGACGAGCACAAACAGATTGGTCATCTGACGTCGTTCGAGTATATAGTCTTCGATGATACGTTTTATTTCGGTCTGCATTTTCTTGCCGCGCTGGGCATATCCATAGCCGGGTAGGTCCACGATATACCACTCGTCGTTTATCAGAAAGTGGTTGATAAGCGTGGTCTTTCCGGGCGTGGATGAGGTCATGGCCAGCCCCTTACGGCCGGTAAGCATGTTTATAAGCGATGACTTGCCGACATTGGAGCGTCCTATGAAGGCATACTCGTGGCGTGCGGTGTCAGGGCATTTTGCCACATTTGAATTGCTTATCTCGAATTTTGCAGAAGTGATATTCATCTAAGTCTTGTTTGGTTACGTAAAGATAGTAATATTTTCTCGTAATTATATAAAATAAATGCGTATTTCGTATTATTGTTGAGTCCGAGATATATTTTAAACATACTCTTGTTTTCGGGATATCGTGTAATAATGCTATCTTTGCAATGATAAAAGCAATATTTTTATGGCCGATACAATAGCTCAGTTTGATCGCGCGCTTGAAAAGTGTCGTGACGTGTTTGTTAAGAAGTTGAAGGATTACGGTGCTTCGTGGCGAATAATGCGTCCGGAGTCGGTCACTGACCAGATATTTATAAAAGCCACACGCATAAGGTCGCTGGAGACTAAAAAAGTGTCAAAGGTAGGCGAGGGCATACTTCCGGAGTTTATGGCTATTGTCAATTATGGTGTCATAGGACTTATTCAGCTTGAACTCGGATTCTGCGACAAGGAGGACCTTGATATGGATAAAGCCATACAGCTTTATGACCGCTACGTAGCCTTTACACGCGAGCTTATGATTAAGAAAAATCATGACTATGATGAGGCTTGGCGCGGCATGAGGATACATTCGTATACCGACATCATACTTCAGAAACTTATGCGGACCAAGCAGATTGAGGACAATGCCGGAGTGACACTCGTGTCTGAAGGCATAGACGCCAATTATCAGGACATGATAAATTACTCCGTTTTCGCCATAATAAAGCTGACTGAAGGAAATGAGTGAGTTTTTAAGCCGTCACAACAAGGCTATCGTATGGGCTTTCCGCATACTGGTCGGTGCGGTGTTCATTGTGTCGGGAACGACAAAAATGATTGACGTATGGGGTTTTGTCTACAAGATAGAGCAATACCTCAATGTATGGTCATGGCCGCAGCCCCGTTCTCTGGTCCTTGTGGTGGCTATGGGGCTTTCGGCTCTTGAATTTCTTACCGGATGGTTTCTGATAACCGGATGTTATAAGCGAACATGTGTATGGCTGATGTCTTTGACTATGCTGGGCATGTTGCCGCTTACGCTCTATATAGCCATTGCCAATCCTGTAAGCGATTGCGGATGCTTCGGCGATTTTCTGCTTATATCCAATACGGCCACATTTATTAAGAATGTAGTCATATCGGTGATGTTGGCCTATCTTCTGTTTCATAATCGAGAGGTGCGTGGATTATTCTCTGCATATTCGCAGTGGCTCGTCGGTTTTGTGGCGGTCGTGTACATCGTTATAATCGGTCTTTTCGGATATAATGTGCAGCCTCTTGTCGATTTCCGTCCTTACAAGGAGGGTACTGCATTGTTATATGACCGTGACGATGATTATGAAGGCGCATGGCGGTTTATATATGAAAAAAACGGTGAGAGCAGGGAGTTCGGCGAGAATGAATTGCCCGACAGTACATGGACTTTTGTCGACCGGGTTGAGCCGGAGCGGGTGAACGTTCAGGAGGAGCGGACGTTGGCTGTGTTTGACGGTGATGAGGATGTAACCGAAGAGGTTATTGCCAGAGAAGGCATACAGGTTCTGGTGCTGATTCCGGAGATGAAAAATCTGGATGCTTCATCGACATATCTTATAAATGACATGAACCGCTATGTGAGGTCGCTCGGGGGAGAGATGATAGCCATTCTTGGAGCCGACAGCAAAGGAGTGGAGTTCTGGCGAGATTTCTCATTGGCGTCATATGACATCTATACGGCTGAAGATACTTCGCTTAAAGAGCTGGCCCGAGGTAATGTGTCGGTGGTGTATCTTAAAGACGGCCATATAGTATGGAAGCGCTCTTTGTCATCGATTGACAGCGACTGGTTTGCATCGGCTGACGATAATGCCCTTGATCTGTTGACATATTCCGGAACTTTCTTGTTCTGGCTGCTTACCGTTCTGTTCTTGGGTGTTGAAGCGGTGCTGTGGGGTATCGATAGAAGCGGAAGGGCAGTAAAATTGCATTTCTCGCGTAGAAATCGGAAAAAATAATTAATTTTGCAGATAATAAAGCAATACCAAATATATCAATTAATATATATATTAAGAATGAGAAAGAAAATTGTAGCAGGAAACTGGAAGATGAACACCAATCTTCAGGAAGGTGTGGCTCTTGCATGTGAAGTGAACAAGGCTTTGAAGGATGCAACTCCCAAGTGTGATGTGGTTATTGCCGTTCCCTTTACTCATCTCGCAACTGTAAATGAAGTGATTGACAAGAGCAAGCTTGGTCTTGGTGCTGAAAACTGCGCTGACCACAAGTCAGGCGCTTATACCGGCGAGGTATCGGCTTCAATGGTAGCTTCTACCGGTGCCACTTATGTGATACTCGGACACTCGGAGCGTCGTCAGTACTATGGTGAGACTTCTGAGACTCTTAAGGAAAAAGTGGCTCTCGCCCTTGAAAACAATCTGACTCCTATCTTCTGTATCGGAGAAGTGCTTGCAGAACGCGAGAACGGCACCTACAACGAGGTAGTTAAGAAGCAGATCGAGGATGCTCTTTTCCATTTGTCGGCTGAGGATTTCGGAAAGATTATACTCGCTTACGAACCGGTATGGGCCATCGGCACAGGCAAGACCGCTACCGATGATCAGGCTGAGGACATGCATGCGTTTATCCGCGGTGTCATAGCCGAGCGTTACGGCAAGGAAGTGGCTGAGGATACCTCCATCCTTTATGGCGGAAGCTGTAAGCCCTCTAATGCTCCCCAGCTGTTTGCAAAGCCCGACGTTGACGGCGGACTTATCGGCGGTGCCGCTCTTGATGCAGCATCGTTCATGGGCATTGTAAATGCATTCTGATTCGGATTTCCGATATAGAAATAAATCATTGAACGACGGATGCTCCGGTATATTCCGGCAGGCATCCGTCTTTTTTATATTGCAAGTATATTATATTTTAACTAACTTTGCACGAAATTCAATCCGATACATAAGTGAAGATAACAAGGATTTTGATAATGTTGCTTCTCGGTATGTGGCACATGTCAGCAAGCGCCGAGACTGTCGATTCTCTATCGCGGAGGGCGTCGATTGTGGAGCATATCGAGGCCGATAGTGCCATAACAGTCATCATGCCAGAGGCATTGGAGCATAGGCTGATATACGAGGCCCCGCACGCGACTGTGGAAGCGCGCCCCGCGTCAGGCAAGACGGGCGGTTATCGTATTCAGGTGTTTTCCGACAACAATGCCCGTACTGCAAAGGCTGAAGCCCGTACCCGGGCACGCAATGTGGCCGCACGGTTTCCTCAATATCCGACTTACGTAGTGTATAGTTCTCCATATTGGAGACTGCGTGTGGGAAATTTCCGTACTCAGGACGACGCAAATGCTGCCGCTCATGAGCTTAAGGAGGCTTTTCCCCGTTATAGCAGAGAGATAAGGGTCGTGCGCGATCGTATAATAGTGGCGGACGACTGATTTTTTTCAAGTGATGGATAAGGATCAGGTAATAGCGCGGATAGCGGAGCATTATGAAGGCATAATAAGGCTTCTCGGCGACGACCCGTCGCGACATGGCCTTGAAAAGACGCCTGTGAGGGCGGCCAAGGCTTTGTATTATGCAACTCAGGGTTACCGCGAAAATGCCGATGATATAATGAAATCGGCGATATTTGAGTATGCCGGCTCTCAGATGGTCATAGTAAAGGATATAGAGTTCTACTCGTTCTGCGAGCATCATATCCTGCCGTTTTTCGGACGTGTATCGGTCGGTTATATTCCCGACGGAGAGATGATAGGCCTTTCAAAACTCGCCCGTGCGGTAAACGTATATGCCCGCCGCCTTCAGGTTCAGGAGCGTCTTACGGCCGAAATATGCGCCAGTATTTCGCGCTCGTTGCATACCAAAGGGGTTATTGTCGCTTGCAATGCCCAGCATCTGTGCATGAAGATGCGTGGTGTGGAGAAGCAGGATTCAAGCACGACCACAATTGAATACAACGGGCTTTTTTCAACTCCAGAGATGAGAGCTGAATTTTTTAGCCTTCTTCGTGACATACATTAATCATCCCGGTCTTTTATAAGTAAGAACGTATAAAAGTTTTTAATTTGGCTGATTTGTTGTAAATTTGCAAAAAATTTACATTAGGCAAATTAGTCACTGAGATGAAAAAGAAATTTAACGAATATAACAATTTCAATCTTTCCGAGATAAATCGAAGCGTCCTTGAACGCTGGAATTCAGAGAACCTCTTTGAGCAGAGCATGAAAGTGCGTGAGGGTGCGCCGTCGTTTGTGTTTTACGAAGGACCTCCGTCGGCCAACGGTATGCCGGGTATTCATCACGTGATGGCTCGTACCATAAAGGATATATTTTGCCGTTACAAGACTATGAAAGGCTTCCATGTGAAGCGTAAGGCCGGATGGGATACTCATGGACTTCCGGTAGAACTTGGAGTCGAGAAGTCTCTCGGTATAACCAAGGAGGATATCGGTAAAAAAATCTCGGTTGACGACTATAATGCCGCCTGTCGCCGCGAAGTGATGAAATATACCAAAGAGTGGGAAAATCTTACCAACTCGATGGGATATTGGGTCGACATGAATGACCCGTATATAACATATGACAACCGGTATATCGAGACTGTATGGTGGTTGTTGAGCCGGCTGTATAAGAACGGCTATCTATATAAAGGCTATACCATTCAGCCTTATTCACCCGCAGCAGGAACCGGATTGAGCACACACGAGCTTAACCAGCCCGGATGCTATCGCGATGTCAAGGATACCACGGTGACGGCCATGTTCCGTATTTCGGAGCCTAAACCCGAAATGCTCGGGTGGGGTACTCCCTGTATTCTCGCATGGACTACCACTCCTTGGACTCTGCCATCCAATACCGCTCTCTGTGTGGGGCCGAAAATCGAGTATGTGCTTGTCAATACATATAATCCTTATAACGGAGATAAGATAAGCGTTGTCTTGGCAAAGGCACGGGTGAACGCTTATTTCAAACCCGAAGGCGCCGAACTGCCGATGGATACCTATAAGCCCGGTGATAAGACGGTACCTTACCGTATTGTGGCCGAGTATGAGGCCTCCGACCTTATAGGCATGAAGTATGACCAGTTGATGCCTTGGGTGAAGCCCACCGAAAAGCTTAATGACAATTCGCCCGAATTTGTAAAAGAATATGCCGCCCGATGCCCTGAAAAGGTTTTCGCTGTCGGCAAGGATGATTTTGTCGAACTTTCTTCCGAGGCGTTCCGTGTGATCCCCGGCGATTATGTTACTACGGAAGACGGTACCGGCATAGTACACATCGCGCCTACTTTCGGCGCCGATGACGCACGTGTGGCTAAAGCCGCCGGCATACCTTCGTTATTTATGATCAATGCGAAGGGAGAGACCCGTCCTATGGTGGATCTTACCGGAAAGTATTATCTCCTCGATGACTGCGCCAAGCCGTTTGTTGAGCACTGCGTCAATGTGGAGCTGTACGGGCGTCATGAAGGCGATTATGTCAAAAATGCTTACGACCCGCGTTTTAACGTCGACGGCAAGTATGATGACAAGGCCGCCGAGAAGTCCGAGGATCTTAATGTGGTCATAGCCATAGAGATGAAGCAGGCCGGTGAAGCGTTCAGGATAGAGAAGCATGTGCACAACTATCCTCATTGTTGGCGTACCGACAAGCCCGTGCTTTATTATCCGCTCGACAGCTGGTTTATACGCACTACAGCCGCCCGCGAAAAGCTCATGGCCAATAATGAGACTATAAAATGGAAACCCCAGTCCACCGGTTCGGGCCGTTTTGGCAAATGGTTGGAGAACCTTCAGGACTGGAACCTGTCGCGTAGCCGCTATTGGGGTACGCCGCTTCCGATATGGCGTACTGACGACGGTGTTGAGGAGATATGTATCGACAGCGTGCAGACGTTGTATGATGAGATCGAAAAATCGGTCAAGGCCGGAGTGATGGAAGCAAACCCCTATAAGGATAAGGGTTTTGTGCCCGGTGACTATTCCAAGGCAAATTATGAGAAGATTGACCTTCACCGACCTTATGTCGATGACATAGTGCTTGTGTCATCAACCGGCAAGCCTATGCATCGTGAGCTTGACCTGATCGATGTGTGGTTTGACTCAGGCGCTATGCCTTATGCGCAGATACATTATCCGTTTGAGAACAAAGAGGGCCTTGACTCCGGTGACCTTTATCCGGCCGATTTTATAGCAGAGGGTGTCGATCAGACGCGCGGATGGTTCTTTACTCTTCATGCCATTGCAGGTATGGTCTTTGACTCGGTGGCCTATAAGGCTGTAATTTCCAACGGGCTTGTGCTTGACCGTTTCGGAAACAAGATGTCGAAGCGTCTCGGCAATGCCGTGAATCCGTTTGAGGCTATAAACGAGTTCGGTTCCGATCCGTTGCGATGGTACATGATTGCAAATTCTTCACCATGGGATAATCTTAAATATGATCCCGAAGGTGTGAAGGAGACGGCCCGCAAGTTATTTGCTACACTTTACAATACTTACTCTTTCTTCGCTCTATATGCCAATGTTGACGGCTTTGACAATTCACAGCCGCAGGTGCCGGTCGCTGAAAGACCTGAAATAGACCGATGGATACTTTCGCTGCTGAACACGCTTGTACGTGAGGTTGAGTCGGCATTGGATGACTATGAACCCACCAAGGCTGCGCGTGCCATAAATGAATTTGTCAATGACAACCTCAGCAACTGGTATGTGCGTCTTAATCGCAAACGTTTCTGGGGAGGAGAGATGGACAAGGATAAACTTGCCGCTTATCAGACTCTATACACCTGTCTTGAGACTGTGGCGTTGCTTATTGCGCCTGTGTCTCCGTTCTTCGCCGACCGCTTGTATACTGACCTTACTTCAGTGACTAAGGATAGTGTTTCGTCGGTACATCTTGCCTTGTTCCCTGTTGCGGGCGAGAGCGATTCCGATCTTGAAGAGCGTATGAAGCTCGCGCAGGATGTGACTTCGATGGTGCTCGCCCTGCGTCGTAAGGTAAACATAAAAGTACGTCAGCCGCTGTCGACTCTTATGATACCCGTACTTGACAATCGTCAGAAAGACATGATAGCGACTATGTCCGATCTGATATTGAGTGAAGTAAATGTCAAGTCGATAAAATTTGTAGGAAACGATGAGGGTGTGCTCGTTAAGCGCGTAAAACCCGACTTCAAAAAACTCGGCCCGAAATATGGCAAGATTATGAAAGCGCTTGCCGCAAAAGTATCGTCTATGTCACAGGCCGATATACTCGCTCTTGAGCGTGACGGACGATTTACTTTTGACATTGACGGTGCGGTTGCTGACGTCGAGCTGGCTGATGTGGAGATAATATCGGAGGATATCCCCGGATGGCAGGTGGCCAATGAGGGCAATCTTACGGTGGCCCTTGACGTGACGGTTACTGACGCCCTGCGTCGTGAAGGTATTGCCCGCGATATTGTTAATCGTATTCAGAACATACGTAAAGGACGTAATTACGACATAGTGGACAAGATTGTCGTCGTTTTCGCTCCTAATGAAAATACCGATGCGGCTATTGAGGCCTATGGCGACTATATAGCGAAGCAGGTGCTTGCTTCATCGGTGTCTGTGGCTCCGATAGCTGCTGATGACAAGGTTGAGACTCTCGACCTTGACGGCATAGAGCTTAACGCAGTTATTAATTTGATATCCTAACCTAAATTATACATTTTTATTATGAGTGAAAAAACACGTTATACAGATGAGGAGTTGCAGGAGTTCAAAGAACTTATCCTGAAAAAACTTGAAAAGGCACAGCGCGATTATGACCTGTTGAAAGCCAATGTCATGAACAGTGACGGAAATGACACGGCCGACACGTCGCCTACATTTAAAGTGCTTGAAGAGGGTGCCAGCACTCTCGGTAAGGAGGAGGCCGGTCAGTTGGCTCAGCGTCAGATGAAGTTTATTCAGCATCTGCAGGCCGCTCTCGTGAGAATAGAAAATAAAACTTACGGTATATGTCGTCAGACAGGCAAGCTTATACCTAAGGAACGTCTTCTTGCCGTGCCTCATGCCACATTGAGCGTCGAGGCCAAAGAAAGCGGAAAGAAACACCCTATAAGATAATTATATAGATGAAGCTGTCTAAAGGCTGGCTTGCCGTTATAATCATAGCCGGAGTGCTTCTGGTCGATCAATTGGTGAAAATATGGGTGAAAACCCATATGTATATCGGACAGGAGTTTGTAATAACCGACTGGTTTAGAATATATTTTATCGAGAATAACGGCATGGCTTTCGGTATGGAACTCGGAAGCAAGTTGTTTCTGACGTTGTTTCGTATCGTGGCTGTGGGATTTGGCATATGGTATATATGTCATATGAGAAAACGTCCTGATATCAAGGCCGGATATATAGCCTGTTGCGCGTTGATTACTGCGGGCGCGGCTGGCAATATCGTTGACTCCGTGTTTTACGGCATGATATTCAATAATCCATATCCGCCGGAAGTGGCTGTCATGTTCCCGCCGGATGGCGGTTATGCGCCGTTGTTTCACGGCAAGGTCGTGGACATGCTTTATTTTCCGCTGTTCAGTTTTTATTGGCCTTCATGGGTGCCTTTTGTCGGCGGCGAGTATTTCCTGTTCTTCCAGCCTATATTTAATATCGCTGACTCCGCTATTACGGTAGGCATATTTATATTGATATTGTTTTATTCCAAATACCTTTCCGCTCCTATTGCGGAAAAGAGTGTTGAAAAGGAAAAATGAATAAATTCCGGCAATATTTGATATGTGGCGTCATAGCGCTCGGTTCGGCCGCATGCGACCGGACGCCCGATTATGTGATAAAGCCCGATGACATGGCTGACCTGTTGGTCGACATACATAAAGGCGAAGGTGTCATAGACCTTAACAGCGCTTCTTATCGCAACGACTCATTGCGCAAGGTGCTTAAGCAGTCGGTATACATGAAGCATGGAGTCACCGCCGAGCAGGTCGATACTTCGCTTGTGTGGTACGGGCATAACGTGGAGAAGTACATTGAGGTGTATGACATGGTCATAGAGCGTCTTGAGGCCGATCTTAAAGATGCCGATGTGTCAAATAGCGGCGAGAGGGTGCAACTTGCGGTTGTCGGTGACTCTGTCGATGCTTGGAGTGACGCCAAATACCGCCGTTTTGCCTATGGCATGCCGTCCGACAACATGAAGTTCGGCCTTAAGCGTGATGACAACTGGGAGGACGGCGACGTATACACATGGAGTGTGTATGTGCGCAATCGCCGGTCGCCTATACGCTGGACTATTGCGGGGGAATACAACGACGGCACCACCGACTACATTGCACACCAGATAGGGCAGGACGGATGGAATACCATAACATTCCCTGTCGACACAGCCAAGCACCTGCGCTATGTCTATGGCATGCTCGGTGTGTCGCCCGAGAAAGGCGAGGTGACTTATATCGACAGCATATCGCTGATACGTACACGGTTCAACCCTGATAGGTACGACCGCTCCGGAGTGAAGCGCTATCTTAACGGCAAGAAAGAATAGGGTGGTGCAGTCATGAGGTATCTTAGTCATGCCGTGCTGCATGCCGGACAGGTTTACCGGCAGTCACTTGTGGCGATTGTCGATGGCAAAGTCGAAGTGAGCCGTTTTGATAGGGAGGAGCACTCTACCGTATTCGTCTCGGGGCTTGTAGCCGTGGTTGCCGATAACCGTGTGACAAATGTAAATATCGGTCAGCTCGACCGCATAGTCAAGACCGCGCCGCTTGTCGAAACTGCCATATTGCGGGCCATGCGTTATATGAAAGGACGGTCACTTTTTGTAAATGCCGGCGATGTGCCGCGGCTTATTGTATTGCAACGCTGAAAAAAGATACTAATAGTGTTGCATTAATAAAATGTTTTATGTAATTTTGCACTCGCTTTATGCGTCTTGATTATAAAAACAATAACATTATAAAACGATGAAAAGAACGTTTCAGCCCTCTAACAGAAAAAGAGTGAACAAGCATGGATTCCGTGAACGCATGTCTACCCCCGATGGCCGCAAGGTACTTGCTCGCCGTCGCGCTAAGGGTCGTGCTCATCTTACTGTAAGTGATACTATCGCTCGCAAGTAATACACGCGTAGAACGTTAACTCATAAAGCGCATCGGTATGCAGTTGCCGGTGCGCTGTTTTTATATTTAGGAAAACTTAAAAATCATTAGTTGTAATGACACTTATTGACGGTAAAAAAGTAGCCGATACCATAAAAGAAGAGATAGCGGCGACAGTCGAAAAAATGCTTGCCGAGGGTAAGAAACGCCCTCACTTGGCGGCCATATTGGTTGGCCACGACGGGGGTAGCGAGACCTATGTGGCTCATAAGGTACGCGCCTGCGAGCAGTGTGGGTTCAAGTCCACGCTTATACGGTTTGAGTCTGATGTCACTGAGGAGCGTCTTCTTGAAGCCATTGATGTACTTAACCGCGACAATGATGTCGACGGCTTCATAGTGCAGCTTCCTCTGCCTTCTCATATTTCGGAGCAGAAAATAATCGAAGCCATAGACTATCGTAAAGATGTCGACGGATTTCATCCGATAAACGTAGGCCGTATGTCTATAGGACTACCTTGTTATCTGTCGGCTACACCTGCCGGCATAATGGAGCTGCTCGCACGTTACGACATTGACACCAAAGGCAAGCGGTGTGTGGTGCTCGGACGCAGCAATATCGTGGGCAAGCCGGTGGCTTCACTGATGATGCAGAAGCACAATCCGGGCGACGCTACTGTAACCGTATGCCATAGTGCCACTGAAAATATTAAGGATATCTGCCGTGAAGCCGACATTATAATCGCGGCTTTGGGACGTCCCGGTTTTGTTACTTCCGATATGGTGAAGACGGGTGCGGTTATAATTGATGTCGGTACTACCCGTGTGCCCGATGCTACTCGTAAAAGCGGATTCCGTCTGCGGGGCGATGTCGATTTTGACAATGTGGCTCCGTTGTGTTCTTATATTACCCCTGTTCCCGGTGGAGTAGGTCCTATGACCATATGTTCGCTTATGAAGAATACGCTTCTTGCCGGACAAGGTGCCATATACGGAAAATAACAATACAATAATATGCTCTCTCCTTTTTTTAATATCATATTGTTCACCTTGGGCTCGTTATTTGCTGACGGGCCCGGGGCTGATATCGTATTTGCCGGCGATGCCATGCAACATCAGGCGCAGATTGATGCCGCTCGTAGAGATGACGGTATGCATGACTACTCGCAGTGCTTCTCCGCAGTCGAGGCATACATAGATGCCGCCGATTATGCTGTAGTTAATCTTGAGACTACGATTGCCGGAAAACCTTATACCGGCTATCCATGTTTCAGTGCGCCCGACAGTTACCTCGATGCTCTTGTCGATGCCGGTTTCGATATGATGCTTACGGCCAATAACCACACCCTTGACAAGCGCGACAAGGGACTGTTGCGCACCATAGATTGTCTTGACGACAGGAGAGTGGATCATATCGGTACATACCGCAATCAACAGGAGCGTGATTCGGTTGTGCCATTTGTGAAGGTGATTAACGGTTTTAGAGTGGCTTTCCTTAATTATACTTACGGCACAAACGGCATAAAACTTACTACACCGGCAAAGGTAGATTATATTGACCGCACTTTGATGAGAGGCGATATTTCAGCCGCACGGTCGGCCGGAGCTGAACTTATTGCGGTATGCATACATTGGGGCAACGAGTATGAGTTATTACCTGCATCTTCGCAGCGTGCTCTTGCCGATTTTCTTATTGATGAAGGTGTTGATATTATAATCGGTTCTCATCCTCATGTAATACAGCCTATGGAGATGCGCTATAATGCGCAGGGCCGCAAAGTGTTGTTGGTATATTCGCTTGGAAATTTCATTTCCAATATGAAAACACGTGATACTCGTGGTGGTGCCATGGTTAAAGTGTCGCTGAAGCGCGATGCCGATGGACGTGCTGTTGTCGATAAGGCCGATTATCGTCTGGTGTTTACTGTTCCACCATCCGATGGTGGTAATTTCAGATTGGTGCCTGTTGAAAAGTACTATGATGCGACATGGAAGTCACAGTGTAAGGCTTTTGAGGCTTCTGCCGAGAATATCTTTATTCATCATAATGTCGATGTCTTGCGTGACACGACATCGTTCCCTGATAAAAAAATGTCGCCTATTGATAGATTTTTTCTCAAAACATTTGGTGGGTTACAAAAATAGTTGTACCTTTGCACCATCGAAATGGTGAGATTAGCTCAGTTGGTTAGAGCGTCGGATTGTGGTTCCGAAGGTCGTGGGTTCGACCCCCACACCTCACCCCTCAGAAAAAGGTCTGTGTCATCCGACACAGACCTTTTTCTTTACTCCCGTACGGCGTATGGTAAACCGGGCAGCGGATGGACTAATTTGGGCGCATGGTAAAAAACCTGTGTTTAAGCGTATATTTTGCAAAGTCGGAAGATGAAAAATTTAGTATCGTTTACGCCGTGTAGTTTGGCTCTGAATGCCTTGATTTTTGAGTTGATCGCTTCGGCAGATGCGTTTGTTGAGCGGTTGTCAAAGAAGTTGAGTATCTCGGGTCAGCGGATTTTCCCGGTGGGTGGTAAGATGTCAAGAGTATAATGTGGCCAGTCTGAACATGAAGAATTTAATGTCACTGACTCTGAAGAATCCAAATAGAAACGCACAGTATTAGCTTTCAATCCACATAACCAAAGCCTCCCTCTCTCCTCGGCAGGGGATGCCCGGAGTGGCGGGGGCGGCCGAGTCCGCCCCCAAGAACGATCCGTTTCAAGAGATTCATCAACGAGTAAAACAGCAATACAAAAAAGGAGACCGAAGTCTCCTTAAGATTAAGTAATTTTGTATTGCTAAAATGAAACACTTAACCTCGGAACAAAGGTACGAA